>CAVVQJ010000006.1:0-55108 GCA_963750385.1 uncultured Alphaproteobacteria bacterium | reverse complement strand
TTTTCCCTGCCGGCGCTTCGTTCAGTTAGGTGCGCGACTGGTGCGGGGAGATCGTGCGCGTCGAGCGCGACCTCGGCACGGTCACCCTCGAAGAGTCGCCGTCGCCCGGCCACAGCACGGCGCGGCAAGCCGGCCCGGGTTCCTGCTCGAGGGCCGGCCGGTGGTCCTGGTGGCGCCGACCCGCGCCGCGCCCCAGGCACCCACGCGGACGGCCTCCGGATCGGTCGCCGTGCGCGGCGCGAAGGCCCGGGTCGCGCGGGCGAGCCGGATCCTCGTCGAGGGTCGCCACGACGCCGAGCTGGTGGAGAAGGTCTGGGGCGACGACCTGCGGGTCGAGGGCGTGGTCGTGGAGTACCTCGACGGGGTCGACGACCTCGGCGAGAAGCTGCTCGCGTTCCAGCCCGGGCCGGCGCGCCGGGTCGGCGTACTGGTGGACCACCTGGTGCCCGGGTCCAAGGAGAGCCGGATCGCGCAGTCCGTGGCGAAGTCCCCGGTGGGCCAGCACGTGCTGATCGTCGGCCACCCGTTCATCGACATCTGGGCGGCGGTGAAGCCGCAGCGGCTGGGCAAGCAGGCGTGGCCCACGGTGCCGCGCAACGTGGAGTGGAAGCGCGGCGTGTGCCAGCAGTTCGGGTGGCCGCACCGCGACCAGGCCGACATCGCCCGGGCGTGGAAGCACATCCTGGGCGGCGTACGCGGCTTCCAGGACCTCGACCCCGCCCTCCTCGGCCGGGTCGAGGAGCTGATCGACTTTGTCACCCAGCCCGAGGGCTAGCACGCTCTGGTCGCTGCTCCCCCTCGCGTCGTACGGCCGGGCTGACGGGCAATACCTGCAGCGGACAGGTGTTGCTTCGCCTGTCCGGGTCAGGGTTCCCCGGGCGCCCGGGGAAACCTGCACCCCCCTACACCAGCACGCACACCACCGCGTCGCCGAGCAGGCGGCCGGTGCGGGTACGTACCGAGGCGTCCGGAGGTGCGGGTGGCGAGGCCGCGCTCGACCACGCTGCCGACCCGGGCGGGGTCGACGAGGTAGGCGACAGCGGCGGCGACTTCGGGTGCCTTGACGCTCTCTGGTTCTTCACCCGGAAATGCGTTTTGGCGCATGCGGGTGCGCGTGGCGCCCGGATCAATGATCTGGACGCGCAGTCGACCAGCGTGGGCGGTCTCGTCGGCGTAGGCGCCGAGCATCGTATCGAACGCGGCCTTGGACGCGCCATAGCCGCCCCAGAAGGCGCGCGGCTCTGCGCCGACCGACGAGGTGATCCCGACGACCTCGGCCTTTTCCGCGCGGCGGAGCAGAGGGTCGAAGGCGGAGATCATCGCCTGGTTGGCGAGTACGTTGAGCCTGAAGACGCGCTCGAGTTCCTTGGGATCGAGATGCTCCACCGGCGACAATGACCCGAGCATCGCCGCGTTGAGCACCAATATGTCGAGGCTTCCCCATCGTTCGGCCACCGCCTGAGCGAGCTTCTGGATGTTTTCCGGGTCAGTGAGGTCCATCGGTGCAATGGTGGCATTGCCGCCCGCTTCGTGAATTCGCTCCTCGACCTGCTCGAGCGCCTTGGCGGTGCGGGCGGTGAGGATGACATGCGCGCCCGCAAGGGCGAGTGCTTCGGCAGTGGCCGCTCCGATGCCGCGGCTGGCGCCCGTCACGAGCGCGAGCCTGCCTTCGAACGGTTTGGGGGAATCGGTCATGGCGAGGCCTGTAATCAGTTCCGCTCATCCTGAGTAGGGATGAAGTCCCAAATTGAAGGATGATTCGATACGCCGCCTGCGGGGCTGCTCAGGATGATCGGAACCCTGGTTAGCGACTAGCCACCAAACTTAGCGGTTTCGGCTTACCCTCGACGTCGCAGTCGGTGATCGTGGTTGGATATTCGCCAGTAAAACAGGCGTCGCAACGCTGCGGGTTGGCGTTGTCCCGCTTTTCGCCGAGCGCCCGGTAGAGGCCATCGATCGAAATGAACGCCAGACTGTCCGCGTTGATATAGCGCGCCATCTTCTCGACGCTCATCTGGCTCGCGATCAGCTTCGATCGCTCAGGCGTGTTGACGCCGTAGAAACAGCTGTGCCGGGTGGGCGGGGAGGCAATGCGCATATGCACCTCCTTCGCGCCCGCATCGCGCATCATCTGGACGATCTTCACGCTGGTGGTGCCACGCACGATGCTGTCGTCGACCAGGATAATCCGCTTCCCATTGATCAGCGCCGAATTGGCGTTGTGCTTGAGCTTGACGCCAAGGTGACGAACGTCCTGGGTCGGCTGGATGAAGGTCCGGCCGACATAGTGCGAACGGATAATGCCAAGCTCGAACGGGATGCCGGATTGCTGGCTGTAGCCAAGCGCGGCGGGTACGCCCGAATCCGGCACCGGGACGGTATAGTCCGCTTCCACCGGCGCCTCGCGGGCCAGTTCCGCGCCGATATTCTTGCGGACTTCATAGACGGACGTGCCGTCGACGATGCTGTCGGGCCGCGAGAAATAGACATGTTCGAAGATGCACGGCCTCGGGCTGGCCGGGGCGAATGGGCGAAAGCTTCGGATTCCAGCTTCGTTGACGATGATCAACTCGCCCGGTTCGACATCGCGCAGATAAGTGGCGCCGATGACGTCGAGCGCGACACTTTCGGACGCGAAGATGGTCGCCTCGCCAAGCTTGCCCATCACCAGCGGTCGGATGCCAAGAGGGTCGCGGCAGGCAACGAGCCCTTCGGGCGTAAGGCAGAGCAGCGAATAGGCGCCCTCGACCTGCCCCAGGGCGTCGGTCAGCTGGTCGAGCGGTGTTGAGTAGCTCGACGTCGCGACGAGGTGGATGATGACCTCGGTGTCGCTGGTCGACTGGAAGATCGACCCGCGCCGATTGAGCGCCGCCCGGAGCGTTACGGCGTTGCTGAGGTTGCCGTTGTGCGCCACCGCGAACCCGCCCTCGGCCAGTTCGGCGAACAGCGGCTGGACGTTGCGCATCGCGGTTTCGCCGGTCGTCGAATAGCGGACATGGCCGATGGCGATCCTGCCCGACAGCTTGCGGATGATGTCGTCGCGGTCGAAATTGCCGGCGACATGGCCCATTGCCCGATGGGAGTGATAATTGGTGCCGTCGAAGCTGACGATGCCGGCCGCTTCCTGGCCGCGATGCTGGAGCGCGTGGAGGCCGAGCGCGACGAAACTGGAGGCGTTTTCCGCTCCCCAAATTCCGAAAATGCCGCACTCCTCGCGGAGCTTGTCATCGTCTAGCGGGTTCGTGGTCAGCATGATGGCGCGCGAATCCTTGGGAGGGCGATGAAGGCCATATAAGGGTGCGCGGCGCATTTGTCGCCTTTCGCCTTGCGCCAAGCTGAAGCATGGTGCCGAAATGCGCATGATCCCGATCGCTCTGTTGCTGACCGCCTGTTCCCAACAGCCCGCCGCGCCGCCGATCGCGACCGGCAATTTTGCCGGCGACGGCCGCGACCGGCTGTGCGTGGAAAACTCCGGCGGCGACCTTCGGGCGGGATTGATCGTCTATGGCGAAGGGGATGTAAATTGCACCGCGAGCGGGCAGCTCGTCCGCACTGCGACGGGATGGGAGCTGGTGCCTCGCGGTGAAAGCGAAAGCGGATGCCGCATTCCTCTCACGGTCTCGGCGGCGACCGTCACCGTTGGCGCCGCGCCGCCCAGCTGCGCTTATTATTGCGGCCCGGGAAGCGCGATGGTTTCAAAGACATTTCAACTCGATCGGCCCGCGTCCACGGCGACGGATCTCGCCGGCGATCCGCTTTGCTAGATTGACCTTTACGGAAACGTAAAGTAAGGCCGCGTCCATGCTTCAGCACAAAAGCCATTATTCGATCGGCGAGCTGTGTGACGAGTTTGGCGTGACGGCCCGCGCGCTTCGCTTCTACGAGGATGAGGCGCTAATCGCGCCCGAGCGCCGGGGAACCCAGCGGCTCTACACCGACCGCGATCGGGCTCGCCTGGCCTGGATTCTTCGTGGCAAGAGGGTCGGCCTCAGCCTGGCCGACATCAAGGAACTGCTCGACCTTTATGACGTCGGCGACGGCCGGGAAACGCAGCGTCTCAAAACGATCGAGCGTTGCCAGCAACAGGTCGACCGGCTGAAGCTTCAGCGGGTCGACATCGATGCCACGATCAATGAACTCGACGAATTCATCGCCCTGCTTGAGGGCGGGAAAAAGGAAAGCTGATGCCTGTCTACGCCGCCCCCGTCCGCGACACCAAATATGTCCTCGACCATATCGTCGAGATGCAGAATTACTCCAATCTTCCCGGTTTCGCCGACGCGACACCTGACCTGGTCGAAGCGATCCTCAGCGAGGGGGGACGTTTCTGCGAGGAAGTGCTGCAACCGCTCAATCGGGTGGGCGATGAAGAAGGCTGCACGCGGCACGACGACGGATCGGTGACCACGCCGACCGGATTCAAGAAGGCATGGGGCCAGTTCGTCGAGGGTGGTTGGACGACCCTTCATGCTCCGCAGGAATATGGCGGACAGGGCCTCCCCTCCGTCATCTCGACCGCGATTGCCGAATATCTCTGCTCATCCAACCACAGTTTCGAAATGTACAATGGCCTGACCCAGGGCGCCATCGCTTCGTTGCTGGTCAAGGGGTCCGACGAGCTCAAGGACCGCTATGTCCCGAACATGGTCGCGGGAAAGTGGACAGGCACGATGAACCTGACCGAGCCGCACTCCGGCACCGACCTCGGGCTTCTCAAAACCAAGGCGGAACCCAACCCGGACGGCAGCTATGCGATCACGGGGACCAAAATCTTTATCTCGTCGGGCGAGCATGACCTGTCGGAAAACATCATCCACCTGGTTCTGGCCAAGATCGCCGGCGCTCCGGATAATGTGAAAGGCATTTCGCTGTTCGTCGTGCCCAAATTCCTCGTCAACGAGGATGGCTCGCTGGGCGAGCGCAATTCGCTTGGTTGCGGCTCGATCGAGCACAAGATGGGAATTCACGGCAATTCGACCTGCGTCATGAACTATGACGGAGCCAAGGGCTGGCTGGTCGGGGAGCCGGAGAAGGGCCTGGCCGCCATGTTCATCATGATGAACGCGGCCCGGCTCGGAGTTGGCCTGCAGGGGCTGGCGCAGGGCGAGGTCGCCTATCAGAACGCGGTCGCGTACGCGAAGGACCGGCGGCAGGGCCGGGCGCTCAAGCCCCAGGATCGCGATCCTGACGCCCGGGCCGACACGCTGTTCGTCCACCCCGATGTCCGCCGTATGCTGATGGAGTCCAGGGCTTTCAACGAGGGCGCGCGAGCGCTGATCCTGTGGGGCGCGCTTCAGGTCGACCTCTCGCGCAAGGCGCAGACCGAGGAAGAACGGGTTGCCGCCGACGACCTCATCTCGGTGCTGACGCCCGTCATCAAGGGTTATCTTACCGATCGCGGATTCGAAACGGCGGTCAACGCCCAGCAGATATTCGGGGGGCATGGTTATATCCGCGAATGGGGAATGGACCAGTTCGTCCGCGACGCCCGAATTGCCCAGATCTATGAAGGCACCAACGGCGTTCAGGCGATGGACTTGGTCGGCCGCAAGCTTGGCAAGGACGGTGGACGCGGGGTGAGGGCGCTGTTCGAACTGATCGGCCGCGACATCGCCGAGGCGAAGGCGGCGGGCGATCCGGCAGGGATCGCCGAGCCGCTCGAGAAGGCGCTTGGCCATTTGCAGGGCGCGACGATGTGGCTCGCACAAAATGGCATGGCCGACCCGAACAATGCCGGCGCCGGCGCTTATGCATATATGCAGTTGATGGGCCTCGTCAGCCTCGGCTGGATGTGGCTCAAGATGGCGGGCGTTTCGGCCCGGCTGAAGGCGGCCGGCGATGATGCCGCATTCCACGAAGCCAAGCTTGCCACCGCGCGCTACTTCGCAGATCGCGAGCTGGTCAGCGCAGGTGCGCTTCGCCGCAAGGTGGAAGCGGGCGCCGAGAGCCTGATGGCCCTGCCGATGGAGGCCTTCTGAGTTTACGAAGAATGGACGGCCTGCAGCCAATCGGCTGACAGGACCCACGGCGCGAATTCATTTCGCGGTCCTGCGAACTAGCTCGCTGCCTTGGTCGGCGCCTGGTTGACGTACCAGGGCTGCAGCATGGTGACATCGTTCGCCTTGGGCTGCTTGGCTGCCAGCCTTCCAATGTCGAAATGCTCGGTAAACTGAACGCCGAACTTCCCGGTCTGTGCCCAGCGCACGGTGCCGACGACCGGTCCGACGCCGACGATGTCGATGGTCAACTGCATGTCCGGCATGACTGGCTGGTCGCACTCAACCAGGGCGCCCATGGCCGAGATGTTACGCAGGCGGATCTCGGTTGTGCGGCCGTCGATCGCGGCAATCGCCCGGCGCATCAGCCGCTGCCTTGGCTCGCGGATGCATTGGAAGCCTTCGGCCTCTACGCGGCTGCCGTTGGCCATTTCGCGCGCCTCGTCCGCCGGCATGGGCTTGCCGAAGATATAGCCCTGCACCTGGCTAACCCCCAGCTCGCGGATCAGACACAGGTCGTCATGGGTTTCGACGCCCTCGGCGGTCGTGTCCATCTCCAGGCTG
The DNA here is from genome assembly GCA_963750385.1 of uncultured Alphaproteobacteria bacterium. GTDB lineage: Bacteria > Pseudomonadota > Alphaproteobacteria > Sphingomonadales > Sphingomonadaceae > Sphingomicrobium. The sequence goes on along the minus strand of CAVVQJ010000006.1, from coordinate 48,548 downwards.
TCGGCGAGGGTCACAATCGCGCGGATGATGGCGCCGTTGCGCTTGGTCGTCGATGCCGCGCCCCGCACGAAGCTCTGGTCGATCTTGATCTTGTCGAACGGCGCCTTCTTCAAATAGCCGAGCGATGAATAGCCGGTACCGAAATCGTCGAGTGCCAGGCGAACACCGAGGGACTTCAGCCGGGCGAAGGTGCCGTCGGTCATGTCGCTGTCGGCCAGGAATACGCCCTCGGTGATTTCCAGCTCGAGGCGCGCGGGAGTGAGCCCGTAATCAGCGAGCACCGCGGCGACCGTGTCGATGATGTGCGGATCGTTGAACTGGATCGGCGACAGGTTGACCGCAATCCGGATCTGTTCCGGCCAGCGGGCCGCTTCGCCAACCGCCGTGCGAAGGACAAATTCGCCGATCTTCCCGATCATTCCGCATTCCTCAGCGAGCGGGATGAACTTGTCGGGCGAGATCGGCCCGCGGGTCGGGTGCCGCCACCGGACCAGCGCCTCAAAGCCGGAAATCTCCTCGCTCGCGGCGCGAACGATCGGCTGATAGGCAACCCATAGCTCGTTGCGATCGAGCGCCTGGCGTAGATCGTTTTCCAGTACCTGCCGATCCGACGCCTCACTGTGCATTGCGGCTTCGTAGAAGCAGTGCTTGCCGCGCCCGGCCGCCTTGGCCGCGTAAAGCGCGAGATCGGCATTGCGGATGAGGCTGTCGGCGCAGCTCCGTCCCGGATCGCCGATCGCGATGCCGAGCGATGCGCCGATCGTCACCTTGTGCCCTTCGATCATATAGGGTCGCGACACTTGTTCGATCAGGGTGCGTGCCAGGCTTTCAAGCAGGCCCGTTTCGACCGTGCCCGGAAGCACCGCCTTGAACTCGTCGCCGCCCAGCCGGCCGACCTGTCCATGATCGCCGATCGCGAGCTTCAGCCGATCTGCAACCTGGCGAAGAAGCGCGTCCCCGATGGGGTGGCCCAGCGTGTCATTGACGTTCTTGAAGCGATCGAGATCGATGAGGAACAGCGTGCAGCCCTTGCGGCGACTGGCGGCATTGCGCAACGCCTCGTCCAGAGTCTGGCGCATCAGCGCGCGGTTGGGCAGGCCGGTCAGTGAATCGAAGCGGGCGAGCCGACTGATTTCCTGCTCGGAACGGCGCTGCTCGGTCAGGTCGGTGCCGATGCCGCGAAAGCCAAGAAAGCGTCCCCGTTCGTCGAACACCGGGTTGCCGGACAGCGACCAGTGAATGTCCTCGTCGCTGGCGGCGCGGACGATCACGTCGCTGAACGGGAAGCGGGCCGATAAATGGAAGCCGAGAGTCCGTTCTTCGCGAAGACTGTCGGGCGACCCAACGTCTACCGAGAGAAGGTCGGTGAACTGGCTGCCGAGCAACTCCTCGGGTTCGACCTTGAAATCGTCGGCCAGCTGCTGCGACACATAGGACAGGGTGCCAAGGTTGTTGGTTTCCCAAAACCAGCCCCGGCCGCTGTTTTCGAACTCGTCCACAAAGTGCAGCGCCTTGCGCGCCTGTGCCTCGAGCCGCAGCCGGGCACGGGCGTTGGTGAGCACGGTTCGGGCACTGGCCACGCTGTAGGCGATGTTGATGATCGCCAGGAAACCAATGCCGGCGAGCACTTCAGGGGTGCTGGAAACGACCAACGCGCCGGTCATCGCGACGAGCGCATTGACGATCGCGATGGGCGGCGAGGAGATGGATACAATCGTCGCCGCGCCGAGCCCGGCGCCGAATGCAAGCGCGATAAAACCTGTGCTGGGCAAGTGATGGATGGATTCCAGCATCAACCCATAGGCCATCCACAGCGCGCCACTGATCCCGATGTAGGCGCACAGCGCGCGCGAAACGGTTCGCGCCTGCAAGCCCAGCCGATCGCGGAACCACAAGGCAGCAAACGCAACCGCGTCGATCACGAGGACCGCGGCGACCGGCACCAGCGGGCTGCTGGCGAATGACGAGGTGACCGCGACGGGGTGAAGCAGGATGCAGGCCAGACCCCACACAAAGTGGGTTGCGCCAAGCAGCGCGGGCGCGAGATCGAACATGGCGATGCGCTGCACCGCCAGATTTTCATCGTCAGTTGTTTCGGGCGACCTCAGGTCAAACGTCAACGCGTCGTTGATCGAGGCCCTGGCATTGGTGCCTTCGCCGTCCGACACGGCGAACCGTGCCCTACGCATTATGATCCACGCTCCACGCTCCTTTGGGGCCGGATTAACCCCAAAGGATTAACGGAGGGTCAAACGGATTGAGTTTGCACCATTTTAAGCATCTTCTTGCGGAAGAAAGTCGGGTACCGAGAGATAGCGCTCACCGGTATCGTAGTTGAAGGTCAAAATCCGAGGCTTTTCCCCCAATTCGGGAATTTTCATTTCGACCGCGGCAAGAGCAGCGCCCGATGAGATACCGATCAGCATGCCCTCCTCACGCGCCGCGCGGCGGGCCATTTCCCGCGCATCCTCGGCATCGACGTCGATTATTCCGTCGAGAATGTCGGTTTCGAGGATCGAGGGAATAAAATTGGCCCCGAGGCCCTGAATCGGATGCGGGCCGGGCTTGCCGCCGTTGAGAATCGGCGACAAGGCAGGTTCGACCGCGAACACTTTGAAATCGGGCCATTCCTTTTTAAGCACGCGGGCCAGAGCGGTGATGTGGCCACCGGTTCCGACGCCGGTTATCAGGGCATCCAGCGGCTGGTCGCCGAAATCGGCCAGCACTTCCTGGGCGGTCGTCCGGACATGCACTTCGACATTGGCTGGATTGTCGAATTGCTGCGGCATCCAGCTTCCCGGGGTCTGGGCGACAAGCTCCTCGGCCCGATCGACCGCGCCGCGCATGCCCTTGGCCCGATCGGTAAGGTCGAATTCGGCCCCATAGGCCAGCATCAGCCGCCGCCGCTCTATGCTCATGCTGTCGGGCATGACGAGGATCAGCTTATAGCCTTTCACCGCCGCGACCATGGCAAGGCCGATGCCGGTATTGCCGCTCGTGGGTTCGATGATTGTCCCGCCGGGCTTCAGCTTGCCGCTTTTCTCCGCATCCTCGATCATCGCCAGCGCGATGCGATCCTTGATTGACGCGCCAGGGTTGGACCGCTCCGACTTGACCCAAACTTCGGCGCGGTCACCGAACAGTCGGTTGAGGCGGATGTGCGGCGTGTTGCCGATCGTTTCGAGAATGGACAGGGCCTTCATGCGACGGTCTCCTTCGCGTTTGCGGCAGGTACATCGGGAGCATCGAAGCTCCTTGCAAGACGCAACTCGGGAAATCGCCAGGCCCATAGCATAACCACCACGACGGCGCCGATTCCGCCGGCAACGACCGCGACGACGGGCCCGACCAGCGCGGCCAGGAAGCCGCTTTCCGCCTCGCCAAGCTCATTGGAGGCGGAGATGAATAGCGTTGAGACCGCGCCGACCCGGCCGCGCATGGCGTCGGGCGTGTAAAGCTGGATCAGCGACTGGCGAACGTAGACGGAGAACATGTCGGCGGCGCCCAGCAGGGCGAGGCAGGCGAGGCTGAGCAGCATGTTGCGCGAAAAGCCGAAAACAACGGTCGCCGCGCCGAACACCGCGACCGCCAGGAGCATCTTCACCCCGACATTGGACTTGAGCGGCCGGAATGCGAACCAGGCCGCGGTGAGGGTGGCGCCGACCGCCGGCGCTGCGCGCAGATGGCCAAGGCCTTCCGGCCCGGCATGAAGGATGTCGCGCGCGAAGATCGGCAACATCGCAGTGGCTCCGCCCAGCAGCACGGCGAAAAGGTCGAGGCTGATCGCGCCCAGAACCAGCCGGTTCTTGCGGACATAATGGAGGCCGTCGACGATCTGGGTCCAGGGCGAAGCCCCGCCTTCGATCGTCGGGCGTTGGACCGGTGCAATCCGAAACAGGCCGACCAGCGCGATGGCAAACAGCGCCGCGCTCGCCTCATAGGGTGTCGCGGGGCTGACGGCGTAGAGATAGCCGCCAACCGCCGGCCCCATGATGGTGCCCGATTGCCAGGCGATCGAACTAAGGGCGATGGCGTTGGGCAGGATGGCGCGTGGCACGAGGTTCGGCGCGAGCGCCCCCAGCGCCGGCCCCGCGAAGGCTCGCGCCACGCCAAGCAGAGCGGCGACGAGGTAGAGCCATTCAAGAACTCATCGCGTCGTTCCATGCCACGGCCGCCAGCAGGAGCGCGCAGCCAAGCTCCAGCGCGACCGCTGCTCGCGCAATCCAGCGGCGGTCCATCCGGTCGGCAACCCAGCCGGCGACCAAGCTCAAGGCGAACAGCGGCACGAACTGCACCACGCCGATCAGGCCAAGGCGCAGCGCCGCCGCATTCACCCCCATGGTTTCACGAGCGATGTCATAGACTTGCCAGCCGATGACGATGACCATCGCCATTTGCGCGATGGTGGTCGCCAACCTAGCCACCCAAAAGGCGCGGAAAGCGGGGTGACGAAGCGGCTCCGGGACCAATGACATGGCCGCGCGGTAGCGACGGTGTTGGCCTCGTGCAACTTATCGCCTAACCCTCCGCCAGAGGGAGAAGCTTAGCATGCGAAATCGTGGATATCTGGCGGCCGGAGCAGCCCTGGCGCTGACCTTGGCGCTTACCGGCTGCAAGGTTTCATCGGTCGATGAAGCGCAAAATGGGCAGGTCGCTGCCAAGTCATCGGAATGGAAGGGGTTCGTTGACGGCTACATCGAAAAAACCTTCAAGGCCCAGCCCAATTTCGCCGCGACCGCCGGGCGCCACGAGTTTGACGGCCAGCTTCCCGACTGGAGCGAGGCAGGACTACAGGCCGAAAAGCAGCGGCTGAAGACAGCCATCGCCGACGCCCAGGCATTCGGCGACGACAGACTGTCGAAGGAAGAAAGGTTCGAGCGCGACTATTTGGTCGCCCAGGCGCGCGGGTCGCTTTTTTGGCTCGAACTCGGCTGACCAGCCGCACAAGAACCCTGCCTTTTATGCCGGCAACCTCGATCCTTCGACCTATGTCGTGGTGCCCTATGCGCCGCCCGAGGTGCGCATCAAGGCCTACACAAAATACCTGCAATCGATTCCCCGTGCGGCAGAGCAGATCCGAGCGAACATCAAGGCGCCAATGCCCATCTCGTTCGTCGATTATGCGAAGAGCGCGTTCGGCGGTTATGCTGAATATTATCCGGGCGATGGCCTGGCAGCATTCAAGGGCGTTGGTACGGCGGCCGACCAGCAGGCGCTGAAGACCGCCTCCACGGCGGCGGCGGCGTCGATGAAAAACCTGGCCGATTGGGCTGAATCGCAACGGTCCCAAGCCGGAACCGATTTCGCGCTCGGCGCGGCGAAGTTCCAGCAAATGGTCCAGGACACAGAGATGGTGTCGACGCCGCTGGCCGAGCTCAAAAAGATCGGCGAGGCCGACCTCAAGTCCAATCAGGATTTGCTGCGCGCTGCGTGCAACCGTTGGGCGCCCGGCGCGAGCGTGCCCGACTGCATGGGCAAGATGAACGACAACAAGCCCGAAGGCGGCGCCGTCCAGGCGGCGAGAGCGCAATTGAAGGAGTTGAAGCAGTTCGTCATCGACCATGACATCGTCACGGTGCCGGGCACTGAAGAGGCCAAAGTCGAGGAAGCGCCGCCCTACAACCGGCAAAATTTCGCCTACATCAACATTCCCGGCGCCTATGAGAAGAACCTGCCGTCGGTCTATTATATCGCACCACCCGATCCGACCTGGCCAAAGGCGGTCCAGGACGGCTTCGTTCCGGGCAAGGCCGACCTGCTGTTCACCTCGGTCCACGAAGTGTGGCCGGGACACTTCCTCAACTTCCTCCACGCCAACCGTTCGCCGTTCCTCTTCGGGCGCGTGTTCGTCGGCTATGCGTTCGCCGAGGGCTGGGCGCATTACTCGGAGGAGATGATGCGGGTGAAGGGTGTCGGCGGCGCGACCGACGAGACGTTGATCGGCCAGCTGTCGAACGCGCTGCTTCGCGACTGCCGCTTCCTCTCCGCGATCGGCATGCACTCAGGGACGATGACGCAGGATCAAAGCTACACCATGTTCCGCGATCAATGCTTCCAGGACGAAGGAAATGCGCGCCAGCAGGCGGCGCGCGGCACCTATGACCCGGCCTACCTCAACTATACGATGGGTAAGCTGATGATCCGCAAGCTTCGCGACGACTGGGTCGCAACCCGGGGCGGGGAAAAGGCGTGGAAGTCCTTCCACGACCAGTTCCTCAGCTATGGCGGCCCGCCGATCCCGCTGGTTCGCCAGCAGATGATGGGTGGTGACGCCAAGGCGGTGTTCTAAAGGAAGGGGGCGCCCGCCGGCGCCCCCTTTTTTTCGTCACTACGCCTCTTGCGGCATAGGAATCGCGCTTCGCTGGCTGCCCGTTGTTCCGACATTCACCTCGAGGAATTCGCAGACGTCGGCGATCAGCCGCTCCTTGTCGATCGCGAACAGGCCGTGTGCGCTGCCGTCATATTCGATCAGCTTCGCGCCTGGCACGTGCTCGGCAACGACGCGGCCGGTGGCGTCGATCGGGACTGTCCTGTCCGCGGTTCCGTGAATGACCAGCGTCGGTACGGTGAAATTCTTGAGATCCGGCCGGAAATCGGTGGTCGCGAAGGCCTGGGCCGCCGCCAAAGTCGGCCTCAAGCCGGCCATCATCGTCTGCCTCCAGGCGTTCATCTGGACCTCGCTGCTGACCGGCTGACTCAATAGCCCGTCGCCAAAGAAGTCCTTGAAGAAGCCTGCAAAGAAATGCTCGCGGTCCTTTTTCATGCCGGCCGTCATCTCGTCGAACGTTGATTGAGGGACGCCGTTAGGGTTGTCGTCGGTTTGCAGCATGTAGGGTACGACCGAACTGATCAGCACCGCGGCGGAAACGCGATTCGCGCCCTGTTTGGTCAGGAAGCGCGCAACCTCGCCGCCCCCCATCGAGAATCCAACCAGCGCAACCGGCTCTGCAATTCGGCAATGTTCGAGAATGGCGGCGACATCATCGGCATAGGTGTCATAGTCATGCCCGTCCCACGGCTGATCGGACCGACCGAAACCTCGACGATCGGGAATGATTGAGCGGAAGCCGCGCTCGGCCAGCGCAACGGCCATGTCGTCGAACGTGTCGCCGGTCAGCGGCCATCCGTGGATGAGGACGACGGGCCGACCCTCGCCCCAATCCTTGTGATACAGCTTCGTGCCGTCTTTTGCCTTGGCAAAGGGCATGTTCGTCCTCCTTCTGGGTGAGGAAATCTAAACGGTCGGGCCCTCGCTCAGTTGCTCGCTTGGTCGGACCAATCAGCGGCCTGGCGCGCTTTGATAGTCCGGCTGGCTCCTCGATTGTTGCCAATATCCTGTCAGTCCGATGTCCTTCAAAAGCAGCTCAAACCGCTGATCAGACCACAACTCGCGCATCGGCGGCTGGAATAGCGGGCTCGTTTGGCGATCCTGGTCGCCGCCGGGCGGGGCGAGAGCGGCCCAGTCGCCTTGGCCGAAATAATAGCCGCGAAGGAGGTCGAATGCGGTTCGCGAATCCCCCAGGGCAACAATCGCGTGGGTAATGGGAAGGGCCAGCGCCGGGTTGGTCCTGAGGAACGCGAGGTTGATCGATATTCCGCTGGCTCTGCTAATCTCGCCGGCCATCGCCTCGGCGGTCGCCTTGGCGGTATCGGCCATGCCCGGCAGCAGGTCGCGAGGATAATCGACCTTGTCGCGCAGGATGGCGAGCGCTTCGGTGGCGCGGCCGCTATACAGCAGATAGGCGATGCGCGTCCGCCAGACCTGGCGCTGGTCGGGCCAGCGCTCCACCGCCGCGGCGATCGCCTCGTCCGCCTGTCGCAATTCGCCAGCAGACCACATGTTCAAAATGGCCTTACGCTCCGCTCCGGGCAGCAGGAATTTCTTGCGATCGAGCCGGTTGGACAGCTCCGTCGCTTCACGCCACCGCCCAACGCTGCCGAGCATGTCGGACAGGACGAACAGCAGGATCGGATAACGCGGGTTTCGGGACAGGGCGGCTCGGTCCGCCTGTTCCGCAGCGAGCCAGTTTCGATAGACCGGCTCCATGATTCGGATGGCAGCCAATGCCCGGGGTTCATTGGGATCGAGGCGAAGGGCCGCATCGGCCGCTTCCCGCCCGCGCGCGGCGAGGCCCGGCCGGTCGGCCAGCGGCGACGCCCGTCGGCGCACCGCATAGGCCAATGACAGTCCGCCCCAGGCCAGGGCGGATTGCGGGGCGGCCTGCGTCGCTTCCCTAAGCAGCGCCACCGCCTGTCCGGTCGAACCTGCGTCCTCGGGGTCAAGGGCATCGTTTGCTTGAAGCGCGTCGAGGCCCTTCTCCAGGAGCAGTTGCGCCTCCGGCGATATCGCGGGCTGCCGTCCGCGCCAGACAGCAAATCCCCCGGCGCCGAGCGCCGCCGCCGCGCCAGCAGCCAGCAAGAGGCTGCGGCGGTTGGGGGCTGGCGGCATGGCCGGCGCGGCAATCGCCTGTTCTCCACCGGCCAGCGCCGCAATGCTCGCCACTACCGTACGCCAGCCGGCTGTCCCGCAATCGCCGCTCCAACGCCTGAGGTCGGCGCACTGGATCTGATCGAACGGCATCGGCAGGCGCGTATCGTCGAGCCGCAGCTGCACCAGTCGTCCGGTTTCCCGCGCGCGGTTGGCCTCGGACCGAACCCATTGAGAGGCAGCGGCCTGCGTGGACCACAACACCAGCACGGCCGATGCGGCATCCAATTGTTCGGAAATGACGTCGGTGTAGGCGCGGTGCGCGGGAAGGCTCTCGTCATACCAGACGGAATAGCCCGTTGTCCGAAGGCAGTGGGCGATGCGCATCGCATCGTCGGCATTCGACCGGGCGTAAGACAAGAAGACGTCGGCCATCCGCACCCCTCCGGATTCGCTATTAGCGCTTGCGGGGCCGCGTGACGAGATTGTCGCTTGCGTTCCTGCTTCGTTCCGGTAGCTTGGCTCCCCGATGGCGAAGCTTAAGACGCGATATATCTGTCAGGCGTGCGGATCGCAGCAGCATCGATGGCAGGGGCAATGCCCCGACTGCGCCGAGTGGAATACGCTGGTGCAGGAAGCGGCGTCGGTTACCGTGTTCGCCGCGAAGCACAATCTTCAAGGAGGCGGCCAGCCGGTCGATCTGGTCGGGCTCGACGCGGTGGTCGCCTTGCCGGAGCGTATGAGGACCGGGATTGCCGAGTTCGACCGGGCCATCGGCGGCGGGATCGTGCCGGGATCGGCGATGCTGCTGGGCGGCGATCCGGGCATCGGCAAGTCGACCCTGTTGCTGCAGGTCGCGGCAAAGCTGGCCGAGGCGGGCCGCGATGTCGTCTATGTGTCGGGCGAGGAGGCGGTCGATCAGGTGCGTCTGCGCGCGATCCGGCTCGGGCTCGGCGGTGCGCCGGTGCGGTTGGCGGCGGCGACGTCTGTGCGGGATATTTTGACCACCGTCGGGACGGGAGCACCGCCAGCGCTGCTGATCATCGATTCGATCCAGACGATGCACAGCGACCTGATCGAGGGCGCGCCCGGCACGGTCAGTCAGGTTCGTGCTTCGGCGCAGGAACTGGTCCGCTTCGCCAAGGAGCGCGGGACGGCGGTGGTCCTGGTCGGCCATGTCACCAAGGACGGCACGATCGCCGGCCCGCGTGTGCTTGAACATATGGTCGACACGGTGCTCGGCTTCGAAGGCGAGCGCAGCCACCAGTACCGCATCCTTCGCGCCGCCAAGAACCGGTTTGGCGGGACCGACGAGATCGGCGTGTTTGCGATGGAGGGCGCAGGGCTGGCCGAGGTGCCCAATCCGTCGGCGCTGTTCCTCACTCAGCGCGGCGAACCGGTCAGCGGAACAAGCGTCTTTCCGGCGCTTGGAAGGAACGCGGCCGGTGCTGGTCGAAATCCAGGCGCTGGTCGTGCGGTTGGCGAGCGGTGCAACTCCACGGCGATCCGCGGTCGGTTGGGACAGCGGGCGGCTGGCGATGATCCTGGCGGTGCTCGAAGCGCGCTGCGGGCTGAGCTTTGCGACGTCGGAGGTCTATCTGAATGTCGCTGGCGGTTATCGGCTGACCGACCCGGGAGCGGACCTGGCGGTGGCGGCGGCGCTGGTGTCCGCGCTCAGCGAACGGCCGGTGCCGCAGGAGGCGGTCATCATGGGCGAGATCGCCTTGTCCGGCGAGGTGCGCCCGGTTGCGCACGCGGCGCTCCGCCTCAAGGAATCCGCCAAGCTGGGATTTGATCGCGGCTGGGTGCCGGCGGGAATTCAAAGTCCGAAGGGCATCTCGCTGTCGCAATTTGTGAGACTGAGGGAACTCGTCGACCAAATCCTCTCCCGCTAGGGGCTGGCGCCGGAACGATCGGAACGCTAGCCGGAGCGAATATGACCGCGCTCGACATTTTTGTGATCCTGCTGCTCGGCGGAGCGGCGCTAGTCGGCTTTGTGCGGGGATTTACGCATGAGGTATTGTCGCTGATCGCCTGGGTGGCGGGGATCGCCGCGCTGAAGCTGTTCCACACGCCGCTTCAGGAAAATCTCGTCGGTCCGGTCGGGACGGGGGCCGGCGCCTCGGCGCTGGCGTTCGCGCTATTGTTCCTGCCTGCTTATATTGCGGTGAAGATTTTCGCCCGGGCGGTCGGCGGCAAGGCGCGGCGATCGGTGCTCGGCCCGGTCGACCGACTGCTTGGCGGAGGGTTCGGCATCCTTAAGGGGTTGATCGGAGCGACCCTGTTCTTCCTCCTCGCCAACCTGGCCACCGACATGGTCTACGGCACCGATGCTGACCGGCCCGAATGGATGACCCAAAGCCGTACCTTTCCACTGCTCAACGCGACCGGGCGCGCAGTGGTTGACTGGGTTGAAACGCGGCGGCATCCGGGGGTCAAGCTGTGATCCGCCTGCACGATACGTTGGCGCGCAAGAAGCGCCCTTTTGAGCCGGCCGATCCCAAGCGCATTACGATGTATGTTTGCGGACCCACCGTCTATGGCCGCGCCCATATCGGCAATGCCCGTCCGGCGGTCGTGTTCGACTTGCTGAGGCGCCTGCTGGAACATGAGTATCCGGACGCCGAGGTCATCTATGCGCGTAACGTCACGGATGTTGACGACAAGATCATCGCTTCCGCTACGCAGGAAGGCGTCGACGTTTCGGTCATCACCGAGCGCTTCGAACGCTTCTACCTGGAGGATATGGGTGCGCTGGGCGTTCAGCCGCCGACCATCGCGCCACATGCGACGCAGGAAATCACCCCAATGATCGCCATGATCGCCGGGCTGATCGAACGGGGCCACGCCTACGAGGCTGAGGGGCATGTCTTGTTCGACGTGCCGAGCGACCCCGATTATGGCAGCCTGAGCCGCCGCGATCGCGACGCGATGATCGCCGGCGCCCGGGTCGAGGTGGCACCGTACAAGCGCGATCCGGCCGACTTCGTTTTGTGGAAGCCGAGCGAGGAGGGCGTGGTCGGCTGGGACAGTCCGTGGGGCCGCGGACGCCCCGGCTGGCACATCGAATGTTCGGCCATGATCCGCGCCCACCTGGGCGAAACGATCGACATCCACGGCGGCGGTCTCGACCTGATCTTCCCCCACCATGAAAATGAGATCGCGCAGAGCCGTTGCGCGCATGGCGGGGCGCCGCTGGCGCACTATTGGGTGCACAATGGCTTCGTCGACATGGGCACGGAGAAAATGTCGAAGTCGCTGGGCAATATCGTGACACCCGAGGAATTGCTGAAGAAGCACAAGGGCGAGACGCTGCGGCTGGCCCTGTTGTCGGCGCACTACCGCCAGCCACTGGCGTGGACGCCGGAATTGATTGCTCAGAGCAAGGCCGTGCTCGACCGCTGGTATCGCATTTTGGGGGACGTTGAGCCGTTCGGGGAAATCACCCCGTTCTGGGAAGCGCTCCGCGATGATTTGAACACGCCCAAGGCGATCTCGGTGATCAGCGAATATCTGCGCTCGTCCGAACAGCCGCTGAGCGAGGATTTCCAATTTTTCCAGGGCGGACGCGAGCAAATGCTGCAGGCGGCCGCGGCGGCCGCCAAGGCGCTTGGCCTGCTGACCATGGCGACTGAGGATTGGTTTCGCGGCGCCGGCGATAGCGGCGATGTCGAGGCGCGGATCGCCGCCCGCACCGAAGCAAAGGAGCGCCGCGACTTCGCCGAGGCCGACCGCATCCGCGACGAACTCAAGGCCGAGGGCATCTGGTTGGAAGATGGCCCTTCCGGCACCACTTGGCGCCGGGAATGAACGCGCCGCTTTACACCCGGGAGATTCTTCGCTTGGCGGCATCGATTCCGCATCTGGTGCCGATGGAGGCGATCGAGGGCGCGACCGAACGGCGGTCGCCAACCTGCGGAAGCCGGGCGCGGGTTGCAGTCCAGCTCGACGATGAGAAGCGGGTCACGGTTTTGCGGCAGGCGGTGGAGGCTTGCGCCTTTGGACAGGCGTCGGCGGCATTGATGGGCGAAGACGCCATTGGCCACGGCGCCCGCGATGTCCGCCGGGCGATTCACGAGATCGAAGAATGGCTGGCGGGCGATGACCGGCTTCCCGCCTGGCCAGGCTTGGACGCGCTCGCGCCCGCCCGGTTGCGCAAGGGGCGTCACGGCGCCATCCTGCTTCCCTTCCGCGCCCTCCTTGCGGCGATCGAGGAAGCACCATGAGTGTCGAGGCCCAGGCGGCGGTCGAAACCACCAGCGCGTTGCTCGAAGGCGGCGCGATCATGCTTGGAACCGCGCTGGTGTTCGTCGCGCTGTTTCGCAAGCTCGGGCTGGGCGCCACGCTGGGCTACATCGTGGGCGGCGCCCTGATTGGGCCGCAGCTGCTTGGCCTGGTCGACGATCCGGAAGACCTTGCCAGCATTTCCGAAATCGGCATCGCGCTGCTGCTGTTCATTGTCGGGCTGGAGCTGAACCCGAGTCGACTGTGGCGGTTGCGCAAGGACATATTCGGGCTTGGCCTGGCGCAGGTCATCCTGAGCGGGGTGGCGCTGAGCCTGTTCGTCCAGCTCACGCTCGGCGTGACGCCTGAGGCCGCGCTCGCCATCGGCCTTCCGCTGGCGCTGTCGTCGACCGCGCAGGTGCTGCCGATGCTTCGTTCGGACGGCGACCTCAACACGCCGGCGGGGGAGAGGACCTTTTCCATCCTGCTGTTCCAGGATCTCGCGATCGTGCCGATGATCACCATCATCGCCGCCATGTCGCGGGTCCCGCCCGACCCGAGCGATCCGAGCGGCCTGACGCTCGCACTCTACACGGTGGGGGCAATCATCGCGCTGGTGCTGGCCGGGCGACTGGTGCTCAATCCGATGTTCCGGCTAATCGGGCGGCTGGGCGAGCGCGAGCTGTTCATCGTCGCCGGGCTCTTCACCGTGATCGCGGCATCGGCGCTGATGCATTCGCTTGGCCTGTCCGTCGCGCTGGGCGCCTTCATTGCCGGCGTAATGCTCGCCGAATCGCCTTATCGGCACGAACTTGAGAGCGACGTCGAGCCGTTCCGCTCGATCCTCCTTGGCTTGTTCTTCCTGTCGGTTGGAATGATGCTCGACCTTTCGGCCATCGCCGACCGGCCGTTGTTCGTGATCGGCATTGCGCTGTCGGTGATCGTCATCAAATGCATGATCATCGCCGGGCTGGCCCGCGGCTTCGGCAATGGCTGGCCGCGCAGCATCCGGCTCGGACTTCTTCTTAGCCAGGCGGGCGAATTCGGCTTCGTCCTGTTCGCCCAGGCGGCCGGCGCGCGCCTGATCCTTCCCGAAGCCGCCTCGCTGCTTTCGGCGGTGGTGGTGCTGTCCATGGCGACGACGCCGTTCCTGATGCGCCTCACCGACTGGATGGAGCGGCGCGAGGAATCCGGTGGCAAAGGCCTCGACGGCCCCGAGAGATCTCCCGAAACCAGCGTCATCCTCGTCGGATATGGCCGGTTCGGTCAAACCGCCGCCCAGATGCTGATGGCCAAGCGCATTGCCGTGACCCTGATCGACACCGAAGCCGAAATGATTGAGGTCGCGGGGACCTTCGGGACAAAGGTTTACTATGGCGATGGCATGCGGCTCGATTTGCTGCGCACTGCGGGGGCCGAGACCGCCAGGGCTATCCTGTTCTGCCAGGATAATCGAGACGGCGGGCTGACCCGCGAATCCCTTCGCAATGTGCTCGAAGCCTTTCCGCAGGCGGCGGTGCTGGTGCGGGCGTTCGACCGGGTTCACCTCATCTCGCTCAATGGATTGGATCTCGCCTTCGCGCAGCGCGAATTGTTCGAAAGCGCGGTCAAGATGGGCCGGGCAGCGCTCAAGGCCGTCGGCATCGCGCCCGAGGAAATCGACCGGGTGGACCGTGAGTATCGGCTGCGGGACTGCGAGCGGCTCGAGCGGCAGAGCGAAACAGGGGATATGCACGCCGGCGAGGATCGATCATTCGGTCCCGATCGCTCGCTGGCCGACGAAGAAAGCCTAGGCGGCGCTGCCGAGGAACCCGGCTAGACGCCGCACATTGACCGCCGGATCGAGAAACGCGCGGCCGATGCCGTGGGCCAGCACCAGCGCAACCTTGCCCGTCGCATTCTTCTTGTCGCGATGCATCCGGTCGACAAGGGCAAGCCCGCGGCCGGCCAGACCGACATCGGCCAGCCGGGTCGGCAGGCCGGCGGCGATGAGGTGCGCGACCGCTCGATCGGTATCGGCCGCGGGACAATGGCCTAGCTCCGACGATAAGCGGAAGGCCAGGGCCATGCCGAGCGCCACGGCCTCGCCGTGCAAAATCTTCCCGAAGTCGGCTTCCGCCTCGATGGCATGTCCAAAGCTGTGGCCAAGATTGAGCAGCGCCCGCTTACCAGTGCGATCCTCGATATCGGCGGAGACGATCCGGGCCTTGGCGCGGATCGCGGTGCAGATTGCGTCGTGCCTCAGGTCGCGATGACCGGCCAGCACGCCTCGGCCATTGGATTCGCACCAGGCGAAAAAGGCGGGATCGTCGATCAGGCCATATTTGACGATTTCGGCATAGCCCGAGCGCAATTGCCGCTCGTCGAGCGTGTCGAGCAGGGCGGGATCGGCGACGACCAGCGCGGGCAGGTGGAAGGTGCCAATCAGATTTTTCTCGCCAAAGGCGTCGATCGCCGTCTTGCCGCCAATCGCACTGTCGGCCTGGGCGAGCAGGGTCGTGGGGACATGGACGACTGGGCAGCCGCGCTTGAACAGCGACGCGGCGAGGCCGGTCAGGTCGCCCACGCTGCCGCCCCCCAGCGCCACGACCGGCGTGTCTCGCGAAATGTTGCGCCCGGCGAACTCGGCCAGCAGCGCCTGCAGGCTTGGCCAGTCCTTGGCGGCCTCGCCCTCGGGAACGAGAATCGGGACGGCGCCGAGCATTTCGCCAATCTGGGTCCCATGAAGCCCGAATACCCTGGGCTCGCTCACCAGCACCGGCGATGCGCCGCGGGCAAGGTCGAGGATGCGCTCGACACCCGCTTCGATCGGACCGACCAGAACGTCATGGCCCCCCGGCGAAATGTCGACGCGGATGACCGTCATTGCGTCAAATGCTGGCGCAGGGCTTCGACGATCGCCTCGACCACATCCGAATGCGCGCCGGCGCCGTTGCTTCGAACATGGATCCTGGCCTCGGCATAGAAGCTGCGCCGTTCGTCGGCGAGCCTGGCCAAGATTTCGGCGGGGTTGCCCTTTTTCAGCAACGGGCGGTTGTTCCGCCGCGACGTGCGCTCGGCCAGCACGTCGACCGGGGCATCGAGCCAGACGGTAATCGCGCGCTGGTTGAGGATTTCGCGGGTCCGCGGGTCATTGAAGGCGCCGCCGCCGGTCGCGATCACTCGGACGCCCCCCTCCACCAGGCGGGCGACCAGCCGCCGCTCCCCATCGCGAAAATCGCTTTCACCATAGCGTTCGAACAATTCGGCGGTGGGGGAACCGGATGCTTCCTCGATTGCGATGTCGCTGTCGACGAACGGCAGGCCGAGTCGTCGAGCCAGGCGGCGACCGACGGTCGACTTGCCCGCACCCATCAAGCCGACCAGCACGATGGATCGGTCAAGAAGGTCGGTCAGCTTTTGCACTTTGCCGCGCTATACATTTGCCCGGGGCTATACATAGGGGCGCAAGGTCGGGCAAAAGCCTTTCTCGCATCCACCACCCCCAAGCGGAGACCCCATGCCTCGAGGCCTAACATTCCTGATCATTGTCATTCTCATCCTGGTTGGCGGCCTGTTCCTGCTGTCGCGCAGTGTTGAGGAAGTTCCGGTCCAGACCATCGAGGCAGACGTAGCGGGCAATGCGGCGACCAACTAAGCAATTGCTGATGGGTGCGGCGGCGGTCGCGGTGGCGCTGGCCCTGCCGGCCATCGCGCAGGACCGGCCGGAATCGATCCTTCCGCCTGGCTTCGACGATCCGGTCACGCCGGCTCCGGAACCCACCAGCCCGTCGCCCTCGGTTCCCGCAACCGCGACGCCGTCGCGAGCCAGCCCGGGCGAAACCGCAGCCGTGCAAATTGTCGATTCGCTGTTCCCGGCCGAACTGGCCGGGGTGGCCGAACCGGCGCCGCAGGTTGAATATCCCAGGGCCTCGCGGCGCGATCCGCGTTTTGCCGGGACCCTGGATCCCGAGGCGCTGAACCTTGGTTCCCGCCCCTGGGGCGCGGCAAGCGGCAAGTCGATGCAGATTTTGATGCGGCGAATGAACACACCGCTGGCGTCGCGCTGGGCGCATATCGGGTTGCGCAACGCTCTGTTGGCGAAGGCGGCGGCGCCGGCCGACGTCAACCCCGCCGACTGGGCGGCGGAGCGCGCCTGGCTGCTGCTGCGCATGGGCGAGGCCGACGCCGGCCGCCTGCTCGTCGCCAGTGTGGATTCCGATCGGTTTACGCCCAAGATGCGGCAAGTCGCCTTGCAGTCGGCGCTGGCAAGCAGCGATCCGTCGGCGATGTGCCCGCTCGAGGCGGGCCTGTTGAAGGTCGAGCCGCGTGTCGCGTCGCTCGTCTCGGCGATTTGTGCGTCGCTGTCGGGCGAGGGCGAGCGGGCGGCGGCCGATATCGAAGCGGCGCGTCGGCGCGGCCGGGTCGGCCCAATCGATCTCGCATTGGCCGACAAGGTGGTGGGCGCTGGTGCGGAAACGTCGCGTGCCGTGACCGTCGAGTGGGAACCGGTCGACCGGTTGAACGCCTGGCGATACGGCCTATCCACGGCGACCGCGATGCTTCCCCCGGAACGGCTGATGAATGCCGCAAGTCCGCAAACCCGGGCGTGGCTGGCACGCGCGCCGATGTTCGCCGCGACCCAGCGCCTGCCGGCAGCCCGGACGGCCGCGGCGCTCGGCGTCTTTTCAAGCCAGGCGCTGATCGACCTTTACTCGACCTCCTACGACGCGACTGATCCGGACCAGCTGGGCGAAAGCGATCCGTGGCAATTGCGCCTGGCGTTCATCGGCAAGGATCAGGACGCCCGCTTGTCGGCGATGCGCAGGCTGTGGAGTAATGCCAGCGATCCGCTCGACCGCGTCGCGGCGCAGGTATTATTGTCGCGTGCGGCGCGACGGGTCGTGCCGAGCGCCGATCTTGAGGCGGATGCGGTCGACCTGGTCGCCTCACTCCTCGCCGGCGGTTTCGATCGCGAGGCGGCACGCTGGGGCCGGGTCGTCGGCGATATGGGTGACCAGCAGGCCGATGCGGTCTGGGCCATGCTGGCGCTTGGCGCGCCAGATGCCGGTCCATTGGGAATCGACGGCGGCCGAATCGAACAATTCGCCGATCGTGACCAGAGCGCAGGCAAGCAACGGACCGCCCTGTTGGTCGCAGGCCTGGCCGGCCTTGGGCGGATTGATGCCGCGACCGCGGGACGTCTCAGCCGTGAATTCAGGCTCGGGCTGGGCGCGGAGACGGGATGGACCCGGTTGATCGACGGTGCCATGCGACGGCGGCAGGCGGGCACATCGCTCCTGCTTGCGGCAAGCGGGCTGCAGGGCCGCCCGTTCGAAGATGTCGGCGCCCTTTATCTGTTCCACTCGGTCAATGCGCTGAGAGTGACCGGCCAGGACTATCTGGCGCGGATGATCGCGGCCGAGGCTCTGGCGCGGACGTGACACCGGACGACCGCGCGCTGGTCGACCGCTTCTGTGACATGATGGCGGCCGAAGCGGGCGCGTCGCGCAATACGCTTCTCGCCTATCGCCGCGATCTGGAGGCCGCGGCGGAGGCCATTGGGGCGCTCGAATCGGCGGGAACGCCGGCACTCAGTCGGCTGGGCGAGGCCTGGATCGCGTTGGCTCCGTCTACCGTGGCGCGCCGCTCGGCCGCGCTTCGGCGCTTTTACGGCTTCCTGTTCGACGAGGGATTGCGCGGCGACGATCCGTCCGCGGCGCTGCCGAAACCGCGCCTTCAGCGCCCGCTGCCCAAGATCCTCGATACCGATGAGGTCGCGGCGATGTTCGCGGCGGTCGAGGATCGGGCGGCGAGCGGTGAGCCGCTGGCCCTGCGCAACCTGGCGTTGCTCGAATTGCTCTATGGGTCCGGACTTCGGGCGACCGAGCTGGTGTCGCTGTCGCGCCGGGCCATGCGGGCTGGCCAGCCCTTCCTGATGCTGCGCGGCAAGGGCGACAAGGAACGGCTGGCGCCGGTCTCTCGGCGGGCGGCGGAGGCGGTCCAGAAATGGCTCCCGCACGTGCCCGAGGCCAGCCCCTGGCTGTTTCCCGGCGGCAAATCCCACTTGAGCCGGGTGCGGCTGTTCCAGCTTGTGCGCGCGATGGCGGCGCTGGCGGGAATCGCCCCGTCCCGGATCAGTCCGCACGTCCTGCGCCATGCCTTCGCCACCCACCTGCTGGCGGGCGGCGCCGACCTTCGCGTACTCCAGTCGCTGCTTGGCCATGCCGACATCGCGACGACGCAGATCTACACCCACGTCGATGCGGCGCGGCTGGTTGAACTGGTCAATGCCCGCCATCCGCTGGCGACCGATCGCCGTTGACGGGACGAGCCCCGCCGCTTACCCCGCGCCGCCAATGCTCACCTATCTTGAATTCGAAAAGCCGGTCGCGGCGCTGGACGCCAAGATCATCGAATTGCGCGAGACGGCCAGCGCCGGATCGATCGATATCGAGTCCGAGGTCGCGAAGCTGGAGGCCAAATCTTCGAAGCTGCTGCGCGAAACCTATTCCAAGCTGACGCCCTGGCAGAAGACGATGGTCGCGCGTCATCCCGAACGGCCGCATTTCAAGCATTATGTCGCGGGGCTGGCGGAGGATTTCATGCCATTGGCCGGGGATCGTGCCTTTGCCGACGACCCGGCGATCATCGGCGGACTGGCCCGCATCGAAGGCCGCAAGGTCGTGCTGATCGGTCATGAAAAGGGCGACGACACCGCCAGCCGGCTCAAGCATAATTTCGGGATGGCCAAGCCGGAAGGCTATCGCAAGGCGATCCGCCTGATGAAGCTGGCCGACCGTTTCGGCCTGCCGGTGGTCAGCTTGGTCGACACTTCGGGCGCTTTTCCCGGCGTCCAGGCCGAGGAGCGCGGCCAGGCGGAGGCGATCGCCCGCTCGACCGAACAATGCCTCGAGCTGGGCGTCCCGCTGATCGCGGCGGTGGTCGGCGAAGGCGGTTCGGGCGGAGCGGTGGCGATCGCCGCAGCTAACCGTGTGCTGATGTTCGAACATGCGGTCTATTCGGTCATTTCGCCCGAAGGCTGCGCCTCGATCCTGTGGCGAACCGCGGACAAGGCCGCCGATGCCGCGGAGGCGATGAAGGTGACCGCCGGTGATCTCCAGTCGCTTGGCGTGATCGACCGGATCGTTCCCGAGCCGCTGGGCGGAGCGCATCGCGCCCCGGCCGAGGCGATCGCCAGCCTCAAGACCGCAATCCTGGAGGAGCTGGATGGGCTCACCCGGCTCAATCGGGCGCAATTGCTCGACCAGCGACGCTCTAAATTCCTCGCCATCGGCTGAACGCTGTCAAGGAACCATCGCCGCTCAAATCCCGTTCACCGGAGAGAAATATCGTTTCGGTGATGGAGACAGCAATGCGTAGCGTCCTGGCCCTGCTCGCCGCGAGTGCGGTGGCAATCGTACCCGCAGCCGCCCAGCAGCGGCTGCAATCCCTCAACCCGCGCGAAGTGCAGGAAGCGGCCCGCCAGCATCCGGAGCTGGTGGCCGAGTTCGGCGGCGCCGAGACGGGCCCGCGAGCCGCCTATGTCGAACGCGTTGGGCGACGTGTGGCCGCCTTTTCGGGAACCGCCAATGCCGGGCAGGTCTATCATTTCACGACGCTTAACAGCGCCGTCGAAAACGCATTCGCGGTGCCGGGCGGCTATGTTTATATCACTCGCCAGTTGATGAGCATCATGAACGACGAGGCCGAACTGGCCTTCGTGGTCGGCCATGAAACCGGTCACATCGCAGCCAATCATGCACGGGCGCGCAAGGCGGCGTCGCAGAACAACTCGATCCTGGGCGTACTTGGCGTGCTGCTTGGAAGCGTGGTTGGCGGCGGCTTCGGCGACCTCATCGCGCAAAGCGCCCAATATAGCTCCAAACTCCGTACCCTCGGCTTCTCGCGGAATTAGGAATATCAGGCCGATGTGCTCGGTATCCGCTACCTTACTCAGGCGGGATATGATCCCAATGCCGGATCGTCGATGCTTCGACAGCTGACGCTAACCTCTGCGCTGGAATCACGCATCCAGGGGGATGCCAATCGCTCGACGCCCGAATGGGCGAGCACGCACCCGTTGAGCCAGAACCGGGTTGCTGAGGCCGCGCAGGTGGCGAGGCAAACCGGGCGCGCAGGGCAGGGCCTGCGCAACCGTGAAGCCTTCCTGGCCCAGCTAGAAGGGGTCACGGTCGACGACGACCCGGCGCAGGGCGTGATCGAAGGACGCAGCTTCACCCATCCCGACCTCCGCCTCGCCTTCATGGTGCCGACCGGATATCTGATGCAAAATGGAACGCGCGCGGTCAGCATAGAAGGATCGGCCGGTCAGGCGCAGTTTTCGGGTGGCCGCTTCACCGGAAGCATGGACGGCTACATCTCACGCGTCCTTCAGGAGCTGACCGGCGGCCGGACCCAGCTTGCGCTCGGGCCGATTCAGCGGACCAACGTCAATGGTATTCCCGCGACCTATGTGGTCGGCCGTGCCAACACCTCGTCGGGGGCGGTCGATGTCGGTGTGTTCGCCTATCAATGGGACCGTGACACGGCCTATCATTTCGTAACGCTGACGAGGGCCGGACAAGGCCTGTCCCCATTCGCATCGATGGTCAATTCTCTGAGGCGCATCAGCAACAGCGAGGCGGCCTCGATCCGCCCCAGGGTGATCGACGTGGTGACCGTGGGAAGAGGGGATACGCTGCAGTCGCTGGCCGGAAGGATGGCCTATCGCGATTATCAGCTGGATCGATTTTTGGCGCTGAATGGACTGACCAACGCCAGCCGGCTCGCGCCGGGGCAGAAGGTGAAGCTGGTCGTCTATGGGTTGAGAAGGAGCTAGACTACATCGCCGAATTCGATGTGGTTATCCAGTTTTCCCCACATGCCGTTCGATCCGCCGCCAAGCGAGCGCAGCGCGCCCATGATGGCGATCACGATCAGGGCAGCGATCAACCCATATTCAATGACGGTCGCGCCGCGCTTGTCCGAGCGAAGCTTACGACCTTTCGTACGGATAGCGAGCACGCCACCCTCCTCTGGTCTTGGTCCACGAGGACAGGTGTACGTCCGAAACGATTAAGAATTAATTGGCCGAGCAAGGTTAATCCGCCGCTTGCCGCGAATATTGGCTCCAACCCAGAAAATGGAGAATTTCCACGATTTCCTCGGTTCGGCCGTCGATCTGGAGGGACCGAAAGGCCTCCGCGGCTCGATCGGTGGCGACTTTGGACAAGGGCGGCGGCCGCTGGGCTAGCACCCCGGTGGCCGCCATGGCGCGAAGGTCGCTGACGAGCGACCCGAGCGACTTGTACCGAATTTTCACTCGGTCCACATCTACCACAGGCATGGCGTAGCCGGCCGCGCCGAGTAGTCCCGCCAGCGACGCCGGCTCGATCCGCGGGTGGGTGCGCGCCGCGGCCCGGCCGGCGAGACGATCCGCCTCGATGAGGGCAGTTCGGAGCGACGGTAGGCTGTTGCCCCCGGCGATCGCTCCAATCAGCGGGGCATCGGGCTTGAGGGCGCGATGGATCAGTTGGAGGGCGAGGGGCAGGTCGTTGACGGTGTCGAGCGTCCCCACGGCGACACACAGATCGTAGCGCCGCTCGCCAAAATCGTGCCGGTCCTCTTCGATCAGCCTGCCCGCCGAGCGCCGGGCGAAGAGGGGCCCCGGATCGACGACGTCGACCTCGTCGGCAAGCCCGTAGAGACGGTCGCGCCATGATGGGGATGGGCAGCCGATCATTAGGGCCCGCCCAAAACGTCTAGCGATGTGATGGAGGCGGTCGAGGCAGTCGTCGAACGCCCGGTCGAGCAGGAACAATTCAGGCCCCATCCGGGCGGCGCGGTCACGGCGAAGGGCGCGCAGCTTGCGGTCGAACAGGTCGCTGGTCACGCGGGCGCTTGTGCGGCGGCAATCGCCGCGCGACAAGGGGCGATGGCCAGTGTTTTTCCGCGACCGGTTCGTGCCGTCGGCAGGGCATTGCTCGATTTCGCGCTGCCTCCTCGGTGTCCGGGATGCGCTGAGGTGATCGAGGAAGTAGGCATCTTTTGTCCGGCCTGCTGGGGTCAATTGGAATGGCTCGGTAATGGCGGCTGCCAGATTTGCGGCCTGCCGCTGGCAGGGACCGAGGCGGACCAGTGCGCGCGATGCCTGGCCGACCCACCAAATATCGATCGGATGAGGGCGGCGGTGGCCTATGGCGACCTGCCGCGATCGATCGCCTTGCGATTCAAATATGGACGCAAGGTGGCTTTGGCGCGAACCATGGCGCGTTACATGGCGCCGCTCGGTAATGCGGCGTTGGACGGGGCTCTGGTCGTGCCGGTGCCGCTGCACCGTTGGAGATTGTGGTCGCGCGGGTTCAACCAATCGGGCTTGGTCGCGAGGGAATTGGCGCGCTCGTGGGGCAGCCCCTGGGACTGCCGGTTGCTGCGCCGCACACGGCGGACACAGCCGCTCAAGGGAATGAATCATCGCCAGCGGCAAAAGGCGGTAGCCGGCGCGTTTGCAGTGGTCGATCCCGAACGAGTCAGGGGACGCAACATCCTGCTGGTTGACGACGTAATGACCAGCGGAAGCACTGCGGAAGCCTGCGCCAAGGCACTTCGCAAGGCGGGTGCCCAACGAATAGAATTGATTTGCTGGGCCAGGGTGGTGCGCCCCTCGCAACTGATGCGTTAGGGCAGGGACGAGGGTTCGATCGGAGAGTGCCAAATGTCGAAAGTGGAAATCTATACGAAGATGACGTGCGGCTTCTGCCTACGCGCCAAGCGGCTCCTCGATATGAAGAAGGTCGCCTATCAGGAAATCGCCGTCGATATGGGCGGACCGAAAAAAGCCGAGATGGTCGAACGGTCGGGCGGCAGGATGACGGTCCCTCAGATTTTCATCAACGGACGGCATATCGGCGGTTGCGATGCGCTGATGAGCCTTGAGTACGACGGCAAGCTGGACGAGCTACTCGCCGCCCCTCGACTCAGCTCGGGAACGGCATGAGCGAGGTTCGAATCGCCCTTTTCCAGGCCCAAAGCGGGATCGAGCCGGCGGCCAACGCCGAGCGATTGGCAGCGGCAGTGCGCCAGGCAGAGGAAGGCGGAGCGCGGATGCTGTTCACGCCGGAAATGTCGGGAATGCTCGATCGCGACCGCGACCGGGCCATGGGCAAGGCCCGCAACGAGGATGAAGACCCAACGCTTGAGACCGTTCGAAACGCGGCGGCGGAAACGGGCCTGTGGGTTCATCTCGGCTCGCTGGCGCTGAAGGGCGAAGGCGGCAAGCTCGTCAACCGCGGGTTCGTGATCGATGGCGCCGGCCTGATCCGGGCGCGCTATGACAAGATTCATTTGTTCGACGTCGACCTTCCGACCGGCGAAAGCTGGCGCGAATCCGCAATGTATCAGGCGGGCGGGGAAGCGGTGGTCGTGCCCGACACGCCGGTCGGAACGCTCGGCCTGACCATCTGCTATGACCTTAGGTTTCCAGCGCTGTTCGAGCGGCTAAGCGAAGCGGGCGCCGAGCTGATCTCGATCCCGGCGGCGTTCACGGTGCCGACGGGAAGAGCGCATTGGGAAGTGCTGTTGCGCGCACGCGCCATCGAAGCCGAGCTGTTCGTCGTCGCGGCGGCGCAGGCGGGACGGCATGAGGATGGACGCGAAACCTACGGCCATTCGCTGGTGGTCGATCCGTGGGGCGAAGTGCTGGCGGACCTCGGCAACGAGCCGGGCCTCGGCTTTGTTGACATCGACCTGTCACGCATAGCCGACGTGCGATCGCGGATACCCGTCCACCAGCACCGGCGGACGGTCGCGCCCATCGCGAATTGATTTGCGAGGCGCCCTTTCCTAATGGGGGCGCAAGTGGCTCCGTAGCTCAGCAGGATAGAGCGACGGTTTCCTAAACCGCAGGTCGCAGGTTCGAGTCCTGCCGGGGCCACCATCTTTGCTCAGGGGAGAGGCGATGCTCAGCCGGCTGTTATGGGACCACCCAAAGTCATTGGGCATGAGCTGGGCCGAACATGGCGCCGGCGCGGTGGTAATTGGCGCGCGGATGGTGGGGGCGGGGATGGCCTGCATGGTCCATGCCGCGGTGCCGGGCCTGTTCACCGAGACTGCCGGCCGAACGGTGCTGAGCCTCCACGATCACATGATGCGCCGCAGGGCCAGCGCGGCGAACCCCAATACCTGGCCCGATTATGAAATCTGAAGGCCGGCGCCGCCGACGTTGTCATCATCGGCGGCGGCTTTTCAGGGACGATGCTGGCGGCGCAACTGGCGCGCCGGGGGCGATCTTCGATTATCGTCGAGGGACGCGGGCGCGCGGGGAAGGGAACGGCTTTCTCCACGCCGGAGGCTGTGCATCTGCTCAATGTCCCGGCTGCGAAGATGAGCGCCTTGCCGGACGAACCGGACGATTTCGCGGATGCAGTGGCGGGGGAAGGCTACGAGCCCGGCGATTTCGTGCCGCGACGGCGGTTCGGCGCCTATCTCGGCGCCCGTCTAGAGGCGGCGCAGGCCAGTGGATTGGTGACGCTTGAAGAGCAGGTCGCGGTCGCGGCCGAACCGTCCGGCGCGGGCTGGTCGATTGAATTGGCGGACGGAGCGGTCCTGGAATGCAAGGCACTGGCGCTGGCGCAGGGCAACCAGCCGCCCGCGCCCCTTGGCATGGCGAAAGATGTGCCGCCCGGCCTGTTCGTCAACGATCCCTGGAGCGACGCAGGACGAGCCGCGGTGGCCGCAGTTGCAGAGACCGGCGGCGACGTGCTGATTATCGGGACCGGCCTCACCATGGTCGATGTGGTATTAAGCCTCGATTCCGCGGGGCATCGCGGACGAATATTTGCGCTGTCGCGTCGCGGCCTGATCCCGCGCGCTCACGCGCCCTACGAGCCGGTGGCGGTCGAATACGACGAGGTGCCGCACGGATCGGTGCGCGGCCTGTGGCACTGGCTGCGTGGGCGCGGCGCCGAGCTTGGCTGGAGGGGTGCGGTGGACAGCCTGCGCCCATATAGCCATGCGCTGTGGCAGTCGCTGGAGGAAGAGCAGCAAAGACGGTTTCTGCGCCACGCCCGGCCGTGGTGGGACGTTCACCGCCACCGGATCGCTCCGCAGGTCAGCGCCGTGCTGAAGCGGCTGATCGGAGCCGGCCAACTGGAGGTGGTCGCGGGGCGGATCAAGTCGATGCGCGCCGGGAACCAGCAATTGATCGCGGGCATCCAACGGCGCGGGGCGAACGAGGTGAACGAGCGGCATTTCGCGCTGGGCGTGAATTGCACAGGCCCCCTCGGCGCGATTGGAAGGAGCGAGGACGGCGTGCTTCAAACTTTGTTCGATGCGGGGCTGGCGAAGCCGGACTGGCTGGGAATGGGGCTCGACGTCGACGCGCGATCCCGAGTGACCGCGGCGGATCGGCTGTGGGCCGTGGGGCCGCTGACCAAGGGGCGGTTTTGGGAAATCGTTGCCGTGCCCGATATTAGGGGGCAGGTGGCCGAGGTGGCCGAGGATATTTCCGAGGAGCTGCAAACATGAGCCCCACTCCCGAAGATGGCGACCTGGTCCGCTCGTCGCCCCATGTCGCGGTGCCCGAGGAGGTCGCCGAGGCGGTCCGGACGCTGATCCGCTGGGCGGGCGACGATCCCGACCGCGAAGGCCTGGTCGACACGCCGCTTCGGGTAGCCCGGGCGTGGAAGGAATATGCCCAGGGCTATGACGAGGACCCGGCCGAGCACCTCAGCCGGACGTTCGAGGAAGTCGGCGGCTATGACGAGATCGTGCTGCTGAAGGACATCCCGTTCCAGAGTCATTGCGAACATCATATGGCGCCGATCATCGGCAAGGCGTCGATCGCCTACCTGCCTGGCGACAAGGTGGTTGGCATCAGCAAGCTGGCCCGGGTCCTGCACGGTTTCGCGCGGCGGCTACAGGTGCAGGAACGGCTGACCGCGGAAGTGGCGGACTGCATCTGCGAGCACCTCGATCCCAAGGGGGTTGCGGTGGTTATCGAGGCGAGCCACGCCTGCATGACCGCGCGTGGGGTCGGCACGCCGGGCGTGATGATGACCACCAGCCGGATGATGGGATGTTTCCGTGACGATGAACGCAGCCGGAAGGAAGTGCTGGCTTTGATGGGTTATTGAATTTTCTTTCACACCATACACTTGCATCATTAATTAACAGGATTAGCCCTTCGCCATCCAAAAGAGCGAACGAGGGGGGTTAATCCGATGCAAGCATATGTTTCGACCGCCACAAGACTGTAACGATGAACAGCCAGGGCCAGAGCTACACCGCCGAGCTTGGCGGGCCGGCGGTCGCGGTCCAGGGTGACACAGGCGCGACGATGGTCAAGCTGACCCGCGAAGGCAACGGCGCGCTGCGCGAAACCAACATGCGTGGCGGCAAGGAAGTGGGCTATGCGATCATCACGCCGAGCGCCGACGGAAAGTCGATCGGCTTCACCTATACCGACACGAGGGATGGGTCGAAGGTAAGCTGGACCGGCAACAAAGGCTGAAGTCGATCGGGCTCGAAGTGATACCGACGAGCTCATGCACGGGCCATGTGCTTTTTGAACTCTCGACGTTTTCGCGGCGTCGCCTAGCTCGCGACGAGGCGGGTTTACTGCGCGCTGTAGGCCGCGGTGGCGCCTGCGCTTGCCGCCTCGAACGGGTAGCGCAGGACGGCGGTGAAGCCGTCGAAGATGGTGCGGGCGGCACGGGCGATCATTCCGGGACGGTCAGTACCCTGACGGGCGAACATGGCGACCGCGATGCGGTGGCCATTGGGCAGGGTGATGAAGCCGACGTCGCTGGCATAGCCGGACAGCGTTCCAGTCTTGTGCTCGACCGGCGTTCCGACGGGAAGCAGCCCGCGGATCCGGTTCCGTCCCGTCTGGCAGCGAGCCATCAGGCCGAGCAGGTAATTGCGGCTGTCGGCGCGGATCAGAGCGCCGCTGTCGATCCGGCGCAGCAGGTCGACCATCGCCCGGGGGGTCGAGCTGTCGCGAATGTCGTGGAGATCCCGGCGCGCGGCGAGCAAGTCGGCGATGTTGCGGTCGACGCGCATTCCGGTGACTTCATGCTGGTTTAGCCAACGCTGGATGGTGCCTGGGCCGCCGAGATCGCGCAGCAATATGTCGGTCGCCCGATTGTCCGAATGAATCAGCATCGCTTCCATCAGGCTGCGCGCCGAACGGCCGCTTATCCGGTCATCGAGGCTGCGCCGGCCATATTCGACCTGGGCAAGATAGTTGGCGGCGATGGCGATCTTGACCGTGCTGGCCATTGGAAAAGGCACGTCGGCGTCGACGCCCACCAGTTCGCCGGTCTTCAGGTCGAGCGCGGCGATCCCGACATTGCCGGGATTGGCGGCGATCAGCGAGGCGAGCTGCTGCTCGAGCGGGCGGAACTTCGGGGGCGCTTCGGCCCAGGCCGGCTGGGCCATGAGCGCGAGGAACCAGAAGATCATAGCCGCAACGCGCATTGCTCTCCTTCCCAAAGTTGGCGGTGACCGCCGAGACCGGCGGCAATCCGCTACTCTGAGGCCGCAAAGGTGGATGAATGGTTAACGAGTTATGACTTAACCCGGTGCGGGGGAGGCGGCCACCGGCGCTGCAACGGGTGAGTCTGGATTTGGAACGGGTCGTCGCAGGATGGGGCCGGCGAAGGGCGCGAGCAGAGTCCGGGGATAATTTTGGCGTGGGTTGGCGATTAACCCATTTAATGGCGGCCACCCATTAATCGGCTGATTTTCGGGTTGGCAATTGGTGTACCGGGCGAGTCGCGTAATGCATTCGAACGGAAGGAGAAAGGCGGGACGAGGGGACATGGAATACCAGGAGAACTCGATGGAGTATTATCGTCGGCGCGAGGAGCATGAGCGCCTTCTGGCAGCCAATGCGGCCTCTCCGGAAATCCGTCGCCTCCACCTGGAAATGGCCGACCGGTACCGGGTATTGGCCAAACCGAAGGAGCGCCCGGCCCGGGGCATTCAGGCAGACAGCGCGGCCTTCGGCGGATCGAGGTGAAGGTAGCGCGGCACGAAGTCGCCGACGATCGCCAGCCGATCCCAGTCGCTGATGCTGATGGTGCGCTTGTCGCGCTTGATCAAACCATCTGCCTGGAGGCCCATCAGCGTCCGGTTGACATGAACCGGGGTCAGCGCCACCGCGTCGGCCAGCTGTTCCTGGGTGATCGGCATTTCATAATGGGTCTGCTGCCCCAGGTCCGCGACCTCCAGCCGGAGCGCGAATTCGCATAGCAGATGGGCGATCCGGGTGCGCGCATCGCGTCGGCCGACGTTGAGGACCCATTCGCGGAAAATCGAGCCTTCGACCAGGGTTTCGTACCACATCGCCATGCCGATATTGGGGTGCTCGAAAGCCAGTTTCCTGACATTTTCGATCGGGATCAGCGCCACTTCGCCGGTGGCGAACATCTGAACATTATGATCGGCCTCGCCAAGCAGCGAATTTTGCAGATCGATCAGGTCGCCCTTCATGTGGATCGACAGGATCTGCCGAGCGCCGTCGCCGGCCAGTTTGTGCCGGAATGCAAACCCGCGAAGCAGGAGGCAGGCGTTGGTCGGCCGGTCGCCGTCCCACACCAGATACTGGTTGGCCTCGATGCCGCGCCTTATATAGGGAAGGGCGAGGATCGCCGCGCGCTCGTCCGCGTCCAGCGGGGACCACTGCGACAGCTTTCGAACCATGAGTGACAGGGGATGATCGTCGCCGTTGTACATTGCACGCACTCCGCAAGGCGGGAGCGCGATAGGAGTCTCTCAGCCACCAGTACGCCGAGATAGGAGACTGGTGATGAAACGTCTTTATACCTGTTTAGGGTCAGGTGCTAATCCAAAGCAGAAGAGGTGGGACCGTTAGGGCATTCGCCCTTCCGAATTTCCCCCAGCAACCGGCCGATGATGGTTTCCGGCTGCACCGGCTGGAAGATGATGGGGATGTGCGGGTAATCGGCGGAAAGCCGGTGCGTCATTCCGGCCTCGCCATGGACGACGACGGGAATGCCGCGCTCGACCAGCGCCATCATGACCGTACCCGGTTCGGACCCGGTGATCCGGGCCGCCAGGATCGCTCCGGCCACGGGCTCCCCATTGGAGAGCATGTCGAGCGCTTCCTCGAGGCTCCTCGCCGGGCCGAGCGCGCGGCCGCAAAGCTTCTCGATCGCGAAGGCGAAGTCGAGCGCGATATAGCCATTATCCTCGACGATTAGGATCGATTTGTTTTTAAGCATCTATGCTCCCAGGGACGGGAGCGCGAACCAGTCTCTCTGTCGCCGGAATGGCCCAAACAAAATCCGGCGATTGGGCGAAAACGAACTTAATCCAGTTAAGGTTCCGTGATTCAAATAAGTTATACCGCAACTCGGCAGGCGGGATCCCCCGCAGCGGCAGCGTGGAGCAACTCACGCCGTCGGCCCTGTCCGCTTTTGCGGCAGGCCGTCCTTCCTTCGCCGGCTCTTCGCGCTGCGTCGCGATTGCGAGCAATCCTTTTCTTTAGCTGCGCTCGGCGGCTCGGCGAGATGGACGGGCGCGGAGGAGGGGGGCCGCGCCCGCCCGCTAGGCAAGGCGGGAGGCGCCAACGCTACGCGCGCCCGCACCGACTGGCGAGGTCACGCAACATTCTCGCGAGCGGCCAACGTGCATGGCGGCGGCAAGGTTGCCGGTTATCGATTAAACGATGGCGCAGCGGCGACGGGCCGAAGGCGAGCTGGAAGCCCTCGAACGTCGGGGGCCGTTCGAGGGCTTCCGTCCGTTTTTGCGCCCCTGAATGACGAGCGAAGCCCCCAAAGCCGAGCTCCCCCGGGGCAACGGACTCGGAGGCGATAACAGGGTCCGGCGGGAAAAGGTAATTTATCGAAAGTTAACGTTGCGAAAGCTTAACGTTGCGACAATTTATTGCCCCGCTGCCAGACCGGGCGGACAGAAGCCGGGTTGCCGCCAGGCGGGATTGGGCGGTTCCTCCGGATTGACTGGAGCGCCGGGGCGATAGCCGAAATAGGTGGCGATCAGGCGGTTCGCGGAATCGGTGACTTCGGTTCGGCCATGCATGAAGCGCGTGTTGTCGAGGATCAGCAGGTCGCCGCGCCGCCAGGGGACGGGGACGGTCAGCCGGTCAGCGGAGTGCTTTACCGCCTCCACCCAATCGTCGGGCACGGGCGTCCCGTCGTCGAGCAACGGGAAGGTCTTCACCCCCGCCATATAGCGGGCGAACAACAGGAAATTCCCGAACGCCGGGGCGCTGGCGAACATCGGCTGGTGGAGAAGGGGGCGGGTGAAGATGCGGACGATGCCGCCGGCAGCGCGCTCGAACCGGTAGGGGCAGGAGGCGGGCGGGTTGGCCAGCGCCGAATCGTCGGGACTGGGCGTGCCGAGCCAATAGTCGAGCAGTGGCGGCGGGGCGGGCATGACATATTTGAGCCGGCGTCCGGCCATCGCGTCGCGGATGGCGGGGGGCAGATCGCGGACGATCGCCACGCCGTCGCAGATCGTGGTCCGGCCGCCATGCCCGGGAGCCTCGACGCAGTAGAAAAAGCAGCTGTCGGGTTTCCATGGTTCCCGCGACAGTTCGGGGTGGAGCGGGAACGGGCGGGTGCCGAGGTTGACCGACTGGATCCCCTGGTCGGGCGCCAGCGCCGAGCGCCCCCGGCTGTCGTTCTGCACCGCGACCGGGCAGAGCGAGCGGGCGAGCGTCCCAAACTCCTCAAGCCCGCCGGCAAAGCCGCGCAGCAGCAGGGCGCCATGCCGACGATAGAGCGGGTCGAGCGCCGAAGCGGAAAGCGACGACAGTTGCTCGCCGCCCTCCGCTTCGAGCAGGGCATAGGGCTGATCGCCGGTGGGAAGGGTGGTGCGGGTCAATGGGCCAAGCGTCGGTGGAACAGCGGGGAGTTAGCGATAGCAACCCCGCGGCGCTGCTTCTATAGCCCAGGCGCATGGCGCTTGACCCGGCAAGGCTGTTCGATACGCCCGAGCAGCATCTGCTCACCTTCGATCGCGGCGATGCGCTGTTCCTGCCGATCGACCGCAACTCCTATCGCCGGTCGAGTTTTCTCGACGGCCGAAATCGAGGCGCTGTCGACCGTGCCGCAACGGGTGAGCGAGGAAGCGCTGGCCGGGGAGGCGGACCGGCGAGAGGCGCTGCCGATCAACTGGATTTTCCATATCGCGCATTGCGGATCGACCCTTCTGTCGCGGTTGATCGATCCGCCGGGAGCAGCACTGGTGCTGCGCGAACCGCCGCCCTTGCGGCAGTTGGGGCTGGCCAAGGCGGGCGGACCGGTGACACCCGAGTGGCAGCCGCGGCTGCGTCTGGCGCGCGCGATGGCGGCGCGGCGGTTCGAACCCGGACCGGCGACGGTGGTCAAGGCCAATGTGCCGGTCAACTTCATGCTCCCCGACCTGCTTGGGGAAGACCCGGAGGACCGGGCAATCCTGCTCTATTTTGCGCTGGAGCCTTATCTGCTGGCGATCCTGCGCAGCGCGGAACATCGCGGCTGGATCGACCGGGTAACCCGCCTGCTGCAGCCCGCGCTGACGGCCGCGACCGGCCTGGGGGCGGAAGCGGGAACGGTCGAGCGGGCGGCGGCATTGTGGCTGGCCCAGATGCAGGCCTTCGATGCGGTGCTGCGGCGCTTTCCGCTGGCGCGCAGCCTCGACGCGGAAGTGCTGTTCGCTTCGCCCGGCGCGGTGGCGAAAGAAGTCGCGGCGCATTTCGGCCGGCCGGAAGCGGGGATAGAGGAGCAGGCCCGCCTGTTATCGTCGAGCTATTCCAAGGATCCGTCGCGCAGCTTCGACGAGACGGCGCGGCGCACGGCGCGCGAGGAGAGCCGCAGTCGACTGAAGGATGAGCTCGATGCGGCGCGGGCGTGGGTGCAGCGAAGCGAGGCGGCGGCGCAGGCTGCCCATATCGCTGGGCCGGCCGCTGGTCGGTAAGCTGGCGGTGCTGGTTGCGACGCAATAGGCTCGCCTTAGCTCGGAGACTTGGCCTTCCGCCTCCGCCCAAGTTTGCTATCCTTGTGCGGGTTGGGGGTAGTCGCGAGCATCCGATTTAACGCTGCCTCTGCGCGAGCCTCCATTTACTCGGCTGAGGAGGCGTCGTCATTGCGGGGGCTGTGTCATGGGCCATAAACCTCTCACGCGCTTTGTAGTCGATATTGGCGGCGAGCTTAAGCGCCTCCTTTCGGTTCGCCAGGTTAAACAAGGCGGTATCATATTGAGAACTTACTGCGGCTCATTTGAGCCAAGGAACGGGCGCCTGTTGGAGGTCAAGACGGCAAAGCATTCAATACACCCCACAGATCGAAGCGCTACGGGCGCGACCCTTGTTCACATGACGACCGAATACGCGGACAAATCAACGAAGGAATACTACCTGCTCACCCACGCCGTGCGGGATGGCTGTTTCCAGCCAATCTATAGTCGCACGGTCATTGACCCGCGCCTGACAGACACTTTGCAGCCGCACCCCAAGGATAAGATGGTCCACCTTGGGGGCTACGATCCCGCCAATACCTCGATGCATTATACCATCTGGCTTTCGGCTGCTCGCGCGGCCGACGACTTCCCGCTGCATCCGGCATATTCCTCAGCAGTTTGTAGCTTCGATCGATTTTCGCTGAGCATGGTTTGGGGATTTACGCCGGTTCCTTCGAAAGAAAAGGGGGTGATGATCCATTTTATGACTACGAGCGAAGACCGTATCACCGAGCGCGAGCGGCGGTTCGGATACACGACCGGCATTTCTCCCGGCGCTTTTCCGCACGAAGTTGCCGCCACCGCGATTTATGAGCTTAACCACGTCATAGATCACAAAGATCGCCATCCAATGGCAGGATCAATGGTTGCCCAACCTAGCGATAAGACTTTCCGACCCCCAAAGTTCTTTCCTTCGCCACCATAGGTCAGCGGATTGGCGACGGCCTTCGCTAAATAACCATATAGGCACTTTATGCTTGACATCGTCACGCTCATCTGGCACATGAAGGGAACAGTGAAGAATAGCGATTCGAGGCCGTCACGGAGTAAATCCGTGACGTCAGTCGCAGCTTCGCTTCGCTGGCCGGCTTTCACGCTCTCTTCGACATAAGCTCTCTTTTGCGGTGCAAATGCTCGCTTATGCTCGGGCGCTGAAAGCTGAACAGTGAGAAATTGCAATTCGGGCCGGCCCCACGGGGCGCGGCCCTTTTTATTGGGCGGGGTGGATGGCGTGTACATTGTCGAAGGGAAGACGAGGCTGAAGGAGCGGCAAGCTTCGCCGCAGACCATTACCGACGATCAGATCGAGACGTTTTTCGAGACGCTGGCGGAGACGTGCAACGTGGTGCGATCGGCCAAGGCGGCCGGCTTTTCGGCCAACTGGGCCTATCGTCGGCGCAAGTTTGATGCTGCGTTTCGCAATGGGTGGGCCGCAGCGCTGGCCGAGGGCTATGCCAAGCTGGAGCTGATCCTGCTGGAGCGGGCGATCAAGGGCACGCCCAAGCTGGTCCGGGCGTCGGGCGGCAAGGACCGGGTCATGCGCGATTATTCGCCGACGCTGGCCATCGCCCTGCTGCGGCGCCACGCCGAGGCGGCGGGGAAGGCCGATGAGGCCGGACCGCCGGAAGATGACCTGGACGATGTGCGCGAAGCGATCCTGGAAAAGCTGGAACGGATGCGGGCGCGTGAGCTGGGTGGAGTTGAGACGAAGGGCTGGATCGGTCGGATCGAGCTGATCGAGTGGGCTATCAAGAGTGAAGGACAGTCCCACGACTTCGTTCGGGACGGACGGGTTTTGCAACGATGATCGCCGGATTGACGGCACAAGAGCTACGGGAATTTCTCAATCTCCCGATCGAAGAAAAGCGCGAGGCGCTGATGCGGCTTGGGCCGGCGGCGCTGGCGGGCTGGATCGACCATTTCGATTTTTGGGCCGATCGGGGCCAGCATCCGCCGGACGGCCAGTGGCGGACCTGGCTGATGATGGCGGGGCGCGGATTCGGGAAGACGCGGGCCGGGGCGGAGTGGGTCCACCGGCTGGCGATGGGCCGGCGGCGGCGCATTGCGCTGGTCGGGGCAACGATCGACGAAGCGCGCGGCGTGATGGTCGAGGGGGTCAGCGGCCTCCTGAGCGTCGCGCGGCGGTTCGCGTCGGCTGCGCTGGGAGCCGAGCCTGAGGCGGCTGAAATGGCCGAACGGGAGCGAGGCGACAGCTGTTTTCGGGCGACAATGCCGACGGGCTGCGCGGGCCCGAGCATCATTTCGCCTGGTGCGACGAGCTGGCCAAGTGGCGGCAGGCCGAGGAGCGCGTGGGACAATTTGCAGATGGGGCTGCGGCGGGGGACGCGGCCGCGGGCGCTGGTGACGACGACGCCGCGGCCGATGCGGCTGCTCGAGCGGATCACGGCGGAGCGAGTGGACGGTCGAGACGCGGCGGGCGGACCAGCGACAATATGAACCTGCCCCGAGCTTCGTCGAGTGATGAGCGCGACCTATGGCGGAACGCGGACTCGGGCGGCAGGAGCTGGACGGGCGAATGATCTGGGCGAGGCGGAGGGACGCTGTGGCCGCGGGCGCTGATCGAGGCGAGGGCGCGGCGATGCGCGGCGGCGCCGACGGCGCTCGTAGCGGCGTGATCGTGGTCGGGGTCGATCCGCCGGCGGGGCGCGCGGGCGATGCGTGCGGGATCGTGGTCGCGGGGCGCGCGGACGGGACGCTGTTCGTGCTGGCGGATGCGAGCGTCGAGCGCGGCTGAGCCCGAAGGCTGGGCGCGGGTCGCGGTGGCAGCGGCGGCGAAGTGGCGCGCGAGCCAGGTCGTGGCCGAGGCCAACAAGGGCGGGGCGATGGTCGAAAGCGTGCTAAGGCGGCGGACGCGGAGCTGCGGGTGCGGCTGGTCCATGCGCAGCAGGGGCAAGGTGGCGCGGGCCGAGCCGGTGGCGGCTGCTGTTCGAGAACGGGCGGGTGCAGCTGGCGGGCGAAGTTTCCGGCGCTGGAGGCGGAACTGGCGGGGTTGCACGCGGGCGGCGGCTACGAAGGGCCGGGACGGTCGCCCGACCGGGCGGACGCGATGGTGTGGGCGCTGACGGCATTGAGCGAGACGCGGAGCGGCGTGCCGCGGGTGCGGGTGGTTGTGAAACCAAGGTAGCCCCACAATGCGCACCGATCTGCATTACGGCGATTACGATGCAATTAAGTCTGAAAAAGGTTCTTTTCGGGTCTTGTGGCGGAACGCGTGTCGGCCGAGCAGCGCTCCCGGCAGAGCCGCGATCAGCGCGAGGCCCAGGAGATCGCTTTCGGAATCCGTCGCTCGCCCGCTATGCGCGCTGCTTGTCTTGCCAGAATCGCAACATTGTCCAGGCGTTGATCGAAGACCAGTGCGATCGGGGCGCGGGGCAAGAAAGCACGACGTCTGCAGTGTGGCCGCTGCAACATTACGAAATATGTCGATTGGTGGAGCAACCGGGGCTTAGCGGCGCTTCCTAGGAGCGAAAGATGAAATGTTCGGCGCAAGAGTGCGGCCGGCGGCGCGGTTGTGCGTCCGCGCCGTGGCTGCAGGGTGACGATACGGGTTTTTGCGCGCGGGCTACGTGCGCGCAGTTGGACGAGGTTTACCGGAGCAATCCGGTCGGCTGCGCGTCGGTTCGGCTGGTGGCGGAGGCGGTTGGCGGCTATGACCGTTGTCGGCGACGAGCGGCGGCTGGTGCCGGGCGATCTGCTGGAGCGGGCGGCGGCGGGGCTGCTGCTGCACGGCAATGCCTATGTCCAGCTGATCGCCGACGGGCCGACCGGCCGGCGGAGCTTCATGCGCTGCGGCCCGAGCGGGTGAGCGTGGCGCCGACGAGCGCGGATGGCCGACGGCCTATGTCTATCGCGCCGGGGGCGCGGGCGACGCGGATCGCGCGCGACGGATCGCGCTGGGGCGGCGCCAGGTGGCGCATGTCCGCGCGCTCAATCCGCGCGACGACCATTATGGGCTGGGCTGCCTGGAGGCGGCGATCGGCGCGGCGAGCGTCCACAATCGCGCCAGCCAGTGGAACAAGGCGCTGCTCGACAATGCGGCGCGGCCGAGCGGGGCGCTGAGCTATGAGCCGGCCGACGGCAGCGTGCCTGTCGGGCGAGCAGTTCGACGCGGCTGAAGGACGAGCTGGCGACGCGATTTTGCCGGGCGCGGCCAATGCCGGGCGGCCGCTGCTGCTCGAAGGCGGGCTGAAGTGGCAGGCGATGAGCCTGACGCCGGCGGACATGGATTTCGTCGCGCTGAAGGAAGGCGCGGCGCGGGACATTGCGCTGGCGTTCGGGGTGCCGCCGGTGCTGGTCGGCCTGCCCGGCGACGCGACCTATGCCAATGCGCGCGAGGCGGGGCGGGCGCTGTATCGGCAGACGGTGCTGCCGATGGCGGGGCGGATCCTGGGGGCTGTCGGCCGATGCTGTGCGACTGGCTCGGGCCGGTGAGGCTGGCGGTCGATGCCGACCAGATCAGCGAGCTGGCCGAGGACCGCGCGCGATTGTGGGAGCGGGTCGACGGCGGCGGACTTCCTGAGCCGCAAGCGAGAAGCGCGAGCAGCTGGGGTTTGCCGGCGGAGAGGCGAGCGCGGCATGAGCGGGCGCGGACGGCGACGCTGCTGGCGACGCTTGATGGCGCAGGCCGAGGGGCGCGGGGTCGACCTGGTGACGTTGCGCGCGCTGGTCGAGGAATCGAGCCAGGCCGGGGCGCGGCGGGCGCTTGGCGCGCTGGGGCTGGACGACGAACGGGCGCGGCGCGACATGGACGAATTGCGCGAGCTGCTGGCGGCGTGGCGCGATGCCAAGCGCAGCGCGTGGCAGGCGGTGGTGAGCTGGGTGGTGCGCGTGCTCTGCGCTGGCGCTGTGCTGATCGGGCTGGCGGTGAGGCTGACGGCTGACGCGATGTGTGGTGACGCGGTGAGGGCGTGCGCTTTGCGGGATATGCGGCGGTGTTCGACCGGCCGGACCGGGGCGGGGATGTGGTGCGGCGCGGGGCGTTTCGCGAGGCGCTGGCGGCGGGCGAGGGAGGTGCCGTTGCTGTGGCAGCACAAGGCCGGGGCGGGTGATCGGGCGGGTCGAGCATTTGGCCGAGGACAAGCGCGGGCTGCGGGTGATCGCGCGAGCTCGGCGGACGGGCGGATGCGGCGCGGCTGGTGGCTGCGAGCGGGAAGCTCGACGGGTTGAGCTTTGGCTATCGGGTGCGGAGGCGGGGAGCGCGGGCGGGCGGCGAATTGCGCGAGCTGGACCTGGTCGAGGTGAGCCTGGTGGCGCAGCCGATGCAGCCAGGGCGCGGGTGCATGCGGTGGAGCCGGATCAGGTCTCGCGATGACGAATGAGAATGACGAGGTCGCGGATTTCGCGGCCTTTTTTTGTGTTTGCACGGGAGAAGACGGAATGATCGAAGTGAAGGCGGACACGCTCGAGCAATCGTTCGAGGCGATTGAGGATGAGGATGAGGCGGCGGGCGTTGAAGGAGGAGCTGCGACGCTCAAGTCGCAAGATCGCGGACGGGGTGATCGCCGGCGCAGCGGCCGGTGCTCGACGGCGTCAAGTCGGCGGCGACGGCGGCGTTTGTCGATGGCTTTCTGCGCCACGGTCGAGAGCGGGCTGGAGACTGAAGGCGCTCGGCAGCTCGACCGATGCGATCGGCGGCTATGCCGTGCCGCGAGGAAATCGACGAGGTGATCGACCGCGACGCTGCTGGCGATTTCGCCCATCCGCCAGATCGCCAATGTCGTGCAAGGTCGGAAGCGCGGGCTATCGCAAGCTGATCACCAACGGCGGGACTCCGTCGGGCTGGGTCGGCTATCGAGGCGGCGCGGCCCGAGACCGAGACGCCGACGTTTACCGAGATCGTGCCGCCGGCGGGCGAGCTTTACGCCAATCCGGCGGCGTCGCAGCAGATGCTGGACGATGCGATGTTCGACGTCGAGGCCTGGCTGGCCGAGCGAGATCGCGACCGAGTTCGCGCGGGCCGAGGGCATGGCGTTCGTCAAGGGCACCGGCGTCAACCAGCCGCTGGGCTTCCTGAGCTCGCCCATTGCGGCGACGGTCGACGCGACGCGGCCGATGGGCACGCTGCAGTCCATCGGCACCGGGGCGGCGGGCGCTTTCCCGGCGACCAATCCGGCGGACAAGTTGATCGACCTGGTCCAGTCGCTGCAGCCGCCGTATCGCCAGGGCGCGGTGTTCGTGATGAACAGCGCGACCGCGATCGGCGATCCGCAAGTTCAAGACCGCCGACGGCGCGTTCCTGTTCCAGCCGAGCCTGCAGGCGGGCACGCCGGCGACCCTGCTCGGCTATCCGGTGATCGAGGCCGAGGACATGCCCGACATCGCGGCGAACAGCCTGTCGATCGCGTTCGGCAATTTCAAGGCCGGCTATGTCATCGCCGAGCGCGGCGAGACGACGATCCTGCGCGATCCCTACACCCACAAGCCCTACGTCCATTTCTACGCGACCAAGCGGGTCGGCGGGCAGGTCGTCAATTCGGAAAGCATCAAGCTTCTGAAGTTCGCCTGAGCCGGCGAAGGGGGGCGGGCCTGCTCTCCTGGGTCCGTCCCCGACCTTCTTCATCGACGAGCCGCATCGAGCCGGCTGTCCGATTACCGCACCCCGCCTCTCCCTTCCAGGGAGAGGGAGGAGAGAAGCCGCATGCCTTTCACGCCGAAATTCGTCGACCTGGTGCGCAATTACACGACCACGGAAGGCACTGGCCGGCGATCGCCGGGTTCGCCGTCAGCGGCTTTACCGGGTTTGGCGACGCTGTCGCGGCCGGCGAGCAATTCTATTACTGTATCCAGGGCGTCGACAAACCCGCCGAGCGCGAGGTCGGGCGCGGCACGATGCAGGCCGACGGCAGCATTTCGCGCGAGCCGATTCGGGCGCTCCGACCGATTTCACCAAGGGCACCAAGACGATCGCGCTGGTGGCCGCGGCCGAATGGTTCACCAGGATCGAGCAGGCGCCGGCGGGATCGGGCGCGGCGAGCGTGACGAGCCGGGCGGCGCTGGCCGCGGCCAGCGCAAGCGACGGCGCGTGCCTGGTGCTGGTCGAGGTGGGGCGTGAAGGCCTGTTCCTGTTCGACGCCGCCGATAGGTCGGCGGAGGTAGCGGACGATCCGGCCCAGGCAATCCATATCGCCCCGGCGTCGGACCCGAGCGGAGCGTCGGGTGCGTGGGTGCGGCAATTTTCAGGCGCGGCCGACGCACTGTGGTTCGGCGCCAAGGGCGACGGCACGAGCGACGATCATGAGGCGCTTCAGGCGTGGCTGGACCATGGCGGCGACCTGTTCCTTCCGGCGCGGCATTTCTTTTGTTCGCAAACGCTCATCGTGCGCCGGCAGGTCAAGGTTACCGGGGCGGGCTATGGGTTCGACGCGACCATCTCCGGCTATGGCGGAAGCCCAGGATCGCGCATTCGCTTTCCGGTCGACGTGGCCGGAATAGACGTCCAGCCGCAGACCGCGATTACCGACATCGCGACGGTGCTGGCGGATGTTGCCGCGGCGTTCACCCAAGAGGGCGGATACGGTTCCGTCTTCCGTGACTTCGCGCTGATCGGCGGCAACGACGGAGCTTATGCCGACGGCTTCCACAGCCGGACGCTCGTCCATTGTGAGAATGTCCATTCAATCTGGTTCATGGGCGACGGATTTCGCCTTTGCGCAACGTCCGACATCCCCAACGCCAACGATGAATATGGCAATGCTTCGGGATCGACTTTCGTCAATTGCGTGACGATTTCGAACGCGGGACAGGGGTTTCACATTCAGGGACGAGACGCCAACGCCTGCCTGATCACCGCGCTCAACGCGCGAACCAATCTCTATTGGGGGATCCTAGACGAAAGCCTGCTGGGCAACACCTATGTCCAGCCGCATCTGGCGGGCAATATCGGCGGCGCGATCAGGGCCGCCGGCTCGGTGGCGTCGAGCACGTTCGTCCAACCCTATATCGAGGGCGATATTCACTCCAATTGCGAGGTCGCCGCCAACAATGTGTTCATCGGGCGGGACCTCAGCTCGATCAACACACCACCCGACGCTCCGCCAGCAGTGGTCAGCGGGCTCAACGCGCGGTTCAACCAGCTGAATTCAACTGGGGCTGGGATTCGCCGGGAGCAATCGCGGGTCGCTGCCTGGCGTTCCGATCCGCCCTTGGCGGACTGACGCTCCAGGGGCATGGCGGCAACGACGACGTAACGATCCTGAACCGAGGTGGAGACGTCGCGCTGCGCGTACCGGGGGGAACGGCCAATTTGAGGGTGGAAGGATCGCTTTCGGCGGAGGGAATTGCGAGCCGCAACGGCTTCATCCTGCGGGGCGACAACAATGCCATCATGTATGCGCCGGTCGGCGGAGATACCTATTTCTATTCGCCATCGAGCGGCGTCTTTCACTTCAACAATACGACGAACGCGCCGCACACATCGGTCGATAATGCAGGCAACTGGAATTACTCGGGCAACCTCAACCTGGGGGCAACGGCCAAACTCACGATCAATGGCAATCAGGTGATCGGCGCAAGGAGCGCGGCGGTCGCCGACGCGACCGACGCAGCAAGCGCCATCACCCAGCTTAACGCGCTATTGTCGCGGTTGCGCGCTCACGGATTGATCGCGGCGTGAGTCCACTCAGGATGAGCGCGGTCAGCTCGATCGCGTCAGACGACAGGAAGATGGATCGGGGACGGCAGAATTCGATGGCCAGGGCGGAAAACTAGACGTTTCTGGACTCGACGAGGGTGAAGCGCTGCTTGAGCCGCAGGAAGGGCGCTTCGAGGATATGGTAGGAAAGCGAGGAAATGGTGAGGACCGCGACGAGGCCGATCGCGAAGCCCATCATCGGGTCGTCGGTGAGCTTTGAGGCAAGCCACAGCGCAGCGAGATGATAGACATAGATGCCGTAGGAGATTTTCCCGAAATATCGGAACACTCCCAGCCATTTGGGCACGCTCAAGATGACGAGCGTGCAGCCGGCGGCGAGGATCGTATAGCCGATGATGTCATAGGCCTGACCCGAACCGATGGGAGGGAAGAGGGCCACCGAGCACATCAAGGCGATGCCGGCTGGCAGCGTCCACCATTTCGAGGTCATGCCGGCCAAAGCGGCCAGCGCGCCGAACACGAAGGCGTCGGCCCTCAGCAAGGTAACCCAAACGAAGGGATGGGGCGTGTCGAGCAAAACGATCCTGGCGACGATCAGGACGGAGACGAAGGCAAGCCCTACCTTCACCGCGGCGCGCGGCGAGGCATTTTTCGCGAAGGCGACGGACAGCAGAAGAGCGAGGATCAGATAGGCCTGCTCCTCCAGCGAAATGGTCCAGAGATGAGGGGAGAATGAGACTGCCGAATAGCCCTGCACCGCGGTCAGGATGTTGGCGGAAAAGCTGAGGTGAGCGAGCGCCCAGCGGGCGCTTGTCGCGGCGTCGGTCACGCCTGCCAGGAACGAGACGAGGCAGGCCGCCAGCGCGAACAGGAAATAGAGAGGCCAAATGCGAAGGGCGCGACGGATGAAAAACAGGCGAAGTGCAAAGTCGCCAGTCCGTTCCCGCTCCAGCATGGCGAGGCGGGTGATCAGATAGGCGCTGAGCGCAAGAAACAGGTCAACGCCGAGCCAGCCATGTTCCTTGATTGCGCCCAGATAGGGCAGCTGGGGCGCATGATGGACGAACACCAGGAAGGCGGCGACAAATCGCAGGCCGTCCAGTTCCGGACTGTAGAAGCGCCCGGGAGTCGAGTTCATGCCCAGCCGCTGAGCGGCCGGCAACGCTCCGCCAAGTTGAGAAGACGCGACACG
The DNA here is from genome assembly GCA_963750385.1 of uncultured Alphaproteobacteria bacterium. Classification (GTDB taxonomy): domain Bacteria; phylum Pseudomonadota; class Alphaproteobacteria; order Sphingomonadales; family Sphingomonadaceae; genus Sphingomicrobium. The sequence continues at coordinate 6,125 of CAVVQJ010000006.1, read as the reverse complement.
CCGCCGTTCGTAGCGGCTGCCGAGGGGAACGCCATATGAAAATGACGAGGATGTCCCCCGCCAACGAGCGGGGGCGAGCGGGGGAGCGCGGGACATGAGCGTCGCGTCTCATTCGATAAGCGAAGCCGCGCTTTCACAGGCGACGAGCGAGCGGGCCGGTCAAGCCAAGGTGCCGCCGAGCCGAACGGCGCGGCCCAGGCCCGACGCTACTTCAACCGCGCAAGCTCGCTAGTTTCAGCCATAGGATAAGGACAATTCACGATGCTTCTGTTGAAGGATCCGAATGCGGCGCTCGACTATAGCGTCGACTGGGGCGCCGAGTATCTGGCAGACGACGCGCTGTCGGCGAGCAGTTGGGCGGTCAGCCCGGAGGAGGGCGGCGGCGCGACCGTCGCCAGCGATCGTTTCGATCCGCGCACCGCGATCGTGAAGGTCGAAGGCGGGGTCGAGGGACATATTTATCGGCTGACCAACCATGTCGTGACGGCGAGCGGCCGCGAGGACAGCCGGTCGATCATGCTGCGCGTGGAGAAGCGCTGATGGCGGCCGAGAGTGGGCTGCCGGTCAGCCTGGCCGAGGCGCAAGCCTTCGCGCGGATCGACACGGGCGAGGAGGAGGGATTGCTGGCGGGGTTGCTGCGCAGTGCGAGCGCCTTGTGCGAGGCATTTACCGGGCAAGTGCTGATGGCGCGCGGGTTCGAGCAGGTCCTGTCCGCGAGCGCGAGCTGGCAGCGGCTGGGCCCGACCCCGGTGCGGACCATCGAGACAGTCGAACGGATCGCGGCGGACGGAAATGCGACGGCGCTTTTGCCGGGCGAATATGAAATCGACATCGATGCGCGCGGCGACGGCTGGGTCCGCCTTGCCGTTCCCGGCGAGGGAAGGTTGCGCGTGCGTGGCCAAGCGGGACTGGCAAACGATCCGAACGACGTGCCCGAGCCGCTGCGGCAGGGCATCCTGCGCCTGGTCGCGCATCTCTTCGCGAGCCGGGACGGCGAGGGCGGGGAACCGCCTGCGGCGGTGACGGCGCTGTGGCGGCCCTATCGCCGGATGAGGTTGGCATGAGCGAGTTCGCGGGGACGCTGAAGGAACGGGTGCGGGATCGAGCGGCCGGTCCCGCTGCGCACGGCGAGCGGGTTGCAGCAGGCAGGATGGGAAGAAGTGGTGCGCTGCCTGGCGGAGATTGTGCCGGAGGGGGCGGGCGCGGAAGCCGAGGCGATGAGCCTGTCGGCGATGCCGCGGTATCGCGTGACGATCCGGGCCCGTGGCGGGATTTCAGTCGGGCAGCGCGTCTCTGGAAAGAGCGGGCGATGCTGGTGCGGCAACGGATCGACGATCCGCGCCTGCCGGACCGGATCATGCTGCGGTGCGAGGAGGTTCGATGATGTTCGAGCGGCTGGCGAGGCGGGTTGCGGCGCAAGCAAGCGCGGCGGCCGAGAATTTGCTGCATGCGGCGGAGGTTGCGGCAGCGGAATTTCCCGACGCGATGGTCGAGCGCCGGGACGACGCGATCATCATTTCCGGGCGCGGATTGCTGAGACGTTGGCTCGGCGACGGACGCTGCGCTTCGGCCTGAGGGGCTGGCGATGAGCGCAGGCGGGGCGCTGCAGACGGCGCTTACAGGAGCGCTTGGCGGAGAGGCGCGACTGACTGGGATTTACGACGGGCCGCCGGCGAGGGCGGCCTTTCCCTACGCGGTGATCGATGCGGGCAATGAAAGCGACTGGAGCCACAAGAATGGCGAGGGGCGCGAGGTGCTGGTCGCGCTGACCGTGTGGGACGAGGAGCCGGTGCGGCTGGCGGAGCTGGCGGATGCGGTGGAGCGATTGGCGGCCGGCGTGAACGCGACGGACGGCTGGCAGCTGGTGTCGATGCGCCTGCTCAGGCGGCGGACGGTGCGCGACGTGGCCGGGCCGTGGGCAGCGGTCGTGGATTTCCGGGCAAGGATGTTGGCGGTGGCCTGACGGTCGCACCCCCCTTCGCCGACATTCCATCGACGCTGCCGCGCCGATGGAGCCTTTAAGTCGGCTACGCCCCCTTTTTTCACAGGATTTTCAAAGGAGAAGATTATGGCGGCGGAGCGTGGGAGTGCGTTTTTGTTGAAGCTGGGGAGGCGGCAGTCCAACGGCTTATTCGACGGTGGCGGGGCTAAAGACGACGCAGCTGACCATCAACGGTGACGCGGTGGCGATCACCAACAAGGACAGCGGCGGATGGCGCGAATTGCTGTCGGGCGCGGGGGTGAGGTCGGTCAGCGTCGCGGCGAGCGGCATTTTCACCGGAAGTTCGGCCGAGGCGCAATTGCGTGCGCTGGCGCTCGGTGGCGGCCTGGCGGAGTATGAGCTGAGCTTCGAGAGCGGGGAACGGATGCAGGGTCGGTTCCTGGTGTCGCGGCTGGAATATGCCGGGGATTTCAACGGCGAGCGTAATTATACGCTGGCGCTGGAAAGCTCGGGCGAGGTGGCGAGCCTGTGAGCAGAGTAAATCCCGCCGCTGCCCCGGCTAACCCATATCGCGGTGAGGCGAGCCTCAAGGTTGGGGGCGAAGTCATCGTCATTCGACCTAGCTTCGGTGCGCTGGTCGCGGCGGAGGAGGATTTGGGGCCGTTGTTCGGGCTTGTCGAACGGGCTGCCGAGGGCCGGCTGGGCCTGGGGGAGATGGTAACGCTGTTCGACCATTTGTCGAAGGCGGGGCGGCCTGAAGGAATTACGCGCGAGCGAATTGGCGAGGCGGTGGTCGAGCTGGGCCTGGCTGGCGTGACCCCGCAGTTGAAGTTGGTGCTCGGGCAGATTTTGCAGGGGCGATGACTCTACCCTCTCCCCCTGAAGACGGCGAGGGGGCTTTTGGTGCGCGCGCTACGATGCTGTGCGGACTAGCCGCGCGAGTTCTGGGATGGCGTCCGGGGGAGTTTTGGGCGGCCACGCCGGCGGAACTCGCGGCGATTTTCAGAGACGAGAATGTGGAGCCGGTCGCAGGCGAGGAGCTGGCGGCGCTCATGGCCCGATTTCCGGACGGAGTGAGGTGATGGACGAAGCGATCGAGCGGATGGTGGTGAGCGTTCGCGCCGACACGGGTGCTTTCGCGCGCGACGTGGCGGCGATGCGGGGCGAGCTGGAAGGGCCGCTGGCGGCCGGCGTGGGGCGTGCGGGACGGCTGATCGAAAGCTCGCTGAGCCGGGCATTGGTCAACGGCAAGCTGGGCTTTGACGATCTGAAAAAGGTCGCGCTGTCGGCCATGGCGCAGATCGCGCAGGCGTCCGTTCGGGCGCTGTTCCGGCCCGGAGGGAGTGCCGCGAGCGGAGGAATTGCCGGCGTCCTGACGTCAGCCCTGTCGAGCCTGGTCGGCGCGCCGGGCCGCTCGCACGGTGGGCCGGTGTCGGCGGGGCGCGGCTATCTGGTCGGAGAGCGCGGGCCGGAAATGTTCGTGCCGTCGAGCAGCGGGCGGATCGAGACGGCGCGTGGCGGTGGGCGCGACATGCGCGTGTCGATCGCGCTTCAATCCCCGCAACCGAACGATCCCGGGGTTCTGCGCCAGTCGTCGCGGCAGATCGCCAGCGCGGTCAGGCGCGCGATGCGGGACGGACGCTGATGCCGATCTGGTTCACGAGGCCCGGTGCCCCGGTCGAGCGGTGCTGGGTCAAGCGCTTCGCGGCGGCCGAGTGGACGGTCGATTTTCCGCGCGGAGCAATGGCGAGCAACGTCACATCGGATGACGGACGCGGGTTCACGGTCGAGGCGCGGTTTCTGCGCAAAAGCGATCTGATCGGGCTGATATACCAGAGCGAAGACGGTCATTCGCACCCGGCGCGGGCGCGCGAAACGAGGCGTGACTATTCGCATTGCAGGCTGAGCTTTCGCTGGAAGTCGACCAGCCTGATCGCGCTCGATGCGGTGAACGGGCCAACCCTGACAATCGAAGGGCGCGACCAGGCGGGGCAGCCTCGGAGCTGGTTCGTGCGATTGTGGAATTATGCCAGCGGGTCGCCGACCGATGCGGCGGTGATGTTGGATTTCGACGCGTTGGATGGCGGATTTGACTTGCCGGACGAAGCGGACCGCGTGTGGCCGAAGGATATCGATCGGATGTTCTTCAGCCTGGCGCCGGCGGGATATGAGGCCGGAAGCACCGATGTCTCGCCGATGAGCGGACGGGTCGAGATCAGCGAGATTGGCTGTGAAGGGTCGGGGAGCGTCGTCGCGCTTGGCGATGCATGGGCGCCGGAGCATGGGTTCGGCGCCTGCACCGCTTATGACGACATGTATAATCTGTCGCCCGAGCGGGTGGTGCGCGAGGTCGAGGCGTCGGGGTTTCGAGGGGCGATCATCCATTATGTCGGGATGAGCCATTACTTCGCGCTGGGCGCGGATGGGCTGGTCGATCCGACGCTGGGGATGAACGCGGCGGCGCTGGCGTGGCACCGGGATTTTGCACGAGCGGCCGAGGCGCAGGGTTTCCAAGTCATCTGGTCGCTATCCTATGAGATTTTGGACATGTTCTGCCCCGAGGCGTGGAAGCAGCGGGCGTTTGACGGGGCGGCGGCGGCCACCGGCTATGACCCGCCTTCGACGCTGGTGTCGCCGGCCAATGATGAGGCCATGGCTTACCTGGGGCGGATCGCGGCGGAGCTCGTGGGCTTGTCGGTCGAGGCTGGGCTGGAGCCGATGTTCCAGGTCGGCGAGCCGTGGTGGTGGGTGCGAAGCGACGGTGCGATCTGCTGCTTCGACGATAAGGCGAGAGCCGTGCTCGGCGATGCGGTCATCGCGGATGTTCGAGGCGGTTTGACGGCCGAGCAGGAAGATTTTCTGGATCGGGCAGGCGAATTGCTGGCGGAGTCGACGGTGAGCATTGGTGCGGCGGCGAAGGCTGCATCGGCCGGCACGCGGACGCATCTGCTCGCTTATTTGCCGGGACTGCTCGACCCGGCCGCGCCAGAAGTGAGGCGGGCGAACTTGCCGATCGGATGGGCTGCGCCCGCGTTCGATGTGCTGCAGGTCGAGGATTATCAGTGGGTGACCGGGGGGCGACATTCGTTGCGCGAGGCGGCGTACCGCGAGGTCGAGCAACGGCTGGGTTATGGGCCTGAGAGCCAGCATTATCTGTCGGGATTTGTCGCGACGCCGGGCGAGCGCGACCAGTGGCGAGCGATCGTCGGCGCAGCGCAGGACGCCGAGGTGCGGGGTGTCGCGCGGACCTTCATCTGGGCGATGCCGCAATGGCTGAGGGACGGGTAACCCTGTTCGGCGAGGAGGAAGATTTGACGCCATTCGAAGATGTGGATTTCCCGATTGCGATCGGTGCCGAGGCAAGCGCGTCGCCGGGCTTTTCGACCAACGTGGTGACCAGCGCGAGCGGGCATGAATATCGCAACGCCAACTGGAGCCAGGCGAGACTGCGGTTCGATGCGGGACCGGGCGTGCGCAGCGAAACCGAGCTTGGCGAACTGATTGCCTTCTTTCGTGCGCGACGCGGGCCAGCAGTGGGTTTCCGGTTTCGCGATCCGTTCGATTTCAGCTCGAACGGGATGACCGGCGCCCCGGGAGCGGCCGACCAGCCGATCGGGGAGGGCGACGGCGTGCGGACCGGCTTTGAATTGGTGAAACTTTATGGAGCGGGTGAGAAGCGGCGGATTACGCGCCCGGCCGCCGCAGCGTTCGCGTTGCGATCGACGGGACGGAAAGATTGAGCGGTTGGTCACTCGATCCGCTGGGCGTGGTGCAGTTCGACGAACCGCCGAATGCCGGGTCGGTCATCGCTGCCGGCTTTCTATTCGATGTTCCGGTGCGGTTTGCGGAGGACAGGATCGAGGTCAATCGCGCGACCTTCCTTGCCGGAGAGGTGCCGAGCGTGCCGCTGGTCGAGGTGCGCGAGGGATGAGTATTGCGGACGAGAAGGCCGCAAGCCTTGCCTTTTGCTGGAGGCTTGAGCGGCGCGACGGGGCGGGACTGGCGATCACCAGCCATGACCGGGCCTTGATGGTCGAGGGAATCCGATATGAACCTTCACCTGGCATGACGCCGTCGGCGATCCGGGCGGAAATGGGCATCGATGCGCGATCGAGCGAAGTCGGCGGAGCGCTGTCGAGCCGGGCAATCAGCGAGGCCGATATTCACGCCGGACGGTGGGACG
>CAVVQJ010000005.1:0-351206 GCA_963750385.1 uncultured Alphaproteobacteria bacterium | reverse complement strand
GACGAAGCGGACCGCGTGTGGCCGAAGGATATCGATCGGATGTTCTTCAGCCTGGCGCCGGCGGGATATGAGGCCGGAAGCACCGAGGTCTCGCCGATGAGCGGACGGGTCGAGATCAGCGAGATTGGCTGTGAAGGGTCGGGGAGCGTCGTCGCGCTTGGCGATGCATGGGCGCCGGAGCATGGGTTCGGCGCCTGCACCGCTTATGACGACATGTATAATCTGTCGCCCGAGCGGGTGGTGCGCGAGGTCGAGGCGTCGGGGTTTCGAGGGGCGATCATCCATTATGTCGGGATGAGCCATTACTTCGCGCTGGGCGCGGATGGGCTGGTCGATCCGACGCTGGGGATGAACGCGGCGGCGCTGGCGTGGCACCGGGATTTTGCACGAGCGGCCGAGGCGCAGGGTTTCCAAGTCATCTGGTCGCTATCCTATGAGATTTTGGACATGTTCTGCCCCGAGGCGTGGAAGCAGCGGGCGTTTGACGGGGTGGCGGCGGCCACCGGCTATGACCCGCCTTCGACGCTGGTGTCGCCGGCCAATGATGAGGCCATGGCTTACCTGGGCGGATCGCGGCGGGAGTTCGTCGGGCCTGTCGGTCGAGGCTGGGCTGGAGCCGATGTTCCAGGTCGGCGAGCCGTGGTGGTGGGTGCGAAGCGACGGGCGATCTGCTGCTTCGACGATAAGGCGAGAGCCGTGCTCGGCGATGCGGTCATCGCGGATGTTCGAGGCGGTTTGACGGCCGAGCAGGAAGATTTTCTGGATCGGGCAGGCGAATTGCTGGCGGAGTCGACGGTGAGCATTGGTGCGGCGGCGAAGGCTGCATCGGCCGGCGACGCGGACGCATCTGCTCGCTTATTTGCCGGGACTGCTCGACCCGGCCGCGCCAGAAGTGAGGCGGGCGAACTTGCCGATCGGATGGGCGGCGCCCGCGTTCGATGTGCTGCAGGTCGAGGATTATCAGTGGGTGACCGGGGGGCGACATTCGTTGCGCGAGGCGGCGTACCGCGAGGTCGAGCAACGGCTGGGTTATGGGCCTGAGAGCCAGCATTATCTGTCGGGATTTGTCGCGACGCCGGGCGAGCGCGACCAGTGGCGAGCGATCGTCGGCGCAGCGCAGGACGCCGAGGTGCGGGGTGTCGCGCGGACCTTCATCTGGGCGATGCCGCAATGGCTGCGCGACGGATAACCCTGTTCGGCGAGGAGGAAGAGTTGACGCCTTCGAAGATGTGGATTTCCCGATTGCGATCGGTGCCGAGGCGAGCGTCGTCGCCGGGCTTTTCGACCAACGTGGTGACCAGCGCGAGCGGGCATGAATATCGCAACGCCAACTGGAGCCAGGCGAGACTGCGGTTCGATGCGGGACCGGGCGTGCGCAGCGAAACCGAGCTTGGCGAACTGATTGCCTTTTTTCGCGCGCGTCGCGGGCCAGCAGTGGGCTTCCGGTTTCGCGATCCGTTCGATTTCAGCTCGAACGGGATGACCGGCGCCCCGGGAGCGGCCGACCAGCCGATGGGGAGGGCGACGGCGTGCGGACCGGCTTTGACTTGGTGAAACTTTATGGCGCGGGTGAGAAGCGGCGGATTACGCGCCCGGCCGCCGGAAGCGTTCGCGTTGCGATCGACGGGACGGAAAAATTGAGCGGTTGGTCACTCGATTCGCTGGGGGTGGTGCAGTTCGACGAGCCGCCGAATGCCGGGTCGGTCATCGCTGCCGGCTTTCTGTTCGATGTTCCGGTGCGGTTTGCGGAGGACAGGATCGAGGTCAATCGCGCGACCTTCTTGCCGGCGAGGTGCCGAGCGTGCCGCTGGTCGAGGTGCGCGAGGGATGAGCATTGCGGACGAGAAGGCCGCAAGCCTTGCCTTTTGCTGGCGGCTTGAGCGGCGCGACGGGGCGGGACTGGCGATCACCAGCCATGACCGGGCCTTGATGGTGAGGGAATCCGGTACGAACCTTCGCCTGGCATGACGCCGTCGGCGATCCGGGCGGAAATGGGCATCGATGCGCGATCGAGCGAAGTCGGCGGAGCGCTGTCGAGCCGGGCAATCAGCGAGGCCGATATTCACGCCGGACGGTGGGACGGGGCGGCGCTGCAACTGTTCGCGGTCGATTGGGAAGCGCCCAACGGAGAGGCGATCGACTTGTTGTCCGGCGAGCTGGGGCAGGTGGCGAGCAAGGATGGCGAATATGCCGTCGACCTGCTGGGTGTCGCAGCCAAGCTGGAACGGCCGTTTTGTCCGTTAACCTCCCCCGAATGCCGGGCCGAGTTAGGCGATCCGCGTTGCGGGGTGGACATGGCGGGGCGTCGGCTGCGCGTCACGATCACCAAGGCGGTTGGCCATGTCGTCGAGGTTGACCAGCCGGTCGACGAGCGCTTTCTGTTCGGCCGCCTGCGTTTCCTGAGCGGAGCCGCGAACGGACAGTGGCGAACCATCCTGGCGGTCGCCGATCAGGAATTGTCGCTGCGCAGCGCGCCTAGCGGAGCCGTAGCAGCCGGCACGGCGGTCGAAATCATCGAAGGTTGCGACAAGAGGCTGGCGACCTGCGCCGGGCGCTTTGCCAACGCAGCCAATTTCCGGGGTGAACCGCATCTTCCCGGCAACGACCTTTTGACCCGCTATCCGGGAGCTTGAGTAATGGCAGAGTTGGATGCGGCCAGGGCGCGAGCGCTGGTCGGTGTTCCGTTTCGCGCGCAGGGGAGAGACCCGGCGCGCGGGCTCGATTGCGCCGGCCTGGTGATCACCGCCTGCGGTCTTCAACCGGAATCAGGTCGCCGAAACTATCGGCTGCGCGGAGATCATCGCGCGGAATTCGAGCGCGCAATGGCCGGCCAATTCCGCAAGATAAGCAGACATCAACGGCGCCCCGGCGACGTCATGCTGATGGCGGTTGCAAGCGATCAATTGCACTTGGGCGTTCGCACGGAGCGTGGTTTCGTCCATGCGGACGCGCGTCGGCGGCAGGTGGTCGAGACTCCGGGTGAGCCCCAGTGGCGGGTGATCGGGATATACCGGCGTCGAAGCCGGCCCGCGGAGAGATAGGATGGCGACGCTAGTCCTCTCTTCGGTGGGCACCGCGCTCGGCGGGCCAATCGGCGGTGCGCTCGGCAGCCTGGTCGGCCAGTCGATCGACCAGTCATTGTTCGGGCCCGGCATTCGCAAGGGGCCGCGGCTGGGTGACCTTTCGGTGCAGACGTCGAGCTATGGATCGCCGGTGCCGCGCATCTACGGGACGATGCGAGTGGCGGGTACGGTCGTCTGGTCGACCGACATTGAGGAAAGTGAAAGCATCGAGGGCGGCGGCAAGGGCAGTCCGGAATATCTCGCCTACCGCTATTCGGCGAGCTTCGCGGTCGCGCTGTCGTCGCGGCCGATCCGGGACGTGGGGAGGATCTGGGCGGACGGAAAGTTAATTCGCGGTGCAGCCGGCGATTTCAAGGTCCGAACCGGGTTCCGCCTTTGTCTGGGCGGAGAGGATCAGCCCGTCGATCCGCTGATCGCATCGATCGAGACGATCGATCAAGCACCCGCCTATCGCGGATTGGCTCTCGCCCTGTTCGAGGATCTAGATTTAGCCGAATTCGGCAATCGCATTCCCGTGCTGACATTCGAAGTGGTTGCCGACGAGGCCGTCACGGTTTCCCAATTGTTGCGCGATGCGAGCGGCGGATTGATCGAAGTTGCCGGGGATCGTCAGCTGCCGGGATATGCGGCGCATGGCAACTCGATTGGGAACAGCGTCGCGGGATTGATCGAGCTGTGCGGGATCAACGTCGCCGAACGAGACGGTTTGTTGAGTTCGGCGCAATTGGCTCCGCCGGTTATGCTTCGCGCGGACGAGTTGGGCTGCGAGACGGTAGAAGGGCATTCGCGCGCTGCCGTTGAGCGGAACAGGGCGCCTGACTCCGCCATGCCTGCGAGCATCGCCATGACTTATTATGATCCGGAGCGCGACTATCAGGCCGGCCAGATGCGGGCTTCGAGCGGCGCGGGCGGGACGCGCGATGAACGGGTCGAACTGCCAGCGGTGTTGACCAGCGGTCAGGCCAAGGGACTGGTCGAGGAAGCGCTGGCGCGGCGGTGGCGGTCAGGCGATCGATTGAAGCTCAACCTTCCGCCGGGCTACATGATCCTTCGTCCGGGCGATGCCTTTCAATTGCCGGATAAATCGGTGGCCTGGACGATCCGATCCATGACGATCGAAGGGCTGGCCGTTACCGTGGAGGCCGAGGCCGCGCCGATCGCAGCCCCCCTATTGCCCGCCGCTCCGGGCCGAGCCGTGACCGACCCCGACTTGGCCATCGGACGAACCGAGATCGCGCTTTTCGAAATGCCCGCGGCGGGCGACATTCCGGCGGATTCGGCAATTGCCTTTATCGCAGCCTCGAACGCGGGAACTTGGAAGCCGGTGCCGGTGGAGCTGTCGGTCGGATCGAGTCCGCTGCCCGCGATGGCCCTGGTTCGCGACGCGGTGCTTGGCCATGCGGAGACAATGCTGGAAGCGCGTGCGCCGTTTGTCCTGGACGAATTGTCGTCGGTTGTCGTTCGATTGGTCGATCCCAGTCAGATCCTCATCAATGCAGACGGCGAGGCTTTGATGGCCAGTTCCAATCTGGCGATGCTTGGTGACGAGTTGCTGCAATTTGGCAGCGCCGAGGAGATTGAACCAGGACTTTATCGGCTGTCCCGGTTGCTGAGGGGAAGGCGCGGGACCGAATGGGCCTGCAGCAGCCATGCAATGGGCGAAACTTTCTGCATGATCAATTCTTCGAGGATGCGTCCCATCGAGATCCCGGCCAATGCCGCCGGGACGACGCTGGCCGCCGTGGCTCATGGCATCGCGGACGCGGTCCCGTTGCCCAAAGTCGACAGAATGCTGACCGGCGAGGCACTGCGCCCGCCATCACCTTGCCACTTGCGGCTTCGCCGAGGCGGTGCCGAAATCGTGGCGGAGTGGACCAGGCGCAGCCCTTTGGGGTGGGAATGGCTGGACGAGGTCGGGGTGCCCGAGGATGCATTCCTCGAACGGTATCGCGTGGCGATCGATGGTCCCGCGGGACGTTTGCTGATCGACACCGTCGAACCATCGGTCAGCCTGGACATGGGCGAACTTCCGGGCGGAGCCGGCGAAACGATCAAGGTTTCGATCGCCGCCATCGGGCCCAAGGCCGTTTCCCGCGAAATTTCGACAACATTCATTCGTTGAGAGGCAAATGATGGACCAGACCGCACGATTTGCGCTGCCGTTTCTCGCGCCTGGACAGGCGCAGAAGGAGTGGTTTCACAATGAGGCGCTACAGCGAATCGATTTGTTGCTGTGCGCCGCTGTGATGGTGCCGCCGATGAGCAACCCGCCGGCGAACCCGGCGGTCGGCGACTGCTATATCGTCGGTGATGGCGGCACGTCGGATTGGGCCGGCGAGGAGGGGACAATGGCGGGGTTTTCCGAGGGCGGGTGGAGATTTGTCGAACCGCCCGACGGGATGCGCGTGCTGGTTTTGAGCACCGGCGAGACGATGGTTCGGAGTAATGGTTCGTGGGAAGCCGGGATCGTCCGGGCTTCGGAAATTCGCGTAGGTGACCAGGCGGTCGTCCGTACGCGTCAGCCCGCCATTGCCAATGCCTCGGGCGGGGCGACGGTAGACGCCGAAAGCCGCGCAGCCATTGCCGGTATCCTATCGGCGTTGCGTGCTCATGGGCTGGTCGAAATCTAGATTGCGGGGCTTTTGGCAAAGCTTTCAGCAACCTTGTTGGTGAAAGTGAGGCGTTTGGGCAACAGAGTGAAGAATTGAAATCTTGCGCCGCAACCAGCCCTCTCATAATGTGTTCGAGCAGTTCTGTTTTGGAATGCATGTGAAAGGGGATATCTATGCGGAAGCTGGCCATTATGGCGGCGCTCGCTTCGACCGCGCTGGCAACTCCGGCTGTCGCTCGCGACAACTCGTGGTACGCGGGAATCGAAGGGGGCGCGATGCTCGTCGAGGACACTAGCCTCGACCTTAACGAAGACGATCAGTTCTTCTCTGGCAGCATCGATGATGCCATCATTCTCGATTATAAAACCGGGATCGATCTCGATCTCATTGGTGGTTATGACTTCGGTGCTTTCCGCGTCGAAGCGGAATTGGGTTGGAAGCGCGCAGGCATCAGCGAAGCCTCAATCGACGGCGATGTTATCGACGATAATTCGATTGTGACCGACGTTGACGGCCATGTTCGCGTCCTGTCGGCGATGGCCAACGCTTTGCTCGACTTCGGCGACGATGATGGCTGGAACGGCTATGTCGGCGGCGGTGCAGGTGTTGCGCGTGTCAAGCACTCGATCTCCGCGCCCGATTTTGGCAGCGTCAGCGAGAGCGATGGTGTGTTCGCATGGCAGGTCATTGCCGGCGTGCGCAAGGCGATCAGCGCCAACATCGACCTCGGCCTGAAGTATCGCCTCTTCACCACGTCGAAGTTCCACTATGGTGACGTGAATGACGGCGGTGAGTTGACGGGACGCCTGCGCACGCACTCGTTGCTGGCGAGCCTGATCTACAACTTCGCTCCGCCGCCGCCGCCTCCGCCGCCCCCGCCGCCCCCGCCGCCTCCGCCGCCTCCGGCGACGCAGACGTGCCCGGACGGTTCGGTGATCCTGGCGACGGACGTCTGTCCGCCTCCGCCTCCGCCGCCTCCGCCTCCGCCGCCGCCTCCGGCGCCGGAACGCGGCTAAGCCGGACGGGGCCCAGGCCCAAAGTTACCCCGGAAAAGCTTCGGCTTTTCCGGGGTTTCTTTTTGCCCGTGGCGCAAGCGGTTGATGCGCCTCCGCTCAGTTTCTATCGATGGACAGGACATGAGCCGCACGGCGAAAACGAGAGGGCTTAAGAGTGATCAGGATTTGCATTCCGGTCTGTGCGCTTTTGGTTACGGCGATCGCGTCCGCTCAGGTTCCGGTCGGAAATGAGCAGGCGGACACGATCGTTTTTTTCGACTGGAGCAAGCCCGAGCTCAATCGCGACGCGACGGAGTTGCTCGACAAGGTGGCTGCGGATTTTGCAAGCCGTCCGGGCTCGAGATTGATCCTGGCGGGACATTCGGACCGGTCGGGACCGTCGGGTATCAACCTGCGATCGTCCAGGAAGCGGGCGCTTGCGGTCCGTGAATATTTGAAAGCGCATGGAGTGCCGGGCGAGGCGATGATCCTTCACGCCTATGGTGAGCAGCGGCCGATCGTTCCGACCGAGGATGGCGTCCGCGAGGTGCAGAACCGGCGCGTGGAGATTCGGTTCGTCCCGGCAAGCTGAACTCTCCCGCCCGCTCGGCGTTGTCCGTGCAACAGAGGAGAGAGCAAATGTTCAACTTGCGCCTATCGTTCGTCGCTGCCGTTTGCGGGGCGGCGCTGATGTCCGCCTGTCAGAAGCCGCAGCAGCCGTCCGACGAGATGGCGGCCAATGACATGGGGGCGATGAATGAAGCCGAGCCGGGCGCGGCGATGCCGGCCGCTCAGCTGATGGATGGCAACGGCAAGGCGATTGGGCAGGTCGTGATGAGCGAGGACGCCAACGGCCTGACCTTGAAGCTGACCGTGGCTGGACTTCCAGCGGGGACGCACGGCGTTCACTTGCACGAAAAGGGCATGTGCGACGGGCCCAAGTTCGAAAGCGCTGGCGGTCACTGGAATCCGGCCGGCAAGCAGCACGGCCGCGACAATCCGATGGGCGCGCACTTGGGCGATTTGGCCAATATGGATGCGCCCAATGGGGCCGAGGCAACCGCCAGCTTCCTCGTTGCCGGGGTCAAGATGGGCGGCACGGAAAATGCGCTGGCCGACGCGGACGGGACCAGCCTGGTGATCCACGCCAAGGCCGACGACTACAAGACCGATCCGAGCGGAAGCAGCGGCGACCGGATTGCCTGCGCGGTGCTGGCGCCGGCGATGGGCGGCTAGTCCTTCCGAAGGTTCCTAGCCGAGGGTGTTCGATCCGCCGGCGGTCGCCTGGCACATCATGGCATGGTCGACGGCGAACCCGTTCCGGAGACTAGCCAAGGGCATTTGGGTACCCGGCCGCCATCATTCGGGTTAGAGACAAGCGCAGGCGCGCGGCCTTGACGACCGCGCGCCCGACACTCTGCTTGGGCTTAGTAGCCCGGGCGATAGGCAGCCTGGTTACGACCGATCCGAATGTTGCTCACCGCGCCGCGATAATCGACGTTGCAACGGAAGGTGAGATCGCCCTGCGCGGCATAGCCCTGGCCCTGGTAGCCATAGGCATTGCCATAAGGCGCGCGAGCGCCGCCCTGGCTGTCGAGCAGGCCGGACACGCGGACGCCGTTGTTGCCGCGACGCTCAACCCGGGTGATCGCGGTAACTCGCACCTGGGCGGGGTAATAGCCCTGATTGCCATAGCCATAGCCCTGGTTCCGGTAACCATTGCCCTGGCCGTACTGGTTCGAGCGATACTGGGCGCTCGCCTGGGCCATGGCGGCCGTCGCGCAACGCTCGACCGCTGTGCGATCGTTGGTGGCTAGCGGTTGCCCAGTAGCTGGCCGATAATCTCGCTGATGCCGCCCTGTTGCTGGCCGGGGTAGCCATAGCCCTGTTGCTGGCTGGGGTAGCCATACCCCTGCTGCGGATAAGCGTCACCCTGTTGCGGATAGGCGTGACCCTGGGGCGGATAAGGCTGCGCATAAGGCGATTGATAGGATCTGCGCAGCGGCGGGAACGCCGATGGCGAGGCCGGCCGCAGCGGCGGCCAGGAGAATGTTCATGCAAGTCATGGGGGATTTCCTAAATCTCCGCCGGGAAATAGCGGGGAGTCAAGTATCAACGCCCACGTTTAGAGAATAGGACGCATGAAACAGACAACAGCCATGGCAAAGCGCCGCCGTGCAGCTATGCTTCGGGCCATGCCAGTCACGGGATGATGCCATTGCGGCGCGTTGCGCATCGAAGTGCCGAATGCGCCGGAGTGGGTCGGCAGCTGCAACTGCAGCCTGTGCCGCAAGACCGGGACACTGATGGCCTATTACCCCGATGACGGCCGCGTCCGCGTCGAGGGCGAGACGGTGGCGTATATCTGGGGCGACCGGATGATCTCCCACCATCATTGCCCGGTGTGCGGCTGCTTCACCGACTGGCGGTCGACCGGCGAAAGCTATGGCAAGGTCGGCGTCAACGCCCGCCTGCTGGACGGGTTCGCGATGAAGGACGGCCGAATCCTGTTCGACGGGCGCGAGCTGGAGGTGCGGTACATGGACAATGCGGGGGATTAAGGCGGCCCGGCCTACTCTTCCTTTTTCTCAGGGTTCCAACCGCGGACTTTTACCTTGGCGAAATTGAGGCTCATGCTTTCCCTGGCGCAGCCGGTGACGACCAGGTCGCTCATCTCGTAGCGCTCATGGCCGTGGCCAATGGCCGCGCGGTCATAGGCGGCGCCGACGCGGCAGGCAGGGAAGCGGCCGGACAGGGTGACGCTGCCGCCGTCGTAGGTCCGGCCGGCGGCCGACGGCGAAGATCTGGCCGTCGACGCGCGCGATATCCAGTCCCGTCCGGAAACGCCCGACGAGCTCTGCTCCTTGCCCGCGCTGTCATCCATCATCATTTCATTGCGTCCGCCGCGCGGCGGGCGATCTGCATCGCCGCTGGTCGACCAGCTTTTGACGAACACCGGCTTCATCGTTGGCTGGTAGGGTGGCTTGGCGCCCTGCTTGACCGCGAGGCCGTCGACCCTGGCCGCGCTCGCCGCGCCGAAGCTGTAGGATAGCAGCTCGATATGCTGATTGCGCTGGTCCTTGCTCCCGTCGCACCCGGACCCATCAGCTCCATGGTGAGAAAGGCGTGGCCTTCATTGTCGGTCACCGGCCCACCCGCCGCAGCGGCGCTTGAGGCGGTCAGTGCTGCGAGGCAGGCGGCGAGGATGGCGTGCAGCGTGAAATTGGCGACCGGGCGCATGGCGTCCTCCTTACCCCTCAAGGAATGAACGCGGTGGTTATACGCCCGTCGCGGGGCGAGTTCTATGGGCGCGGCGGCAGGCGTATGATGTCTCGATCCTTCGGCCCAGGCCGGGCTGGCCTACATCCTGTCGTAATAGAAGGCGACTTCCTCGGTCGGCCGATCGTCGGCGTCGCCGCTGCAGCTAGCCACCGTCACGCCGCGCAACTTGTAGACCCTGGCGCCGTCGCCAAGATCCAGCGTCGGGTAGCGGGCGCCGACGCGGCAGCCGTCCCACGGCGTCTTGGTCTTCCACGGACGGCCCCGCGAGCGAGCGGCTTCGACACCGTCACCCAGCCGTGCTGGCGTTTCCGGGCGACCTCGGCCCGGCCGTCACCGTCGACATCGCCGGCAGTCGTATCGCCAGCAGCATTCGCGTTGGGAATCCGGCCCGCGACGAGTGGCCGGTCGGGATCGCCAGCCGCCGAATTCTGGCCGATCTTGCTGCCCTTCACGGCCATGTCGGAGTTGCGGTGCATGCCGGACACGGCGCCGAATTTCGCGGTACCGCCGGGCGCAGGCGGAGCGCTCTCGCCTTCCTCGACCTTCCATTCATGCTCGATCTTGCCCTTGGCCTGGGTAGCGCCCCACGACCAGGACAGGATTTCGATCTCGTTCTTGTGCCGGTCCTTGGTGTCGCCATCGACCCCCCCGAACTTGAGGAAGGCCGGGCCGGCGACGGCGGGCGCGGCGGCGAGCGCAAACAGGACCGCAATGGCCGTGGAAACGCGGGACAGGCGCGGTGTGGCGCTAATCATTGGACCCTCCCGTCTTCGGTGAACGAGGGCAGGGTGTACATCGGCGGGCGGAGTCGCGCCTAATTGCGGGCAGGCCGCCGATTGAGCGCCATGCTCGAACGTCCGCGGGATGAGCTGCGCGTGAGACTTTACCCCGGCGATTCCCGTGACGGCGCCATTCAGAATAATTTCGAGGTGCTGACGGCGGCGAGGCAGTCGAAGTGGAGGGGCAGGGTCTGCTCGTCGAACTCGGGGCGTTTGACCGGGCCGGCGGGTCTCTGGACGCGGAGGCGGACGAGGTCGGCGGGGGCGATGGCAGGGCACAGATGGCGCAGGGCTTGTTGTCGATGTCCGCGTCGTCGTCCGGCATCGGCGCTTTGCCGTTCCAGCGGCGGTGCAAGGTCAGCGGTACCTCCGGCCGCAGCACCTGGCGAAGGCATTCCGTGTGGCAGGCGCTTTCCGACAACATGAAGGGCGGCGTGTCGGGATCGACGCGGATCAGCCGCAGGATCGCGCCCCATTCGACCAGCTGCCCGCAGAAGCGGCAGGTGACGCCGGTCTTGAAGTTCGGATCGCGGGCGCGGGGCATGGGGCTGTAATAGCCGTCATTGCGAGCGGGGCGAAGCAAGAAGATTTTCCAGCACCATTGCCCGGTGTGCGGCTGCTTCACCGACTGGCGCAGCACGGGCGAAAGTTACGGCAAGATCAGCATCAACGCGCGGCTGCTCGACGGCTATTCGGAGCGGGACGGGCGGAGTCTGTAACGGGCGCGAGATACGAGGTGCGGGCTATGGAGAATGCGGACGGGTAGAGGACGCGTCACGAGTGATGGGCAAAGTGTTCGCATTTGCACAACGGGGATTCTGAAGTATAACATTCAGTGGTGGGCGGAATGGCGAACGCCATTAGCTCCCGCAAGGGGGTTGTACTTATCGCTGAGTTTATCTGAGTTTACGCTTTCTTCTACGGAGGAATTAGTAAAATCATTGCGCCCGCCACATGCCTAGCTCCGAGCCAGAAGAAAAAATCTACCTCACTTACAAGACGCGAATGACAACAGAGGCGCGGCTACGGAAAACTGCGCTTATCTCACATGTTCTTTTGAGTTGGTATTCCTTATGCTTAATCATTCTCTCAATGGCAGATATCTCTGGAAAGTTTCAGATAGATAATTCTAGTATGATATCTGCTTCGGTTTCGGTTGTGGTGTTTGGACTTTCTATGTTCATTTACGGCGAACGCTATAACGAAAGAGCAGAGCAATTCAAGAACTGCTACATCAGATTGAAGCAACTTTATGAAAGTCCGATGAAAACTGATCTGAAGATGCGTAGATACTCTGAAATACTCGATCAATATGATAATCAATCTGATAGCGATTATGACGAAATGCTATTCGATGCTAGAATGCGGGGTCAGACATTAAAAAACGCCGTCGCCGGTTCAGATTTCCAACGTGGTATTCTTTAAGATTTTTGCTTGGCGCTTGTTCAAGAAGGCGATCATTGCATCGCTATTCTTGAGCGCCCCTCATTGCCCGGTATTCTTTGGATACGGCCGTTGGCCAAGGCGTAATGGCAGACCTACTATCATTGATCGCCGCATTTGGCGCACCAATGGGGCAAGACGACTACTTCAAGGCGGGGCACCTGGAAGAGCTTTTCCGATCGAAAATCGCCAAATCGCAGGCGACAGGCAAAGACGGTGTACGGATTGCTTGGTTTCAAAAGCGGCTAGCAGACGAGGCAGCATTTATCGAGTTTAAGATAGCGCAAAACGCCTACAAATTCACGGCCTTCAAAGAGAGGCTCATTTTGAGGGGCGCGGAAAGAGAGCCGCGACAAATTTCCATTCCAACGGTGCGCGATAGACTAACTCTTCGCGCAGTCTGCATCAGCTCATGCCTACACCCCCGATACTATCGGATCGACGCCCCACGCGCTTGTAGATCGAGTGGTCAAGGCAATCAGAGGCGAAAATCAGGATCAAAATTCCTTTGTCAGAGTCGACGTGCGAAACTTCTTTCCGAGCGTTTCCCATGCAATACTTACGACGGGAGCTGGATCATTTCGATTTCAGCGAAATTGTTCGCGCGCTTTGCATGCGAGCCGTAGCCACCCCTACCGGAGCCACTAAATCGCCTAATTCCAAAGGAATACCTCAAGGGCTGAGCATTTCCGGAGCCCTTTCCGCATTATACATGCTCAGGTTCGACATGCTCCAGCTCAGCAGGAATCCCAATTATTTTCGGTACGTCGACGACATACTGCTCATCTGTAACGCAAGGGTAGCTGATGATAGCTTGAAGGCAATCGGCCGCGCTTTAAGTAGCAGAGGTCTTATAATACACCAAAAAGGTGTCGCAGGAAAAACTGAAATTAATCCCGTCGAAGACGGAGTAGACTTCTTAGGATATCGAATTTGTATTGATAGGGTATCGATAAGACAGTCGTCGTATCGGAGAATGTTTAAAAATCTTCTTAAGGTGATTACGGATTACCGATATCGAAGAGATGCTGGAAGGCTTGAATTCAGATTGAATTTGAAAATAACAGGCTGCATCGTAGACGGTAGGCGTCGGGGATGGATGATGTTCTTTTCTCATACCGAAGACGTGGATTCGACTCGCCCATCTCAAACTCATTTGTAAGGCAACAGCTTCGTCGGGTTGGGTTTCCAGATAAGCAGCTTGGCAGCATCAAGCGCTTCATAAAAAGCTATCACGAAATCAGATTTAATCTCTCCAATACAACCTATATCCCCAACCTAGATGCCTTTGATGCGACCGAAAAATTGAATGCAATACTATCGTTATCGAATAGGTCGAAGGAAGAGGTGCACTCTTGGGATGAGCAGCGCATAGAGCAAGAGTTCAGCCGGCTAATTTCGCGCGAAATTCATGATTTAGAAAAGGACGTCGGCAATCCGTCGTGAGCAAACATTTTGCTCGGTTTGGCTCTATTTCGCCGCCAGCAAATCCGGCTGCTCCGCTTCCGCTTTCTTCGACCGCCGCTTCGCCTTTGGCGCCTGGGCCCCGGCCTCCGCCGGGGAACGGACGGGTGAGCGCTCCAGCATTGGCTTTAGATACTGCCCCGTAAAGCTCCGCTCGTTCGCCGCCACCTGTTCCGGCGTTCCTTCCGCGACAATCTCCCCGCCGTTCACGCCGCCGCCCGGCCCTAGATCCAATATCCAATCCGCCGTCTTGATGACGTCGAGGTTGTGTTCGATGACGACGACGGTGTTGCCGTGCTCGACGAGGGCGTGGAGCACTTCCAGCAGCTTGCGGACGTCCTCGAAATGGAGGCCGGTGGTGGGCTCGTCGAGGATGTAGAGCGTGTTGCCGGTGGCGCGCCGCGATAGCTCCTTCGACAGCTTGACGCGCTGGGCCTCGCCGCCGCTGAGCGTGGTCGCCTGCTGCCCGACCTTGATGTAGCCGAGGCCGACCTCGGCCAGCATCGCCATCTTGTCGCGGATGCCGGGGACCGCCTTGAAGAATTCGACCGCGTCCTCGACCGTCATGTCGAGCACGTCGGCGATGCTGCGCCCCTTGAACTTCACCTCCAGCGTTTCGCGGTTGTAGCGCTGGCCGTGGCAGACGTCGCAGGTGACATAGACGTCGGGCAGGAAGTGCATCTCGATCTTCAGCAGGCCGTCGCCGGTGCAGGCCTCGCAGCGGCCGCCCTTGACGTTGAAGCTGAACCGGCCGGGCTTGTAGCCGCGCGCCTGGCTTTCGGGGAGGCCGGCGAACCAGTCGCGGATCTGGGTGAAGGCGCCGGTGTAGGTCGCGGGGTTGGAGCGCGGGGTGCGGCCGATCGGCGACTGGTCGATGTCGATCACCTTGTCGAGATGTTCGAGCCCGGTGATCTTGTCATATTTGCCGGCGAGGATGCGCGCGCCGTTCAGCTGCCGCGCCGCGGCGGCGTAGAGCGTGTCGATGGTGAAGCTCGACTTGCCCGAACCGGAGACGCCGGTGACGCAGGTGAAGGTGCCGAGCGGGATCGACGCGGTGACGTTCGCGAGGTTGTTCTCGCGCGCGCCGTGGACGGTGAGCTTCTTGCCGGTGCCCTTGCGGCGTGAGCTACGCATCGGGATGTGGCGGCGGCCGGAGAGATAGTCGGCGGTCAGGCTTTCCTCGCAGGCGAGCAGCTCGTCGAGCGTTCCGGCGCAGACCACTTCGCCGCCGCGCACACCCGCGCCGGGGCCCATGTCGATGATATGGTCGGCGTGGCGGATCGCATCCTCGTCATGTTCGACGACGAGCACGGTGTTGCCGAGGCCCTTGAGCCGCTTCAGCGTTTCGAGGAGGCGGTCGTTGTCCTTCTGGTGAAGGCCGATCGAAGGTTCGTCGAGGACATAGAGCACGCCCGACAGGCCCGAGCCGATCTGGCTGGCGAGGCGGATGCGCTGGCTCTCCCCGCCCGACAGGGTGCCGCTGGTGCGGTCGAGGTTGAGATAGTCGAGCCCGACATTGTGGAGGAAGCCGAGGCGCTCGTTGATTTCCTTGAGGATGACGCGGGCGATCTCATTCTGTTGCGGAGTGAGGTGCGCGTCGAGGCCGGAGAACCATTTCAATGCTTCCGCGACCGAGCGGCGGGCGGACAGGCTGATGTCCTCGCCCGCGATCTTGACCGCCAGCGGTTCCGGGCGGAGGCGGGCGCCGCCGCAGGTCTCGCACGCGTGCGACGCCTGGTACTTGCTCAGCTCCTCGCGCATCCAGGCGCTTTCGGTCGAGAGCATGCGGCGCTCGAGATTGCCGATGACGCCCTCGAACGGCTTCTTCACCTCATAGCTTTTGCGGCCGTCGACGAAGCGGAGAGTGACCGGGCGGCCCTTGGTGCCGCGAAGCACGACCTCCTGCGCTTCCTCGGGCAGGTCACGCCACGGGGTGTTGAGGTCGAAGTCATAGGCGCGGGCGAGGCTGCCCAGCACCTGCATGTAGTAAGGCGAGGGCGGCTGCGACTTGGCCCAGGGGACGACCGCGCCCTTCTGGATGCTGAGCGCGTGGTTGGGGACGACGAGGTCCTCGTCGAACTCCTGCCGCTCGCCCAGCCCGTCGCAGGCCGGGCAGGCGCCCTGCGGCGCGTTGAACGAGAAGAGGCGCGGCTCGATCTCGGCAATGGTGAAGCCGCTGACCGGGCAGGCGAATTTCTCGGAAAAGGTGATGCGGCCCGGAGGGGCGTTGGTGGCGAGCACCTGACGCTCGTCCGCTTTTTCAAGCGCGGCCGCGACGCCGGTTCGCTCGCTGCCTTGCGGGTGGGGGACGTCGGCCGGGTCGAGATAAGCCAATCCCTCGGCCAGCTTCAGCGCGGTCTCGAAACTGTCGGCGAGGCGGCTCTCAATGCCTTCGCGGATGACGATGCGGTCGACCACCACTTCGATGTCATGCTTGTATTTCTTGTCGAGCGCGGGCGCGTCCTCGATCTCGTGGAATTGGCCGTCGATGCGAACCCGGGTGAAGCCGGCCTTCTGCCACTCCGCCAGTTCCTTGCGATATTCGCCCTTGCGGCCGCGGATGACGGGGGCGAGGAGGTAATGGCGGCTGCCCTCGGGCAGCTGCATGACCCGGTCGACCATCTGGCTGACCTGCTGCGCCTCGATCGGCAGGCCGGTGGCGGGGGAGTAGGGCACGCCGACCCGCGCCCAGAGCAGGCGCATATAATCGTAGATTTCGGTGACGGTGGCGACGGTCGAGCGCGGGTTGCGGCTAGTCGTCTTCTGCTCGATCGAGATGGCGGGGGAGAGGCCGTCGATATGCTCGACATCCGGCTTTTGCATCATTTCGAGGAATTGCCGCGCGTAGGCGGAGAGCGACTCCACATAGCGCCGCTGTCCCTCGGCATAGATGGTGTCGAAGGCGAGGCTGGACTTGCCCGATCCGCTGAGCCCGGTGATTACCGTCAGGCTTTCGCGCGGGATCTCCACATCGATCCCTTTGAGATTATGCTCGCGCGCGCCCCGAACGCTTATGTGGGTCAGCATATGGTAAGCCTATGCTTCGGAATATGAGTCGGCATCGGGTGATTTCGTTCCAGCTTTGTTCTTGATTACCGCGTGGCGACGCGAGGGTCAACGCGGACCGTGCGAGATGGGTGCTTCGCGAGCTTAAACAAGCCGTCAGAAGGCGCGCGAGATGCCGAATTCGGTCCGGGTGCGCCGATAGTCGTAAAATTCGACCGTGCTGCGGTTGCGTTCGCGGGTGATGCGCACAAGCGGCGCGAACTGCCCAATCGTCAGGTTGCGCATGACAATGCCGGCGCTGAGGCTGGAATAACGATCTTCGCGCGCCTCGGGAAAAAGCAGAAGACGTTTGTCGGCCTGGAGGCGGCCGATTTCGGCGCCGCCGAACAGGGTCATCCGGCCAAAATCATGCCAACCCTGCAGGCCGAGCCGCCATGCCTTGGTCGAATAGTCGGGGTCCCGCGCGGCGAAGCGATCACCAGCCAAGGTGGCGACAATGCCGCTTTGGCTACCGAGCGCATGCTCCCCGCTCAGCTGGATCGAAAGGTCTCGGCCGTCCTGCAGGCGGTTGAAACGATTGTCGATCTGGGCCGCGCCGAGCTTGACCCGCGCCAGCATGCGCCCGCCGATCGGCCGGCTGACCGTTGCGCCGGCGTGCAATTGCCGACTGTAGGCCTTGCCGCCGAACCAGCGCTGAGTCGCGCCTGCTTCGAGTGACAGCCGGGTTGAGCCTAGCTGCAGTTCGGGTCCGGCGCTGAGGTCGAGGGTAATCTGGTTGAAGTCCGATTGCCTGTAGATATCGCCGGACCCGGAAAGCCGGGTGAGGAAGCTGGCCTTGCCTTCCGCAATGTCGAACCGGCGATATACCTGGCCGCGCACCGCCAGCCCGGTTCCCGACTTCGCTTTTCCGTCTTCGCCGATATCGAAGTCACCGAGCACGGTGCCGAGCGTGTCCGATCGGGTCGCGCGGTTGATGTTGCTATCCGGCGCGAAGCCGATCTCGAACGATCCGCCGAACTGCTTGCGGCCACGCAGGGCTTCCGAAAATCGGTCGATCATCCGGGCGATTTCGGGCGGAAGCCTTCCGGAGCGGACGGACCGAAGCTGACGGAGTGCGCCCTGTTCATCGCCTTGTCCGGCAAGAATGCCTGCCAATTCCAATCGGGCAAGCTGCGCATCGGGTCGTTCGTCGATGATCTGGCGAAGAAGGTCTGCAGCTTCGGATTTTCGTCCCGCAGCCGCTGCCAATTTAGCCAGCCGGAAGCGCGCCTCGGACCGGACATTGGACGAGGCATCCATGGCAAGCGCGCGATATGCCTCCTCGGCTGTCGTCCGATCGCCTTTGCCTTCGGCCGCCTCGGCGATCCGGAAAACCGTGGCGGCGGTGGCTCGCAGGGGACGATTGTCATCGGCCGCCCAGGCGGGCCCCGCAACCAGCAGGGCGAACCCTGTCCCAATGATCTTACGCGCAAGCATGATTTCTCTCAGTGCTTCGCGATCCAGGCGCCGAAGGCCTGGTGGTCCTGCCCGTCGCCGCTAAAGTGGAATGTTAGGGCCCAGGCGCCAATCGTCTCTTCGGCGTTCGGGCCGGTGAACTGACCGAGGAAGAAATTCTGCCCGGCGAGCTGCGTATCGAACCGCCCCGAGTAGGTCGTTCCGCCAACCGAGAAGACCGTATCGGTGAAGCGGAAGGTGCCCAGCGACGTATTCAAATAGCCAGCCAAAGCCAAGCTCATCTGACCTGCCAACTGCCCTTGAGCGAAGTCGAAATTGAGATTGACCGTGCCCGAGACCGGCTCGCGATAATAGGCGCCCGCCAGCTGATCGAAAGAAAAAATGTCGGTTTCGCCGGAAACAATCCCGCTATAGGTTGCCGATCCCGTTACCGGCACCGCCCCGTTCGGCGTCGGCACTCCAAATCCGAAGGCGCCAAAGCGATTCAGCGGGCCGGATGTCCAAAAGGCCAGTTCGGAATATCGGTAGCCCGCATTCCTCGATTTGGAGATGACCAGCTGACTGGACTGGGGATTTGTCGCGGTTGTGAGAACGCTGTCGTCGGTCCCGCTTCCGTAGGAAACCAACCGATCATAGGACCCGCTGGGAAGTTGGACTTCATAAACTCCACCGGCGGTGTAGCGAATACGCGGCTGATCCGTTTGATTGGTCGAGATCGTCCCAACTGGATTTCCGGCATTTTCATACCCGCCGGAGCCGGCGGCCGAGGAGCCGACCGACGTGAATTCGCCGACTTGCGGGCTCGAAAATATCGCCACCGTCTGGGGTGGCGGCGGCGGTGGGGGCGGCGTGGAATCCAATCCGCCTCCACCACTGGTTCCTCCTCCGCCGCACGCAGTCAGGGAAAAGGCGATCGTGGCAAGGCCGGCGATGACGAAAGGATTGAATTGCTTCATGACTTCACTCCCGGTTGTCGGTTGGCGTGAAGCTGATTGACTGAAGGACCGATGCCCATGATCATGTGCCGATGATCTTCTGATGGACTGGTGATTTGCGTAAGTCGGGGAGGGTAGGGCAGGTGCTCAAGCTTTCGGATCTGGCGGCACGCCCCGACTTTGACCTTGGACCGATCTCGGTTAGCCCGGCCCGCCGGACCGTCAGCGGCCCGGCAGGAGAGGCGCACCTCGAGCCGCTGGTGATGCAAGTCTTCCTTCTCATGCTCGACCTGCGCGGCACCGTTGTCAGCCGGACCGAACTATTCGACCAGGTTTGGGGCGGGGTTATGGTCGGCGACGACAGCCTCAATCGCGTAATCGCTCGAGTCCGCCGGATCGCCGCAGAGACCGCGCCCGGCCTGTTCGAGATCGAAACCATCCCGCGCACCGGCTATCGGATGACGGGGACAATTCTCGATGACATTGCGTCGCAGCGCGACCCGACCAATGAAGCAGAGCGTGGACTAACACGCCGCCATATTGCGGCCGGAACGCTCGCGGTAGCGGGGATTGCCGGTGGTCTTGGTGTATGGTCGATCCGCTCGCGTGAAGACCGGAAATTCGACGAACTCATGGATCGCGGCGAGGAAGCGCTGGATTATGGAGAACGCTCCAGCAATGCCGGGCAGTATCTCCAGCCTGCCGTGGCTATGCGGCCGGAGGACGCCAGAGCTCAGGGCCTCTTCGCTTATTCTCGCGCCATGCGAGTCGATAACGTAGAGGTGGAGCGTCTCACCGGAGGCGGGCGCGATTCCCCGAAGGACGCATCGAGCACGGCTTTGGAGGAAGCGGAACACGCAGTGCGTGCCGCGCTCTCAATCAATCCAAATGAGCCCAATGCGCGCCTCGCTCAGGTCATTCTACAACGCGGGACGCTGGACTTTGCGGCGACCGAAGCACGATTGCGGATGATCCTTGCAGGGGCTCCAGACAATATCCGCGTGATGCGCCACTTATGGAACCTGTTGCAGTGTGTGGGGCGAAGCAGCGATGCGCTGGCTGTGGTGGAGCAGGCAATCGCTATCAAACCACTGGCCGCAGCCAACAACTATCCCAGGGCCCAATTGCTGTGGATCCTGGGGCGAAATGCCGAAGCGGACAGGGTTATCGATCGAGCGATGCAATATTGGCCCTCGCATCGCTTTGTCCGGTTTGCACGGTTTATGATTTTCGCGTTCACCGACCGAACTCGCGCGGCGCTGGCGATGCTCGATGGCCAGGGGACGGCGCCGCAGGGCTTCTCAACTGAATCCATAGCATTGTGGCGTGTATCGCTTGCTGCGCTGGACCAGCGTTCCCCTTTGACGATAGCGTCGGCGCGCGATGCAAACATGGCAGCTGCGGAACAGGATCTCCGATTATCGTCACAGGCTGTTCTGACCTTGGCGGCGCTTGGAGAGGTCGACGCGGCGTTCGAGATTGCCAATGCGTTGCTGCAATTCCGCATCCCGGCTCAGGGCCCATCGGATGCTATTCTGCACCCGAAAGTCACGAGCACCTCATGGCGTTTCGCGCCTTGGCTGTTCACGCCCCCGATCGCATCCCTTCGCGCTGATCCGCGCTTCGCGTCCCTATGCGATGGGATCGGGCTGACCGGCTATTGGCGCAAGCGTGGGGTGAAACCCGACTACCAGTCGCAAATTGACTAGAATTCGCTCTCGATTCCAACGCTGACGCGGCGGGGATCTTCGGCCTCGCCCGAAACCGGATTGTTCAGATCGAGCAGGTTGAACGCATTGAATACGTTGCGAGCCTGCGCAAATATCGAAATTCGGCCAAGCTGGTATGCCGCTCGCGCGTCGACGTTTGTTCCGCGGTTGATCCTGAGATTCGGGGAATTCTCCGGATCGCTGAAATAGGGGCCGTGGTGCCGGATTCCCGCGGTTATCCGAAGGTGATTGGTTGGTTTCCAGTTGATGTTTGCGGACCCGGTGAAATGCGGCGACCGGTCGAACTGGTTTCCCTTCAATGCCTCGTTTTCAGCGTAGGTCTGAATGATTTTTGTACCAAGCAGGCCAACGGCGACAGTGGCCGACAGGGAATTATTCGCGCGCCAAGTCAGCTGGCCTTCGGCGCCATAGCTGCGCGCCTTGGGAACGTTGAATAGGTCGGCGAAACCCGCGCCGCGGCCCGAAGGCGTGAAGATACGAAATTCCCTGGCGCGCTGTGCGTCGCGCATGTCGTAATAGAATAGGTTGGCCTCGAAACTGAGCGACCCGTTCCAGAGGGATCCGCGAGCGAAAAGCTCGTAATCCCAAAGTGACTCCGCCCTGAAATTGTCGGCGCTCGACGTGTCCAGCCGGATCGTCGTGCCGCCCGGATTATATGCCTTCTGGATCATTGCGCCGATGCGAAGATTGGGGCTTGCGTCATATGCGAAGGTCAGTTTGGGCAGCCACGCATCAAACGTGCCAATGAAGTCGACAGGAACCGTGAAGCTGTCGGCCGTAAAAGCGCCTTCGCGCTTTTGCCGATCGCGCTGATAGCGGATGCCCGCCGTTACCGTTGCGCGAGGTGTCAGCTTCCATTCGGCATCGGCAAACAGTCCGGTTCCATCCTGCCAGTCGCGGAAGCGTCCGATTGAACCGGAGAGAAGCGATAGGTTGATGAACTGCTTCAGCGCGACATGCGTGCGCGAAACGCCGCCGACCATGCGCAAGGATGGTTCGGGCATCCAATTGAGTATCGCTTCCGCCGACCAATCCCGCCCATCGTTCCGCGTCTGGCCGAAGCCCGAAATCGCGAAGCGCCGGCTCATGCTGTCGCCCGCCGTCAGGAGCAGGTTGGCGGTCAAATTCTCGTTAGCCTCATGCCGGATTGCAGCGGTCAGCGAGTCCACGTTTACCCGGAACAGGCCATAATTGACCGCCTTGTCGCGTCGCTCACGGAAGGGCGTGCTGACCCCGACGGTCTGGGGCGCCTGCGATTGCGAATGAACGTAGCCTAGCGTCGCTCGTGTGCTGGGCGCGGCATTGACCAGCAGCTTGGCCCGGAGCAGCCCGAACACGTCATGGTTCGGATCGGCGCCCGCCATCACATCGTCGATCTTGCTGGTTGTCCGACTGTAGCGGAAATCACCCGCGATCCGGAATGCCACGGCATCCCCCGCAATCGGGCCCGATGCGAGCGCCGAGACTTGGCGCGTTTTGAAGTCACCGATGATTTCGCGAACGCGGTATTCGGGGGAAGGCGCCGGATCGTTGGTGTTGACGAATATGGCGCCGGCAATCGAGTTCTGGCCTTGGGTCGTGGTTTGGGGGCTTCGAAAGACCTCAATCCGTGCGACATCCCAAGTCGGCTGAGCCCCGAAGACGAATTCGTTGTAGGTGTCCGGGCGCCCGTCGACGACAATTGTTGTCCGTGGGCGGTTACCCCCAAGGAATGCGGGGAGGGCGGACAGCGGTCCGGTCGAATCCAGGCCTCGTATCGCCGGGCCCTGGCTGCCGTTGCCCAGTTGCACGTTGGGAATTTGGGCGAGGATCTGGTCGGCACGATCTGCGCCCTCCGCCTCGATTTCGGATTGCGTCGCGACGTAAACGCTGGACGAGGTATTGCGCAGTGAGCGCGGGACTTGCTCGCCGGTGACGATGATTTCGTCGCTCTCGTCTTTGGCAGGACTGGTATTAGCTTGAGAAGAAGTCGCGCCGGATAGTCCGGTCAGGCAGGCCACGCAAAGCAAACCGACACCCATCGCGCGACGTCCCCCCGCGATCTTACCGTCATCATATTCTAATCTCTTCTGACGGAATGAACAGCCACCTCAGCGCTAATCGAGGGGGAATCGCTCAACCACATCGTAACGGGCGCCTTCGCGGCCGAGGCAGCTTTCGAACAGGGTCAAATGGGTGACGCGCTCGGGCGGCGTCGCCAGACCCGCTTTCCGCTCCAGCCAGGCCGAGGGATCGACGGCGGACCGGCGTCGCCGGGCGAGGGTAATATGCGGCAGGTAGGATCGGGCTTCAGGCTTGAGGCCGGCGCTGACGAGCGCCCGGTCGACCTTCTTGTGAAGGGTGGCAAGCGGCTCGCGGGGGATTGCGCGGGCAAATAATGCGCCGCGCGACCTCTGATCGAACAAGCCGACGCCCGAAATGCCGATCTCGACCGGCGCTGCGTGGATCGTGCCGAGCACCGCGGCAATATCCTCGGCCAGACGGCGCTCCACTTCGC
The DNA here is from genome assembly GCA_963750385.1 of uncultured Alphaproteobacteria bacterium. Classification (GTDB taxonomy): domain Bacteria; phylum Pseudomonadota; class Alphaproteobacteria; order Sphingomonadales; family Sphingomonadaceae; genus Sphingomicrobium. The sequence goes on along the minus strand of CAVVQJ010000005.1, from coordinate 327,925 downwards.
CGATGTATCGGAGCGTGACGTGCAGTTGTTCATCGTCCTGCCAGGCCCATCCGGGAGGACCGTCCGCCATGGCATCAAGGCAGGCTCGGCGGATGGCGAGCGGCGGCCGGATGGCGACAAACAGGCGGTGCATGGGCATCCGTTAGTCGAACGTCGGCACTGCCGCGACCGGTTTTGCTTGAACAAGGCGCGAACAACCCCGATATTGCGGTCCGTGAAGGCCTTTCTTTCACGAAGGAGTGAAAATGCAGAACCAATTCGACCCGCGCACGACGACGTCCGGCTATGACCCGGCCGTGTCGGTCGGCGTACCGCGCGCCGCACGCGACGCGGGCCTCAGGTCCTACATGCTCAAAGTTTACAACTACATGGCGTCGGGGGTACTGCTGACCGGCATTGTCGCGCTGCTGTTCGCGCCCTTTGCACGGGAGGTACTGATCAACGCCAACGGAACCGGCCTGTCCGGTCTCGGCTGGCTAATTACCTTCGCGCCGCTGGGCTTCGTTTTCGCGATGAGCTTTGGCGTGAACCGGATGCAGACGTCGACGCTGCAACTGCTCTTCTGGGCATTCGCGGCCGTCATGGGATTGTCGATGTCGACGATCTTCATCGTCTACACGGGCGTGTCCATCGCGCAGACCTTTTTCGCGGTGACGGCGGCGTTCCTCGGGCTCAGTCTGTGGGGATATACCACCAAGAAGGACTTGTCGGGCTTCGGCACTTTCCTGGTCATGGGTGTCGTAGGCTTGCTGGTCGCGATGGTGATCAACATCTTCCTGCAGTCGAGCGCGATGGCGCTGGCGATCAGCGCGATCGGCGTGCTGCTGTTCGCGGGCCTGACCGCCTATGACACGCAGCGGATCAAGTCGATGTACGCCCATGTTGCGGGCACCGACATGATGGGCAAGACGGCGATCATGGGCGCGCTGAGCCTCTATCTGGACTTCATCAACATGTTCCAGTTCCTGCTCAGCTTCATGGGCGACCGCCGCTAGGCGGTCCGGAACCGGCAAAAGGAAAGGCCCGGAGGAGCAATCCTCCGGGCCTTTTTCTTAGCCCAGTTGCCGGTGGAAAAATCGGATCGTTCTGCCCCAGGCGAGGTCGGCGGCGGGCTTGTCGTAGCGTTCAGCCGACGTGTCGTTGTTGAAGGCGTGATTGACCCCGTCATAGCCATGATAGACGACTGGCTTGCCTGCCTTGCGCAGCGCATCGATCCAAGGAAAGGCGGTTTGGGCCACCCGGTCATCGAGCCCGGCGAGGTGGATCATCAGCGGCGCCTGCACCTTTTGCGCTTCTGAAGGATCGGGCGCGGGCCCGTAATAGGACACGCCAGCGTCGAGGCCGCTGCCCGCGGCCACCGCCACCCGATCGACGAATGCGCCGCCCCAGCAGAAGCCGACAATGCCCACCTTGCCGCTGGCCTTGCGATCCTTCTTTAGCCGGGCGATCAGGCCGACGGCCTGCGTTACCGACTGGCCCAGATCGAGTTTGCCGATGGCGTCACGCGCTGCATCCTCGTCGGCCGGCGTGCCCCCGTCCGGCGAGAGCATGTCGGGCGCGACCGCCATGAACCCCTCCAGCGCCATTCGGCGGGCGACGTCCTCGATATGGGCGTTCAGGCCGCGATTTTCGTGGATCACGACGACCACCGGAGGCCGCTTCGCGCCCCTTCGGACCGCGACATAGCCGTTTAGCGGATTGCCCGCGATCAGCTCACCCTGGCGTGTGACCAGTCGTTTGTCGCGGGCCGGGATGATGGTGGCGGCGGCGGGACTGGCCGCAATCGATGCGATGAGGCCGGATGCGGCCGCGGCGCTCCCGGCTAGAAGCGTCATCTGGGTAAAGAAGTCGCGTCGATCCATGCCGTCATGGGTGAAGCGGTCGTAAAGCTCTATCGCCTGCTGGCGAGTGGACTGGTCGATCATCAACTTCTCCTCAACTTGCGGGTTGCGGGGCCTCCGCCTGCATCCTCGCAATCAGCGCGGCGTCGATTTCCTTAGCCCGGCGATACGCGTCGCGATCGGTCATCCGCGCCGCATAGTCGGTGAACGCCGGCCGCGGATCGAGCAGATTAAATTGCAGCATGAAATTGACATTGGCGCCGACAAACAGATCCGCGGCGGTGAAGCGGTCCGAAGCAATATATTCGCGCCCGGTCAGCGCCTTCTCCAGCGTATCGATGGCCAGGTCATAGGTGCCATAGCCGAACATTCGCTGTTTTTCCGGCGTCGGTTCCCAACCGGCCGCCTTGTTGCTGAAGGCCGCTTCGATCGGTCCTGAAGTAAAGAAAATCCAGCGATAGTAATCGGCCCGATCCATGGGGTCAGGGGCAAGCCTAGCCTGCGGGAAAGCATCGGCCAGGTAGCAGCAGATCGCGGCCACCTCGGTCACGATTTCGCTCTTGTGAGTAATCGCCGGAACCTTGCCCATCGGGTTGATCGACAGATAGGGTTCAGCCTTCATCGTCGTACCATAGTCGAGCACCTCGGTGTCATAGGGCTCGCCGACTTCCTCCAGCATCCAGCGGACGGTCTGTCCACGGCTCATTGGGTTGGTGTAGAAATTGAGATCGGCCATCTTTTGCTCCTGTCCGTTCCTCGCCTCCGTCACAGATGCGGCCAGTTATCGACCGGTTCGTTGTCGCGGGTCGTGCAGCCGAGGCCCAGCCGTGCGATGGGCGTCTGCTTTGCGGCTCACCCGCTCAACCGCGCTCCCCGGCCGTCTCGGGCATGGCGGGCGCGGCGCTTCCGCGTTCACCCGCCGACTGGTCGCGCGTGGCGCGAAACTCGCTGTCCTGGCTCCAGTTCGGCCAAGCGCTGGAGTTGGCCAGATCGCGGCCGACCGCATGGAGCAAGGTCGCGTCGGCGGCGATCCCATCGAAGCGCCAGCTAGGGGACCATTCATCGTCGGGTTGGTGGTAGCGTTTGGCAGTATATTCCTTGCTGATCGATTCGCCGCGGGCGATTCCGCCATCGACCAGGTTCTGGCCCGATTTGAAAGAGACGGCGGGCACGCCGACCTTCGCGAAAGAGAAATGATCGGAGCGGTAGAAACCGCCGCTTTCCGGGTGCGGATCGGGCGTGAAGGTTCGCCCCATGCGCTGTCCTTCCGACACGAGCAGGTCGAGCAACCCTAGCTTGGCAGTGCCGGAGATGGAGAAGTCGCGTGCACGGCCGAATACGCCCATTGAATCGGTATTGAGGACGCCGGCCGTCTTGCTAAGGGGGTACAGCGGGTTGGCGGCGTAATATTCGCTGCCGAGCAGACCCTTTTCTTCCGCGGTAACCGCCAGGAACACGATCGACCGTTGCGTGCGCGGCTCGCGTGCGAAGGCGCGGGCCTGCTCGATCAGGTGCGAAATGCCCGAGGCATTGTCGAGCGCGCCGTTGTAGATGCGATCGCCATTGGCGTCGGGCTGGCCGATGCCGAGGTGATCCCAGTGCGCGGTGTAGATCACCGTCTCGTCGGGCCGCGTCGTTCCGGGCAGCACGCCGGCGACATTTTGCGACGTGATGACTTCGGTGTTCGCATTGCCCGCGCGCCGTGAGCCCGGCCTTGAGCGCCACGGGCTGAAAATCCTTCGTGCGCGCGGCGGCCTTCACGGCCTCAAGGTCGAGGCCCGAAGCGGCGAAAATCTTCTGCGGCAAGGTCGCGCTGGATCCACCCTTCCAGCGGGGGATGCGACGCGCTGGGGTTGGCGCGGACAATGTCGAACATCGTGTTGGTGTTGCTGTTCTTGACCGTCGCCCAGCCATAAGAGGCCGGCTCGGTTTCGTGAATGACCAGGACCCCGGCGGCACCCTGCCGAGCGCCTTCCTCATATTTGTAGGTCCAGCGGCCGTAATAGGTCATCGCCTTGCCGCCGAAATCGCCTTCCCCGCCCTCGAAATCGGGATCGTTGACCAGCACGACCATGATTTTGCCACTGCAGGTCTGACCCCTTGAAATCGTCCCAACCGCGCTCGGGCGCCTTGACGCCATAGCCGACGAACACCAGCGGCGAGTTGCTAAGGTTGAGCCCCTTGTCGCCGTTGGTCGGCGAGCGCGCGGCGATCTCGTTGCCTTGGGTCAATGGGACGCGTTGCCCATTGAGGTTCAATTCCAGCTGCGGAGCGGCGGCCCATTCGGACTTCAGCAGTGGGACAGGCTGGGTCCAGCTCCTCTTTCCATCCACCACCGCGCCGCCAGGCTGAAGCCCGGCCTTTTGGAACTGATCGACCAGATAGGCGACGGTCTTGGTTTCCGCCCGCGTATTGGGCGCGCGGCCTTCATAAGCGTCTGAGCCGAGCGTTTGGACGTGCTGCGACAGGCGCGCGGTATCGAACATCGGCTTCTGGGCAGCGAGCGGCGCGCAAGCGAGAGAAAGGGCGGTGGCGGCAAGCAGGGGGGCGGTACGCACGAGGGCAAACTCCTGACGGCATGGGTGGATGCAGGTTTTTGGAACCCGCATCGTCCCCCGTCAAGGAACGGAAGGTCGTTGCGAGGCCGGGTCAGGCTTTCGCCATGGTTGCGACAGTCCACCGCGCTTACTTGGTATCCGATGCCCCAGCCTTGCGCTTGGCGGCCGGCTTGGACGCCTTGCTCTTTGGCTTAACGGCCTTGGGCGGCGCAGGCGCAATCTCGAAGGTCGGCTGGTTTTCCTTGATTCGGACCTTGACTTCGCCGCCGTCGACCAGCTTTCCGAACAATAGTTCTTCGGCCAGCGGCTGCTTGATCTTCTCCTGAACCAGCCGCGCCATCGGCCGCGCGCCGTAGAGCTTGTCATAGCCCTTGGTGGTCAGCCAGGCGCGCGCCTCGTCGTCCAGTTCGATGTGGACGTTGCGGTCGGCAAGCTGGAGCTCAAGCTGAAGGATGAACTTGTCGACCACGCGGGCGACGACGGCCGGCGGCAAGTAACCGAACGGCACCACCGCATCGAGGCGGTTGCGGAATTCCGGCGTGAACATCTTCTTGACCGCATCCTCCTGCATGTCCTCGCGGCTCATCGCGCCGAAGCCGATGCTCTCGCGCGCCATGTCGGCTGCGCCGGCATTGGTGGTCATGATCAGGATGGTGTTGCGGAAATCGACGGTCTTGCCGTGGTGATCGGTCAGCTTGCCGTGATCCATGACACTTAGAAGAATGTTGAACAGGTCGGGATGCGCTTTCTCGATCTCGTCGAGCAGCAGGACCGAATGCGGATGCTGGTCGACCGCGTCGGTCAAAAGGCCGCCCTGGTCGTAGCCGACATAGCCCGGGGGCGCGCCGATCAACCTGCTTACCGAATGGCGCTCCATATACTCACTCATGTCGAAGCGCTGGAGCGGGATGCCCATGATGGAGGCGAGCTGCCGAGCCACTTCGGTCTTGCCGACACCGGTTGGGCCGGAGAAAAGATAATTGCCGATCGGCTTGTCGGGATCGCGAAGACCGGCGCGGCTGAGCTTGATCGCCGAAGCCAGCTTCTCGATCGCCAGGTCCTGGCCGAAGACGACGCGCTTCAGATCGGATTCGAGCGTTTCGAGGACGCGCTTGTCGTCGGTCGAGACCGATTTCGGCGGGATGCGCGCCATGGTTGCGACCACCGCCTCGATCTCTTTGGTGGTGATGGTCTTCTTGCGGCGTGAGGGCGGCACCAGCATTTGCATCGCCCCGACTTCGTCGATCACGTCGATCGCCTTGTCGGGTAATTTGCGGTCATGAATGTAGCGGGCGCTTAACTCCACCGCCGACTTGATCGCGTCGGGCGTGTAACGGACATTGTGGTGACCCTCAAACGAGGAGCGAAGGCCCGCGATGATCTTGATCGTGTCCTCGACCGTCGGCTCGTTGACGTCGATTTTCTGGAACCGCCGCAGCAGAGCGCGGTCCTTTTCGAAATGGTTGCGGAATTCCTTGTACGTGGTCGAACCGATGCAACGGATCGTGCCTGAAGACAGGGCGGGCTTGAGCAGGTTGGAGGCGTCCATCGCGCCGCCGCTGGTTGCTCCGGCGCCAATTACCGTGTGGATTTCGTCGATGAACAATATGGCGTGCGGCATCTTCTCAAGCTCGGTGACGACCGACTTCAGCCGCTCCTCGAAATCGCCGCGATAGCGGGTGCCGGCGAGCAGCGCTCCCATATCGAGCGCGTATATTACCGCTTCCTTGAGCACGTCGGGGACATCGCCCTCGATGATCTTGCGCGCGAGGCCTTCCGCGATAGCGGTCTTCCCGACACCCGGGTCGCCGACATAGAGCGGATTATTCTTCGACCGGCGGCAAAGGATTTGCACCGTGCGATCGACCTCCGGCATCCGGCCGATCAGCGGGTCCACTTTGCCTGCCTTCGCCTTGTCGTTGAGGTTGACGGTGAACTGCTGGAGCGCGCTTTCCTTCTTGTCGCCACTCTTCGCTTCCGTTTTTTCCTCCGCGCCTTGCGGGGGTTGGACTTCGGTCGAGCCCTCGCCCTTGCCAACGCCATGGCTGATATAGGTCACCGCATCCAGCCGGCTCATGTCCTGCTGCTGGAGGAAATAGACGGCATAGCTCTCCCGTTCGGAAAACAGGGCGACCAGCACATTTCCGCCGGTGACCTCGTCGCGGCCCGATGACTGGACGTGCAGGATGGCTCGCTGAACGACGCGCTGAAATCCGCTGGTCGGGGTGGGGTCGGTCGCGCTGTCGGCCACCAGCGCACCGAGCTCGGCATCGAGATATTGCTTCACGGTGGCCTTGAGCTCGTCACGGTTGACTCCGCAGGCGGTCATCACCTGGCTGGCGTGCGTGTCATCGACCAAGGCAATCAGAAGATGTTCGAGCGTGGCATATTCGTGCCGCCGCTTCGACGCTTCACCAAGCGCATTGTGCAGGGTGGTTTCGAGTTCACGCGCGAAACTGGGCATGTGGGGATTCTCCTTAACCCTCAATGTCGTGAGAAGTTCGGCGCCAATCAAGGGCACCCTACTGGCCAATCGAGGCGATCTATCGCTTGAACAGCTCATCGGCGGCGGAGCGATGCTTGTCGACGGCGGCCATATGCTGCCCGACCCGGTCGATTTCGCCCTTCAGGGTTTCGATGCGGGCCGCGAGCTCATCCTGCGACATCGGGCCAAGATCCTGCTTGACCAGCTCGGCGAGCGGATCGCCCGGCTTCGATGGATAAAGATCGTCCAAATCCATGGCTGCCAGCGTTGACCGGCGGCAAGCCCAAGTCAATAAGCTTGGCGGGGCGGGCAGGTAGCGTGGGGCCGAAATGAGCGAGATTATTCCGGATATCATGCGCGCGGTAGAAATCGCCGCGCCGGGAGGACCCGACCAGCTTCGTCCCACGTCGCGGCCGACTCCGCGGCCGGGTAGGGGCGAGGTGCTGGTCAAGGTCGCCGCGGCCGGGGTCAACCGGCCCGACGTCCTCCAGCGTATGGGCGCCTATCCGCCGCCACTGGGGGCGAGCGACATTCCCGGGCTCGAGATTGCGGGGACAGTCGTCGGGGCGGGTCAGGGCGCCACCCATTTGATCGGCAGCCGCGTGTGCGCGTTGGTCGCGGGGGGCGGCTATGCCGCCTATTGCCTCGCGCCGGCCGGCACCTGCCTGCCCGTTCCAGAGGTGCTTCGGCTGGCCGAGGCCGCGGCTATGCCCGAGACCCTGTTCACCGTGTGGATCAACCTGTTCGAGCGGGGGTTCGCCGCCGAAGGGGACCGGGTGCTGGTCCATGGTGGAACAAGCGGGATCGGGACGATGGCGATCCGACTTGGAACGCTGTTCGGGCTGGAGGTGATCGTGACCTGCGGGTCGGACGAGAAATGCGCCGCCGCGATCGAGCTGGGCGCCGCCCACGCGATCAATTACCGCACGAATGATTTTGCCGACGCCGTCCAGCGCTGGACCGAGGGAAAGGGCGTCGCCGTGGTGCTCGACATGGTCGGGGGCGATTATGTGGCGCGCAACCTGGCGTGCCTGGCGGAGGAGGGGCGCCACGTGTCGATCGCTTTCCAGCGCGGCCCGATCGCCGAAGTGCAGATCGTCGACCTGATGCGCCGCCGGCTGACGTTGACCGGCTCGACACTCCGAGCGCGCAATCTCGATTTCAAGGCGATGGTCCGGGACGAAATCGCCGAGACGGTTTGGCCCTATGTCGAAGGAAATCGCCTTAAGCCCGTGATGGACAAGGCTTTTCCGCTGGAGGAAGCCGCTGCCGCCCACGCTCGGATGGAGGCAGGTGACCATATCGGCAAGATTGTGCTAAATATGGATGCATGAGCGGGCTCGTCCTTCACGAGTATCCGGCGTCGGGCAACTGCTACAAGATTTCGTCTTGTCGCGGCGCATCTTGGCCTGCCGCTGGAACGCAAGACCTACGACATCATGAAGGGCGAGACGCGGACCCCGGAATTCCTGCGTGACGTCAACGCCAACGGCCGCATCCCGGTGCTTCAGGACGGCAAGCGCTTCCTCACCGAAAGCAACGCCATCTGCTACTATCTCGCGAATGGCAGCGACCTTATCCCCGAAGGCCACTACGATCAGGCCGATATGCTCCGCTGGATGTTCTGGGAGCAATATAATCACGAACCCAACATCGCGACCCTGCGCTTCTGGCTGCGCCATGTCGGGCTAGACGCGCTGACCGACGCGCAGCGCATCCAGGTGCGGGGCAAGCGCGAGGCAGGAATTGCCGCGCTCCATTTGATGGACGACCATCTGGAAAGCCACCGCTGGTTCGTCGCCGACCAGTACAGCCTCGCCGACATCTGCCTGTTCGCCTATACCCATGTCGCCGACGAGGCGAACTTCGACCTGGAAGCCTATCCGGAAATCATCCGCTGGATGGAGCGAATCATGACAATGCCGGGCCATGTCGAGATGGAGGAGCAGACTGGGCTTGCTCTCGCTTGAGCGCGGGACTAAATCGCCTTCCAACGCTGGCCGCTCCTTCGATGGGGCGGCCCTAATTGTTTTTGGAGACTTTTTGATGGCCCAGCCGCTCATGCCCCATGCGACCGCCGCCTGGCTGGTCGACAACACTCAGCCTGAGCTTCTCGCAGATCGCGGAATTCTGTGGACTGCACATCCTCGAGGTGCAGGCAATCGCCGACGATACGGCGGCAACCAAGCTGACCGGGCGCGACCCGATCCGGTCGGGCGAGCTGACTCACGAGGAGATCGAGAAGGGCCAGAAAGACGCCGATTATGTGCTGCAGATGCACAAGGCGCCCGATCCGGTCACCCGCACCAAGGGCCCGCGCTACACACCGGTCAGCAAGCGCCAGGACAAGCCGGACGGCATCGCCTGGATTATCCGCAATCATCCCGAAGTGACCGACGGACAGATCAGCAAGCTGATCGGCACGACCCGCACGACGATCGGCGCCATTCGCGAGCGCACCCACTGGAACATGGCCAATATCCAGCCGAAGGACCCGGTGACACTGGGCCTCACGTCGCAGCGCGAGCTCGACGCAGCGGTGGCCAAGGCGCAGAAGGCGGCCGGCATGGAAGCTCAGACCGACACGCGCCTCGATGGCGACCGGGACGCGCTGATCGTACAGCTTCGCGCCGAGCGCGAGCAGCATCATCGCGATGCCGAGGCAGCGCTCGCCGCGGAAGCCGGTGTCGACACGTCGGACGAGATCGTCCCAGGCATCAAGGACCCGTTCAAGCGTTGAATTCTGGCTCGCCCAAGGGCCAAGAGTTGATTGATGGAGCAGGGTGACATCGACCAGATGAGCTTCGAGGCGGCGCTGGCCGAGCTCGAGCAGATCGTGCGCAGCCTCGAGCAGGGCCAGGCGCCGCTCGATGAATCGATCATCCTCTATCAGCGCGGCGACCGGCTAAAGCGCCATTGTGAGGCCAGGCTGAAGGCGGCGCAGGCGCGGATCGAAAAGATCACGCTCGGTCCCGATGGCCAACCGACGGGGACCGAACCCTTCGATGCTGGCTGAGGTGGGCCTGTCGGGGGCCGAACTGAGGCTCGAAGCGGCGCGCATCGCCGCCAAGGTCGACGCAATTTTCTCCGCCTATCTGGCCGACACCGGAGATGGCCGCGACCGATTGTTCGAAGCCATGCGGCATGCGGGCGTCGGGGGAGGCAAGCGCCTGCGGCCGTTGCTGACAGTCGCGGCAGGACGGCTGCTCGGCCTCGATGAAGACCGGACGCGTGCGCGCCGGGGCGGCCATCGAGGCGATCCACGTCTATTCGTTGATCCATGACGACCTCCCCTGCATGGACGACGACGACCTTCGCCGTGGCAAGCCGACGGTGCACAAGGCTTTCGGCGAAGCGACAGCAGTCCTCGCCGGCGATTGCTTTCACGACCTTGCGTTCGAATTGCTGGCCGATCCGGCGACCCACGAAGATCCGTTCGTGCGCGCCGACCTGGTCCTCGAAATGGCCCGAGCTTCAGGTCCGAACGGGATGGCGGGCGGGCAGATGCTCGATCTGGCCGCACAGGACGAGCAGCCCGACATCGGCTCGATCACCCGTCTGCAGCAGCTCAAGACCGGATCGCTGATCGAATTCGCGGTGGAGGCGGCGTGCATCATGGGCCGAGTGGCGCCGGAGGCGCGAACACCTTACCGCGGCTATGCCCGCGATATCGGACTGGCGTTCCAGATTGCCGACGATCTGCTCGACCATGCCGGCGATGAATCGGCCGCGGGCAAGCGGCTTCAGAAGGATGCCAATGCGGGCAAGGCGACGTTCGTGTCCCTGCTTGGCGAGGAGCGGGCCCGCCGCCAGTGCGCGATGCTCGTCACCCAGGCGATCGAGCATCTGCACGATCATGGCGAGGAGGCGGAATTGCTTCGCGCCATCGCCCGCTATGTCGAAGAAAGGGATCGCTGATGGCAGCGCGTGAACGCATCGGCGTCTATCCGGGCACGTTCGACCCGATCACGCTGGGCCACCTCGACATCATCCGGCGCGGAGCGCATTTGGTCGACCGGCTGGTGATCGGCGTGACGACCAATCCGGCCAAATCGCCGATGTTCACCGTCGAGGAGCGGATGGAGATGGTCCGCCGCGAGGTGGTCGACGTTCCCGGCGTCAGCGTGGTCGAATTCGATTCGCTGCTGATGGATTTTGCCGAGCGTGAGCAGGCAGGGCTTATCCTGCGCGGACTGCGCGCCGTCGCCGACTTCGAATATGAATATCAAATGGCGGGCATGAACCAGCAGCTTAACGATCGCATTGAGACGGTCTTCCTGATGGCCGACGTGTCGCTCCAGCCGATTGCGTCAAGGCTGGTGAAAGAAATCGCCTGCTATGGCGGCAAGATCGACAAATTCGTAACGCCCGCGGTGGTCGCCGACGTGGCAGCCAAGCTCGGCGCTAAATAGACTGGCGCCGCCTGTGCGGCTGCGATAGTCGAGCCTCGACGGGGGGTGGGAGTGAAGTAATGAACAAGAGCGTGTTTGCACTGCCGTTCCTGGCGTTTGCGTTGATTGCGGCCAAGCCGGCGCCGCCCCCTGAAAAGCCCAGCTTTTCCCTGACCACTCCGGCCGAGGTCGCCGCCGATCCGGCCAATCGCTGGACCTTGGAGCTGTCGAACGGCGGCAAGGTGGTCGTTCAGCTTCGCCCGGACATCGCGCCCGGCACGGTCTACCGGATACAGTTGCTGACCACCCAAGGCTTTTACAACGGGCTCGCCTTCCACCGCGTCATCCCGGGCTTCATGGCCCAAGGCGGTGATCCGAAGGGCACCGGCGAGGGCGCCTCGCCGCTTCCCGATCTTGCTGCGGAGTTCAATGACCTTCCGCACCTGCGCGGTGTGACGTCGATGGCCCGGGCGGAGGCCCCGGACAGCGCCAATAGTCAGTTCTTCATCATGCTCGCCCCGCGCTTCAACCTTGACCACAAGTACAGCGGCTTTGGCCGGGTGATCGAGGGCATGGCAACGGTCGATGCCATTGCGGTGGGTGAGCCGCCCGCAGACCCGACCAAGATCGTCCGAGCAAGCATCGGCGGTCCGCTGCCCGCCCCGCCGGCGATCGCCGCGGCAGCGGTTTCGAAAGCCGCTCCTGCTCCGGCAGCTGCGTCTGCCGTGGGTCCTGAGGCGGCGGCCAATTCTCCCGCCGCGCCGGTCGAAACGCCGGCGCCAGTCGCCCCGCCTGCCACTTCCGCATCGGTGGCGGCGCCGGCTGAAACGACCGACGCGGCCCCGGTGGAGGCCTCCGAACTCACGCCCGACCAGGCACCTGCGGAGCAATCTGAACCCGCAGCTGAACCGGCCGCGCAAGAGGCGCCGCCTTCCCAATAATGCGCGTCGACCTCTTCGACTTCGACCTTCCGCCCGATCGCATCGCCCTTCGCCCCGCGCGCCCGCGCGACGCGGCGCGGATGCTGCTGGTAGAGGGCGTAGAGATTTCGGATCGCGCGGTGCTCGACCTGCCGCAGCTTTTGCGGCCGGAAGATGTGCTGGTGTTCAACGACACGCGGGTGATCCCAGCGCAGCTCGAGGGCCGTCGCGGCGAGGCCAGGATTGGGGCGACCCTGCACAAGCGCGAAGATCTGCGCAGCTGGTGGGCGTTCGTCCGCAATGCCAAACGGGTGCGCGATGGCGATATGATCGAGTTTGGCGCCGATGTCCGGGCGAGCGCGATCCGCCGCGACGAATTCGGTGCCCTGCTTCTTCACTTTCACGGAAATGAACCGGTCGAAGTCCTGCTGGAGCGGGCCGGGCAGATGCCGCTGCCGCCCTACATCGCCTCCCGGCGCGGCGCCGACGAGGCCGATCGCGATGATTATCAGACCATGTTCGCGCGCGAGAAGGGCGCGGTGGCTGCGCCGACCGCGGCGCTGCACTTCACCGATCGGTTGATGGCGGCGCTCGACGAGCGCGGGATCGGGCGCGAGACGCTGACGCTCCATGTCGGAGCGGGAACCTTCTTGCCGGTCAAGGCCGAAGACACCGCCAACCACCGGATGCACGCCGAATGGGGATCGGTCGATCAGGCCACGGCCAGCCGGCTCAATGCGGCTCGACAGGCCGGAGGGCGGTTGATCGCAGTCGGGACCACGACACTCCGCCTGCTCGAGAGCGCGGCCGATGGGGAAGGCCAAATCCGGGCGTTCGAGGGCGATACGGCGATCTTCATCACGCCCGGCTACCGGTTTCGGGCGGTCGACGGCCTCATGACCAATTTCCATCTGCCGAAATCGACACTGTTCATGCTGGTCTCGGCGCTGATGGGGCTAGACACGATGAAAGCGGCCTACGCCCATGCCATCGAGCAGGGCTATCGCTTCTACAGCTATGGGGATTCCTCGTTGCTGCTGCCTGGCTAGGCGCGGCGCGGCTTTCTATCCCGAGCGGCTTCGGGAACGCCGCCAAGCCAGTGGCTGAGATCGCGGTCGATGACCCGGGAAAGCAGGATCACTTCGTCGCGCAGCCGGTCCATGATTTGCTGGCGTACCCTCGGGTCGAGCGGCGTGCGCTCGGCGGGCACCTCGTTCCATTGCAGCAGGCGTTTGCGGATCCTGAAAATCGCGGTGACCACGCGTCCCTGCTCGGCTTCGAGAGGCTTGACGCGTTGCCGGAATTTCTCACCGGCCATCACCGCCTGGACCGCTTTCGGCGGGCGCTTCAGCAGTCGCTGGAGCCAGCCATAACGAAAGCCCTTGCTCGCTCGTCGCGGCTTGAATTCGGTTCCGGCCCAAGGTTTAAGTCCAAGGAAGCCGCAAAGCTGTCGATAGGCCGCCTCGGGGTCCGCGGCCAAATCGTCAAACAGCACGACGTGGCAGCGTTCGCGGCCAACCGCTTCGAAAAATCGCTCAACGTTGCTGCCGAGCATCCCGGCTTCGTCGTAGCGCAGGAAACGCGGGTCGATTGCGCTGCGCGGGATAGACCGACCCGCCTTACGCTCCTCAATCTTCCCCCACGCCTTTGCAAAATCCCGGATATTCTCGTCGCCGGTCACAAGCAGCCGGGCATGAAGCGAAGGAAGCATGGTGAGCGGATCGCGCAAGGCGATGATGAACCGGGCATCGGGCCAAAGCCGAACGATCGGCTCCATCCGCTCGGGCGCGTACAGATAGGTGACGGATCCTTCGGCGCTGAGCTTTTGATCGGCGTCACAATGGGCGAAGAAGCGTGCCAGATATTCCTCGGCTACTCTCCGGCGCAACGCATCCTCGTCGAGGCCGCCAAGGTCGTGCTGGGTGAAATAATGCGGCTCCTTGACCGCCGAGAAGCAGACGTCCGGGTGCTTTCGAAGGAAAGTGGCGAGCGTCGTGGTCCCGCAGCGCGGAGCTCCGACGATAAACGCGAAACGCGGCGGGTCGGCCAAGGGACTGGCTTTCAGGGGCGATGTGCGGTCGGTCATGATCGGCTTCGGGGCACCTAGAAATCAATTGCGGCGGGAGTCAGGCCGCGAAATATCCCCACAGCAAGCGCGCGGTGAGGGCGAGTGACAGGGCGACCAGAAGCGGCCGGATGAGCCGGGCGCCGAAGCGCATCGCCGTGTGGCTGCCGACCCAGCCGCCCGCCATCGCGCCGGCCGCCATGCACAGTCCAAGCAGCCAGAACATCTTGCCGCCGATCGCAAACAACAGCACCGACGCGACATTGCTCGTCAGGTTGAACAGCTTGGTGAGCGCGGTCGCGCGGGTCAGGCCAAGGCCGCGCAACCCAACCAGGCTTGCGGTGAAGAAGCTGCCAGTTCCGGGACCAAAAAATCCGTCATAGGCGCCAATCGCGGCGCCGACCGGGCCATAGCCCCTGCCACTGACCCGATGTTGCGCATCCTCGTCGCTCATACGAGGGCTGAGGAACACATAAAGCGCGACCGCCATCAGCAGCAGCGGAATGACCAGCGACAAGGATTGGGTGTCGATCGTCTGCACGATGATTGCTCCGACGCTGGCGCCAACGAACACCAGCAGGACAGTCGGCAGATTCGACCGCCAGTCGACCAGGCCCTTACGCGCATAGTTGCGATAGGCAGTCGCGGTGCCGAACATCGACTGGAGTTTGTTCGTCGCCAGCGCATTGATCGGCGGAACGCCGGCGAACAGCAGGGCCGGCATCATGATCAGTCCGCCGCCGCCGGCGATGGCGTCAATGAAGCCCGTCAACAAGGCGACGGCGGTGAGGGCGGGATAGACCCAGGTTTCGAGCATGGCTTGGCGCCTGTAGCGGCGCGCGGTTGGACCCGCTAGGGAGCGCGTCCGATGACTCGCTTTGCCTTCCACATCGCTGCCACCGACGGCAAGGCCCGCACCGGCATGATCGTCATGAAGGCGGGCGAGATCCGAACGCCCGCCTTTATGCCTGTCGGGACCGCGGCGACGGTCAAGGCGATGAAGCCGGAAGGGGTTCGCGCCAGCGGAGCCGACATCATCCTCGGTAATACCTATCACCTAATGCTCCGTCCGGGGGCGGAGCGGGTGGCGAAGCTTGGCGGGCTTCATCGCTTCATGAACTGGGACCGCCCGATCCTGACCGACAGCGGCGGCTACCAGGTGATGAGCCTTAGCGAGCTGACCAAGGTGACCGACGAAGGAGTCGCGTTCCGAAGCCACCTCGATGGGTCGCGACATATGCTCAGCCCCGAACGTTCGATCGAAGTGCAGCGCCTGCTCGGCAGCGACATCGTCATGCAGTTTGATGAGTTGGTGCGGCCCGATGCCCCATCGGAGAAGCAGCGCGAAGCGATGGATCGCTCGATCCGCTGGGCAAAACGGTCGCGAGGAATTCGATCGCGGTGAGGGCCGTGCTGAACGATCGGCCATTTTCGGAATCCAGCAAGGCGTGCTCGATGAAGGGCTTCGCCGAGCCTCTGCCGATGCTCTGATCGAGATTGGCTTCGACGGTTATGCGGTGGGCGGGTTGGCGGTGGGCGAGGGGCAAGAGGCGATGCTCGGCTGCCTCGACTTTGCCCCGGGGCAGTTTCCCGCCGACAGGCCGCGCTACCTGATGGGGGTCGGCAAGCCCGACGACATCGTCGAGGCGGTGCGCCGCGGGATCGATATGTTCGACTGCGTGCTGCCGACCCGGTCGGGACGAACGGGGCAGGCCTTCACCGTCGATGGCCCGATCAACATCAGAAATGCCCGTTTTGCCGAGGATAAAGGGCCGCTCGATCCGGATTGTTCATGCCCGACCTGCTCAAGCTACTCGCGGGCTTATGTCCATCACCTCGTCCGCTCGGGCGAAATCCTCGGCGCGATGCTCATGACCGAGCATAACTTATCATTCTACCAGCGGCTGATGCAGGGCATGCGCGACGCTATTGGCGAGGGACGGTTCGAGGCCCACGCAAAGTCGTTTCTGGACAGATACCTTACTAGAGCGCGCTGAACGACAGGAAGCCCGGGACAGGGCCGTTCCAATCGTCATCGTCCCTCGGCTCGGGCTTTCGGACGGGCTTGGGAGCGGCGGTTTCCTTGCGCGGCGCTTCGGCCTTGCGCGGAGCTTCAGCCTTTGGCGTCGGCGCTTCGGCCTTGCGCGGAGCATCAGCCTTTGGCGCCGGCGCATCGGCCTTGGGCTTGGCGCGCGAGCGGCCTCGACTCCGTGACGTTTTTTCCTCGCGAGGAGCCTCTTCGGTAGGTGCGGTGTTCGGTTCTTCGCCGCCGGTGCGGGGCAGCTTGATGCCAGTCAGCTTTTCGATTCCCGAGATGGCCTCGCCATCCTCGCGGGTCGCAAGAGTGATGGCGATGCCCTTCATCCCAGCGCGGCCAGTTCGGCCGATGCGGTGGATATAGTCGTCAGGCTGCCACGGCACATCAAAGTTGATGACGTGGGATACGCCCTTCACGTCGAGCCCGCGCGCGGCGACATCGGAGGCGACGAGAATGTTGATGTCATTGTTCTTGAAGCGGTCGAATTCGGCGATGCGCGATGACTGGTCCATGTCACCCTGAATCTGGCCTACGGCAAAACCCGAGCGCTTGAGACTGGTGTAGAGCTCCCGCACCGTCACCTTCTTGTTGCAGAAGACGATCGCGTTCTTGAATTCCTCGCTGCGCAGGATCTGGCGGAGCATGTCACGCTTCTTGTCTCCGCGGGTCATGACAAGGCGCTGCTCGATGTTGATGTTGGCAGTGGCCGGGCGGGCCACCTCGATGGTCTTGGGATCGGACAGGAATTTGTCGGCCAGCTTCTTGATCGGCGGCGGCATGGTTGCCGAGAACAGCAGCGTCTGCCGAGCCTTGGGCAGCTTGGTGCAGATTTCCTCGATGTCGGGGATGAAGCCCATGTCGAGCATCCGGTCCGCTTCGTCGATTACCAGCAGGTGGCAGTCGTTGAGCATGATCTTGCCGCGGCCGAACAGGTCCATCAGGCGGCCCGGCGTCGCGATAAGCACGTCGACGCCCTTTTCCAGCGCCTTGACCTGGTCGCCCATTTGAACGCCGCCGATGAGCAGCGCCATCGAAAGCTTGTGATATTTGCCGTATTTCTCGAAATTTTCCGCGACCTGCGCGGCGAGCTCCCGCGTCGGTTCCAGGATAAGGGAACGCGGCATTCGGGCCCGGGTGCGGCCTTCGGCGAGAATATCGATCATCGGCAGGACGAAGCCGGCGGTCTTGCCGGTGCCGGTCTGGGCGATGCCAATCAAATCCTTGCCCATCAGGACGGACGGGATTGCTCCCTTCTGGATTGGGGTTGGCGTGTCATAGCCGCTGTCGGTGACAGCGCGCAGCAATTGGTCGGAAAGGCCGAGATCGGCAAAGGGCATGAACTGGTCCGGAAAAAATGGCCGCCCCCGTTTTGGGGTGACGCGCCGCGTGGCGCGCTACAAGGATGAGGGGCAAAATGTCAAGGTTGACGCGGGGTTGGGCACGGCAAGCCGCGGTCCTGGTTCACAAAGTTCAAGGGAACGATGTCACGCTATTATGGCACGACAGGGGGCCCTTGGGACAGATAAATCTTTCCTGGAGCCGGCGCGGCGGCGGCCAGTCAGCCGCTCGCGACGGGGTTTGCGGTTCTTCGATCAGGCTATTGCGCCGCAGCTACCTTGCCGGCGCCGACCAGCTTTGCGCTCACGATCCGCACCTTCTGTTCGCCCTTGTCGGTCAGGTAGGTCCGGGCAAGCCGTTGCAGGTCGGCGGGAGTAATCGCCTGGGTGATCGCCCTGCGTTCGCGGATTCGATCGAGACGCCCGGCCTGGGTCTGAGCCTTGTCGACATAGGCCATCCAATAGCCGTTCTCGCGCAGGCTTTTGGCAATGCTTTCCATGATTGGGTTACGCGCCCGGGCAAGCAGGTCGGCATCGATCGGCTGATCGCGTAGCTGCTTGACCGCCGCGCTGATGGCGGCATCGACCTCTTCGGTCTTGTTGGGGGCGACGACGGTGTTAACCGACAGGGTGCCGAAGTTGGTGAAGACATCGGACATGTTAGACGCGACAGAGACGCCATAGGACGCGCCGAGCTGCTCTCGGATGCTTTCGGTCAGTATCAGGTCCAGAACCGCGGCGAGCATGTCGAGGCCTACCTCACGCCGGAAATCGCGATCGTCGTCGGTCGGCCAGAAGGCCGCGACCAACGCCTGGTCAGCCGGGCCCTCGTGGGTCAACTGGATAGGTGACCGGTCAGCGCGGAAGGCGGCCATTCGCGCGTCGGAATAGGCCGGCGCCGCTACCGCTCGGGCGGGTAACGCGCCGAAGCTTTTCGCAACCGCGGCGATGGCCGCCGCCTCATCGATGTCGCCGACGATGCCGATTTCAATCGGAGCGGTGGCGACCAGCGGCGTCATGACCGCTTTCGCCTCATCGAAGCTGCGCTTCGACAGTTCGGTCGCGGCCGGAATCCCGAACCGCCAGTCATTGCCGGTGATGATCGCCGGGACCTTGGTCTGGTAGACCGTCTGGGGCTGGGCCGAAAACTGCTTGTCGAGCACGGGAACAGCGTTGACCCACTGGCCCGTCGCTTCCGGCCGGTAGCCCGGATCGGTCAAATAGGCCGCGCTCAGCTTCATTTGCGTTTCGAAATCGGCGGGGGTCGTTGCGCCGGCCGCGACAAAGGCGTCACCGCCGACCTGCGTCCCCGCGCTCACCACCTTTCCGGCCATCAGCGTTTTGATGTCCTCGAGGCTGTGCTTCGACGTAGCGCTGACCGTCGACAGGATCGACAGCATCGCGCCAAGCCCCGGCTCGTCCTTGGGCAGAGCAAGTTGCCCGCCCGCCATGCGGACGTTGAATCGAACCTTGCCGGCTTCGAAATCGGTCTTCTTGATATTCAGCCGGACATTGTTGGCGAAACGGACGGTGCGGATGCCGAGGTCGTCGATCCGCTTGTCCTCGACCACCTTTCCGGCCGTTCCGAAATCGTCATAGGCGAACGCCAGCGCCTGCTCTTCCGCCGGGGCGGCGACGGCAACCTTCACGCTCTTGCTATATTCGCCGGCGAGCGCGGCGGTGTCGACCGTTTGCTTGTCGCTGACATGGATCAAGGGTGCGCTGCCCTTCCACAGGCGGCGGAATTCGGCGTTGACCATGTCCGTCGTGATCGAGGGCGCGACCTGGTTGAAGAGAGCGAGGCGCCAGGCGGGGGTGGTGACAAAACTGTCTTCGTCGATCGACTTGACGATCGAACTGGCAAGTGCGCCGTTGGTGCGCGTGTTGGCCTGTCCGGCGGCAGTCCGGGCGGAGGTTGCGACTATAGTCAGCTGCTGCTTCACCTCACCGGGCGTAAAGCCATGTTGGACGGCGCGGCGGACTTCCTGCTCCGCGGTGTCGAGCGCTTCCTTCCAAGCGCCGTCCTTGGCAACAACGGAAATGCCGCTGGTCAGGGCGGCATCCCGCCATTCGCCGTCGCCGGCTTGCGCGGCGAGGAAGGGCGAGCCCGGCGTGTTGACGATCCTGGCGAGGCGGCGGGAGAAAATGCCTTCCGCAATCGACTGAACCAGCCCCCTCCGCCGCTCGGCCAGATTGTCGGCGGGGTCCGCCCATGGGCGCATCACGCTCAGATTAACGGTGGTCGCGACGGCGGGGTCGGAGAAGGCATCGAACGCCGCTGGACGCGCCAGATCGACTTTGCCGCGCGGAAGGTCGCTGCCGGCCGGGCCAACGCCCTTCCAGTCGGAAAACTTGGCCTTGATTTTCGTCTCGATCTCGGCCGGATCGGCGTCACCGACGAATACCAGTGTGACATTCTCGGGCCGGTAATAGCGCCGGTAGAGCGAGTGGATCGTCTCGGCCGACGCGGTGTTGAGTACTTCCTCAGTCCCGATCGGAAGGCGATTGGGATAGGGCGTGCCGGGCACCTGGAACCCAAGCTGATCGATGACCTGGCGAAGCTGGAAGCTGTCGCGGCTGCGGCGCTCGCCCAGAATCACGCCGCGCTCACGGTCGACCGCGGCCTGGGTGAATTTGGCCTCTCCCGCGACTTCGCGCATCAGGAATAGCGCGGTGTCGACCCGCTCCGCGTCGGTCTGCGGCAGGTCGAGCATGTAGACGGTGGTATCGAAGCCGGTGACGGCGTTGGTGTCGGGGCCGAACTTCAGGCCAAGCCGTTCGAGCGTCTTGATAAATTCGCCCTCGGCAACATGGTTGGTCTCGTTCAAGGCCATATGTTCGATGAAGTGCGCGAGGCCGCGCTCCTTCTCACCTTCGCCAATCGAGCCGAAATCGACATGGAGGCGAAAGGAAGCGGCGCCCTTCGGCGTCGAATTGCGCATCACGGCATATTTCATGCCGTTAGAGAGGGTTCCGTAGCGGATTGCCGGATCGGCGGGAACGTCGGTGATGGCCAAACCCCAACCGTTGATGGCCGGTGGGGCGGCGAATGACGCAGACAGGGCAGCAGGCGCAGCAAATGTCAGTGCGGTCGCAAGCAACAGAATACGCACGTTACGAGTGGACACGAAAGTTTCCTCCCCCGGAAGATTCGGCAGGGCGACGCTAAAGCCTTGAACGGCCGAGACAAGTCATTGATTTCTGCGAACCGGATGGTCCGTTCGACGGAGTTTTACGCGTATTAATGCTTCACCCTCGGCGTGAGGCGGCGAAAGCGATCGATTTGGCAGCTTCCGCCGACCCGGGAGCGGATTTCCTCACGTTTGGCGCAAATGCGATCATCCTCCGGCTGGAGGTAGAATCCGCCGTAAAAGTCGAGCGCGGGGCACTCGCTGTCCATTTTGGCGCGAATTCTCTGCCGGTTGCGCAGGACAAAGTCGATCGAGGAGGGTCCCGATAGCATCGCGCCGGCGATCTGCTCGGCATCGACGCACTTGGGACCCTTGTGCTCGAGCCATTCGATCGGCGACATGCGCGGCCGGACAGGGATACGAAGGACAATCTCGTCGCGCACGACCATTCGTCGCACCACCTGCTGCTCGGGCGGCGGCTGCGTGAACAGGCCAAGAAAGGCCGGCACCAGGCCCAAAAGGTCAAGCAGGATCATGTGGCGGAACCATTGCGGCTCGAAGGTCTAGCGGCAACCCTTGAATAGGCGATGAATTCCAGCGCCTTCCGCCTGGCGCAGACGGATTTCCACGTTCCGCAAAGCGCTTGCGCTTGCCTGGGGGTGCCACTAGAGCCGGGCCGCACTATTTTCGCGAGGCCGTCCGGTGAGCAATCCCGGCCCGGCCCGCCCCTTTCGGAGATGATCCTTATGGCGAGCCAAGCGCCGAACATGTTGCCGCTTCTGTATGACGACCTGGAGCCGCTCAATCGCAACAAGCATGGCACCTTCAAAATTCGCCATGTCGGCGGGCTCAAGCGGGTCGCGACGACCCACGCCATCCCGGTTACGGTCGATGAATTCGGCATGGCCCAGCGCCATTACCCGATCGTTTTTTCGGCGGGTGACAATCCGGTGCCGATCGCGCTGATGGGTCTCCATGAGGGAACCAACGTCTTTTTCGACCAGGAAGGCGTGTTGATCGACAACAGCGTTTATGTCCCCGCCTACCTGCGCCGCTTCCCGTTTGTCCTGGCGCGCCTTCGCGACGACAGCGACGAATTATCCTTGTGCTTCGACTCGAGCGCCGACGCGGTCGGCGAATTCGACGAGGGTGAGCCACTGTTCGATGGCGACGAGCCGTCGGAGGCAACCAAGGCGGTCCTCCAGTTCTGCGAGCAGTTCGAGCAGGCCGGCCAGCGCACCAATGCCTTCATGACCGAGCTCAAGGATGGCGGCCTTCTGATGGAAGGCGAAGTTGCCATCCAGCCCGAGGGCGCCGAACAACCGTTCGTCTATCGCGGGTTCCAGATGATCGATGAGGAAAAGTTCCGGAACTTGCGCGGCGACGAATTGCGCAAGCTCAACCAGAACGGAATGCTGCCGCTGATCATGGCGCATCTTTTCTCGCTATCGGTGATCCGCGAGATCTTCGGCCGCCAAATCCGGCAGGGAACTGGCCCGGCCTCACTTCGCGAGCCGGCAACCGCCGAAGCGTGACCCGATCGCGGCAGGGCGTTGCGCCCGCCGCATTGAAACAGCGCGATATGGGCCCCATGTCGGGTTCACGCCGTTTTGCCGTCCTCCAATTCCCCCGTTGGACGAGGCGAGCGGTACGCATCCAAGGGTGCGTTCCTCCCTGAACTTCCGGCCATCCCGGCCTTAGAATCGGGATGGCCGCTTTTTTTGATGCTATTCGGCTGCTTCGGGCAAGAAACGTTCGACCAATGCCCGTCCGAGGCCGCTCGCCAGCTGCTCTATCAAACAAGCCACACGATCGAACCCGACACCAGCGGTCCGGCCATCGTCTGACAGATATGTCCTGCGGTCGATTTCCAGCTGGATTGCGTGGATTCCGCTACCGGGACGGCCATGCCGCCCCACGATCGCTCCGCCCGCATAGGGATTGTTGAGCGCGACCCGGAAACCGGCCAAGCGGCCCAGGCGGGCCGCCTCGGCGCTAATCCAGGGGGCGGCGCTGCTGCCGTGCCGGTCGCCGATGACAATTTCTGCCTGCCCGGCGGCCCGCGAGGGCATGGAATGGCAGTCGAGCAGCACCGCCTGTCCACAAGCGGCCGTCAGCAATTCGAGGCCCACGGCGAGTGCGAGGTGATAAGGCCGATGGACCTGCTCGATCCGCCGATCGAGCTCCGGCCGGTCGATCCGGCGCCGCCACAGCGCGCCATGCCGATAGGTTCGCGACGGCACCACCCCAAGTCCGTGCCGGGCGCGCGGGCCGACCGGCGCGGGGCTGATACCGGCAATGGCGGCGGGATCGACCTCCTCCTCATCGCGGTTGCAGTCGATCACCGCCCGCGGAACCGGCTGGACAATCGCTCCGAAGCCAGCCGCGACCGCCCGCCACACGAGCCGGTCGACGAGCGGATCCTCAAGCGTTTCCAGCGCAGGGCGTCCCTGGGCGGCGTTGGCCAGCACCGAATCATCATAGTCGCGGCCCGAATGTGGTACGGACAGCAGGACCGGCAGCACCGTGTGCGAAGCGTGGATGATCGGGGATGGATAGGGGCGCATGGGCAACATGTTGCTACAAAGCGTGCCATTTGCGGACAACCATTATCGTCAGATCTAGGACATCTGGAAAATATTAAGCCAAGCGCGCATACAGCGGGGACGATGATCAGAATCCTTCTGGCCGAAGACGACACGTCGATGCGCGAATATCTGCAGCGCGCGCTGCAGCGCGTCGGCTATGACGTCGAAGCGGTAGGCTGCGGCACCGAAGCGATGCCGCTGCTGGAGGCGGGGAAATACGACCTGTTGCTGACCGACATCGTTATGCCGGAAATGGACGGGATCGAACTGGCCCAGAAAGCGAGCGCAATTGATCCGGCAATTCGCGTAATGTTCATCACCGGCTTTGCCGCGGTTGCGCTGCAAGGCGGACGAACCGCGCCGGAAGCAAAGTTATTGAGCAAGCCATTTCACTTGAAAGACCTGGTCGCCGAAGTCGATCGCCTGTTCCAGTCCGAGGACCAGCACGGCCGCCTATAAGGGCGCCTTCAAGGGCCTTGCCCGAATCTCCATCGCTCCCTAAAGGGTCCGCCGCGGGTCCCATCAAACTACTAGCTTGATGGGTGCCTTGGGTGGGCGTGTAGCTCAGTGGTAGAGCACTGTGTTGACATCGCAGGGGTCGCAAGTTCAATCCTTGCCACGCCCACCATTTTCTCCAGGATTTCCGCGCCGATCCGCAGAAAGCTTTTGCGCGGTCCGGTTGAACGGCCAGTGCCGCGCGCCTAGAGGTTCGCGTGCGGGCGGGGCCGAGTCATTCGGTCTCCCCAGGGCGAAGGAGCGGACGTGGTCACCGGCGTCGATGAAACGGCACTTGTCCTTGCTCGAATCCAGTTCGCCTTCACGATCAGCTTTCATTTCATCTTCCCGGCCTTCTCGATCGGGCTTGCCAGCTATCTGGCGGTGCTCGAAGCGCTGTGGTTGAAGACCGGCAAGGCCCATTACCTCGACCTGTTCAAATATTGGCTGAAGATCTTCGCGGTCGCCTTCGCCATGGGCGTCGTCAGCGGCATCGTCATGTCCTATCAGTTCGGGACCAACTGGTCGGTCTTTTCCGATAAGGCCGGGCCGGTGATCGGCCCGCCGATGGCTTATGAGGTGCTCACCGCCTTCTTTTTGGAGGCCGGATTCCTCGGCGTCATGCTGTTCGGGATGCGCAAGGTGGGCAAGGGCCTGCACTTCGCCGCGACGCTGATGGTAGCCATCGGAACGATCGTCTCGGCTTTCTGGATCATCAGCGTCAACAGCTGGATGCAGACCCCGACCGGCTATATTCTGTCATCGGACGGGCGCTTCCTGCCGGGTCCGAGCTGGCCGGCGATCATCTTCAATCCCAGCTTCCCCTATCGCCTGGTCCACACCGTCACCGCGGCCTACCTCACCACCGCCTTTGTCGTCGGCGCGGTCGGCGCCTGGCATCTGCTCAAGGATCGAGCGAACATCCACGCCCGCACCAGTTTCTCCATGGCGATGTGGATGGCGGCGCTGGTTGCGCCGGTGCAGATCCTGGTCGGCGATCAGCACGGGCTGAACTCGCACGAGCACCAGCCGGCGAAGATCATGGCGCTGGAGGGGCATTATCGAAGCTATCGCGACGGCGCACCGCTCTACCTGTTCGGAATTCCCAATGACCGCGAACAGCGGCTCGACTATGCGGTCGGCATTCCCAAACTGGGGAGCCTGCTGCTCGAACATGATCCCGACGCGCCGCTGGCCGGGCTCGACACCATTCCCGACAATGACCAGCCACCCGCGCTGATCATCTTCTGGTCGTTCCGGATCATGGTCGGCCTTGGCTTCCTGATGTTTGGCCTGGGCCTGTGGAGCCTGGTCGCGCGGTGGCGCGGGAAGCTCTACGATTGGCCGCTGCTGCACCGCGCAGCGCTGCTCATGGGGCCGTCGGGCTTTGTCGCGGTGATCGCCGGCTGGGTGACGACCGAGGTCGGGCGGCAGCCGTGGACCGTCTATGGGCTTCTGAGAACCGCCGACAGCGTCAGCCCGCTCGCCGCACCGGCCGTCGCTGCGTCGCTGGCGGCCTTCGTCATCGTCTATTTCGCGGTATTTGGATTTGGCACCTGGTACATTTTGAAGCTGATGTCGTCACCACCGCACACGGGGGAGTCGGACGTCGCCGGCGCCGATCCTGCGCCGATCCGTTCCGCCGGGATCACGCCGGGCCCTCCGCGGCAGGGCGAAGGCTCGCAGCCCGGCGAAAGGGAGTAGCGGGCGATGGGCGTCAGCTTCGACCTGACCACTGCTTGGGCATTCATCATCGCCTTCGCGGTGTTCATGTATGTCGTGATGGACGGGTTTGACCTCGGCATCGGCATCCTGTTTCCGGCGTTCGCAAGCGGGGAGGAGCGGGACCAGGCGATGAACGCCATCGCGCCGGTATGGGACGGTAATGAAACCTGGCTGGTCCTGGGCGGTGGCGGGCTGCTGGCGGCCTTCCCGCTTGCTTATGCGATCATCCTGCCGGCGACCTATCCATTGATCATTGCCATGCTGCTTGGCCTGGTGTTCCGCGGCGTGGCGTTCGAGTTCCGCTGGCGGGACCCCCGGCACCAGCGCTACTGGGACCTTGCCTTCACCATCGGCTCGCTGGTCGCGGCGATTTCGCAAGGCATGATCCTGGGCGCGCTGCTCCAGGGGATCGAAGTCGAGGGACGTGCCTATGCGGGAGGCTGGCTCGACTGGCTCACACCCTATTCGCTGCTGACCGGTGCAGGCGTCGTGGCGGGCTATGCGCTGCTGGGGGCGGCCTATCTGGTCATCAAGGTCGAGGGCAAGGCGGAGGACCACGCCTATCGCTTGGCCGGTCGCGCCGCGATCGCGACCCTGACGCTGATGATCGCGGTCAGCCTTTATACGCCGTTTTTGGACCAGCAATATTGGCGACGCTGGTTTACCATGCCGAACATTCTGTTCGCGGCGCAGGTGCCGCTACTGACCGGCATCCTGTTCTTCGCGCTCGGGCGCGGCTTGAAGAAGCGCCGCCGCTACCGCCCCTTCCTGATCGCGCTCGGCATTTTCCTGCTCGGCATGATCGGGCTCGGCATCAGCATGTGGCCCTATGTCGTGCCCGACAGCATTTCGATCTGGCAGGCCGCCGCGCCTGAGCGCAGCCAGTTATTCATGCTGGCGGGAACCGTCGTGATCATGCCGATTATCCTGATCTACACCGGCTGGGCCTATTGGGTGTTCCGCGGCAAGGTCGGATCGGACGGCTATCATTGAGCTGGCCGCGGCTCGACGTGCCTGAACGGCGGCGGCCGTGGTGGGTGAAGCTCGGCTGGATGGCGCTTTACTGGGCGATGTCGGTGCTGGCGCTGGGACTGTTCGCGCTGCTGATCCGTGCATGGCTTGGCTGAGTGCGCGGTCTATTGCGGGGGTCGGGTTTGGGGGATGTCAGGCTGCCCCTGCGTGATTTGCGAGGATAGCGGTAGGCCGCTGTTGCGGGCGTCTTCTTCCTGCCATTCGCTTGCGGTCTTGCAGCGGCGGGGGGTAACAATCTTGGTGCCCAGCCGACGCTCACCCGATCGGCAGATTTTTCGCTCGCTGGCGGGTGGATTGGATTGCTCCTGCGCCGGTATCGCGATAGGCGTCTGGAGCCAAGCGAGGGTTAGAGCGATGGCGATCATTCGGGTATCCACCTCCGGATCAGATACGTTGCGCAATCAGCCCATTTCGGATTCCCCTATGGGAAATGCAATGGCTGCGACGTAGCAGGACCGACGGGTCTTTCCCGACCTTGATCTCGCAGTCGACCTGAAACGGCTCCGCCGCGAGTGACGCCAAACATGTCGATTGGCGGCGTAAAGTGCTCCCACCTGAGGCCTTGCGCACCTTGACGGGTCGCGTGGCTTTCTCCCATCCTCGGTCGGCTCGGCACCTGGCCAAGGAGTGGGTTTGTGAAGCGTTTCATGCTCGTCGCGATTATCGCCGCAATTTCGTCCGTTCCCCTTTCCGCACAGCCCATCGGAACCCTTCAGGAATTGGCGCAGACGCCAGTCGTCACGGTCCGCATCCAGGAGGAACTGCGCACCCCGCCCGACGAAGCGACGCTGAGCGTCTCGACCCAGTCGCGGGCTCCAACCGCGTCGGCGGCACTTGAGAAAAACAAGGTCAAGACGGAGGAGATGGTTGCGGCGATCCGGGCCGCGGGGATCGGCGACAAGGACATCCAGACCCAAGGCGTCAACATCAATCCCGACTATCGTTACGAGCAGGTCAATGGTCGGGGGGAGCAGCGGATGATCGGCTATGTCGCCAGCAATAGCGTGCGCATCAAGACTCGACGGATTGATCGCCTGTCGAGCCTGCTCGATGCGCTTACCGCGGCGGGCGCCGATCAGGTCTACGGCCCCAATTTCGGGATTGCCGATCCCTTGCCGCTGCGCCGGGAAGCGCGCAAGCGGGCGATGGCCCGGGGCGAGGCGGAAGCTACCGAATATGCCCAGAATGCGGGCTTTAACCGGGTCCGATTGCTGACTGTCGAGGAGGGAGTTTCCTATCGTGCGGCCGACATCGTCGTGACGGGATCGCGGATTCAGGGCGGCGGTCCTCCTCCGCCGCCGCCGCCCCCCGCGCCGGAAAGAGGCGGAATTGAACCGGGCCAGATCGAAACCGGTGTCCAGCTGACGCTCCAATATCGGATGGAGCGCTAGAGGGGCTGGGGGGCCGTCACGGGGAGTAAAATTCCGTGGCGTCATCTCTGTCCACTAGCGCGCAATCTGGTCGGTCTTTCGCAACTCTTCGCGCTGCTAACCCATACTGCGCAATCGCTTCGCTGCACGCGGTGCTACAGGCACGCCTCTAGATAAGGCTGGTCGAAGCCGTACTGCTTGGCCTTGTCGAGTGTGTAAGGGCGCAGGCCCATCGAGCGATATTCGCCAATGATCTTTCCGTCGGGCGTCTCGTCGAGGTACTCGAACTTGAACAGCTCCTGGGTGACGATGACGTCGCCTTCCATGCCGATCACTTCGGTGATGTTGGTCGTGCGGCGCGAGCCGTCGCGGAGGCGCTTTACCTGGATGATGAGGTCGACCGAATCCGCGATCTGGCGAGATATCGCCTCCTTCGGGATCTTGATGTCCGACATCATCACCATGTTTTCCATACGAGCAAGGCATTCGCGCGGGGAGTTGGAGTGCAGCGTCGCCATCGATCCGTCGTGGCCGGTGTTCATGGCGGCGAGCAGGTCGAAGCACTCTGATCCGCGAATTTCGCCCAGGATGATACGGTCGGGACGCATACGAAGGGCGTTGATGACGAGGTCGCGAATGGTGATCGCGCCTTGACCTTCAAGGTTCGGCGGACGGGTTTCAAGCGGCAGCCAGTGCGGCTGCTGCAGACGAAGCTCGGCCGCGTCTTCGATCGTGATGACGCGCTCGCCCGGGTCGATCATCTTCGACAAGGCGTTGAGCATCGTTGTCTTACCCGAACCGGTACCTCCCGAAATGACGACGTTCATGCGGCTGGCGCCCGCGATCTTCAGCACCGTGGCCATCTTTTCCGACATCGACCCGAAGCCGCGCATCATGTCGAGCGTGATCGGCTTCTCGGAGAATTTACGAATTGAGATGGCGGTGCCGCGAAGCGACAGTGGCGGGATGATAACGTTGACGCGGCTGCCATCCTGAAGGCGGGCGTCGGCCAGCGGCGTGGTCTGGTCAACGCGGCGGCCGACCTTGTTGACGATCCGCTGCGCAATCTGGAACAGATGCTCCTCGTCGCGAAACTGGATCTTGGCGAGCTCCAGCTTGCCCTTCTTTTCGATGAAGGTCTGGTCCGGGCC
Source organism: uncultured Alphaproteobacteria bacterium (assembly GCA_963750385.1). Lineage (GTDB taxonomy): Bacteria > Pseudomonadota > Alphaproteobacteria > Sphingomonadales > Sphingomonadaceae > Sphingomicrobium. Next base: position 298,798 of record CAVVQJ010000005.1, on the reverse strand, counting down.
ATTGACCATGATGTCGCTGACGGCCGGGTCAGACAGAAGTTCTTCCAACGGCCCTAGGCCCAGAAGCTCGTCCACCAGTACCTTTTCGAGCGCGAATTGCTCGCGGCGGTTGAGCGTGATTTTCAGCTCGGCCAGCACTTCGCCGATGATGGGCCTGAATTCCTCGGCCAGCTCGTCCTTGCCGAGCGTTGCGGCTGCTTCCGGGTCGACGCGTTCGAGCAGGCGCGGAAGCACTTGCTCCTTGATGCGATGAACCGATGCTTCGAAACCCTCGGTCTTCGAGGAGGCGGCTTCCCCGCTGCCGTTCTGACGGATGTTGAGCCGGTCCATTGCGCCGGTGGGGCTGGCGGGGGCGGCCGCCGCTGAGGCGTCGCCCTCGGCGGGTTCCGGATCGCCTTCGAATTCGTCAACCGGCGGGAATTGGTCGCCGCCGGAAGGCTGAGCGCCGCCCTTCATGGGCCGCGCGACACCGAAGCTAGGACGCTGCCCGGCGCCACCCAGTCCGTTACGCTTGCCGAATGCGTTCATGACCAACCGTTCCCGTTAATGACAATTGAAATGGTGAATAGCTGGCAAACTTTGAGAAAAGACTAACTTCGATCAAAGTGGCCATCGTTAGCGCCGCGTCCACGTCAGCCAGCCGCTGGCGACATAATTCCAGACCGAACCGACGATCGCCCCAGCGATGCCGGCCAGCCACCAGCCATGATATTGCTCATAGACCAGGCTGCCGATGCCGACGTTGGCAACTGCGCCCAGCGCGCAGACCAGGTAAAAGGAGAGGAGGCCACCGAGCCAGGCCAAGCCCTTCAGCTGGCGGTCGCGATAGGTGAAGCGGTTGTTGAGCGCGAAATTGAATGTCATCGCGCCCAGCACTGCGGCCGTTTGGGCGACCGCGAAGGCGGTTCCGAGCAGATTGAGCGACACATAGAGCAGGGCGAGGTGGATCCCGACGCCGAGCATGCCGACCGCGCCGAACTGGACCAGCTTGACTGGAACGAAGCGGCCAAGCGTCTTGTCGAGCAAAAGCTCGATATATTCGAGCGCGACCATCTCATCGAGCTTCGACTCGCCTGACTGTCTTGTTCCAAAGGTATATCCGACCTCCACCACCTTGAGAGGACGGGGGGCGGACGCGACCAGGTCGAGCAGGATCTTGTAGCCGACGCTGCTGAGACGGGGCGCGGCCTCCAGCAGGACGTCGCGGCGCACGGCGAAGAATCCGCTCATCGGGTCGGACAGCCGGGTTTTCATGATTGGCGAGGCTAGCGCAGTAGCGAAACGGCTGATTTTCAGGCGCTTATCGTCCCAGTCGCCGGTCGAACCGCTGTCCGCATATCGGGTGCCCACGGCCAGCTCTTGCTGCCCACTGGCAAGGGCGCGGTAAAGCTCGGGAAGGATTTGTTCGTCGTGCTGAAGATCGGCGTCGATCACGGCAATGACTGGCGTGGTGGAGGCGAGGGCGCCCTCCACGACGGCCGAGGACAGCCCGCGCCGGCCGATGCGCCGCACCATACGCACCCGACGATCGGCTTGGGCAATGCGGGTTAGCAGATCGGGCGTACCATCGGTCGAGCCGTCGTCGACGAAAATGGCCTCCCACTCGATTCCGACCAGCGCGATGCTGAGCCGTTCGAGCAGCGTTTCGACATTTCCGGCTTCGTTCAGCGTTGGAACGACGATGGTCAGGGCCAGCGGCGTGTCGCGCACGGCCTGTTCGATGCCGAGTGCTTGTTGAAACATGTGAAAAGAGTCCCCGAAGTTCGTGGGACCCTTCCATCACGTCAGGGTAAAGGCCGCGTTAACGCCGCCGAGTGCGGCGCCCTTGCGGATGGTCAGGAAGCGCTTTCCGCGAGGATCGTCAGCCCCTTGTCGCCGACTTCGGCGAATCCGCCCGAGACCTTGATGCTTTCGGGCTGTGCGCCGGTGGTCTTGTAGACTTTGATCTCGCTGTCCTTGAGCGTGGTCATGACCGGCGCATGGCCGGCCATCACGCCGAAATCGCCCTCGGTACCGGGGACGACCACCATGTGGACGTCTTCGGACCGGATCAGCTTTTCCGGCGTCACAAGCTCGAAATGGAGGTCGGCCATCTAATTCTTTCCTTCGATCGCGGCGTCGAAGGTCTGCGCCGCGGTCTCAAACTTGTCCCGGCAGCCGGGGTTGCAGAAACCGACGACCTTGCCACGGTAACGCGTTAGGCTGTCAGCGCTGACCGGCTTACCGGACCAAGGGCAATGCGTGTTTGCGCAATCTTCGAGGCGAAGGCCGTCCGTCATTACGCCTCGTGGGCCAGCTTCTCAGCCTTGGCGACCGCTTCTTCAATTCCGCCAACCATGTAGAAGGCGTTTTCCGGAAGGTGATCGTATTTGCCTTCGACCACCGCCTTGAACGACGCGACCGTGTCCTCGACCTGGACGAACTTGCCGGGAATGCCGGTGAATACTTCGGCGACGTGGAACGGCTGCGACAGGAAGCGCTGGATCTTGCGTGCCCGGCTGACGACCAGCTTATCTTCTTCGGAAAGCTCGTCCATGCCCAGGATGGCGATGATGTCCTGCAGCGACTTATACTTCTGCAGCGTCTCCTGGACGCGGCGGGCAACTTCATAATGCTCCTGGCCGACAACCGAAGGGGTCAGCACGCGGCTGACCGAGTCGAGCGGGTCGACCGCCGGGTAGATGCCCAGTTCCGAAATCGCGCGGCTTAGCGTCGTGGTCGCGTCCAGGTGGGCGAAGGACGCGGCCGGGGCCGGATCGGTAAGATCGTCGGCGGGGACGTAGATCGCCTGGACCGAGGTGATCGACCCCTTGTTGGTCGAGGTAATCCGCTCCTGCAGCTGGCCCATGTCGGTCGACAGGGTCGGCTGATAGCCCACGGCCGACGGGATGCGGCCGAGCAGCGCCGACACTTCCGAACCCGCCTGGGTGAAACGGAAGATATTGTCGACGAAGAACAGCACGTCCTGGCCTTCGACGTCGCGGAAATATTCGGCTTGGGTGAGACCCGACAGCGCGACGCGCGCCCGGGCGCCCGGCGGCTCGTTCATCTGGCCGAACACGAGGGCGACCTTGGAGCCTTCCGGCGTCGGATTGCCGTCCTTGTCCTTGGCGATGACGCCTGCGTCGAGGAATTCGTGGTAAAGGTCATTGCCCTCGCGGGTGCGCTCGCCGACGCCGGCGAACACCGAAACGCCGCCGTGGCCCTTGGCGATGTTGTTGATCAACTCCTGGATCAGCACGGTCTTGCCGACGCCGGCGCCGCCGAACAGGCCGATCTTGCCGCCCTTGGCGTAGGGGGCGAGAAGGTCGATGACCTTGATGCCGGTGACCAGGATGGCGGCTTCGGTCGATTGGTCGACGAAGGGCGGGGCTTCGGCGTGGATGTTGGCCGACAGGTCGCTGCCGATCGGGCCGCGCTCGTCGATCGGCTCGCCGATGACGTTCATGATGCGGCCGAGCGTCTTGGGGCCGACGGGAACGCGGATCTGGCTGCCGGTGGCGGTGACGCGCTGGCCACGGGTCAGGCCCTCGGTCGCGTCCATGGCGATGGTGCGGACGATGTTCTCACCGAGGTGCTGGGCAACTTCGAGGACGAGGCGGTTGCCATTGTTGTCGGTTTCCAGCGCGGCGAGGATCGGCGGAAGCTCGCCCTCAAACGACACGTCGACGACGGCGCCAATGACCTGCGCGACCTGGCCGACCAGATTGCCCTTGGTCGAGGCAGTCGAATCGGCGGCGGCAGCGGCCTTCTTGGCTTTGGGCTTGGCGGGGGCGGCGGTGGCCATGGTGGTTTCCTCTTAGTCCCTATTAGAGCGCTTCGGCGCCCGAAATGATTTCGACGAGTTCGGTGGTGATTGCAGCCTGGCGCTGGCGATTATAGGCGATCGACAGGCGGTTGATCATATCGCCCGCGTTGCGCGTGGCGTTGTCCATCGCGGTCATCTGGCTGCCGTAGAAGCCCGCGGCATTCTCCAGCAGTGCGCGATAGAGCTGGATGGCGATGTTCTTGGGCAGCAGCGCCTTGAGGATTTCTTCCTCGTCAGGCTCATATTCGACGGCGGCCGAAGCCGATGCCGCCTTGGTTTCGCCCTGCACGGCCGGGACCGGGATGATCTGATCAATCTTGGGTTCCTGCGCCAGCACCGACTTGAATTCGCTGTAAGCGAGGTGGGCGACGTCGAACTGGTTACTTTCGAACCTGTCGACGATGTCATCGGCAATCGCCTGCGCGTCAGCATAGCCTGGAGCCTTCATCGCGCTGGTGTCATGCTGGCCGATGATCGCCTTGGGATAAACGCGTTGTATCACCGGGCGGCCCTTGCGACCGACGATGTAGAACAGCACTTTCTTGCCGTCCGCCTCAAGCTCTTCGGCCTTCTTGCGCGCGGCGCGGACGATGTTGGTGTTGAACGCGCCGGCCAGGCCGCGGTCGCCAGTGGCGAGCACGATCAAATGGGTCTCGTCCTTGCCGGTGCCGGCAAGCAGCTTGGGGCTTTGCGGCCCCGGGGTCACGCGGCTCGACAGCGAGGCGACGACATCGGCCATCCGCTGCGAATAGGGGCGGCCGGCCTCGGCATTCGACTGGGCACGGCGCAGCTTCGCCGCGGCGACCATCTTCATCGCCTTCGTGATCTTCTGCGTCGACTTCACCGAGCCGATGCGAAGTTTCAATGCCTTGAGGCTGGCCACGTCTGCCTAATCCTTACGCGAACTGCTTGCCGAACGCGGTGAGTGCGTCCTTGAGCTTCTTGGCGGTGTCGTCGTCGAGCGTCTTGGTGTCGCGGATCGTCTTGAGGATGTCCTTGTGATCCGAGCGAAGGTAGCTGAGCATCGCCGCTTCATAGCGGGTGACGTCCTTGACCTCGACCGCGTCGACGAACCCAGCCGTGCCCGAATAGATCGACGCAACCTGCTCTTCGATCGGCATTGGCTGATACTGGGCCTGCTTCAGCAGCTCGGTCAGGCGCGCGCCGCGGGCCAGCAGCTTCTGGGTCGAGGCGTCTAAGTCGGATCCGAACTGGGCGAAGGCGGCCATTTCGCGATACTGCGCAAGCTCCAGCTTGATCGAGCCGGCGACCTTCTTCATCGCCTTGGTCTGCGCAGCGGAGCCAACGCGGCTGACCGATAAGCCGACGTTAATGGCCGGGCGGATGCCCTGGTAGAACAAGTCAGTCTCGAGGAAGATCTGGCCGTCGGTGATCGAGATGACGTTGGTCGGGATATAGGCCGACACGTCGCCCGCCTGCGTTTCGATGATCGGCAGGGCCGTCAGCGAGCCATTGCCATTGTCGTCGTTCATTTTCGCCGCGCGCTCGAGCAGGCGTGAGTGGAGATAGAAGACGTCTCCCGGATAGGCTTCGCGACCCGGCGGGCGACGCAACAGCAGCGACATCTGGCGATAGGCGACGGCCTGCTTCGACAAATCGTCGTAAACAATCACGGCATGCATGCCGTTGTCGCGGAAATATTCGCCCATCGCGCAGCCGGTGTAGGGCGCGAGGAATTGCAGCGGGGCGGGCTCCGACGCGGTAGCGGCGACGACGATCGAATATTCCATCGCGCCATTCTCTTCGAGCGCGCGGACGATCTGCGCGACGGTCGAGCGCTTCTGGCCGATGGCGACATAGATGCAATAAAGCTTCTGGCTCTCGTCATCGCCGGCGTTGGCCGCCTTCTGGTTAATGAAGGTGTCGAGCGCGACAGCGGTCTTGCCGGTCTGACGGTCGCCGATGATCAGTTCGCGCTGGCCCCGGCCGACGGGGACGAGTGCGTCGAGCGCCTTGAGGCCAGTCTGCACCGGCTCGTGCACCGACTTCCTCGGGATGATGCCGGGCGCCTTCACTTCAACGCGGCTGCGTTTCTCGGCCTTGATCGGGCCCTTGCCGTCGATCGGGTTGCCGAGGGCATCGACCACGCGGCCCAACAAGCCCTTGCCGACAGGGACATCGACGATGGTGCCGGTGCGCTTGGCGGTCGATCCTTCCTTGATCGCCGAATCCGAGCCGAAGATGACGACGCCGACGTTGTCGGCTTCCAGGTTCAGGGCCATGCCCTTGGTGCCATCCTCGAACTCGACCATCTCGCCCGCCTGGACATTGTCTAGACCGTGAATGCGGGCGATGCCGTCGCCGACCGACAGCACGCTGCCGACTTCGGAGACCTGCGCGTCGGCGTCGAAATTCGCGATCTGGTCGCGAATGACGCGGGAGATTTCAGCGGCGCGGATATCCATCGATTAGCCTTTCATCGAACCTTTTCGTGCGGGGGCTAGCCCCGCATCGCCTGGGCGAGATTGTTGAGTTTGGTCTTGATCGAGGCGTCGATCATCTGGCTGCCGTGCCGGATGACGATGCCTCCGAGAAGCGTGGGGTCGACCTTGGCATCGATCGCGATCTTGCGACCAAGCCGGGCCTTCAAATTGCTCTTGAGCGCGGCAACCTGCCTGTCGTCGAGCGGGAAGGCAGAGCTGATTTCCGCCGTGGTCTCGCCGCGATGGTCCGCCGCCAGTGTGCGGACGGCCTTGATGACAGCCTTGAGTTCCGACAGCCGCCCGTTGTCGGCAAGCACGCCGAGGAATTTGGCGGTGATCAGGTCGATGCCGAGCGATGGGGTCAGGGCGCGAATTGCCTTGCCGGCATCGGCGCGGCCGACCAGCGGACTGGTCGTCAGCGCTCGGAAGTCCGCCGATTCGCTCAACGCCGCCTCAAGCGTATTGAGGCTGCGCGTCACCGCGTCGATCTGATTTTCGTCACGGGCGAGGCCGAACAGAGCGGTTGCGTAACGCCCCGCTAAGCTGGCCTGAATGCCGCCGGAATTCTCCACGCGCTCGAAGCTCCAGACAAAGAAATTTGCCCCATGCATTGAACGGGGCGCCGCGGCGAAAACCGCGCGCCCCCCATGGGTTGGCGCGCCCCTAGCAAGGGGTGGCGTCGGATGCAAGGCGGCAATCCGGGTTTCAGAGCAAGGACCGGGAAGCAGCCGCCGCGAGCGACGGATATTCGGTCGGCATGACATATAAAATCATGGGGTTGGACCCCTCGCAATTCGCCCATCTCTTCGACCTTGGAGATGAGGAGCTCACCGCCCGCGGCGCGGTTCGCGTCACGGCCACGGCAGACCGGGGTTTTCCCTGTCGCGTGAGTCTGGAGGACGCAAAGGCCGGCGAGGCGCTGATCCTGCTCCATCATCTTAGCCATGACGTCGAAACCCCCTATCGTTCGGCTTATGCGATCTATGTTCGTGAGGCCGCCGGACAGGCCGCAACGTTCGTCGACCAGATCCCGCCGCTGTTCGAGGGGCGACCCCTTGGCCTGCGCGGCTTCGGACCGGACGGAATGCTCAAGAATGCGGCGCTGGCGCTACCGGGCGAGGCGGACGGAAAGATTCGTGAACTGCTAACCAACCCGGCGATAGCCTATATCGACGCGCATAACGCTGCGTACGGCTGCTTCGCGGCCCGGGTTGAGCGAAGCTAGTTTTCCCGCTGCCAGTTTCCCGACAGGCCGAAAAAGGCGGCCACGCCGCCGAGCGCGGCGACGATTCCCATAATGACTAGGGACGAGGCGAATGGCCTCAGCAGCGCTTCGCCTTGTCCCATCAACACCGCACCGAGAAGAGCGACGACGATCAATCCGCCCAGTCGCGAAAGCGCGCTGTTGAGGCCCGAAGCCATCCCGGTCTGGTGACGGGCGACCGCGGCGAGAACAGTGCTGGTCAGGGGCGCGACGGCAAGCGTCATGCCGATCGACATGACCAGGATCGCCGGGAAAGCGTTGGTCCAATAGCTTTGGTCGCTAGCGATGCGCGTGGCGAGTCCAAGACCCGCGCCGACCACCATCGGTCCGATGGTTAGCGGCCAGCGGGGCCCAATCCGAGCGGCCAGCTTGCCCATCAGCGGCGAGAGGGCGCCGAGCAGGATCGACAAAGGCAGCAGTGACAGGCCTGCCTGGATCGGCGAATAGCCGCCGGCCTCGATCAGTACATAGGGGATGAGCAGCATCGCCCCGCCGAACGCGCCGTAGAGCAGGAACGTCATCAGGTTGAGCGAGGCAAAGCAACGGTTCCGGAACAGCGCCAGGGGCACCATCGCCTTGTCGCCGAGGTGGAGCTCATAAAGGAGGAAGCCGAGCAGCAGGACGCCGCCCGCGGCCAGTGCCATGGATGCGACAGGGTTCAGGGAGAAGTTCTGGGACCACAGCGTGAGGCCATAGGTCGCGGCGCCCAGGCCGATCGTGGCGAGCGTCGCACCCACCAGGTCCAGCTGGGCATCTCCCGGATCGCTTACCTCCTGAACCCGCGTCAGGGCGACGAAGATCGCGGCGGCGACGAACGGCAGGTTGATATAGAAAATGCTTGGCCAGCCGGCATGCTCGACCAGCCATCCGCCGAGCAGCGGAGCGATGGCGGCGGCGATCGCTCCCGAAGCCGCCCAGATGCCGATCGCCCGGCCGCGCGCCTCGCCCTCATAGGCGCCGTTCAGAAGCGCGAGGCTGTTGGGCAGGAGCAGGGCGGCCCCAACGCCCTGGAGCGCTCGGCCGGCAAGCAACACTTCGAGCGATCCGCTCAGCGCGCAGAGCAGGGAGCCCGCGCCGAATAGTGCAGTGCCGATGACCAGCCAAAGCCGTCGGCCATGATGATCGCCCAACGCCCCGCCAAGCAGGATCAGTGCGGCAAGCGGCAGCGTGTATCCGTTGACGACCCATTGCACTTCCGCTGCTTCCGCTCCGGTCGAAGCGCGGATGGCGGGGAGCGCGACGTTGAGGATCGACCCGTCGATGAAGCTCAGCGACGAAGCCGCGACCGACATCACCAGCGTCCAGGCGGGCGCATGCCGGGCATGGCCGCGCTCCCTGGACCGTGCGCTCATGCGTTGGCGATTGCGGAGTCGATGATCCGCTGCCAGGCGGCGGCGTCAGCGGGATCCACGGTCTGGTCGGGCTCCCTTATGGTGTTGAGAATGGCGATTGCCTGGCTGATGTGGTCGGGCCAGCTTTCATTGACGGCCCTTGCAGCGTGCGGATCGCCCCCGTCGGCGTTGGCGCTTAATTCCTCACCGGCGATGACGCGCGCAATGCGCTCCGGCAGCGGGATCGTTCTATCGGACATAGAAGCCCTCCTTCGCGTCGCTCAACACGCGAGCGGCTGCATGGGTTCACGGCACGGGCCGTGGCGGCGGATTGATGCGGTCTATCAGGCTGCGAAGCACTCGGCGGGCCGCAACCACCAGCCACAATGACAGGACGACCAGGATAAGCGCGATCAGCGCGGCGGCGATCGGGTTGGCGATCGCCAGCGCGAGCAAACCTCCGGTGGCGATATCCTCGCCGGTCGAAACGATGACGTTGGAGAACGGCTCCGGACTGGTATTGACGAGGGTCCGCGCGCCAGCCTTGCCGGCATGAGCGACGAACGCCGCGCCGCCGCCGAGGAGGAAACTGCCGATCTGCCAGGCGGGATCGCCGGCGTCGATAATCGCCAGGCTCAGGAGCGCCCCGCCCAATGGCCGGATAAAGCTGTGGATCGCGTCCCACGCGCTATCGACCCAGGCAATCTTGTCGGCGAAGAATTCGGCGAAGGTGCCAACCGCCGCGATGGCCAGCACCCAATTGTTGGCGAGCACGTCTAGTGCATGGAGATTGTCAGGAAGGGCGACCCATCCGAACTTCATCGCGATGCCCGTGACCAGCGTGACGAGATAGAGGCGCCAACCGGCGAGGAGGCTGGTGGAAGCCGCAAGGGCGACGAGTTCTACCGGAGTCATGGGTCGCCCAACGCGCCGCAGCCGTTTCGGTGCCGTTACAGCACTTCGAACAAGCCGGCCGCGCCCATTCCGCCGCCGATGCACATGGTGGCCACGACATATTTGGCGCCGCGGCGTTTGCCCTCGATCAGCGCGTGGCCGGCCAGGCGCGCGCCGCTCATGCCATAGGGGTGGCCGATCGAGATGGCGCCGCCATCGACGTTCAAGAGGTCGTTGGGAATGCCGAGCTTGTCGCGGCAGTAGAGCACCTGCACCGCGAACGCCTCGTTCAACTCCCACAGCCCGATATCGTCCATCTTAAGGCCGAACCGGTCGAGGAGCTTGGGGATGGCGAAGACCGGTCCGATACCCATTTCGTCGGGCTCGGTGCCGGCGACCGCCATGCCGATGTAACGGCCGAGGGGATCGAGGCCCTTCTTCTCCGCTACCGACGCATCCATAATGATGCATGCGGAAGAGCCGTCGCTGAGCTGGCTGGCGTTGCCGGCCGTTATGTGCGTTCCCGGGCCCAGCACTGGTTGCAGCGAGGCCAGCCCTTCCAATGTCGTCTCGGGCCGGTTGCCTTCGTCCTTGTCGATGGTGACTTCCTTGAACGAGACTTCGCCGGTCTCCTTGTCCTTGATGCCCATGTTGGTGGTGACGGGCACGATTTCGGCCGACAGGCGCCCCTCGGCCTGAGCGGCGGCGGTCCGTTGCTGCGACTGCAGCGCATATTCATCTTGGGCCTCCCGGCCGATGCCATAGCGTTGCGAGACGGTCTCGGCGGTACCGAGCATCGGCATGTAGACGTCCTTGTGCATCGCGATCAGCGAAGGATCGCCGCTGATCCGCATTTCCGGAGTCTGGACCAGGCTGATCGAATCCTGGCCGCCGGCGGCGACGATATCCATCCGGTCGACGATAACCTGTTTGGCGGCGGTTGCGATGGCCATCAGCCCTGATGCGCACTGCCGGTCGATGGTTTGGGCGCTGACAGTGACCGGGCACCCGGCGCGCAGGGCGACCTGACGCCCGATGTTGCCTCCCTGGGTGCCCTGGGTCAGCACGCAGCCCCATACGACATCGTCGATCTCGCCGGCCTCGATGCCCGCGCGCTCGATCGCCGGCGCCAGCGACAGCGATCCAAGTGTTGCCCCGGCGGTGGCGTTGAACGCACCCTTGTAGGCGCGGCCGATTGGCGTGCGGGCGGTGGAGACGATGACGGCGTCGCGGGCGGACATGGATATTCTCCTTAGGTGAAGATGAGGCCGAGCCACTGGGCGGTGAGGGCGGGCTTTTCCTCGCCCTCAATCTCGACGGAAACGGTCTGGCGGATGAGCAATTGGCCGGGGGCCTTTTCCTCAATCCCGTCCAACTTGAAATGGCCTCGAATGCGTTTTCCGGCGCGGACCGGGGCGAGGAAGCGAACGCGGTCGAGACCGTAGTTTACGGCCATGCTGGTCGTGTCAGGGATCAGCATCACGTCCGCCGCCATGCGGCTAAGCAGCGAGAGTGACAGAAAACCGTGGGCGATGGTTCCGCCAAACGGCGTCTGTTGCGCAAGCTTTTGATCGACGTGAATGAACTGATGATCATCGGTCGCGTCGGCGAATGAGCTGATCCGCTCCTGCCCTACATCGATCCAGCCGGACGTACCGACCGATTGGCCGACTTTGGCACGGATGTCTTCGAGAGTGGCGACCGGCATAGCTCGCTGTCCTAGGCCTGCCACGCAAAGGCTGACAAGAGCGGTCGCTAGGACGCTACGGCAGGGCTAGGTTCTTGACTTGCCCGCTCCGCTTTTCGGGGCTTTGCCTGAATTCTCGACCTCCTCGGTTGTAAGCCCGACGACAGGCTGCACCGACGGATAGGGCATGATCATTGTCCCGTCGGGCGCCGCGGTGAACGTGGTCTGCGTCGGGTAGGCGAACTCGATTCCCTTGGCAGCGAAGGTCCTCAGGATGCCTATGCAAATCGTCGACCTGTTCATCGCCCGATTGTCGAAGCTTTTGCCGCGATCGTCATAAACGAGTTGAAAATCGATCGAGCTTGCACCGAACCCGCTGACCGCGCAGCGGACGAAGTTGACGCCCTTGACCGGTCTGAGTGTTTCTTTGACGACCTCCGCCATTTGCTCAAGCTGGTCGGGATCGGTCTGGTAGGTCACACCGAACGGCAGCCAGATTCGGTAGACATTGGCCTCGTCGATGTTGGTGAGTTCCTGCTCGAGCAGCTTGGTGTTGGCCATGACGATCAGCTCGCCGCTGCGCGAACGGATACGGGTGGTCTTGAGACCGATCCGCTCCACCGTGCCGGTCGTGCCGCCGGTATCGACATTACCGCCATAGTTGATCGTGTCGCCCCGCCGGAAAGGCCGGTCGAAGACGATTGCGAGGGCAGCGAACAGGTCGGAGAAGATGCCCTGCGCAGCAAGCCCGATCGCGATGCCACCGACGCCCAGCCCGGCGACCAGCGCGGTAACATTGACGCCCAGATTGTCGAGGATGACGATAATCGCAATGGCGAACACCGCGACGCTGACCATCACACGGATCAGCGACAAGGCATTGCCAAGCGTTGACGCGCCGGGATCCTCGCCGACCCGGCTCCGGATCACGCCGAGAATAATTTCGCGCACCCAGATCGCTGCCTGAAGCGCGGCGGCGATGATAAAAAGGACGTTGGCCAGCCGGCCAAGTTTGGGTGGCACTTCGGCATAGCTGACGACGATTTCGATCGCAGCGGCGACCATGAACAGGATCGTTGTCTTTCCCAGGACATTGCCGACGATACCGCGCCAGCGCCGGCATTCCGGATCGCCGGCCAGCATTCGGTCGCCGAGCGCACGGAGAAGCAGCATGAGTGCGATGATGCCGGCGGCGATCAGTCCACCAATCAACAGGCCGTGCAGATTGCTCCCGATCCAATCGATCAGTCCAACCACGGGAGCGGAACCCCGTTCGGCGATGTTTCCAGTGCGTTCGGCGGCGTCGGCCAGAGCTGATGTCGTCATATGTGACCAATAGTTGGTCGGGCGATTGGTTCAAGCCGCCGCCTTGCGCCGCGATCGGCGCGGCTTGCGCTTGAGGAACTTGAGGAAGGCGGTTTCCGCGCTCGACAGGCGGCGGCGGGCGCGGGGGCGTTTCATGCCGTGGAGCGGATCGCGCGAGTCCGCCTGAAGCGCATCGATCAGGCAGGGGTGGACATAGCTCTTGCGGCTCATGGTTGGCGTGTTGCCTAGTGCTTCGGCAACCGGTTCGAGGACAGTCTTGAGGGTTTTCCGCTCGCCGTCGGTCGAAGCGAGCAACTGCTCGAAGAAGATGACGCTCGCGCCCCAAGTGCGGAAATGCTTGGCGGTGAATTCTTCGCCGGTCGCCTCGCGAATATAATCATTGACGTCGGACGAAGTGATCGGCTGCGGCTCGCCGTCGCCATTGGCATATTGGAACAGCATCTGCCCGGGCAGATCCTGGCATTTGCCGACGATACGCTTCAGGTTGGAATCGGTGATCGTCGCTTCATGCACGACGCCGTGCTTGCCAATATAGCGCATCTTGAGCTTGCCGCCTGATCGCTTGAGATGGCGCGAACGCAAAGTGGACAGGCCGAAGCTCTTGTTTTCTTTGGCATATTGCTCGTTGCCGATGCGCATATGTTCGGTGTCCAGGAGTCGGACGACCGCCGCCAGTACCGTGTCGCGACCGAGCTTGCGCTTTTTCAGATCCTTTTCGACCCTGTGGCGAAGTTTCGGCAGCGCCTCGCCGAATTCGCGACATCCGTCATATTTGGAGGCTTCGCGCTTCGCTCGGTAATCCGCGTGGTAGCGATATTGCTTGCGGCCGCGCGCGTCGATGCCCGTCGCCTGGACATGGCCGTTGGCGTCCTTGCAGTACCATGCGTCGGTGTAGGCAGGCGGGAGCGCGATGGAGTTCAGCCGGTCGATCTCGTCGCGATCAGTGATGCGTTTTCCCTTGTCGTCGAAATATTGCCAGTAGCGCCCATGCCGCTTTCGCGTGTAGCCGGGCTCGCTATCGGATGAGTGACGCAACATCGCTGTGGTTTCCTCGTTTGGCAGCGTGAAGCAGCGAGCGGCCGAAAGGGTTCCAACATGCCGAAGATAAGCGATGCCAAGGTGCTGATCATGGCGACCAATCGGTTCGAGGAAAGTGAGCTTTTCGGACCGCGCGAGAGGCTGATCGAGCGCGGAGCGAAAGTGACGCTGGCCTCACCCACACTCGACGACATCATGGCGACCGTGCACGACGAGCCGGGCAAGCGTATCAAGCCCGACGTCGCAATCGCTGACGTCAGGGCGGCGGATTATGATGCGCTGGTTCTGCCCGGAGGAGTGGGCAATCCGGACCGGCTGCGCACCGATGAACACGCAATCCGGCTAATTCGCGAATTTGACGATGCCGGAAAGCCGATCGCGGCGATTTGTCACGGCCCGTGGTTACTGGTGGAGGCCGATTTGCTGCGAGGCAGGAAGGCGACAAGCTGGAAATCAATCCGTACCGACCTTCGCAACGCCGGCGCCGAGGTGGTCGATGAGGGCGCAGTTACCGACGGTAACATCATCACCAGCCGCAAGCCCGATGACGTTCCCGCCTTCACCGATGCGCTGATCGCCGCAATCGAAGCGCGGGAGACTGCCGCCGCCGGGGCACAGGTTTAAACCGGCTGGCAAGTATTTGCCGCTATCCCGCAGTCCCATGACGATGAAAGCAAGGCAGCATCCGGCAGAAACGCTCGCCGATTTGATCGCACAAGCATCGCTGGCGGCGGCGGCGGGTTGGGCGGCGTGGAAGCTGGCGGGAAGCGCCGCTGCAATCGGAGCGGCTGTCGGGGCCCTGGCCATCGGGATGTTCGCCATGAAGCGATTCGGCGAATTGGCGGAGGAGCTTGCAGGCGTCGGCTTCGAACCCGTCGCATTTGACGATTGCACCGACGAAGGGGATGTCCTCCTTCTCGACGATGTGCTTTCCGAACTCGAGGATGGGTCGCGAGTGGTCCGGCTGTTCGCGAAGGAGCAGCCGACCCCTGGCGAATTGGTCAATCGGATCGCGGGCTACCTTGGCGATGACTTCGAACAATGCTGCGCCAGTGCAGGATGAGGGATATAGCCCCCCCGATGCCGCCGACGCTCTTCACGCCGCGCTCGCGAATATTCGCGCTTCACTCCGCTAATTGCATCCACGTCGCACCCCATCGCTAATCGGCGACCGTCAAGGCTTCGATGAACAGACTGAATGAGCCGTCCGGATTGAGGGACGGCGGTCGCTGGATACCGATGTCGGCGACGATTTGGCCGGGAATTTCAAACTCGGCTTCTTCCAGTCCCGAGGTCACCCTTTCGACCAGAGCATCGGCATTCGGACCGGGCAGCCGCAACTCCATTTCATGCTGCTCGCCCATGAACGTAAGTGATTGCCAATCGGTTGAGCGGAATTCACTAAGCAAAATCCTACTGCGATCCACGCCGGCTCGGGCGAGCAGGGCGCGAAGCAGCCCTGCGGCGGCGGGCGAAAGGGCAGGTTTCATCATTGGATCGTCTCCAGAAAGGCGCGCACGCGTTCGACTGTCCGGCGCCGTGGCTCGCGGCCATTGCGCAAGTCGAATACGAAGCGCGGGTCTCCCATGGCTTCCCGGCCAAAACGGGCAGCCGGAGTGTTGGTGATTTTCAGGTATTTTTCTACGTCTCGAAGAAGATGCACGATGATTTATCCAACCCTTGTCCGACGACTCGGCATCCCTCCAATTCCAATGCATTTCCTACTTGTCTAGGAATTTTCTTAGAGTTAATGCATTGCTCATGACAATTGACCCTCGCCACTTGCTGGAAAGGCTCTGCTCGGAGCGGGGAGAGAATTTTGCTTCGCTTTCGCGGCTGGTCGGACGCAACGACGCCTACATTCAGCAATATCTTCGCAAGGGCACGCCGCGGCAGTTGAAGGAGCGCGAGCGGCGCACGCTGGCGCGCTATTTCCAAATTCCCGAATCGATGCTCGGCGGGATGCCCGATGACGAAACGGCAACCCTTGGCGAGCTGGTCCCGGTCATGCGCAGCCCCGTTCGCGCCTCGGCCGGCCCAGGCGCAATCCCCGACGAAGAGAGCGGACGGCCCTATTTCGCGTTCGACCCACGGTGGCTGAAAAGAATGACCGGCTCTCCGTCATCGCAGCTTTCGCTGATTCGGGTCGAAGGTGATTCGATGGCGCCTACATTGAACGCCGGAGATGACATATTGGTCGACCTTGCCGGCGGCAGCGAGCGGCTGCGCGATGGCATTTATGTTCTTCGGGTCGACGGGGCGCTACTGGTGAAGCGGCTGGCGATCCACCCGGTCGGGCGCCGCGTTACGGTACAGTCGGACAATCCGGCCTACAGCGATCTGCCCGACTGCGGATTGGACGAGATCGAATGCATTGGCCGGGTAATCTGGGCGGGCCGAAAGATCGCGTAAAGCTTCAGTGGTGGCGGCGGTCCCAGAACCAGATGATCAGCGCCAGCGCTACGCCGACCCCGAAGCCGACTAGCATCCAGATGATCGGCTCGCCGCGGCCAATACCGTACAGCGCGCCCACTACCGGCCCCAGGAACAGGAAGATTCCACCGGCGGAGGCGGTGCGGCGTGTGGTCATGGCGGGGCGCATGGCAGATTGCGCGCTACGCCGCCACAAATACATGGTTGACGGTTCGTTGACCGCGTCCATGCGCTAAAGTGCAAGGAGCGGCGGGTTAACAGGCTGGTCATGGACCAGCCCTTCATCTCCGGCCGAGAGGCGCTCGCCGACGCGGCCTTGTTGATCGAGAATTATGGCGACGATGCCGGGTTCGAAGCCGCGGCGCGTGCCGAGGACAGCCGCGACAAGGGCAATGTCATCCGCTTCTGTCACTGGCGGCAGATCGAGCGGGTGATCGTGACGCTCAGCCACCAGGAAGTGCGCGGCACCATCCACTAAGGCCAAGGTGCCTTGCGCATGCGCCAAGGTGCGTGCGCGCGGGAGGTGGCGTCTCCCTCCGCCCATGCTAGGCTCAGCCCGATGAGTGAGCGTCGGTCCGGGCGGGGAACCGCATATCAATGGCTTGCGGGCTGTGCCGGGCTGGCGCTCGGTGCGGCGGCTTTGCATGCCCAACCCAGTGAGCCGCCGGTCGACCCGGCCGAGTTGGACCCATCAGCACCGCTCGATCCCATGCCCGACCTCGGAGTTGCATGGCCAGACCTCGACACACCCGATCCGCCGCCGCCGCCCGAACTGGAAGGGGTCGCACCGGAGGACGCCGTCGAAGCGACCGAGGCGGCGGCCGAACGGGTCGAAGATGCGTCGGCGGCGCGAACCTATCGCTGGACGCTGAGCGGGCTCGACGAAGTCGGGCAGGCGCAGGCGATCCGTGACGGCTTCGAGGAACGGTCCGCCCTTGAAAAGGATCGCAAGGATGAGGCCAACGCCGCTCAGATAGACCGCCGGGCGCGAGCCGATGCCGAGCTTTTGGCCGAATTGCTTCGAAGCCAGGGATATTATGACGCGCTTGTCGAGCCGCGCATCGACGCGGCAGGCAGCGAATTGGCGGTCGAATTGGCGGCGACGCCTGGCCCGCAGTATCGATTCGAGAGTGTCGATCTGCCGGGACTGGATTCCGCTGCCGGGGACGAGGCGGCCAAGCTGCGCGAGGCGTTTTCCGTCAAGGCGGGCGATCCGGTCGTTGCGCAGGAGGTGATTGACGCTGGCGTCGCGCTTCAAATCGCGCTGGGCGAGGAGGGATTTGCCACGGCCAACGTCGGCGAACAGGACAT
This sequence comes from uncultured Alphaproteobacteria bacterium, assembly GCA_963750385.1. Taxonomy (GTDB): domain Bacteria; phylum Pseudomonadota; class Alphaproteobacteria; order Sphingomonadales; family Sphingomonadaceae; genus Sphingomicrobium. The sequence continues at coordinate 281,262 of CAVVQJ010000005.1, read as the reverse complement.
CGTAATTGACCACGAGGCGCAGACTGCCCGGCTAGTCTTGCCGGTCATTCCCGGTCCTGTCGCGCAATTTGGCCAGATCACGGTATCTGGGCAGCCGCCCTTTTCCGCCAGGCACGTCGGCGTTATTGCCCGGTTCGATCCAGGCGATCGGTTCCAGCGGAGCGACGTGGATGATCTGCGCCGGGCCTTGGTCGCAACTGGCTTGGTCGCGGCAGTGGACGTAAAGCCGATCCCGCGCGACGATGGCCGGACCATCGACCTTGCCGTCAAGCTGGAGCCGGCTCCGATGCGGACGATTGCCGGAGAGCTTGGTTACGGCACCGGCGAGGGCGCGCGGGCCGAGGCGAGCTGGCAGCATCGCAACTTCTTCAATCCCGAAGGGGCGGTGACGGTGCGGGCTGTCGCGGGAACGCAGGAGCAGTTGCTTGCCGCTTCGCTTCGCCGCAACAATTGGATGAAGCGCGACCAAGTGCTGAACGCTCAGGCGCTGGTTAGCCACGTCGATCGCAAGGCGTTCGAGGCGAAGACCGTTTCGCTTTCAGGCGGGATTGAGCGCCAAAGCAATTTCATCTGGCAGAAAAAGTGGACCTGGAGCTTGGGCGCCGAGCTGGTCGCGACCGACGAGCGCGATACGATTGAGGCGACCGGCGAGCCCCGGCGGCGGACGTTCTTTATCGGCGCGCTACCGGCCAGTCTGGGCCTCGACGAAAGCGACGACTTGCTCAATCCCACCAAAGGGTTCCGGTTGCTCGGCCGGGTCAGTCCCGAAATCAGCTTCCAGGGCGGGACCTTTCCATATGCCCGGGCGCAGTTCGATGCGAGCGTCTATCGCCCGGTTTCTGACCGGATCGTTGCCGCCGGTCGGATTCGGCTGGGAACAATCCTCGGCGCTCAGCGCGATGATATCGCGCCGTCGCGTCGCTTCTATTCGGGGGGTGGCGGATCCGTTCGGGGCTATGGCTATCAAAAGCTTGGCCCCCGCGACATTGACGGCGATCCGATCGGCGGGCGAAGTCTCGCCGAATTCAGCCTCGAAGCACGTATCCGGTTGAACGCATTCGGGGGCAATTTCGGAATTGTGCCGTTCATCGACGGAGGCACGCTGTCGACCGAGGCTGTTCCCGATCTCAAGGATTGGCAGATCGGTGTCGGCATCGGCGCTCGCTATTATTCCAGTTTCGGCCCGATCCGGATTGACGTCGGCACACCGCTCAACCGGCAGAAGGGCGATGGGCGGTTCGCGGTCGTGGTCAGCCTGGGCCAGGCTTTCTGATGGACGCGGTCGCTCCGGCCGCCGATGGCGGAGGCGAACGCGTCGTTATTTCGCGCCGCCGCCATTGGGGGAGGAGGCTACTCAACGAGCTGCTGGTGTTGTTGCTTGTCCTGTTCGGTTTGGCCGTTGGCGGGCTGATCTTGCTCGACACCGCACCGGGGCACCGATTCATCGTAGACCGCATCGCGCAGATCGAAACCGCGACGGGCCTCAACATCCGGGTCGCCCGGATCGAAGGCTCGATTTACGGCGAGGCGCGGCTGAAAGGGGTGACCGTCAGCGATCCGCAGGGCGTGTTCCTGACCAGCCCGGAAATATTGGTCGATTGGGCACCCGGGGCCTGGCTTTACAACAGCCTCCATATCGATCGGCTCAAATCCCATCTGGTCAGGGTCGAGCGCCTGCCGAAATTTCGGCCTACCGGGCGCAAGGGGCCGTTGCTCCCAGGGTTCGATATCCACATCGGGCAATTGAAGATCGACCGGCTCGAGCTGGCCCGCGGGGTTAGCGGAACAGCGCGCACCGGAAGCCTTTCGGGAGAAGCGGACATTCGCGCCGGCCGGGCGATGATCGGGCTGCAGTTGGCAATGCTCGACGGCGACCGGATGGCGGCGCGGATCGACGCCGAGCCCGATCGCGACCGGTTCGACCTTGCGGTCCGGGCGATCGCTCCGGCGGACGGGCTCCTGCCGGCGATCACCGGTATCGGGCGGCCGATTGACCTCACGATCGGCGGCGATGGCACATGGTCGCGTTGGCGCGGGACGGCAAAGCTGTTGGTGGCGCGGCGCTCGGCGGCCCAACTGGCGCTAGCGGCGGACAGCGGCCGCTATCGCCTGTCGGGCCTTCTCGCCCCGTCACCCTTTCTCAAGGGAAGGTTTCAGCGGCTGACGGCGCCGCTGGTGCGGGTCAATGGCATCGCGACCTTTGTGAAGCGGGTCCTCGATGGCGAACTGACTCTCGCCTCGCCGTCGCTGCGGGCGGTGGCAAGAGGCACGGTCAATCTGGCGACGAGTCGCTATGATCGGCTGAGCCTGGGGATCGACCTGCTTCGGCCGCCGGCGCTGTTCGCCAACATGACCGGCCGCAATGTTCGAATGGTTTGGACCCTCGACGGACCCATGGACCGGGCGGACTATGCCTATCGCCTGACCAGTCCGCAGGTCACGTTCGACAAGACGGGTTTCCTCGACGTTCGCGCCGAGGGGCGAGGAAAGTTGTCACCCTGGCCGATGCGCGTGCCGTTGCGGCTTCGGGCCCGGGCAATCACCGGGGTGGGCGATGTGGCAGGTGGAATCCTTGCCAACATTACCATCGAGGGCATGTTGTCGATCACGCCCAAGCTGGTGCGCGGGGACAAGCTCAAGCTGCGCAGCGACCGGCTGAACGGCACGGTCTCGTTGCTCATCGACCTCGATACCGGCCGGTTTGACATCGCCATTGCCGGCGGACTGAAGCGCTACCTGATCCCAGGCCTGGGCATCGTCGACGTGGAAACGCAGCTTCAGGTGGTGCCGGGACCGGGCGGCACGGGCTCGCGCGTGATCGGCAAGGCGCAGGCGTGGGTTCGCAGGCTCGACAACAGCTTCTTCGCGGGACTTACCGGAGGTTTGCCTCGCCTAACGACGGACCTGGCGCGCGGCGGCGACGGCGTCCTGCATCTTACCAATCTCCAGCTTTATTCGCCCAAGCTCAGGCTCTCGGGGCAGGGCATCCGCCGCCGCGACGGCACCTTCCTGATCGAGGCGCGCGGTACTCAAGCGCAATATGGGCCGCTGCGAATACGACTCGACGGAGCGATTGAACGGCCCAAGGTCCAATTGTTTCTCGAGCGGCCGAACGATGTGCTGGGTATCCGGGACATGCATCTGTTCCTTGATCCCAACGCTCAGGGCTTCGCCTATCGCGCCGACGGCCAGTCGCGGCTGGGCCCGTTTACCTCCAATGGCCAGATATCGCTTCCGCGCGGGGGACGGGCGACCATCGCTATCGCGTCGCTCGATGTCGCCGGCACCACGGCACGCGGTGCCTTAAGGTCCGATCCCGGTGGGTTCACTGGTGAACTGAGGCTGGCCGGCGGTGGGATCGACGGGACACTTGGCTTTGCGCCGGTCAATGGCGCGCAAAAGATCGAGGCGCATCTAACGGCAAGGAACATGATTTTGCCGGGACCGCCCAGGTTGGCCGTTCGGTCAGGTCGGATCGATGGCACCGTCATCCTCGATGACAAGCGAACGACCCTCGACGGCGTGCTATCGGCGCGGGGCCTGACCGCTGGCGGAATTACGCTGGCGCGCGTCACCGCCAATGCCAAGCTGGTCAACGGCAGCGGGCAGGTCCGCGCGGCGCTCGCGGGAACGCGCAGGACGGCATTCGAGCTCGTTGGCTCGGCCAATATCACGCCCGACCAAATTAGCGTGACCGGTCGTGGCTTGCTCGACCGGCGCCCGCTGACGCTTGAAAGCCCGGCGGTCATTACCCGGATCGCGGGCGGATGGCAGATCGCACCGACGCGGGTGCGGTACGCCGGCGGCCGCGGAACTGTGTCGGGCAGGACGGGCACTCGTCCGGAACTTAGCGCCGACATCGAGCGAATGCCGCTGCAACTCCTCGATGTCTTCTGGCCCAAGGCCGGGCTTGGTGGAATTGCCAGCGGACGGATCGACTATCGTTGGGAAGGCCAGCCGACCGGAAGCGCGAACTTGAGAATCCGGGGCTCTCCCGTGCCGGCCTGGTGCTGACGTCGAAGCCCATCGACGTCGGGCTCAACGCGGTGCTGAACGGCGGCAGGGCGGCGATGCGCGCGGTCGCGGTCAGCGACGGCAAGACCATTGGCCGCGCTCAGGCGCGCTTCGCTCCGTTGGGTCGCGGATCGATTGTGGCCGAGCTGATGAACGCGCCAATGATGTTACAGCTGCGCTATGCCGGCCCGGCCGACACGCTGTGGCGTCTATCGGGCGTGGAAATCTTCGATCTGTCCGGCCCAATCGCGGTGGGCGCCGACATCAACGGCCGGCTGGTCGATCCTCGGATTCGCGGATCACTCCAGGCCAATGGCGCGCGCATCGAAAGCGCGGTGACCGGCACGGTGGTTGAGCGGATTACAGCCAAAGGGCGGTTTAATGGGTCGCGGCTCGCTCTGTCGAACATCAGCGGCTCGACTCCGGGGGGCGGTTCGCTCACGGGCAGTGGGACGGTTGACTTTTCGGGTGGCAAGGCCGGCCTCGACCTTCGCTTCGAGGCGATCCGGGCACGGCTGTTGGCGCGCGACGACATTGCCGCGACCGTTACCGGCCCACTGACGATCCGATCAGGCGGGGAGGGCGGAACGATCAGTGGCAAACTGCGCCTCAACAGCGGTCGCTTCACCCTGGGCCGGGCAAGCGCGGCCGCGTCGGTCCCGCAACTTCAGGTGCGCAATATTGGCCAGGACGTGGAATCCGACATCGAGGTCGAGCAGCTCCAGCCGTGGAAGCTTGATTTCGATGTGGCTGGCGGCGACCTGACGGTTCGCGGCCTGGGCATCGACAGCCGATGGACCACCGACCTCAAGATCGGTGGAACGGCCGACGCGCCGCGATTTAACGGCCGCGCCGACCTCATTCGGGGCGACTATGAGTTTGCCGGACGCAGTTTCCGGCTGCAGCGCGGGATCATCCGTTTTCGTGGCCAAAGCCCGCCTGACCCGCTGCTCGATATTCGCGCAGAGGCGCAGGTGCAGGGACTGGACGCCAGCGTGATCGTCGGCGGCACCGGACTACATCCTGAAATTCGCTTCGCAAGCGTGCCGCAACTGCCGCAGGACGAACTGCTGTCACGGATCCTGTTCGGTACGTCGATCACCAACCTGTCGGCGCCCGAGGCGCTCCAGCTTGCCTCGGCCGTGGCCGCGCTCCAATCAGGGTCCGGCAACCTCGATCCGATCAATGCGGTGCGAAGGGCAGTGGGTCTCGATCGGCTGCGGATTCTGCCGGCCGATGTCGCGACCGGTCAGAAGACGGCGATTTCCGCGGGCAAATATCTCGGCCGAAAGCTGTTCGTCGAGGTCATCACCGACGGCCAGGGATATTCCGCCACGCGCCTCGAATATCAGGTGACGCGCTGGCTTTCGCTGCTTTCGTCGATCTCGACCATCGGCCGAACCAGCGTCAACGTGCGCGTCAGCAAGGATTATTGAGGGGTAGGTGAAGTGGGGAGTATGGGGGCTCGGCTCTTGCGTGCTGGCGAGACGTGGAGATTGCAAGGACCGCGTTTAGCTTGGCTAGGCATTTCGATCGTGAGCTTGCTCGCGCTCATCTATTCAATTTCGCAACCGCTAAATCACGACGTTGCATGGTTGCTCGAAGCGACCAGACGCTGGGTTGGCGGGGCCACCCTTTATCGCGACGTCGTCGAGATCAATCCACCCCTGATTTTCATTGAATATCTCGTTTTCAGTGGCGGAATTCTGACCAAATACGCGCTTATAGCCGGCGTATGTTTTGCAATCCTCATCAGTTCTTTTTGGGTGCTGCGCTGGCGTGGTCCTGGGCTCTTGGTTTCGCTTGCGTTGACCCTCACCGCGACTCTGGACTTTGGACAGCGTGATCACCTCGCGCTCATCTTTCTGGTACCATTTCTCCTCGCGCCTTCCGGACTGTCCAGGCGAGAGCGTATTGCTCTGGGTGTTTGGGCATTCCTGGGTTTGGGTCTCAAGCCTCACTTCTTGTTGATACCAGCCGCCTTTGTTGCGTCGCAGTGCTACCTGGCGAAATCCTTCAAGCCGGCATTTACCGCGCAGAATTGGACGATCGGCGCATTATGTCTTGTCTGGCCGGCGACCGTAGCGTTGATCTGGCCGCAATATTTTGCGGAGATTATTCCTCTTGGGAAGGCTGTTTACTCCGCCTTCGGCTCGCAAATTTCCGTCAGGTCACTGTCGCTAACCGTTCTGGCCGTTACCGCGTCCATCGTGGTATCGTACCGTCAGAATCGCTCATGCCTCTCGCAGCCGCTGCACTGGGCGCCGCGGCAGCCTATCTGCTTCAAGGCCGTTTCTGGAACTACCATTTGATCCCGACGCTAGGACTGGCCGCGATCGCCCTGGTGATGGCCGCCGAGAGGGAAAACGGTGCGTGGGCCAGAGTCTCTGGATTAGCCGGCCTGATCTTGTTGATCGCCAATCCATTGATGGGGCCCAGGCGTTACGGTTCTGCCATTCCTACGGGTGCAAAAACCGTATTGTTCCTTTCGGACCGGGTACCCGCCGCCTATCCGTCGAGCTTTGAATGTGGGGCCAGAAATACCAGTCGTTACCCAACCTTCTGGACCCTTCCGGCGGCATGGAACAGCCAGCTTTCCCACCTATTTCACAAGGAAGTCGCCAACATGAACGAAGATATCAGACGAGAGCGACCGGAGATCATCTACGAAGACAGCAGGTTGCCGAAGTTCAAACGGCCCTTCAGCTTCAGAGACTGGGCCGACCTTTCTGATTATCGCAACGTGGGTATGGCCAATCGCTATCACGTTTGGCTGCGCCGCGACCTCGACGCCTCGATTCTGGCAAGGCCGCCCTGCGGCGATGATTGAACCGATAAATCGTTCTCCCAGCAGCAAGGCCGAACGCCCGATTTCCGGGTCGTTATCCCGCCAGCGCCTCGTCAACATCGTCGGCGGCTCGGCCGGCAACCTGGTCGAGTGGTTCGACTGGTACGTCTATGCCGCCTTCGCCCTCTATTTCGCGCCGAGCTTCTTCCCCAAGGGCGACCAGACTGCGCAGTTGCTGTCGACTGCCGCGGTGTTTGCTGTGGGGTTCGTGATGCGGCCGATTGGCGGCGTGGGTGATGGGCATTTATGCGGATCATCGACGGGCGCAAGGCCGGGCTCACCCTGTCGGTCAGCCTGATGTGCCTCGGCTCGCTCGCCATCGCGGCTGCTCCGACCTATGCTCAGGCCGGCGGCTGCTGTCGCCTGTGATCCTGGTTGTCGCGCGGATGGTCCAGGGGTTGAGCCTGGGCGGCGAATATGGGTCCAGCGCGACCTATTTGAGCGAAATGGCGGGCGCGCGAGCGGCGCGGCTTCTGGTCGAGCTTCCAATATGTGACGCTGATCGCGGGCCAGCTGGTCGCGCTGGCGTTGCTGCTGCTCCTGCAGTCGCTGATCGAGCGAGGCGGCGTTGGAGGCGTGGGGCTGGCGCATCGCGTTCGCGGTCGGCGCCGTGCTGGCGGTCGTCGTGTTCATCATCCGCCGCCGCCTGACGGAGACCGACAGCTTCGCCAATGTCAAGGCGCTTGGCGATGCCCGGCCGAAATCGAGCGGGCGCAGCCTGTTTCGCGATCATCCTCGCGAGGCGCTGCTCGTCGATCGGCGCTTACCGCGGGCGGCACGCTCGCCTTCTACGCCTACACCACCTACATGCAGAAATATCTTGCCAACACGGTCGGCTTCGACCGGCAGACGGCGTCACGGATCATGACCGTGGCGCTGGCGATTTTCATGGGCCTGCAGCCGCTGGCCGGGCTGCTTAGCGACCGTGTCGGGCGAAAGCCGGTGATGATCTTCTTCGGCGTCGCCGGAATGGTCCTGACCTATGCCGATCTTCACGGCGCTGGAAGCGGCGCAGCGATCCCGTGACCGCCTTCGTGCTGGTGATGGCGGCGCCTGGTGATCGTCACCGGCTATACCTCGATCAACGCGGTGGTGAAGGCGGAGCTGTTTCCCGGCCATATCCGCGCGCTGGGCGTTGCGTTGCCCTACGCGATCGCCAACACGATATTCGGAGGCACGGCCGAATATGTCGCGCTGTGGCTCAAGGACGCCGGGCATGAGCGCTGGTTCTACATTATGTCAGCGGCGTGATCGGGCTTCAGCCTGATCACCTACGCGACGATGCGCGACACCAAGCGAACCAGCCTGATCGCGGAATAGCGCGAGCTCGTTTAGATTAGCGTTTCAGGAAGCCTTCAAGGTCTTCGCGAAGGTCTTCGAGCGAGCTGCGCTGCCATCCCTCGCCCATGGGTTGTCCTGGTCTGCGGATTGACGGCTCGGCCCCGGCCGGGTCCACTGGCCGCGCGCCACCTCCGGCTTGGTCGAAACCAGCAATGCGAGATCGAATCGGGTTAGTGAACGCAAGCCCGGCCTTGTCGCCGCAGCTCCAGCCGATAGTGGCGAACTGCTCGCCGCCTTCGCCCAGGTCGAGCATTACCTCCGCCCCCGAGGGATAGGTGACCGGGCTTTCGATCAGCGCTCCATGTTCGGAGATATTGCGCAGACGGACACGCTCCCTGTTGTGGTTGTAGAGAAGGTCGCCCGATCCAGATCAGGGGGTGACGTCGCTCGACACGGCGCGAATTGGTCACTTCATCACTGTCATCCGGACAATCCGGCGCAGTCCGATCCGCCGCGCCCGTCATCTTCACATCCGGGAAGCTGCGGTGGATGACATCGAGGAGCAGCGCGTCACGGGCGTCCGGGTCGCAGTCGATTCGGGTCTCGTGAGCAAACTCCAGGCCGACGCGGTCGCCGCGAAGCCAGCGTACCGCGCATTCAATCTCTCCGCCCTCGCCAAGGACTAGATCGACCCGCTCCCATAGGCGGGGCTCGAAATCGCAGCTGATCATCGCCCCGCCGCCCGACAGGTTGATGAGGTCGATAGCATGGGTCCCACCGTTGTAGCGGACCGAAGCCATCTCGGACTCCAGCCGGTGGCGGTCGTCGCCGCGGTGATTGTGAGCTGCGCAACTCGCTCCGCGGAACCTCGACCGATGAAAGGTCGTCGGTCTCCGCGCCGCGCGCCTTCTTGGACCGCTTGACGGGATCGCCCGAATTCAGGCCTTTCCCGGAGAGGATGGCCGATCGAAAACTGTTCATCGAGGTGACCTCGCACGCCATGGCCCGGGAACCATGACGTGGCAAACGTTACGATCCGGTAACCAGCGGCGTTATTTAGGACGAGTAATACATGTCGAATTCGACCGGTGAGGGGGTGGTTTCCCAACGCATCACCTCTTCCCACTTCAATTCGATATAGGCGTCGATCTGATCGTCGGTGAAGACGTCGCCCTTGGTCAGGAATTCCCGGTCGTTGCCCAGCGCGACAAGCGCCTCACGAAGGGAGCCGCAGACCGTGGGCACGTTGACCAGCTCGGCGGGAGGCAGATCGTAGAGATTCTTGTCCATCGCATCGCCGGGATGAATGCAACTCTGGATCCCGTCTAGTCCGGCCATCAGCAGAGCCGAATAGGCGAGATATGGGTTGGCCATGGCGTCGGGGAAGCGGAATTCGACACGCTTTGCCTTTTCGCCCGCGCCATAGGGAATGCGGCAGGATGCCGAGCGGTTGCGACTGGAGTAAGCGAGCAGCACCGGCGCCTCGAAGCCGGGAACCAGGCGCTTGTAGCTGTTGGTGGTCGGATTGGTGAAGGCGTTCAGGGCGCGAGCGTGCTTGATCACACCACCGATGAAATAGAGTGCGGTCTCGCTGAGGCCGGCATAACCATTGCCGGCGAAAAGCGGCTTGCCGCCCTTCCAGATCGACATGTGCGTGTGCATACCGCTGCCGTTGTCCTGGGCGATCGGCTTGGGCATGAACGTGGCGGTCTTGCCGTAAGCATGGGCGACCATGTGCACGACATATTTATAGATCTGCATGCGGTCGGCAGTCTCGACCAGCTTGCCATAGGTCAGCCCAAGCTCATGCTGGGCGGCGGCAACCTCATGGTGATGCTTGTCGCACGGCAAGCCCATTTCCAGCATGGTCGAGACCATCTCGCCGCGGATGTCCACGGCGCTATCGACCGGCGCCACCGGGAAATAACCACCCTTGGCGCGGGGCCGGTGGCCCATGTTGCCGCCATCGTAGCTGGTGGCCGTGTTGGTCGGCAGTTCGACGTCGTCGATGCGATAGCCGGATGCGTTGTAGTTGTCTTCGAACTTCACATCGTCGAACATGAAGAATTCCGCTTCGGGTCCGACGAAGACGGTGTCCCCGATCCCAGTGGCCTTCAAATAGGCTTCGGCGCGGGTGCCGGTGGAGCGGGGATCGCGCCCATAAAGCTCGCCGGTTGACGGCTCGACGATGTTGCACACCAGGATCAGCATGGGGGTCGCCGCGAATGGGTCGACATAAGCGGCGTCCAGGTCGGGCATGAGGATCATGTCGCTCTCGTTGATTGCTTTCCAACCGGCGATCGACGATCCGTCGAACATAAAGCCGTCGGTTAACATGTCTTCGTCGATAACCGATGCAACCATCGATAAATGCTGCCATTTCCCTTTGGGGTCGGTGAAGCGGAGATCGACATATTCGATCTCGTTTTCCTCGATCATTTTCAGGATTTTCGATGCGCCGCTTGCCATGTTGGACCTCGCTGGAATGGAAAGAATCGCCCTTGGCCCCGCAGCCTTGGTTCTGAGACAGCAATTCCAGCCCTGCGCTGTGGAGTCACGGGGGGCGTGAACTTTTCACGCCGATGAGCGGGTCAGGAAAGCGCGCGCGCCATCTCGACAAATTCGCTAACGGATACGGTCTCCGCCCGCCGTTCCCAGTCAATTCCCAGCTCCATTGCCGCGTCAAGCGCGCCGGGAAAGCCCTTCAGGCTCGATCGAAGCATTTTTCGCCGCTGCCCGAACGCCGCAGCGGTCAGGCGCTCCAGCACCACGGGATCAACTCCTTCGGGTGCCGGAGCGGGCACGATGTGCACCACCGCCGACGCGACCTTTGGTGGGGGAACGAAGGACGAGCGATGAACCGCCATTGCGATTCGGGGAGTTGCCCGCCACTGGGCGGCGATCGACAGGCGGCCATAATGTTCGCTCCCCGCGGCCGCAACAATCCGCTCGGCGACCTCACGCTGGAACATCAGGGTCAGTGACGACCACCACGGCGGCCACGGATCGCCAAGCCAGCGCAGGAGCAGCGCCGTTCCGACGTTATAGGGCAAATTGGCCACCACGTGCGCGCTGGGGCCCGCTTCGGCGCGCTCGTCCATATCCAAGGCGTCACCTGACAATATCCGTAACCGTCCGTCATATTCCGCCTCGAGTTCCGCCAAAGCCGGAAGGCAACGCCGGTCCCGCTCGACCGCGACGACGCTCGCGCCGGCTTCGAGCAGGGCACGGGTCAGCCCTCCCGGGCCTGGACCGACTTCATAAACACTCGCTCCTTCAAGCGGTCCGGGAATGGCCGCGATGCGTTCGAGCAGCTGCCGATCAAGAATGAAGTTCTGGCCCAGCGCCTTGGTAGCTTGCAGGCCATGGCGGGCGATGACGTCACGAAGGGGCTCGGGCACTCGGCGTCAGGCCGCGACGGCCGCGCGATGGCGAGCGCAGTCGTTGGCCATACGGATTGCGGCGGCCATGGCGCGCGGATCGGCGCGGTCCTGGCCGGCGATATCGAAGGCCGTGCCGTGGTCGGGCGCAGTGCGGACGATCGGCAGGCCCAGCGTGATGTTGACGCCATCCTCGAAATGTAGCGCCTTCAAGGGGATCAGCGCCTGATCATGGTACATGCACAAGGCCGCGTCGTACTGGCCCCGGGCGGCCGCGTGGAACATGGTGTCCGCTGCGTGCGGGCCAGTAACTCGCCATCCTTCGGCGCGAAGCGCTTCAATCGCGGGAATGATCAGGTCGATCTCCTCACGGCCCAGCGTCCCGCCTTCGCCGGCGTGGGGATTCAGCCCGGCGACCGCGAGCCGCGGATCGGCTATCCCGAACGTGCGCTGCAGGCCGCGAAGCGCCGCCCGGCCACGCGTTTCGATCAGTCCGGCCGTTAAATGGCCGGCGACCTCGGCAAGTGGGACATGGGTTGTGACCGGCACAGTCCGCAGGCTTGGACCTGCCAGCATCATCGCGACATTGCCCGGCGACACGCCACACCGTTCGGCGACGAATTCGGTTTGGCCGGGGTGGGCGAAGCCGATTGCGTAAAGTTGCTGCTTGGAAACCGGCCCGGTCACCACCGCGACGGCCGATCCGGAGCGGGCAAGACCGACCGCGAGTTCCAGCGCGTCGAGCGAACAATGGCCGCCTGCCACATTGGGATGGCCGGGCAGGATGGCCTCGTTCGACACGGTCGACAGGATCGGCAGTCCCACATCGAAGGCACTGTCCGCCTCGACCGGATCGTCGATTGTCGCGATCGGCCCGTCCCAAACCGCCGCGAGGCTGCGCGGATCGCCGATCGCGACAAACGGCGGCAATCCGAAGCGGTCGCGATGATCCCAGCATTTTCCGACGACTTCGGGCCCGATTCCCGCAGGATCGCCTAGCGAAACCGCCAGTGGTCTGACCATGGTTGCCATGAGGCCTTCCGCCCTAGCGGAAGTCGATCACCGCGTCACGGCGCAGATCGCGGAGGTATCTGCGCGAGCGAAGATTGACCCGTTCCTCGTTGAGCTGCGCATAAACCTGATCAAAGGTCGGGGCGCTCGGATCGACTTCATCGCGGCCGCACAGGACCAAGACCCGGACACCTTCCTCGATCGAACCAAAGGGGCGAGTCGCCTGACCCACCTGCATCTGCAGCATCATTTCCTGGAGGGCCGGCGGCAGGTCACGCATCTTGACCTGATCCGATTCGACCGACCTCGCCGTTGAGGTCTGCCGCAATCTTTTCCGCGCCACCGCAGCCACCGATATTCTGGGCTGCCTGGGCGAACCGTCCGACTGCCGGTTCCGCCTGGTCGCGCGTCGTGCCCTTGGGGAAGCTGATCGAGACCTGCTTAAGGGTCAGGATGGCGCTGCGCGGATCGGCGGTCAGGATCTTGCGGACGTCCTGGACGGCAATAATCGAATAGCCGCCCGGGACCCGGATCGGCTGAGAGACCTGGCCCGGACGCATTTGCCGGACGACAGTGGCGAGCTGGTCGGGAAGCTGCTCAGGGCGAACCCAGCCAAGGTCGCCGCCGACAGCCGCGGTCGATGCTTCTGAAAACTGGCGGGCATAGCCGATGAATGAGCCGCCTTGCTGAAGAGCCGCCATGATTTTCTGGGCATTGGCCTGCGCCTGCTGTTCATTCGCACTGTTGGCGGAGAGGAAGATTTCGCCGACGCGGAATTCTTCGGTGCCTTTGGACGCATTGAGCTTGTCAATGACGGCCTGCACTTCCTCGTCGCCGACATTGATCACGCTTTCGATCTTCTTCGACTGGAGGCGGCGCCATGCCAATTCACCCGTGATCTGGCGGCGAATCGAGCAAATCGAGGAGCCGCGCGACTTCAGATAAGAAGCCATCTGCTCGGGGGTTTGTTTCACATTGCCCGCGACGCGGGCCACGGTTTTGTCGATGTCAGCGTCACTGATTTCGATTTCTTCGGACTTGGCCGCCTGAATCTGCAACGTTTCGTCGATCAGATTCCGGAGCACCTGCTGCCGCAGCCGATCGATTTCGTCGGCGGGAATTTCGCCGCCGTTGGCGACCGCCATCAGCGCTAGGCGCTGATCGATGTCGGTCTGGGTGATGACCTCGCCATTGACGATCGCCGTCGCCTTGACGACCGACGGAAGCGTCGTGCCGAACAATTGCGGATTCTGCGGCAGATTGAGCGTCGCCGTCGAATTGACCGTCGATGCATCGTCTTGCGCGGCGACTGTGGTCGCCAGAGCCAACCCGAGCGCCACAGTCACGCTTCGCGCCGCTCGCGTCATAAGCTTGTTATTCAGTCCCACCACCAAAATCCCTTTGTCGCCAACGCTGTATCGAGAGTGTCGTATAGCCGGGCGTGCTGAACGGCACCTTAGCGGCCGATGCCCTTCAAGGCGAAATTAATCGAAAATGTGCTGCCCTTCTTGAACTCCCCGATGCGCTCATAGTCGCGCTTCCACGCTACGCCAAGTTCAAGACAATCATCCTCGTAGGTAATGCCGAGCCGATGCCTGACCGGCTCGAAGCCGTCGGCCAGAATCAAGGGATCTTCGTCCTTGCCGGTCAGGTCCAGCACGGTCGATCCGAAGACCGACCAGTATTGATCGAACTGCCACCGGCCGGCCAGCCGCAGCTCCTCCTTGTCACGCAAATCCTCGACCGTCGGGGAAATGTCGCGGTTGAGCCGCAGGTAGCCAATTTGAGCGTAGGTGACATCGCTACCCACCGTCAGATCCAGTTCGTTGCGCCGGATCGCGAAACTGTCCTTGTCGACGCGATAGCGATGGGTGAGGTCGATAAACCTGCCAAACTGGATCCGGGTGCGCCCGACAACGTCCGAAAATCGATCGGTAAGGCCGGTTCCGTCTGGGAAAATGCTCGGTTCCCGGGTCAACCGGTAACTTTGGCCGATGACCGCCTGCACGGCCCATTTCGGCCGGTCCAATGCCCATTCGACGCCATAGGTGACGCGCGAGCCATCTTCCCAGCGGTCGTACCCGGGAAAACGATTAAGAGCGAACAGGTTACTGTCCTCCAAATCGACCGCCCGGGCGTCCTCATTGGGAATTTTGAGATTCGGCGTTGGTGGACTTAGCACCAGCTGCACGCGCGGTGTCAGCCTTTGCGTTCCGCCGAGAAATTCGCCGACCAGGGGCCAGCGCATGTCGGCCGCCAATGCGCCAATTCCGCGAAACTGCCAGCCATCCTCGCCGCGATATATATCGACCGCGGTCTCGTCGGAATCCTGCGTGTGGTAGGCGTCTGCCCGGGCAAAGGCGGTTAGCGTCAGCTCCTGCCCGAGGCGAGTGATCCGGCGCAGGTCCCATTTCGCGCTGGCGAAAGCGCGCTGGGTATCCTGGCCCTCCCGCCGAAGGATGGCGAGGCTGTTGCCGTGAAGCTCGATCTTTCCGCCCAGCAACGGGTCGTCCAGTCGGAAGCGGGCGTCGATGGCGGGAAGCGCAATTGGAATTCGCTTCTGGACATCAGTGCTGCGCAGGCCCTGAAATGCCCAACCCTCGATCGCGACATAGCTATCGATGGCGATTCGTTCGGCACTGACGAAGCTGCGCAACCGGTCGTCGCGGGTAATGTCATAGCGCCGGGCAACCGTCTTGTCGGTCGCGGCGCGGAGCGCGCCGGTCACCGTCCAATAGGGATCGAGCTGAAATCGCCCATTGCCTTCGAAATAGCCCCTGAATCCCTTGCGGTCGGTCGGCGTCGGATCGTCGCGATCGGGGTCCGGAATGTCGCCGTAAGTAACAAACGCGCCCAGCTGATAGGCCCCGATGGAGGTAAGATGCCGCCATCGCCCCTCGAGCGCGGGCGCGGAATGCGTGTAGAGATGCGGCGTCGCGGTAAGGTCGCGGTTCTTATCGACGCGCCAGTAATAGGGTAGGCTGACTTCCAGCCCATTGTTGCTGTCCAGTCGGATCCCCGGCACCAGTGCACCCGTCACGCCGCCCTTTTGCGATCCGTCGCCAACGCTGAAAATCGGTAGCAGCGGCAGCGTGAGGCCAAGGATTGTGATCCGTCCGCCCGCAAAGCGAATTCGCCCCGTCTCCGAATCCTGGGTGACCCGCGCCGCAGTAATCTTCCAGCTGGGATTTTTGGGACAGCCGCCTGGCGTGGTGACCGGGCAGGGCGAATAGACCGCGTTGGTCAGTTCGGTTTGCGTGCCGCTGCGCGATCCCCTGACCGCTGCGATCCGCCCGCCGCTTTCCAGGACCACAAGCAGATTGTCGATCGTTCCGTCGCGCAGCGAATCGGTCAGATCGACGCGATCGCCGATCAGCTTGTCCCCGCCTGGATTGACGACGACCACATTGCCTTCGGCGACGACGCGTCCGCTGTTGCGGTCCCAGCTGACCTTGTCGGCGGCAAGGTAATTGCCCTCGCGCGACATCCGCACCTGGCCCGCCGCCGTGACCAGCTCGGCCTGGCTGTCGTAGATCACCTCGTCGGCGCTGAAGTCGACCACAGGCTCGGCCTTAGGCGCCGCTGGCGGCACGGCCTCCTGCGCCTCTGCCTGGGAGGGCAACACCAGGAACAGCGGCAGCGCCGTCAGGCACAGGCCAATCGATCGCACTGCCCGCAATGTTCCGCCCGGTCCCAACTGGTTGACATCCCGCCTATTGCACCTTGTCCGACAGGCGGCAATCCGCCTTGGGACGAGCCGCCCCTTTGCCTTGGCGCGGCGCACGTCCTAAGGGGAGCGCCATTCTTGCCTTTATTGCTTTGAGGAATTTCATGCAGATCCGCTTCGCCGATACCCGCCCAGCCGGGGATTATGCCCTGGTAATTCCCGCTGCCGGGGTTACTCGGCCGGGACTGGATAGCCTCGGCGATGCCAAGGCCGGGATCGGCGCCGCGCTTAAACGGTGCCGGTTCGAGGGTGATTTCGGGTCGGTGGTCGAGCATTTCCTGGCAAGCGACCATGGCCGCCGGCTGTTGGTGGTCGGCACCGGCGCCGACGCCAAGGCTTCGGATGCGGCGGAGAAGCTTGGCGGCACTACCACGGCGCGGCTCCTGACATCGGGGGAGAAGGACGCGGTCATCGACCTCACCGGCCTCAACTATGATGCCGATGCGGCCGCCCGGGTCGCCTTGGGCGCCGCGCTTCGGTCGTGGCGCTACGATCGCTATCGCACGCGCCTTAAGGACAAGCAGAAGCCGACGTTGGTCGGTGTGACGATCGTCGGCGGGGGAGCCGGGGCGGAGAAGCGCTTTGCCGACCGCTACGCAGGAGTGGTCGATGGCGTTTCATTGACGCGCGAACTCGTCACCGAGCCGGCGAACATCATCTACCCCGAAACGTTCGTCGAGCGGGTGCTTGACCAGGTCAAGGGACTTGGCCTGGAAACGCAAGTGCTTGGCCGTGACGAGATGGCCAAGCTCGGCATGGGCGCGCTGCTGGGAGTCGCCCAGGGGTCGGTGCGTGAAGCCAAGCTCCTGGTGCTCAAGTGGAACGGTGGCGAGGCCGGAGATACGCCCATCGTCTTTATCGGAAAGGGCGTGACCTTCGACACCGGCGGCATTTCGATCAAGCCGGCGCTCGGCATGGAATCAATGAAGTGGGACATGGGCGGCGCCGGCGCGGTTGCCGGGGCAATGAAGGCGCTCGCATCCCGCAAGGCCAAGGCGAATGTCATCGGAATCTGCGGCCTGGTCGAGAATATGCCCGACGGCAACGCGCAACGCCCGGGCGATGTGGTGACAACCATGTCCGGCCAAACGGTCGAGGTGATCAATACCGACGCCGAAGGGCGTCTGGTGCTTTGCGACGCGATGACCTGGGCGCAAAAACAGTTCAAGCCCAAGGTGATGATCGACCTCGCCACGCTGACCGGTGCAATGGTCATCACCTTCGGGCATGAATATGCCGGCATCTTCTCCAACGACGACAAGCTGGCCGCTAATCTGATCAAAGCCGCCGGCGAGAGCGGCGACAAGCTTTGGCGGCAGCCACTGGCGGAGGCCTATGACCGGCTGATTGATTCGCCGATCGCCGACATGAAGAATGTCGGGCCTCGCGAGGCGGGATCGATCACCGCGGCGCAATTCCTGCAGCGGTTCGTCGGTGATGGGGTGGCCTGGGCCCATCTCGACATCGCGGGCATGGCCTGGTCGGACAAGGCCTCGGCCACCCATGACAAGGGTGCCACGGGCTACGGCGTGCGGCTGCTCGATCAATATATCGCCGATACGGTCGAGGGCTGATCGGCGCGCCGGCCGTGCGGGTGGATTTCTACCAGCTCGGCCCGGCACTGCCCGAAGGCATCATCGCCTCGCTTGCCGGAAAGCTGCTCGACGAGGGCCAGCGGTTGCTGGTCGTCGCTTCGGACGAGGGATTGCTGGCTCGCCTCGACCGCCAGTTGTGGGATCAGGGCGCAACCAGCTTCATCCCTCACGGCCTGGCGGGCGGGGCCGACGACGCGGCCCAGCCCGTTCTGCTCTCGCCAGGCACCGACGCGCCCAACCTGGCGCGCAACATCCTGATCGCGGATGGCGAATGGCGTGAGGCCGCATTGGGCTATGACCGCGTTTTCTACCTGTTTGACGAGACCACCCTGAAAGGGGCCCGGTTGGCGTGGAAATTGCTGTCCGGGCGCGAGGGCATCGAGCGCAATTACTGGGCGCTCGTGGAGGGCAAGTGGACCAGAAAGGCCTGAGCCTTGCCCTTGGCAATCGCTCCGGCTAGGGGCGCGGCCAGAGCCCAATCCCTGCATTCCGGAGTTTCAAGATGGCGGTTACCCGCACCTTTTCAATCATCAAGCCCGACGCCACCCGCCGCAACCTGACCGGCGCTGTCACCAAGATGTTGGAGGAAGCCGGGCTTCGAGTCATCGCCTCCAAGCGCATCCACATGACCCGCGACCAGGCCGAGGGTTTCTACGCGGTCCATCGCGAACGTCCTTTCTTCAACGACCTGTGCACATTCATGACTTCGGGCCCGGTGGTCGTCCAGGTCCTGGAGGGCGAGGATGCGGTCAAGCGCAACCGCGATATCATGGGCGCGACCAACCCCGAAAATGCGGATGCCGGTACGATCCGCAAGGAACTGGCCGAATCGATCGAGGCCAATTCGGTCCACGGATCGGACAGCGACGAAAATGCCGCGATCGAAATCGCCTATTTCTTCACGCCAGAAGAAATTGTCGGCTAGTCAGTTTCCGGCGGTCCCCGCTGTCCGGCGGTAACTCCACCGGTTCGCATTGGAGCCGTCGGCCAGTGAGACTTCAGCTTCGAGGCCGGTTTCGGTAACGACATAGCGGACGCGCTGCGGATAGTCGTGGTTGGCGTTGACGAAGGTGATCGATTTGTCGTTTGCCTCGGTCGCCTTGAAGCTCACCGCGGGCGCTCCTTTCGGGGAGCCATAGAAGGTCACCGCGCCGTCTGTGCCGCGCTCGATCCGCATCCATTCCCAATGGGCGACCGCGTCTCCCTTACCGTCGCGACCCGCACCGATCATCAGTCCGCCGCGCGGATCGGTCCAGCATTCCTCGGTCCAGCGATCCTTCTCGCGCCGCTGTTCCCAACAGCCGGCGAGGAAGGCGGGCATGGGCGTGGCGGCAACCTCTGCCAGCAATAAAAAGGCGATCATGGGCGTGCTCCCTCGCATCGAAAAAGACTTTAGCCCAAAGCCCGACGCGGGCGAAGACAGCAGGGTCAGCCGAGGCTGAGGCCCGTCAGGCGAAGCTTGTCCGCGCCGAACAGGCCGCCGTCGTCCCAGCGGTAGGATATGCGGTAACGGCCGCCTCCGCGCTTCAGCGTACCGGCTTCGATGTACCGGGCCTCGATGCGGATGCTGAGCGAATCCGGCTTGCGGCTCTTGTCTGCGCTGCCAACCAGCCGCTGCACCTCCGAAGCGTCGAGCCGTCCGTCGCTTCCGACCGAGACCGCGGGCTTGCCGGCAACGGACAAAGTGAGCGATTCGAGCGAATGTCCCGGCTCTACCGGTGAAATGGTGATCGCCCTGCCGTCGCGTTCGATTTGGCCGCGGAATGCGATCGGAATGGTGGTTGCCTTGGTCTCGGCCTGTGGCGAGGGTTTCTCCGGCTCTTCGCTCCGCCAGCTGTTCCACAGGCCCAGCGCCGAGATGACGACGGCCGCAAGGCCGATGGTTTCACCAAAGCCGATCCAGGATCGCCGGGCCTTGCCGTCGCTTGAAGGAGAATCGTTCATGGTCGCAGCCTAGAACGCCTCGGCGGCGCGCATCAACTTGGTGAGGCGCGGCGGCGCCACCGCGAGCCAGCTGCGCTGCAGCCATTCCGCGACATGGTCCCAATCTACGCGGGGCCGGTCGAGCGTAACGCCGATCCAGTCGGACGGGCCATAGTAGGCCGGACGGAAATAAATGCCCGGCTCAGCCTCGATCAGCTGTGCCATCTCGTCCTGGCCGCTGCACTTGACCAGCACCGAAATTCCGCCTTCTCCATGATGATTATTCCACATTATGGCGAAGAATTTGTCGCTGGATGGGCTGCCCACCTTCCAGCCGGGTGAGCCATGGCTGGTCTTGAAGCGGGTTTCGGGCAGGGCCAGCGCTAGGTCGCCGATGCGGTTCGTGATCCAGTCGAAATCGCGTGTTCGGCCGAGAAATTGACCGAGAACACGAGGGTAGAGCTGATGTTCGGCGATCAGCACGCGTTCGGCCAGGATGGCGGGGGTGTCATTGGGCATCACGGCAACCCCGACTTGTCCGAGGATTTCGCCGCTATCGAGATCGGGTGTGACGAGATGGACGCTTGCCCCCGTTCGGTTCTGGCCTGCGGCGAGCACGGCTTCGTGGGTGCCGAGACCTTTGTGAAGTGGAAGCAGGGACGGATGGATATTGACCACCCGGCCTTCCCAGCGGGCGAGGAAATCATCCGGAATGATCCGCATGAATCCGGCCAGCGCGACCAGGTCTATCTCCGCTTTTTCCAGGGCAGCGTTAAGGTCGGCCCAGAATGAAGATCCTTGAGCCTTGGCGTCGAGTTTCAGGATGGGGACTCCCTCTGCTTTGGCGAGCGCCAGGCCGGGGGCGTTGGGCTGATCGCCAGAGACCAATGCCACGTCGAAACAGCAATCATCGGCGCGCGACGCGTAAATCAATGCCGCCATGTTCGAGCCGCGGCCCGAAATCAGGACAGCAACGCGGCTACGCTCAGCCATGATGGCTGGCGGACCAGTCGGCACGGGCGGCCCAGGTCCCGGCGCTGCCCTTCACCGTACAGCCCTTTTGGCCCGCGTCTACGCGCCCAATCCGATGCACGGTTTCGCCCGCGGCCTCGAGCGCCAGCTTGACGGAATCCGCGTCCTCCGCCCGAACGATCGCGGCCATCCCGATGCCGCAATTGAAGGTCCGCGACAGTTCGCCGGGCTCGATCAACCCGCCGGCCTGAAGAAAGGCAAACAGACTAGGCAATTTCCAGAGGCCCGCATCGATGATCGCATGGGCCCCTTCGGGCAGGACGCGCGGAATATTTTCGAGCAGGCCGCCGCCGGTAATATGGGCCAGCGCCGCGATTCGACCCTCTTGAATCAGCGGCAGCAGGCTCTTCACATAGATTCGCGTCGGCTCGAGCAGCAGCTCACCGAGCATGCGACCCTGATCGAACGGGGCGGGGCGGTCGAGACTCCAGTGGTTGGTTTCGATCAGGCGCCGGACGAGCGAGAATCCGTTCGAGTGGACGCCCGAACTTGCGAGCCCAAGGATGACGTCACCCGGCGCAACGCGATTTCCGGTCAAAACCTTGGCCCGTTCGACCGCACCAACGCAGAAACCGGCAAGGTCGTAATCGCCCTTGGCATACATCCCCGGCATTTCCGCGGTCTCGCCGCCGATCAGCGCGCAGCCCGCCTGGCGGCATCCCTCGGCGATCGACGCAACGACGGCGGCGGCGACGTCGTTGTCGAGCTTGGCCGTTGCGTAATAGTCGAGGAAGAACAGCGGCTCGGCGCCTTGCACGATGAGGTCGTTGACGCACATGGCGACGAGATCGATGCCGACCCCGGCATGGTTGCCCGTATCGATGGCGAGCTTGAGCTTGGTCCCGACGCCGTCATTGGCAGCAACCAGCAGCGGATCGTCGTATCCGGCGGCCTTCAAATCGAAAAAGCCGCCGAATCCGCCCAGTTCGGCATTGGCGCCCGGACGCGCGGTCGACCTGGCAAGCGGCGCGATCGCCTTCACCAGCGCATTTCCGGCGGCGATCGACACGCCCGCATCGGCGTAAGTGAGCGGCTTTTGCGTCATGGCGTTGCCGCCTAGCCATTCCCCGCTTGGAATTCCACGCCATTGTCGCCAAAAGCGCGCAGATGCTGTTTCGCCGGCCCGCCGCCTTCATTGCCATCGCCCTGCTCGCCCTGACCGGATTGGGGGGGACGCTGGTCGCGCAGATGGAATTGGCCGAGCGCGGCATCCTCCCCGTCGACAGCACTGGAACGCTGGAAATCGGCGGTATCAAGGTCGATGTCGCCGGAAAGGATGCGCAATCGGCGCGCTTCGCCGGCTGGCGCATCGCGCAGCGCGAAGGGTTCAAGGCACTGTGGGCCAAGACCAATAATCGTCCAATCGGCGAGGCGCCAAACCTGTCGGATTCAACTCTCGACGGATTGGTGAGCTCGATCGTCGTCGAGAAGGAGCAGATCGGGCCCAATCGGTACATCGCCTCGCTCGGCGTATTGTTCGACCGGGCGCGTGCGGGCGAACTGCTTGGCGTTCCGGGGCAGGCGCGCCGCTCGGCGCCGATGCTACTGATTCCGGTCATGATTTCAGGCGGGACATCGACCAGCGTTGAACTGCGCAATCCTTGGCAGCGGGCCTGGGCCAGCTTCCGCACCTCGCAGAGCCCGATCGATTATGTTCGAGTGAGCGGGCTTGGAGTCGATCCTCTGCTGGTGAACGCCGCCCAGAGCCGTCGACCAGGGCGCGGCTGGTGGCGTAACATGCTCGACCTCTATGGAGCCGCCAATATCCTGGTTGCCGAAGTGCGCCTGGACCGGCTCTATCCGGGAGGACCGGCCAAGGCCGAGTTCATCGGCAAATTCGGGCCGGACGGTCAGCCGCTGGGAAGCTTCGAGCTGACCGCCAAGGATAGTGCCGACCTTCCGCGCATGATGAATGAAGGCGTCCAGCGAATGGATGATTTGTTCGCCCAGGCGCTGGCCGCTGGGATCGTCCGCGCCGACGCCGACCTGATCATCCAGCCTCCTCCTGTCCAGGAGGAAGAAACGGTCGAGGCGCCAACCGTTCCGACGGTCATGACCGTGCAAATCAATTCGCCCAATGGCGCCTGGCTGAGCTACGGGCTGGCTGTAATCCGCTCGATCCCGGGTGCTAGCATCTCGGGCGATGGAAGCAGCGTCACGGTTACCTATCGTGGCGGCCCCGCGGCGCTGCGCGACCAGCTAATCGCGCGAGGCTTGTCGGCAAGCAGCAGCGGAACCGTGGTGCGGCTCAATTCCGCGCCCGGCTCGCCCGCACCAGCGGCGACGCCGCAGAATAGTCCATCCCCGTGAAATCGCCTTCGGACCAGATCGCGCTGCCGCTCGACTGGCCGCAGGTTCAAGACGAGACTCGTTTCATCCTCGGAGCCGCCAATCGGGAAGCCTATGAGCATTTCCGCGGCTGGAGCCTGTGGCCGGTCAAGGCGACGATCCTGACCGGCCCGCCCCGATCGGGGCGATCCTTACTTGCGCGGACGTTCGTCGAACGGGTTCATGGCCGGCTGTTCGATCGGGCCGAGCGGCATCATGAGGCCGAGCTGTTCCATGCGTGGAATGCAGCGCAAGACGATGGGCGGCCGCTGGTGATGATTGCCGACGAGGTTCCGCCGCAATGGGAAGTGGCGCTGCCCGATCTTCGGACCCGCCTGGCGATCACGCCGATCATTCGAATCGACCAGCCGGACGATGAACTGTTCCGGGCGATCATCCGCTTGCTGTTCGCCGACCGCGGTCTCCACATTCCGGAAGAGGCGTTGAAATATGTCTCGGAGCGGGTGGAGCGGAGTTATTGGATGGCGGAGCGAGTGGTCGAAGCGATCGACCGTTTCGCCATTGCCGAGCGGTCCCGTCTGACTTTGCCAACCATCCGCCGCGCACTTGGCGAAGGCGGCATCGTCGACGCCCGCGGTGCCGCGTGAGAGGGAATGGCGACCAGGTTGAGGCACCCGACCGGCTGTTCAACCGTGAGCTGAGCTGGCTGGCCTTCAACCGCCGGGTCCTGGAGGAAGCGACCAACGCCGCGCATCCGCTGCTGGAACGGCTGCGGTTCCTGTCGATCTCGGGCAACAATCTCGACGAATTCTTCATGGTGCGCGTGGCCGGGCTGAAGGGCCACCAGCTTCAGGGCGTCGACGATTTGAGCGCCGATGGAATGACCGCGACGCAGCAGCTCGACGCGATTGCCGAGGAGGCGGACGCGCTGGTTGTCGCCCAGCAGGCGGAATGGCTTGTGCTACGTGAAGCGCTTTCAGAATCCGCCTTGGAGGTGGTGGACGAGGAGGGTCTGACCCCGTCCGAGCGCGAGTGGCTGGCCGGTCATTTTCGCGAACAGATCCTGCCGGTCCTGACCCCTCAGGCGATCGATCCGTCGCATCCGTTTCCGTTCATTCCCAACGGCGGGTTCAGCCTGGTGTTCGATCTACGCCGGGGCAGGAAGGCGGAGCCAGTAGTCGAACTGCTTATGATTCCTTCGACCTTGCCGCGGTTCCTCAAGCTACCGGGGAAGGGGCTCCGCTTCATTGCCATTGAGAACGCCATCCGCGCTCATTTCGACCAGCTATTCCCCGGTTTCGAACGAATCGGCGCAGGCGCATTCCGCCTGCTTCGCGACAGCGACATCGAAGTTGAGGAGGATGCAGAGGACCTGGTTCGCTATTTTCGCAGCGCCATCAAGCGGCGGCGCCGCGGCCGGGTAATCCGCATCGAATTCGCCGCCGACACTCCGCCGGACCTGGAAGCCATGGTGCGAACCGGCGTTGGGGCGGATTCGGCGCTGGTGGCGGAGAGCGCCGGTTTCATCGGAATTGCCGACCTGGGTCAATTGGTCGACGTCGAGCGGCCCGACCTCAAATTCCCGCCCTACACGCCGCGCTTTCCCGAGCGGATCGTCGAGCACGACGGCGACTGCTTCGCGGCGATCCGAGCCAAGGACTTCATTGTCCATCATCCCTACGAGAGCTTTGAAGTGGTCGTCGCCTTTCTGCGGCAGGCGGCGGAAGACCCGGATGTCGTTGCAATCAAGCAGACGCTCTATCGGGCCGGTAAGCAGTCGGCGATCATCGATGCACTGGTTGCAGCCGCAGAAGCCGGCAAATCGGTAACGGCAGTGGTGGAGCTGAAAGCTCGCTTCGAAGAGGAGCAAAACCTGTTGTGGGCGAGCCGGTTGGAGCGTGCGGGGGTGCAGGTCATTTACGGGTTCGTCGAGTGGAAAACCCATGCCAAGGTGTCGATGGTGATCCGCCGCGAAGGTTCGGTGATGCGGACCTACTGCCACTTTGGTACCGGCAATTATCACCCGACCACAGCGCGGATTTACACCGATCTCAGCTATTTTACGGCTTCGAGGCGCGCGGCTCGGGACGCGGCGAAGCTGTTCAATCTCACTACCGGCTATGTGCAGCCAAAGGCGCTTGAACTGCTGACGCTAAGCCCTCGGGGACTGCGCGAGAAAATCCTCAACCTGATCGATGGAGAGATCGCTAACGCCAAGGAGGGCAAGCCGTCGGCTGTCTGGGCAAAGATGAACAGCCTGGTCGACCGCATCGTCATCGACAAATTATACGAAGCGAGTGAGGCCGGCGTTTCGATCGAGCTGATAGTGCGCGGTGTCTGTTGCCTTCGACCGGGAGTCCCCGGCATGTCGTCGAACATTCGGGTGAAGTCGATCGTCGGCCGGTTTCTGGAGCACAGTCGGATTTTCGTTTTCGCCAATGGCGAGCGACTGCCGCATCGCAAGGCCAAGGTGTACATCAGTTCGGCCGACTGGATGCCGCGAAACTTCGACCGGCGGGTCGAATATATGTTGCCGATCGAGAATCCGACAGTCCATGCCCAGGTGCTCGATCAGGTGATGATCGCCAATCTAATCGACAATGAGCAGAGTTGGGTCCTTAGCGCCGACGGGAGCTATGCGCGGCTCAAGCCCGGTAAGCGGCACTTCAACCTCCATCGCTATTTCATGACCAATCCGTCCCTGTCGGGGCGCGGGCAGGCGCTGGCCGGCAAGGCGGTGCCCAAGCTCCGCCTGACGCAGCGGGGCTGATGCGGCATGGCGATCAAACGCTTCGGTCCGGTGGGGATCATCGACATAGGCTCGAACAGCGTGCGTTTCGTTGCCTATGGCGGTGCGGCACGGGTTCCGTCGGTCCTGTTCAACGAAAAGGTGATGGCGGCGTTGGGGCGCGGGCTCGCCAAGGATGGCAAGCTTGACGACGAGGCAATGGAGCGGACGATCGAGGCGCTCGCCCGATTTCGCCGGCTCGCGAGTGAAATGGGCCTTAAGAAGGTCCACGCGGTCGCGACGGCGGCGGTTCGCGATGCCGCCAACGGCCCCCATTTTCTAAAGAGGATCGCGACGCTGGGCCTCAAGCCTCGATTGCTGCCAGGAAGCGAGGAGGCGGAATTGTCGGGGCTAGGCGTGATTTCCGCCATTCCTCGCGCCAACGGTGTCGTGGCCGATCTGGGCGGTGGCAGCCTGGAGCTAATTGGCGTGGCGCGCAGAGGCGCCGGCGAAGGAATTTCACTTCCACTTGGCGTGCTGCGAATTGGTCTCGATCCGGATCCGGAATCAGTGGCGAAGGCAATTCGCGCCGAATTGAAGAACAGCCGCCTGAAGAATGCAGCCCAAGGTCACAGCCTCTACCTCGTGGGCGGTTCGTTCCGCGCTCTTGCTCTCCTCGACATGAAGACTCTCGGTCATCCGCTGCCGATCATCCACCACCACCGAATCGCCCAGGCGCGCCTTGGCGCCTTGCGAGGGATCTTGGGCACGTTGGCGCCCGCCGAGGTCAGATCCCTCACCAACATCAGTACGTCACGCATTCCGACATTGCCCGCCGCGGTAACCGTTCTCGAGGCGCTGATCGAGGTATTAGGGCCGAGGCATGTCACAGTCTCGGCGTTCGGCCTGCGCGAAGGCCTGCTTTACCGCGACCTCGACGAGTCGACGCGGGAAGAGGACCCGCTACTCGCGGCCGCACTGGAAATTGGCGACAGGCTGGGCCGCTTCGGAGATCATGGAGCCGCGATCGACCAATGGCTGAACCCGCTATTCCCCGATGAAGGCGGCGACATGCAGCGGCTGCGGCTGGCGGCATGTCTGCTCGGCGATATCGCCTGGAACGCCCACCCCGACTTTCGCGCGGAGCGCGCAGTCGACATGGCGATTCACGGCAATTGGGTCGGCATCGATGCACATGGGCGGGCGGTGCTCGGCCGCGCCCTGTGCAGTGCATTTGGTGGGGACGGCGGGTTCAGCGCCGGGCTGGCGGCGTTGCTGAAGCCAGGCGAGGAGGGCCGGGTAGTGGCCTGGGGAAAGGCGTTACGGCTTGCGCAGCGGCTTAGCGGCGGGACCGAAACGCTGTTGCGCAAGACGAGCATCGGCCTTGCCCCGGGCTTGATCGTACTAACCGTACCGTCGAGATACCGCGAGCTTTATGCCGATGCCGTGGAACGTCGCCTGTCGCAATTGGCCAAAGCGCTAGGCCGGCGCGGCGAGGTTCGGTTCGCCTAGCCGCACCGGGCGACCGCTACGCGGTTCGCTTCGTCCAGTTGCACCGTCAGCCGGTCACCCCTGAACTCCATCGTGATGATTCCGCCCTTGGGTACCCAGCGAATTGTCCGCGCCCCCGATGCGGCGAGCATTTTTCCGCCAAGGCTCTGGTTCGCCGATTGCCCAACGAACTGCTGCAGATTGTCGTTGCGGCAAGCCTGAGCGGGTTCGCCCGTGCCCGGCTGACCCGGTGGAGTGACCATGCAACCCGCCAGGGGCAGCAGCGAGATGGCGGCAAGAGCGGTTCGCATGTTGTGTCCTTCTAAGCTTCGATCCGGCTCAGCTTAAGCTTGCCGTTTTCGGTGGCGAAGGCGAGGCGACCTTCGACCAAGTCCAGGGCATCGCGGCCGAATTCGTCATAACGCCATCCGGACAGGATATTGAGGTCCTTGCGAAGGCCCGCCGCCAGAGCCTCCAGCTCGTCCGAGCGCGCGATCAGCTTGGCCGCGACACCGGCCTCCTTGGAGCGAATTTTGAGGAGCAGTTTCAATAGGTCGCCGACCAGAGCCGCATCCTTGGTGAGCCCAGGACGCCGCGGCTCGCGAGCCGGGAGGTCATCCGCATCGAGGGGAGCCGACTTGGCCAGCGCGGCCATGAGCCGAGCGCCGATATCATTGTTTCGCCAACCCGACGACAACCCGCGCACCTTGCCGAGGTCTTCCTGGGTCTTGGGCGGATGAGCGGCCAGCTCGTTCAACGTGTCATCCTTGACGATCCGTCCACGAGGCAGGTTCTTCGACCGAGCCTCCGTCTCGCGCCAGCCGGCGAGCGCTTTCAGGCGGCCAAGGACCGCCGGATTGCGACTTGGAAGCTTGAGGCGCTTCCAGGCGTCTTCGGGTTCGAAGGCAAAGCTCGAAGGGTCGGCTAGCCGCTCCATTTCCTCGTCAAGCCAGGCGCCGCGGCCTGTCTTGACCAGCTTGTTCACGAGCTTTGGAAAGATAGTCGCCAGATGTGTGACGTCGGCAATCGCATAGTCGATCTGACGCTTGTCGAGTGGGCGTCGCGACCAATCGGTGAAGCGAGCTCCCTTGTCGAGGTTATGGCCAAGCACGCTCTCGACCAGGTTCGAATAGCCGATCTGTTCCCCATAGCCGAGCGCCATGGCCGCCACCTGCGTATCGAACAGCGGATTGGGGACTTCGCCGGTCAGATTGTGGATGATCTCCAAATCCTGGCCTCCGGCATGGAAGACCTTCAGAATATTGTCATTGTCGACCATCAGCTCGAGAAGAGGGTCGAGATCGAGGCCATCAGCCTTGGGATCGATCGCGGCCGCCTCGTCGGGACTGGCTACCTGCAACAGGCAAAGGTCAGGCCAGTAGGTGTTCTCGCGCATGAATTCGGTGTCGACCGCGACGAAGTCGTGGCCTTTCATTCGGGAGACGAGGGCGGCGAGGTCGTCGGTGGAATTGATAAGCGGGTGAATTTTCATCTGTGCGGGGCCCATAGCGAGCCCTGAGCGCCTTGACAAAGCGAATGGCGGAAGGTGAAGCGGCGCCGCGCATTTTTCCGCCATCATCATTCATTTTTCCGCGAGCCCTTTTGTCATGCACGCCTACCGCACCCACACTTGCGCCGACCTTCAGCGCTTCCGACGTCGGATCGACTGTTCGGCTGTCGGGCTGGATCCATCGCAAGCGCGATCATGGCGGCGTGCTATTCGTCGATCTGCGCGATCATTACGGCCTGACCCAGGTCGTCGCGGCCGCGGGTAGCGAGGCACTGAAGATACTCGATGGGCTACGCGCCGAGTCGGTCGTGACGATTTCAGGGCAGGTCGTCGCGCGCGAAGGCGGGGCGGTGAATTCAAAGTTGGCGACCGGCGAAATCGAGGTGCAGGCGCGCGACGTGGAAGTGCAATCCTCGGCTGCCGAGCTGCCAATGCCAGTCGCGGGTGAGGCCGAATATCCGGAGGATATTCGTCTCAAGTATCGCTATCTCGACCTTCGCCGCGACCGGCTTCACGAAAATATCATGCTTCGATCGAAGGTAATTGCTTCGATCCGCCGGCGGATGATCGACCAGGGCTTCACCGAGTTTCAGACCCCAATCCTGACCGCCTCATCGCCCGAAGGCGCTCGCGATTACCTCGTGCCTAGCCGGGTCCATCCCGGCAAATTCTATGCGCTTCCCCAGGCGCCGCAGATGTTTAAGCAGCTGCTGATGGTCGCCGGATTCGATCGCTATTTTCAGATCGCTCCCTGCTTTCGCGACGAAGATGCCCGTGCCGACCGTTCGCCAGGCGAGTTCTATCAGCTCGATTTCGAAATGAGCTTCGTCACGCAGGACGATGTTTTCGCGGCGATCGAGCCGGTGCTGGCGGGCTTGTTCGAGGAGTTTGCGGACGGGAAGTCGGTCACTCCGGCCGGCGAATTTCCGCGTATCCCTTACAAAGAAGCGCTGCTCAATTATGGTAGCGACAAGCCCGACCTTCGCAATCCGCTGCTCGTCCATGATGTCGGCGACCATTTCAGGGGATCAGGCTTCGGCCTGTTCGCCGGACTGGTCGAAAAGGGCATGGTCGTCCGCGCGGTTCCGGCCCCGGCAACGGCCGAAAAGAGCCGCAAATTCTTCGATGAAATGAATGACTGGGCGCGCTCCGAGGGCTTTGCTGGTCTCGGCTACGCGACTCGGAAGGGGGGAGAATGGGGCGGACCCATTGCCAAGAATCACGGCGTCGAGGGAATGGACACGCTTGCCGAGGCGATCGGCATTGGCCCCGATGACGGCATTTTCTTTGCAGCGGGCAAGGAAGAGGAAGCGACCCGGCTTGCAGGCCTCGCCCGCACCCGCGTCGCGGAACAGCTCGACTTGATTGACCCGAACAGTTTCAATTTCTGTTGGATCGTCGACTTTCCGATGTTCGAATATAATGAAGAGCAGAAGAAGGTCGACTTCTCCCACAATCCCTTTTCAATGCCGCAAGGCGGGATGGAGGCGCTGGAGAGCAAGGATCCGCTCGATATCCTGGCCTGGCAGTATGACATCGTCTGCAACGGTGTGGAGCTGTCGTGCGGCGCGATCCGCAACCATCGCCCGGACATCATGTACAAGGCGTTCGACATAGCTGGCTACACTCGCGAAGAAGTCGACACCAGCTTCCCTGGCATGATTGGCGCGTTCAAGTTCGGCGCGCCGCCGCATGGCGGTTCGGCACCCGGCATCGACCGGATCGTGATGCTGCTCGCCGACGAACCCAATATCCGCGAGGTCATCGTCTTCCCGATGAACCAAAAAGCGGAAGACCTGATGATGAATGCGCCGGCCGAGGTCGATGCCCAAGCAGCTCAAGGAACTTTCGATCCGCATTGTCGCCGACGGAGCGCCCAAGGCCGGCTAACGGCTCGTGGCGTTCGTGCCACGGCGGGACGCCCTGTTTCAGCAAGACAATTGCAGGGGATGGGGATTTTCGGATAGGCGTCGCCTGTGCCGATCGATTTAACGGAATTTGAACGGGGGCCTCCGTTCACCGGGGACAGCGGTGCAGAGCTTGACTGCGCTGCAGGACCGACTGGCGCGCCTGCAGATTGCGCAGATAGTGCATCGCAAGCGGGCAATCATCCTGTTCGAGGGCTGGATCGGATCAGGCAAGAAGGACGCGCTTCGCCGGCTTGTCGGCGCGTGGGACCCGAGCCATGTGCGTGTTCGCAGCGTGGGCGGCGCGGATGAAGCGGATGACGACCGTCACTGGCTTGCCCCGTTCTGGAGCAGGCTTCCGGCGGCGGGCGACACGACCATTTTCTATCGCAGCTGGTACCGGCGGATTGTCGAGGAGCGGGTTGCGAGCCGGATGGACGACAAGCGCTGGGCGCGTGCCTGCGACGAGATCAACGAGTTTGAAGCTCAACAGCGCGATCATGGAACGTTGGTGGTCAAGCTGTTCTTCCACGTTTCGGCCGAACGCCAGATGACCACATTGCGCGAGCGGCAAGCGGACCCGTGGCGCCGCCACCTACTGTCCGGGGAGGATGTCGCCGGCCTCGGCCAGCGCGAACGCACGGTCGAAGTCCTGCATGACCTGTTCAAGCAGACCGACACGCGCTGGGCACCGTGGCAGGTGATCGACGGGAATGGCGAAACGGGCGGCACGATTGCCGCGCTCACCGCCATTGCCGATCAGTTCGAAAAGGCCGTTCCCGGCCGAGCCGCCAGCCGAAGGCGAAACCATCATCCAGTTCCCGCACCAGAAGGCCGGTTAAATCCGTCAGCCGGGTAGCGAATGGCGATGATTTCATAACTTTTTTCGCCGGCGGGCAGTCGAACCGATCCGCTCGTCCCCAACCCGCGCGCCGACCAAGGCACGGGCGATCGGTGCCGCCCAGCTGATCCGCCCCGCCGTGGCGTCCGCCTCATCCTCGCCAACGAGCGTCAGGGTGCGCCGCTCGTCATGCTCGTCGGCCAGCTCAACCGTTGCTCCGAAGCGGACAGCGTCGCGCTGTTCCTGGCCTGCGCGGATCGACTACCTTGGCCTGCTTCATCACCTTGGACAGGTAGGAAAGTCGGCGGTCGATCTCTCGCAGGCGCTTCCGACCGTAGATATAATCGCCATTCTCTGACCGGTCGCCGTTGCCCGCCGCCCAGGCAATCGTGTCGACCAGCTTGGGTCGCTCGGTTCCAAACAGTTCGTCATACTCGGCGCGGATGCGCGCAAAGCCTTCCGGCGTGATAAAGCGCGGCGAGCAGTCAGCCATGGCAGAGCTCTTAGCCCGGACGCGAAGACTTGCCGAGATAAGCCGAAATATGAACCGGCTGAGGGTCCGGGCAGGGTCGGGTTCAAGCGGTCATAGACGACCGTGTTCTCGAGCACCCGCTGTACATAGCCGCGGGTTTCCACGAACGGAATTTTCTCGATCCATGACACGATGTCGGTATTGCCGCGCGGGTCGCCATAAGCGCGAACCCACTTGCGGACATTGCCGGCGCCGGCGTTGTAACTGGCAACCGCGAGCGGATAGCTTCCGTCCCATTGACTGAGCAACCGCTGGAAATAGGCGCTACCCAGCATGACGTTATAATTAGGATCGGAGGTCAGCCTGCCGCTGTCATAGCCATAGCCCATCTTGCCGGCCTGTTCACGAGCCGTGCCAGGCATCAGCTGCATCATGCCGCGCGCGCCGGCATGGCTGACCGCCCGGCGGTCGAAGCTCGATTCCTGCCTGGTAATGCCATGGACCAGAGACCAGACGCGGCCCGAAGGAACGCTGTAGGCGTGCGTCGGATAGGTCGCCCTGTAATAAAATGCCGATCCCGCATTGCGCGCCGACCGCGCCGTCCAGACCGCGAGATCGGGTCGGTTGATGACCGACGCCAATTCCATCGCCAGCAGGCGTTCGGACTCATTGTCGACATCTTCGGACAGCGCCCGGACGAACAGGCTCTGCTCTTCCCAGCTGCTCTGGCCGAGTGCCCGGACAGCCTGAACCAGCCGCTTCTGATAAAAGGCATTGCGCTGAGCGGCGGTAACGAGCAGCGATGGAGTGCCCGAGGGCGCCGGTACGATCCGGCCGAGCCGTTCAAGCGCGAGCTGCCCGTAGAATAGCTCCGGTGTCGCCGCGGCTCGCTCGAAATGCGCCCGGGCGCCGATCGGGTCGCCCGATTGCGACGCGGCGCGGCCGGCCCAATACCAGCCCTTGGTCGCCACCTGCAGCGAGCGGCCGCCCTTGGCATATTTGTCGAACAGGGCGACGGCGTCCTTCGCCCGGCCAAGGCGCTCCAGCGCCGCGGTACCCGCCGTCCAGGTGAGCGTGGTATATTTATCTCGAATGCCGTAGCTTTTCATGCTGATGTCGACACCGGGCGCAAACGCGTCGTCGACCTGCCGGCCGATGTCGTAGGCGAGTTGGTACTGCCGGTCATTCATCGCCCCGACCGCGAGCAGCTCGAGCATTTCGTAGAAGCGGTCGACGTCGGTCGGCCGATAAGTGAAACTATGCGGTCGGGCCATCAGTTGGCGGGCCGCGGTCTCATAGCCGGTTTCGCGCAAATATCTCGCCCGGGACATCATCAGACCGGCATCGCTAGTGACCTGTCCGGCGACCGCTGCGTAGCGCGTTTCGGCGTCGGGCATGCGCGACAACATGGCGATCCGGGCATTGAAGGCGCCCCGTCGCGCCGGCGTCGTCCAAGGCATCATCCGATAGGCATCGGTCGCCTTCTTATCGAACAGAAGCGCATCGACGCGCCTGTCATGATCGGCGGATGTCATCTGCGAGCCGAAGCGAGCGAACAATGCCTGCTCGTCGTAGGCGGACAGATCACTCGACGACCATGCGCTCTTCGCGGCTGCAAGCGCCTCGGCCTGACGGCCAGTCGCTGCGTAGGATTCGGCAAGCCGGGCCCACCCATTGCCGCTCTGCGGCTCGGTGCTGCTGAAGAAAGAAATGACGGTCGCCGGATTTTCGCCAGGGCGCATCTGTTTTTCCGCGCTGCGACGAAGGCCGCTCTCGCCTGGCCAACCCGGATTGGCGATCACGAACCGAGCATAGTCGCCGAATGCATAGCCTTCGCTTTGACGAAGGCGTCGCCAGTCGGCGATGGCGTAATTGATGCTGCTTGCTGCGGGCGCGGCATAGGCGGGCCGGGGCGCATAGGCAGGCGCGGTCGTCTGGACCGACGCGCTCGCGACGGTTGAAAGCAACAACGGAACGAAAATCGTCATTCTCCTCATGCTGGACATCCTAAGGTACCCGTCATTATCAGGCGGTGAACGACGTGCCCCTTGGCCAGCCTAACCCCGCGGACGAGTCCAGGTGAAGGAAAAAATTCATGTTTTTCGGATCGATACCGGCGCTGGTGACGCCTTTTGCGGCAGGCCGAGTTGATCATGCGATATTCCGAGAGTTAATCGAGTGGCAGATTGACGAGGGAAGCAATGGACTGGTGCCGTGCGGCACCACTGGCGAAGCGGCGACGCTCAACACCGATGAACATCGGCAACTGGTCGAGCTAGCGGTTGAAGTGGCGAGAGGGCGGGTGCCGGTGATTGCCGGGTGCGGTTCGAACAATACCGCGCACGCGATCGAACTGACGAAAATGGCGAAGTCCGCTGGAGCCGCCGCGGCCCTTCATGTCCCACCCTATTACAACCGGCCCAATCAGGACGGCATCTATGCTCATCTTGCCGCCGTCGCCCAACTCGATATCCCGATCGTGCTTTACAATGTCCCGTCGCGGACGATCACCGACATTTCGGTCGAAACCATGGCCAGGCTGTCGCGCCTGCCAAACGTCATGGGTGTGAAGGACGCGACCGGCAATCTGGCTCGCGTTTCGGCTCAGCGCCAGGCGTGTGGCCCTGAATTCATGCAATTGAGTGGCAACGACGACATGGCGTTGGGCTTTAACGCGATGGGCGGGGTGGGCTGCATCTCCGTTACCGCCAATGTCGCGCCGAAGATGTGCGCTCAATTCCAGGAAGCGATGCGTGAAGCGAGATGGGACGACGCGCTCGCGCTTCAGGAGAAGCTTTACCCATTGCACGCCGCTCTGTTCAGCGACGCATCGCCGGGTCCGATCAAATACGCGATGTCGCGAGTCCGCGCCGGATTTCCAGCAGAGTTGCGGCTGCCAATGACTGAGCCGTCGGCGGACTCAAGGGCGGCTGTCGACGCGGCGCTGGCGCACGCCGGGCTGGCCTAACCCGAAGCGTCCAGCCGCTTGCGCAAGGAGTCGAAGCGCCCGTCTTTGCGCAGTGGATCGAGCAGTGGATCGACCGCCATTGTGTTCAATCCGGGATCGTTGACTGCGAAGCCCTTCTGCAGCGCAGCGATGGCCCGATCCCGCTCTCCACGTTGGGCATAGACCTGAGCAAATTGATAACTTGCGGCGTCACCGTAAAGCTTGCCGAGCTCGGCAAGCTTGCGATCGCTTTGCGCTCGGCGCCCCCCGAGAAAGGCAACAATAGCTTCTCCGGCAAGCCTGACCGTAAGGTCGGATGGCAATTTTTCCAGATGCGTCTGCGCTTCTTCGGGACGTCCCAGCATGATCAGCGACAAGGCAGTGAAATAGCTCGGTAGCGCCAGCGTGGGTGCGAGTTCCAGGGTGCGACCCGCTTCCTCGATACATTCGCTGTACCGCCGTCCATAGAACAGGGCGTAGTAGCGGCGCCGGTGAGACAGGGGATTCAACGGGTCCAAGTCTACCATGCGATTGGCAAGCTGCAGCGCCCTCGGAGGCTTCCCGTCCGCAACCAGCGCGACCACCGCGGCTTGCAGCAAGTCAAGGTCGTTGGGAGCAAAGCGCAACCCCGCATCAACCTGTCTGATGGTGGCGGCGATCTTTCGTTGCCCATAGAGCGCATCCGCTAGCGCCGCATGCGCGGTGCCCAGCCGCGGCGCAATCTCCAGAGCCTGGCGGGCATCCCTGACCGCCGCTTCATAGCCGGCGGCGGTTTCGGCTGGCGTTCGTCCGACGTCGGCAAGATAAGAACGATTATGCGATCTTGCCGCATAGGCCTCGGCGAAGCGCGGATCGCGTCCAATGGCCTGGTCGAGCATGGCAATGGCTCGGCCCAGGCTCGTTTCGCTGTCGTCGCTCCGCGCCTGGTTCACCGCGCGAAGGTACAGGTCATAGGCTTGGGGATCGCGTGCGGTCCCGGCGAGTAGGGCCTCCCTAGATCCGTCGCCGAGCTCGAGGCTTAGCGCGTTGACCACGCTCTGCGCGATTTCGGACTGGACCGTCAGCGCATTTCCTTCCGGTCGATCATAGCTTGCCGACCAGCGTTCCAGTCCGGTGCGGCCATCAATCAGTTGGGACGAAATTCTGATCATACCGGGGGCCTTGCGAACACTGCCGGTGAGGATTGTCGCTACCTTGAGCTTGCGGGAAATGCTGGCCGCGTCGTTCTGCCGCAACGCCTCCGAGGAAATCCGGCCGGCAACCTTTAGACCATCGAGACGCGACAGCGCATTTCGAAGCTCTTCGGCGATCCCGTCGGCGAAATAAGCCTCACTCGGATCGCCGCTGAGATTGGCGAACGGCAGGACGGCAATGCTGTTCGTTGCCCCGGCCGACTTTGGCTTCAACAGGAGCCATCCGCCTCCGGCTGCCGCCGCGATGGCGGCGCCGGCACCTATCGCCCCGCGCCGTGACAGGCCGACTGTCGTGGCACGCGGCAGCGGCGTGGGCGCTGGCTTGCCGTTGATTACCGCCTGAATGGCGGCGTGAAGCTGGCGATAGCGCGGATCCTTCTTCTTGCCATGCCATCCGACCATCGGCAGTGCCTGGGTCTCGCCAAAGCCTAGCGGCGGCTGCACCCGATCAATCTCGATTGGCAGGTAAACTCCGCGGCGCTGGGCACGGCTGGCTTCGTCGCGGACGAATCGTCCTTCCGGTCCGACCGAGCGCTTGCTCCAGGCCACCAGTACGCAGCGCGCCGTATCCAGTTCGGCCTGGATCGTTTCGCGCCATGCCTCGCCGCCACCGATGCGCTCATCCCACCATACCGAAAGGCCATCGGCTTCGAGCGCGCGGACGAGCGGCATCAGTCGCCACCCGTCTTCGGCCTTATATGACAAAAAGACGTCCGCCATGATACGCCCCCGTCAAAGTTCAGTGTGGACCTAGTCCCTGGCGCGCGCAATGGTGCGGTGCCGCTGGAAAGCTTGGCATCTTGTGCCTATGGCGCCGCAATGGCTCCAAAGCTTCCAGCACCTTTTGACAAGGCCAAGGTGGTCGCCGAGAACCGGCGGGCGCGATATGACTATTTTGTCGAGGAACGATTCGAAGCGGGCATTGAACTCAAGGGAACCGAGGTCAAGGCGCTGAGGACCGGCGAGGGTTCGATCGCGGAAAGCTATGCACTGGTCGAGGGCGATGAGATATTCCTGATCAACTCGTCCATTCCCCAATATGGCAATCGCGGATATGCCGACCACGAGCCGCGCCGCCGCCGCCGCCTGCTGATGCGCGCGCGGGAAATCGCCAAGCTGCATGGTGCGATTAACCGGCAGGGGCTGACACTCGTGCCCTTGTCCGTCTATTTCAATTCACGGGGACGCGCGAAGGTCGAACTGGCGCTGGCGAGGGGCAAGAAGGTTCACGACAAACGCGAAACCATCAAGGAGCGCGACTGGAAGCGCCAGCAGGGACGTCTGTTGAGGCATAATGGCTGAGGTCACGACATTCTGGACCAGGTTCATGAATCGCCACGCCCCGTCGCGGGAAGAGGTGATGAAGAGCCGCTGGCTTCGTCCCTTCGGCGCGCGCGTGAAAAGGTCTGACCTGTGGCGCTTCACCCGGCGCTCGGTCCCACGCGGCGTGTTAGCGGGGCTGTTCATTGGCATTTTCCTGATGGTGCCGGGGCTGCAGATCGTCGGAGCAGCGCTTATGTGCATCCCGATCCGGGGCAACATTCCGGTCGCCGCGGCGATGACCTTCCTGTCCAACCCAGCGACGACACCTTTCTTTTTGCTTGCCGCGATCGAGGTTGGCAATCGGATGGGCTTTCATGCCGATCTGGCCTCGTTCGAGCGGCTTCGGGTGAGCGGCGCAAGCCTTGGCCGCTGGATGTCATGGCTTTGGTCGGATGCGGCACCTGCGCTTGTCTGCGGGCTGTTCGTGATTGGGCTTGGCGTTGCGCTGGTAGGCTATATCGTGTCGCTCGTCGGATGGCGCTGGTGGGTCGGGCGCAAATGGCGGCAGCGTTTCGCGCGCGCTGACTGATTCGCGATTTCAAGGGATTACGGGGAGGATTTTCATGAAACATTGGTTGAGTTTCCTGGCGGCAAGCACCGCGCTTGCCGGTTGCACGGCGGGACCACAGCCCGAGGTTGCCACGCCTGTCGCTGCTGGCGAAGCGGCCGCGCCTGCTCCGGTTCCGGCGCCCAAGCCAGCCTATGGCGAATTCGGGTTTGACACTGTGGGCATGGATTCGACGTCCCAGCCGGGCGATAATTTCTACCAATATGCCAACGGCACCTGGGTACGAACGACCGCCATTCCCGCCGACAAATCCAATTATGGCATGTTCACGGTGCTCGACGATCTGTCGAAGGAGCGCACGCGGACGATCATCGAGGAAACGACCAAGGATCCTTCGAGCAAGATCGGCAATGCCTATAACGCGTTCCTGGACACCGCGGCGATCGACGCCAAGGGCCTTGCACCGTTCGAGCCCTGGCTGAACGAAGTGCGCGGACTTTCGAACCGCTCCGATCTCGCCGCACTCTACGCGAAGGCCGACCGGATGGGTCTGGGCACTCCGTTCGCTTTCTATGTCGGACAGGATGACAAGAACCCAGACCGCTATGTCACGGGCCTGGCGCAAGCCGGCATCGGCATGCCGGATCGTGACTATTATCTGTCGAACGATCCAAAAATCGCGGAAGTCCGCGCCAAATATCTGCAGCATGTGACTAATGTCCTGGCGCTTGCGGGCGAAGCCAATGCATCGGCCCGGGCGAAGGCGATTCGTCGATTTCGAGAGCAGCATCGCCAAAGTGCACTGGACGCAGATTGAAAGCCGCGATGCGACCAAGACCTACAACCTCATGACCTTTGCCGACCTGGTGAAGAAGGCGCCTGGCTATGATTTCGGGACCATGCTTCGCGGCCTGGGAATCACTGCGCCGGAAGTAAATGTGGCACAGCCGAGCGCCGTTTCCGGGATCGCCAAGCTGGTATCCCGGGCGCCGCTTGGAGTGCTCAAGGACCAACTGCTGGTGCGCTCGCTCGACGGCTTCTCCGCCTATCTGCCCAGCCAGTTCGATAAGGAGAGCTTCGCTTTCTACGGGACTGCGCTGTCTGGCACGCCCGAGCAGGAAGCTCGCTGGAAGCGCGCGGTCAATTTCACGGTCGGCGCCGTGACCGACGATGTCAGCAAGCTCTACGTCGATCGCTTCTACCCGCCCGAGACCAAGGCGGCGGCGGACGAATTGGTGAAGAATGTGGTCGCGGCGATGGGACGCCGGATCGAGGGACTGACCTGGATGAAGCCCGAGACCAAGGTCAGGGCGCGCGCCAAGCTTGCCAATTTCGTGACCAAGATCGGCTATCCCGACGCAATGGCACGACTATTCGACGCTGGATATCCGTCCCGGCGATGCGCTCGGCAATGCCATTCGCGCCGCCGAGTGGGACCATGTCGATTCGGTCAGCAAGCTGGGCGGGGCGATCCGCCGTTGGGAATGGGGCATGACCCCGATGACGATCAACGCCTACGCCAATTTCGGCATGCACGAGATTGTTTTCCCGGCCGCCATCCTGCAGCCGCCGTTCTTCGATCCCAATGCCGATCCGGCGATCAACTATGGCGGCATCGGTGCGGTTATCGGGCATGAGATCAGCCACCATTTCGACGACCAGGGCGCGAAGTATGACGAGTACGGCCGCCTAGCCGACTGGTGGACGCCCGAGGACGTCAAGGCGTTCGAAGCAATTGGAAAGTCGCTGGTTGCTCAATATGACGCCTATGAGCCGCTGCCCGGAATGCATGTCAAAGGTGCTTTGACGCTGGGCGAAAATATCGGCGACCTCGCCGGACTCACCGCTGCTTACGATGCCTACAAGCATTCGCTGAATGGGGCGGAAGCGCCGGTGCTGGACGGCACGACGGGGGATCAGCGTTTCTATCTGGGCTGGGCCCAGGTGTGGCGGCGCAATTATCGAGAGGCGAACCTTCGACAGCGGTTGATCACCGATCCGCACTCGCCATCGGAACAGCGCGTTTCGGTGGTTCGCAACCTCGACCCCTGGTATTCGGCCTATAATGTGCAGCCGGGCCAGAAGCTGTACCTTACCCCCGATCAGCGCGTCCGGATGTGGTGAGTGCTCTACGAGCAATTTGATTTTGCTGATACCGAGCCGCTTGACGGCGGCCTGCGCTGGCTGGTTCCAGCGTTGGTCGCCGCGGCTGCAGCGAGCGGAGCGCTATTATTTTATCTGGCCGGCCAGTCTCTTTACGCAGGGCTGTTCCTCGCCGGCTTTGTCGCAATGCTGGTTGCCGCGTTCGTTATCGATCGGCGCGGCGCAAAGCGGATCGAGGTCGCGCCCGTCTTGATTCCCGACCTGGCGCTGGTCGGATCGGCGCTGACCATGTCGCCGGATGCCGTTGCGATGACCGCGGCGGACGGGACATTGCAGGCAGTCAATCAAGCCTACAAGGAGCGCTTTCCTGGAACGCCATCTCCGCTCGAGGTCGGCAAGACCAAGGCAGCGGCGAAGGCGCTTGAAGCTGCCCGTGACTGCGCGCTTCGCGACGGCGAAGGCATGGCGTCCGAGATTTCCCTTGCTGATGGCTCCGCGAACGCCACGATCGTCAAGGCGGGAGCCAACGGCGACATATTGCTATGGCGTTTCGTTGACGCGGCGGAGCCCGATCCACTTGGCGTCGCGGCTAGAGGCGTGGCGGGCGGAATCGGGGAACAGCTGGCAGCGGCGGGTATCCTCGCCGCGCTCGTCGATGACGAAGGCCGGCTAGTCGCCGCTAACCAGCCGTTTGTCGAGCGGGCGCTGGGGACCGGTCCGGTTTCGGGCAAGCCGCCAATATTATCGGACGTGATTGAAACGGCACCGGACGGGTTGCTGCGCCTGGTGGCGGAGGGAATCGATGCAGCGCCACTGCGCGGCATCCATGTCCGGCTTGGCGCCGGCGCTAACGGGGTCGCCGGCACCTGGCTAATGTTCGAGCCATATCAGGGGGCGAGTCTCGCCAACTCGACCAACGTTCAGGTATTGCTTGAAATGCTTCCGATCGGCCTGGCGCTGGTCGATCGCGACGGCCGCTTCCTGACGATGAACAATGCGTTCCGAGTTGCCGGCGGGCTCGATCAGGAGTCGATGCCGGCCTATCCCGGCGACCTGGTGGTGAAGGAAGACAAGGCCGCGGTCGCGGACGCGGTACGGCGCAATGCGCGCGGACCGGCGATGTCCGGCGATCTTCCGGTGCGGCTCGCCCACCAGCCAGCGGAACCGGTGGCGCTGACCGTCGCCGGCCTGCGCGGTCTAGGTGACGCAGCGGTGCTGCTGTTGCTCAAGGACAATAGCGAGGAAGCCAAACTCAAGCGCCAGGTCGCTCAGGCAACCAAGATGCAGGCGGTCGGCCAGCTGGCGGGCGGCGTTGCGCACGATTTCAACAATATCCTCACCGCGATCATCGGTCATTGCGACCTGATGCTGATGCGCCATACGCCGGGCGATACCGACTATGACGACATTCAACAGATCAAGTCCAACTCCAACCGCGCCGCCGGGCTAACTCGCCAGTTGCTGGCTTTCTCCCGCCAGCAGACGCTTCGGCCGCAGGTGCTGCAATTGCCTGACGTGGTCAGCGAAGTGTCGCACCTGCTCAAGCGGCTGCTGGGGAGACTGTCCAGCTGGTCGTTAAGCACGGGCGCGATCTTGGACCGGTCCGCGCCGACCCTGGGCAGCTTGAACAGGTCATCGTCAATCTTTCGGTCAATGCCCGAGACGCAATGGCCGCCGGCGGCGGCGGAACCCTCACCATTCAGACCTATTCGGTAAAAGCCGACCAGGTCGCCGATCTGGGCAGCGACATCTTGCCGATCGCGGACTATTCGGCCTTGTCGATCGTCGACACCGGGACCGGCATTTCCGCGTCAATCCTCGGCAAGGTGTTCGAGCCGTTCTTTACCACCAAGGAGATCGGCAAGGGCACCGGTCTGGGCCTCTCGACCGTATATGGAATTGTCAAGCAGTCTGGTGGCTTCATCTTTGCCGATTCCAAGGTGGGTGAGGGAACGCGCTTCACCATCTATCTGCCGGTTCACCATGTGGAGGAAGAAAAGGGAAAAAGCCGCCGCGCTGTCAAGGTGACGGAAGCGGAGAGCGAGCTGTGGGGTACCGGCACGATTCTCCTGGTCGAGGACGAGCCGATGGTTCGGAACGTGGCCGAGCGGGCGTTGACTCGGCATGGCTACAAGGTGCTGACCGCCAACAATGGCGAGGAAGCGCTGGAGGTCGTCGATCGTGGTGACGAGATAGCGCTGTTGATTTCCGACGTGGTAATGCCTCTGATGGACGGACCGACGATGGTCCGCCAAGCCCGCAAGACTCGTCCCGACCTGCCCATCCTGTTCATGTCCGGCTATGCCGAGGAGCAGCTGAGGAAGTCCATCGACATCCCCAATGTCGCTTTCCTTCCCAAGCCCTTCTCGGTCCAGGAACTGGCCGAAGCCGTGCGCAGGGCGCTGGCCGATAAATAATCCTTTCCTCAAGCGGAACGGATGCTATCTCCCCAAACCATGCATCGTCCGCGCTCCATCCTGATTGTCGAAGACGAGCCGCTCATCGCGATGATGCTGGAGGATTTCATTCTCTCGCTCGGACATGAGGTGACTGGCAATTGCGACAGCGTCAGTTCCGCCCTGGCGGAGGTGGAAAAGTGCGAATTCGACCTGGCGATCCTCGACGTCAACCTGAAAGGTGAAAGCGTCTGGCCGGTCGCGAGCGCGCTCAGGATCAAGGGAACGCCCTTCGTGCTGGCGAGCGGCGGGCACGTCGATCCGCCTCCGCCGCGAATTCCTCAACGTTCCCGATGATCGAAAAGCCCTACACCATCGACCGGGTGACGCCGATCATCGACGCGGCGCTGGCCAGTTCCGCCAACTGAGATTTCGTCGGAAGTTCACCTCTTGTTCTTGCGGAACAAATAGGATACGCCTTCGTCATTGCGGGGGAAAGCTCGGCTCCCGATTGACGAGAGGAACAGGATAATGTCAGCGCAACTCAAAGTCGTCGGATTGGGTGGAGAGAGTGTGAGTACGGATCGTCAAAAGGCCTTGGAAGCAGCGCTCGCTCAGATCGATCGCGCGTTCGGCAAGGGCTCGGCCATGAAGCTGGGCAGCCGCGAGAAGATCGAGATCGAGACGGTATCAACCGGTTCGCTCGGCCTCGATATCGCGCTTGGTGTCGGCGGGCTTCCGCGCGGCCGGGTTGTCGAGATTTACGGACCGGAAAGCTCCGGCAAGACGACGCTCGCGCTTCATGCCATCGCCGAGGCGCAGAAAGTCGGCGGAACCGCCGCATTCGTCGATGCCGAGCATGCACTCGATCCCGGATATGCCAAGAAGCTTGGCGTAAACATTGACGAGCTCATCGTTTCGCAGCCCGATACAGGCGAGCAGGCGTTGGAGATTGT
Source organism: uncultured Alphaproteobacteria bacterium (assembly GCA_963750385.1). GTDB lineage: Bacteria > Pseudomonadota > Alphaproteobacteria > Sphingomonadales > Sphingomonadaceae > Sphingomicrobium. The sequence goes on along the minus strand of CAVVQJ010000005.1, from coordinate 237,787 downwards.
CGATACGCTGGTTCGGTCGAACGCAGTCGACGTACTGGTGGTGGACTCGGTTGCCGCGCTGGTGCCGAGGGCCGAGATCGAGGGCGAGATGGGCGACAGCCATGTCGGTCTCCAGGCGCGGCTGATGAGTCAGGCGCTGCGCAAGCTGACCGGGTCGATCAGTCGCTCTCGCTGCACCGTCATTTTCATCAACCAAGTGCGGATGAAGATCGGTGTTATGTACGGCAACCCGGAAACGACGACGGGCGGCAACGCGCTCAAATTCTACGCCAGTGTCCGTCTCGACATTCGCCGCACTGGCCAGATCAAGGATCGCGACGATATCGTTGGCAACACGACGCGCGTGAAGGTGGTCAAGAACAAGGTTGCACCGCCGTTCAAGCAGGTCGAATTCGACATCATGTACGGCGAGGGAGTGAGCAAGGTCGGAGAAATCCTCGACCTGGGGGTCAAGGCGGGACTGGTCGACAAATCGGGTGCTTGGTTCAGCTATGATTCGATCCGCATCGGCCAGGGCCGCGAGAACGCCAAGCAGTACCTCAAGGAAAACCCCGAGATTGCCCAGCGCATCGAAAATGCAATCCGGGGCAAGACCGAGGAGGTCGGCGAAGCGCTGATGGTTGGTCCGGAGGGCGACGAGTAACGGTCGACTTCTTGAAGGTTCGTCTATTAGCAATCGGGCGGGGGGATGACCTCCGCCCTTATTGTTGCGGGCTCGATCTTTCCGAACAATCGACCGCGCTCGATCCAAAGCACGATTGCAAGCGCGACCGCGCCGCAAACTGCAAGACTGATCAGAAAGGGAAGCTGCGTCCCGTCGAACGACCGGCCGATGAAAAAGCCCAGCATCGCTCCGCCAATGGTTCCGGTGACACCCTGGAACGACGAGGCAGTCCCGGCGATCGGCGCCATGTTGGTCATCGCCAGGGTGCCGAAGTTGGAAGTGGTGAACGCGAAGGCGACGAAGGTCAGTTCCATCATCACCACGAACAGCCACAGTGGCTCCGACATATTCTCGGCGATGATCGCATGGAGGATTGCTACGGCAACGAACGCGATCAGCCCGCCATGGCCCGTACGGCGAAGGCCAATCCGGCCGACCAGGCGGGAATTCCCCCAGCTCGCGACCGCCATCGGGGCGGCGATCGCGGCGAATATCAAGCCGATCAGCTTGCCCGCCTCGAACACATCGAAGATGATCTGCTGGATCGATGCGATATATCCGGTGAGGCCGGCGAACACGGCGGTCAGCGCCATGGTATAGCCGATCGACAGTCGGTCGGTCGCCGCGAGCCTGACCGCCCGCCAGATTTCTCCGCCGTGGAGCGGTCGTCGATATTCCGAATGCAGGGTTTCCGGCAGCTTGATGAAGCTCCACAACCACATGATGGCGCCGTAGCCGGCGAGCACCATGAAGATCGCGCGCCAGTCCGCCACCAGCAGGATCGCCTGGCCGATATTCGGCGCCAGCATCGGCACCAGCATGAACACCATGAACACCAGGCTCATGACGCGCGCCATCGCTTCGCCTTCGAATAGATCCCGAACCATGGCCATGACCAGGACTCGCGTGACGGCCGCCGACGCGCCCATCGCGATGCGCCCGGCGATGAGCAGTTCAAAGCTATGTGCGATCCCGCAAAGGAGGGCGAAGCAGGCGTAGAGCGCAACCCCGGTGGCAAGGATCGGCTTGCGCCCGAAGCGGTCGGCGAGTGGTCCCCAGAAGATCTGGCCAACTCCGAATCCCAGGAAATAGGCGACGACGACCAGCTGGCGGTCATTCTCCGCCGCCACGCCAAGTTCGCCGCCGATGTCAGGCAGAGCCGGGATCATCGCGTCGATTGCAAAGGCGTTAAGCGCCATCAGCCCGGCCAGCAGCGCGACGGTTTCCTTCGGTCCGGGGCGGCGGGGTTGTCCCGGCGCGGCATCTGGCAATTTGATGGGCATGCGGCGCTAGCTGGCGCATTGCCCGTCCTCGTGCAACACAGGGTATGAGTTCGATCGACCGCGCGAGGGAAAAATGCGTCTTCATCGCCGCCAACTGCTCGCCGCTGGAGGCCTGTTGGCCGCAACGCCCTTGACCGGCCTAGCCCGCGCGACGGTTCAGCAGGCGCGCGACTTGAAGCCGATCGCGCTTCCGCCCCCGATCGGCAGGCCCGAACGCCTGGCGCGTCTGGCCCGCGCCAGGGCGTTGATGCAGGCTAACGATATCGGTGCGATCATTGTCGAACCGGGCGCCAGCCTCGATTATTTCACCGGAGTCCAGTGGTGGCGCTCGGAACGGCTCACCGCCGCGATCATTCCGGCGACCGGTGACCCGATTGTCGTCACGCCTTTTTTCGAAAAGCCGTCGGTCGAGGAAAGCCTGGGAATTCCGGCCGAGGTCCGCACCTGGGACGAGGATGAGGAACCGCTGAAGCTCGTCGCCGATTTTCTGCGCGGCCGCGGGCTTTCCAACGCACGGATCGGAATGGAGGAAACCAACCGTTTCTTCATTCTCGATCGCTTGAACCAGCAGCTTTCGTCAGCCCGCGTGGTTAGCGCCAATCCCGTGGTCCGCGGGTCGCGAATGATCAAGACCGCGCCTGAGATCGCGTTGATGCAGGCCGCATCGGACATCACGCTGGCGGCCTTCGCTCACACTTGGCCGCGCCTCAAGGCAGGCATGACTCCGGCGGATATCGATGCGATGATCGGCACGGCGACCCGCGCGCTCGGCGGGGAATATGACGGGGGCCTGGTGCTGCTGGGCGAGGGAACTGCCTATCCGCATGGAACGCACAAGCCTCAGACGGTCGAGCGCGGGACCAACGTGCTGTTCGACTGCGGCTGCTCGGTCCACGGCTATCAGTCCGACATTTCGCGCAGCTTCGTCTGGGGCGCCGACCCGACGGCCGAGCAGCGCAAGGTGTGGATGCAGATGCGCCGTGGCCAGGACATCGCCCTGGCCGCGGCCCAGATCGGCGCTCCGGCCGGAAGCGTCGATGACGCCGTGCGCCGCGCCTATGAAGCCTGGGGCTATGGCCCGGGCTACAAGCTTCCCGGCACGTCTCACCGAACCGGGCACGGGATCGGCATGGAGGGTCATGAGCCGGTCAATCTCGTCCACGGCGAAAAGACGCCGCTGGCGGCCGGTATGTGCTTTTCCAACGAGCCCGGCATCTATCTGCCCGGCAAGTTTGGCATTCGCCTGGAGGATTGCTTCCACATGACTGATTCCGGACCGAAATGGTTCACCGTTCCGCCGGCGACGATCGACGATCCGCTGGGGCATTCGGCAGCTTGACGCAATCGCGCCGGGCCGCGATGCGGGCATACCAAACGACATAGAGGGGAATATGATGGCGGAGCGCGCAGGCAGGACTTTCTCTCTGCAATGGCAAATGCTGGCGGGCTTTCTGGTCGGGCTTACAGCCGGGTTGATCGTGTACGGTACCCAGCGCGATGCCGCCTGGGTCGAGGCGGTGACGACTTATGTCACCGGTCCGATCGGGCAGATTTTCCTGCGGCTGCTGTTCATGCTGGTCATTCCCTTGCTGTTCTCCGCCCTGGTCGTCGGCATTTCGGAAATGGGCGAGATTCGATCGCTCAAACGGGTCGGGCTCAAGACGCTTGCCTATACGGTGATTGTTTCGGCCATTGCCGTTGTCGTCAGCCTGGCGACGGTCAACATCCTGAAGCCAGGAGCAGGCGTGGATCGGGCTGCGGCGGCGAGCATGCTCGAACAATCCGCCGGCCGCGCGAGCGAGATTATCCAGGGTGGTGCCGAGCAACCCTCCGGAATCGACGCCTTCATCAACATCATTCCCAATAACCTGATCGAGGTGATGGGATCCAATAGCGCGATCCTGTCGGTGATGTTCTTCGCGCTGTTCTTCGGGATCGGCCTGTTGCTGACCGATACGCCCAATGCCCGGATGCTGCAGCGCGGGTTCGAGGGTCTGTTCGACGTGACGATGCGGCTGATCCTGATCGTCATCAAGCTCGCGCCGATCGCGGTCGCCTGCTTCATGTTCAACCTGGCCGCGCTATTCGGATGGGACCTGCTGATTCGCCTGTCAGCCTATGTCGGGGTCGTGCTGCTGGCGCTGGGCATCCAGATGTTCATCATCTTCCCGCTGCTTCTGATAACATTGGGCAAGAAGAGCCCGATCGCCTTCTTCCGCGAAACGCAGGAGGCCAGCCTGATGGCATTTTCGACGGCTTCGTCGAACGCCACCTTGCCGACCTCGCTGCGCGTCGCCGACGAACAATTGCGTCTGCCGCGGCGGGTTGCGCGGTTTGTCCTCACCATTGGCGCCACCGCGAACCAGAACGGGACGGCGATGTTCGAGGGTGTGACGGTCATCTTCCTCGCCCAGTTCTTCGGCATCGACCTTACCATCTGGCAGCAATTGATGGTCATGCTGGTCTGCATTCTCGGCGGGGTCGGCACGGCCGGGGTTCCGGCCGGATCGCTGCCAGTGGTCGCGCTGATCCTGGCGATGGTCGGCATCGAGCCGCAGGCGATCGCGTTGGTGCTGGGGGTCGACCAATTCCTCGACATGTGCCGAACGACGCTGAATGTCGTCGGTGACCTGGTCGCAGCGCAGGTGATCTCGGTCGGTGAGGAAGACCAGCCGGCGGAAGGCAGGGCCGCCGCCGCGTGAGTCCGCTCGACCGGCTCGATCCCCGCTATCGAGTGATCCTGTGCGACATTTGGGGCGTCATCCATGATGGGGGACGGCTGCTTGCCGGTGCGGCGGATCGGCTTGGGCAGTTCAAGGAAGAGGGACGGACCGTCGTCCTTCTCACCAACGCGCCGCGCCCGGCGAGCAGCGTCGAGCGCGCACTCGACCGCCTAGGGCTGTCGCGCGACCTCTACATCGCCATTGCCAGCAGCGGAGAGACCGGCATCTCGGGGCTGCTCGAACTGCGGCGGCCGGTAGGATTTCTGGGGGATGACGCCGATCGCGCCGACTTGCAGCAACGGGGCGTCCCGATCGTCGCCGACGGCTTTGGTGACCTCGCCTGCACCGGGCTTGTCGATCGCTACGGCGATCCCGCGGACTACCGCGAACTACTCGACGGGCTGGCAGGAAAAGGCGTTGTCATGCACTGCCTCAACCCCGACCGAGTGGTCATCCATCGCGGCCGGCGCGAAGCTTGCGCCGGTGCGCTGGCCGACCTGTACGAGGAGATGGGAGGAGCCGTCGTTTGGTACGGCAAGCCGCATCGCCCGATCTACGACCATGCGCGTTCGATCGCGAACAATCCGCCGCTGGAGCAGATGCTCGCGATCGGCGACGGACTGGCGACCGACATGCTGGGCGCGGCCCGCTTTGGCATCGACGCCATCTACGTCACGCATGGCATCCATGAGGGGGAGCCGATGCCGCCTGACTTCGCCTCGCGAAATGGGCTCGGCGACTGGCATCCGATTCTAACCGTCGCCGGCCTCGACTAACCTCAGGCCGGCTCGGCGACGTGTTGTTGCACCACCTTGTCGGCCAGATGACCATTGAGCTCGGCCAAATGGTCGAATTCGGCCTCATAGCTCGCCAGTCCCTGGCTCAGCGACCGTAGTTCGGCCTCCAGCCCGTCCAGCTCGCTTTCGGGGATCAGCGCTTCGATCCGGTCCCAGCCGGTCCAGCCGTCGCGCGGCCCCATACCCAGCATCTGGCCACGGCGGCTGGCGACTGCCGACGATACCCGGCTGGTCGATGAGGCGGGAGTGACCAGCACCAGCTTCTGCACCGGTTCGAACAAATGTGCGGCGGCTTGGGTCAGCGCCTCCTGCATCGCGGCACGTCCTGCCAGCCGGAAGGCCAATTCGCTGGAATCGACGCTGTGGTAGCTGCCGTCGATCAAGGTCACCGCCACGTCGACCACGGTAAAGCCGAGCGGGCCCTTGATCATCGCGTCACGCACGCCCTGCTCGACGGCGGGAATCCACTGCTTTGGAATGGCCCCGCCGTGGATTTTCTCCTGGAAGCTGAACCCTTCGCCGCGGCCGAGTGGGCGAACCTCGATGATTACGTCGCCAAACTGGCCGTGGCCGCCCGACTGTTTCTTGTGGCGGCCCTTCTGAGTCACCGGCCGGCGGATCGACTCGCGATAACCGATCGAGGGCGAGCGGTGGTTCACCTCGACCCCATAGCGGCGCTTCAACTTGGCAAGCGTCGCCTTCAGATGCTCGTCATTGACTCCGCGAAGCCTCATTTCGTGGCTTGCTTCGTCCTGCTCGAGCGACAGGCTGGCGTCCTCCTCGAGGATTCGGGCCAGCGCGCCCGATAGCCGGACATCGTCCTTGCGGTCGGCGGGCTCGATCGCCAGCGAGCAGTTGCGCGAGGGTAGGGTAATTTCGATCGGGGGCGGCAGCTTGCCTGCTCCCAGCCAGTCGCCGCTATGAACTCCGTCGGCTTTGGCTACTGCGACAATATCGCCATTTCGGGCCTCGCTGATCTTTCCGGTCTTGTCGCCTTGGACCGTGAACAGCGCTCCAAGGCGGCCAGATTCACCGCTTGAACTGGTGAAGTCCGAGCTTTCATGGACCGGTCCGCCAATTGCGCGGGCGAGCGCAAGTCGACCCACCGAGCCGCCGTGAAAGATTTTGAAGGCATAGAGCGCGGCCGCCTCGACATCGAGTCGTTCGGCGGTCGTTTCGGGTCCGGGCGCTTCATGGCGCAGCGCCTTCAGCAGGCGCCGGATGCCCCAGCCGTTATGGGCCGATCCGAACAGCACCGAGACGCCCAAATTGTCGCTGGTTTCGCGCCTCAGGTCGGCGAAGATCGTGCCCGGCTCGGGCACTTCGTCCATCAGCAACTGCTCGAGCAGCGTGTCGTCATGGTCGGCGAGCTGTTCGAGCAACTGCGTCCGCGCCTGCGCCTCGCGGTCGGCAAGATCGTCGGGAAGAGCGATCTGTTCGGAGGGTTTGCCGGGATGGTAATGGAATGCCCGTTCCAGCGCGACGTCGACGAAGCCGGTGATCTTCTCACCCTCGCGGATCGGAATCTGGCGCGCGATCAGGGGCGACACGCTCATCGGCTGGAGCGCGGTCAGCAAGTCGCGAATCCGGCCATGGGCCTGGTCGATCCGATTGACGAACAGCAAGTGAGGGATGCCTTGCTCGTCCAACATTCTGAGCGCCGGGGCGGCAAGCGCAGCGCGCGACGGGTCGGGATCGACCACGACAATGGCCAGGTCGGCGACCGCAATGCCGCGAGCGGCATCGGCGCAAAAGCCGATTGAACCGGGCGCGTCGACGATCGCAAATCGCTCGTCAAGGTAAGTGAAATTGTAGAGGTTGGTCTCGGTCGACCCGCCGCGGGCGCGCGCTTCCGCGCTGGAATCGCCGATGGTGGTGCCGCTGGCGACCGATCCTTGCCGGTCGATCGTTCCGCTGGCGTAGAGCATGGCCTCCGCCAGGCTAGTCTTGCCCGCGCCGGCCGGTCCGACCAGCGCGATGACCCTCGTGCCCTTGGTTTCTCCAGGCATGCGACTCTCCTCTCCTCCGGTTTAGCGGGGGCGCCGAGTCGCGCGTCGAGCGGCCAGCGCTCTCCAAACGAGCAGCGTCGGACTCTCGAGCGACTAATGCAAGAGGGAAGGAGGCGGACCGGCGGGCAGGAATACTCCGCCCGCCGTTACGGCTATGCCGCCGGAAGCAATCTCTGCTCGCCGGCCAGCCGGATCAGCGCCGACTGGAGCTTCTCGAACGCCCGGACTTCGATCTGGCGGATGCGTTCGCGGCTGACGCCGTAGACTTGGCTCAAATCTTCCAGCGTCTTGGGCTCGTCGACCAGGCGGCGCTCGGTGAGGATGTGCTTTTCCCGATCGTTGAGGCTGTCCATCGCCTCGACAAGCAAGTCGTGGCGCACCCGGCGTTCCTCGTCGTCGGCGATGATCTCGTCCTGAAGCGGCGCTTCCGACACGAGGAAATCCTGCCATTGACCCTCGCCATCCTCGCTGGAGCGCAGCGGGGCGTTGAGGCTGGTGTCGCCGCCCATGCCCATGCGGCGGTTCATCGACACGACTTCTTCCTCGGTGACGCCAAGGTCGGTGGCGATCTTGGTGACCGCCTCGGGCTTCAAATCGCCTTCCTCGAAAGCATCGATTTGGTTCTTCATCCGGCGAAGGTTGAAGAACAGCTTTTTCTGTGCGGCGGTGGTGCCCATCTTCACCAGGCTCCACGAGCGCAGGATGAATTCCTGGATCGAGGCGCGGATCCACCACATGGCGTAAGTGGCCAGGCGGAAGCCCCGATCAGGCTCGAACTTCTTGACGCCCTGCATCAGGCCGATGTTGCCCTCGGAAATCAGCTCGCTGACCGGCAGCCCGTAGCCGCGATAGCCCATCGCGATCTTGGCGACGAGGCGCAGGTGCGAGTTCACCAGACGCGCGGCGGCATCGGTGTCGTTATGCTCGCGCCAGCGCTTGGCCAGCATATATTCTTCCTCAGGGGCGAGGATCGGGAATTTCTTGATCTCGCTGAGGTAGCGGTTGAGCCCGGCTTCTCCGCCCGAAGCGGGAATCGACACAACCCCTTTTGCATTCGCCATCGTTTCGTTCACTCCCATGGGGCCGGAGCGCCTGAAGAAGCGCCCTTTACCCGCTTACATCCTATACACCAAGCGCACTGAACAGTTCCTGCATGTCCGACGGAAGGGCACTGTCGAACGACAAACGACCTTTCGTGACCGGATGGACGAAACCGAGATGGGCCGCGTGCAGGGCCTGCCGATGAAAACTAAGGCTTTTCAACAGCTCATGATGAGTCTTGCGAGTCCGGCCATAAACCGGGTCGCCAACCAGCGGATGACCGATCGAGGCCATATGAACGCGCACCTGATGGGTCCGTCCGGTCTCCAGCCGGCATTCGACCAGCGCCGCATCCCTCAAATTCGTCAGTCGGCGCCAATAGGTTACGGCCCGCTTGCCTTTTCCTTCGCCGGCAATGGCGATTTTCTTCCGATCGTGGCTCGACCGGGCGAGAGGCGCTTCGATCCTCCCCTGGGCCAGCCGGGGCACGTCGGAAACGATCGCCAGGTAGCGCCGGTCGATCGAGTGCGCCGCGAACTGCTTGGCCAGGCCTTCATGAGCTTTGTCATGCTTGGCCACGACCAGCAGTCCCGACGTGTCCTTGTCGATCCGATGGACAATGCCAGGCCGCGCGACCCCGCCGATCCCGCTGAGACTCCCCCCGCAATGGTGGAGCAGCGCGTTAACCAGCGTTCCGTCGCGGTTTCCAGCGGCCGGATGGACGACCAGACCGGCGGGCTTGTCGACCACCAGCAGATGCTCGTCCTCATAGGCGATGACGAGCGGAATTTCCTGGGCTTCGTTGTGCGCCGGCGCCGGATCCGGAATTGCCAGGACGAAACGTTCGTTACCCTTCACCTTGATGGCGGGATCTCGCACGGCGTGCCCCTCGCGCAGCAGGGCGCCTGCCTTGGTCAGCACCTTGAGACGCTCGCGCGACAGGTTCGGCACTTGGCTGGCCAGGGCCCGGTCCAGACGCCAGCCGACCTGGCTGGCATCCAGCGCGATTTCAATGATGGTATGCCCCCCGGCCATGCCATGATTATCTGGGAATTGGCGCTTTCCCTTTCAATGGCGTGAACACTTGCTTCAGGTTAAACAGTCGCGCATGGCGGGGCAGATGAACGCGATCGATCTTGCGAGCCTTTTGTGTTCGCGACTGTGCCATGACCTGCTGTCGCCGGTCGGGGCACTCAATAATGGGATCGAATTGCTTGCCGACGAGCAGGATCCGGAGATGCGTGAGCGTTGCCTGGAACTGCTGGCGGAGAGCGCGAGGGCGAGCGCCAACAAGCTGAAGTTCTTCCGGCTGGCATTTGGCGCCGGCGGCGGTTTCGGCGATGAAATCGACACCCATGAGGCGCGGTCGGCGCTCGAGGGTCTCTATGGCGCCGACAAGCGGACCGAGCTTGGCTGGATGGTCGCCGATGAAAAACTGCCCAAGGGCGCGATCAAGCTTCTGCTCAACCTCGCGATGATCGCCGGCGATGCATTGGTCAGGGGCGGGCGGCTGGATGTCGGAGCAGAGCGGCATCATGGCACGCTGGAGATGGTGATCCGGGCCGAGGGGCCGCGCATCCTGCTTGATCCCAAGTTGCGCGACACGATCGCGACCGGCCATTCCGGCGGCGAGGTCGAGCCTCGCGCGGCGGGGGCATGGCTGGCGCACAGCCTTGCTGCAGAAGGTGGCGGCACGATCCAGCTTAGCGATCCGTCGGCGCCGGTGCTGATGATTGGCGTCACGCTTCCCGAGCAGGCGCTTCGATAAATCCAGGACAGGACTAACGCGGCGTTAACTCCTTGACGGCATAGAGAACCCGCAACTTTCTTGCGTGGGGCCTTTACCGCCGATGGACGATTTGATTGCCGATTTCGTGGCCGAGTGCCGGGAAATGCTCGAAGCACTGGGCGGTGAGATCGTGGCGTGGGAAGCCAATCCCGGCGACCGCGCACGGCTCGACAGCATTTTCCGCTTCGTCCACACCGTAAAGGGCAATTGCGGGTTTTTCGATTTCCCGCGGCTCGAAGCGCTGAGCCACGCCGCCGAGGACGCATTGGCCGATTGCCGGGCAGGACGGCGAGCGCCCGACGGCGGACTGGTCAATGCCGTGCTCGCTGTGATCGACCGCATCGGCGAGATGATTGCGGCGATTGAGGCCGGCGAGGAACTGCCGGCGGGTGACGACAGCGAACTGATCAATGCGCTGGCGCCGGGGGCCGAAGGGCCAGCCGTGCAAGCCGCGACGCTTGGCGCCGCTGACCCGGCAACCAAGGGCAGTGCTGCGCCGCGCACGATCCGGCTGTCGGTTGAACTGCTCGATCGCGTCATGTCGGGCGTTTCCGACATGGTACTGGCCCGCAACGAGCTGGCCCGCCGCCTGCGCGAAGCTCCCAATGAAGTCGCGGTCGACGGAGCGTTCGAACGATTGAGCGGGATCATCGCCGAGATGCGCGACGCGATCACGCGGACGCGAATGCAGCGCATCGAGAATCTGTTTGTCGCCCTGCCTCGCATGGTCCGCGATCTGTCGGCCGAGCTGGGAAAGCAGGTGCTGGTCGATATCGACGGCGGCGATGTCGAGCTCGATCGCGAAATGATCGAGATGATCCGCGATCCGTTGACCCATATTATCCGCAACGCGGTCGATCATGGAATTGAATCACCCGCCGAGCGGATTAAGGCCGGCAAGCGCGAAATCGGCCTGCTGGCCGTCTCGGCTCGCCAGTCGGGCAACCAGATCCTGATTGAAATCTCCGACGATGGCAAAGGCATCGAAGCTTCGCGGCTGGTCGAAAAGGCGCTCGCCAATGGCGTGATCGACAAGGAAGTTGCGCAAAAGCTGACCCGGTCGGAGCAATTGGCTTTGATCTTCGAGGCCGGCCTGTCGACCGCCAGGGAAGTGACCGCCATTTCCGGTCGCGGCGTCGGAATGGATGTCGTCCGGTCCAATGTCGAGCGCATCGGTGGGTTGGTCGAGCTAGAATTCAACACCCGGCAAGGGCACGCGCATGATCCTTCGGGTTCCGTTGACCTTGACCATCATTCCCGCGCTGACGGTCTCCATCGGCACCCAGCATTTCGCCATTCCCCGTTCGGCGATCGAGGAGATTGTCCGGGCTAACGGGAGCAGCGTTACCCTGGAGCAAATCGGCGGAGCCGGGATCGCGACGATCCGAGGCCGCCGCGTCCCGGAGGTAGCGCTGGCCGATGTGCTGGGGCTGCCGAGCGACATCGAAGATGAAGGCCGGACGCTTGTGGTCCTCCGGCCCGCGGGCGGCGATGTCTACGCGCTCGCCGTCGATCGCATCCATGATCATGAAGAGCTGGTGGTTAAGCCGGCCGCGCCGGCGGTGATGGCGACCGGCCTCTATGCGGGAACCACGCTGGCCGACGACGGCAGCCCGATCCTGCTGTTTGACCCCGCTGGCCTGGCTCAGGTTGGCGGCGTGCTTCTGGAATCCATCGAGCGTGGCGCACGCGGCGTCGACGCGCCGATGGCCACCAATGCGAGTGAGGTTCCGGTGTTGCTGTTTCGCGGCCTCGATGGCGGTCGCCGGGCCCTACGCCTTGGCGTTGTCGACCGCATCGAGGAAGTGCCGTGCGAGTCGATCCGGATCAGCGCCGGGCAACTCCGAGTCCAGTTGGGGGAGGCGATCCTCCCGCTGGCTGGTGTCGAAAAGCCGAATGAACTTGAAGGCAAGATCAGGGTGTTCCGCCTTAACGACGGAAATCATGAAATTGGCTACGCATTCCGTGAAGTCATCGACCTTATGAGCATCGAGCGCGAGGTTATACCCGCCGAGGTCCCGGGGGTCGTCAATGGCGTCACCCTGATCGGCGGAGAACCAGCCGAGCTGGTGGACGCCCACTGGCTGTTCGCTGAACATCTCGGCGCCGCCGCTCGGCCGCCGGTCCAATTGGTCTGCCGTCTGCCCGAAGGCGATGCCTGGATGCAGAACATGCTTCGTCCGATTGTCGAGGCGGCTGGGTATCTAGTCATCGGTGAGACCGACGAGCTTGCCGCCGACATCACCATCGTTTCCCACGGCGAGCCAGTCGAAGGCGAGCAGAGCGGCAGAATCCTTCGGCTCGCGACCGATCCGGACGCGATCGACGGCAAGGACAGCATCTATCGCTACGACCGCACCGGCTTGCTGCTGGCGCTCAAGACGGCAGGCGCGGGGAGGCGCGGATGAACGAATTGCTGCTCATCGTGTCGATCGCCGGAAGCCGTGTCGCGCTTCCGGCCGCTCAGGTCGAAAGCGTCGTCGAGCTGGAAGCGCTGATCCCTGTGCCGCGCGCACCCAATCATCTCGCCGGGCTTTCGGCGCTGCGCAGCCGAGTCCTGACGGTGATCGACTGCCAGCGCTCGCTGGAGATTGGAACGACCGAGCTGAACGACGGAGATCTCCACGAAGCGGCGGTCGTCGAATTGGATGGCCATCATTACGCATTGACCGTCGACGCGGTTGAAGACGTGGTTGAGGCGCTGTCCGACCCGGCAGTGGTTCGCGCCGCGATGGGCTCCGGGTGGGAGCGAGTGTCCAGGGGAATGGTCGAGACCGAGGAGGGGCCGCTTCTCCTCGTCGACATAGCGGCATTGGTCGCCGGGCCGGGCGCCGAAACGCGCGCGGCTTAATAGCTTCGTTACCCTTATCGATTACGCAATGCTTCGAACCACACGGAAAGCCCACATGAAAACCTGCCTCATCGTCGACGACAGCAAGGTCATCCGCAAGGTCGCGCGGCACATTCTCGAGACTCTCGAGTTTCAGGTCGAAGAGGCCGGGGACGGACGCGAGGCGCTCGATCGCTGCGAAGCCCGCATGCCCGATGTCGTCCTGCTTGACTGGAACATGCCGGTGATGAGCGGCATGGAATTTCTGAAGCTGCTTCGTCAGCGCGGGCATGCCGATCAACCCAAGGTCGTGTTCTGCACCACCGAAAACGACATGGCCCACATCCGCGCCGCGCTAGAGGCCGGAGCGGACGAATATGTGATGAAGCCGTTCGATCGCGAGACGCTTCATATCAAGCTGCAACTCGTCGGCGTAGCCTGAGGCCCCCTGTGACCGGGGCGCTCGCCACCTCTCGGGACGGACCGCGCTCCGGCTCCGGCCTGCAATCGCGCAAGCCCATTCGCCTGATGATCGTCGACAATTCGATGGTCGCCCGGGCGGTCCTGCGCAGGATGATCGAGGCCGACGGAAGCTTTGAGATCGCCGGTGTTGCCGGTACGGCCGAAGATGCGATCGAGGCGCTTGGTCAGATCATGGTCGACGTCGTGCTGCTTGATCTTGAGATGCCCGGCGTCGGCGGGCTGAGATCGATCCCCGGCATTCTCCAGGCCGCGAAAGGGGCGAAGGTCCTGATCGTCTCGTCGCTCGCCGAGGAAGGCGCCGAGGAGACCGTTGCCGCGCTGGCGCTGGGAGCGGCGGACACTTTGCCCAAGCCGGGGACCGGGCGCTTCAACGGCCGCTTTTCAGAAGTGCTGCTCGGAAAATTGCGGGGACTTGGCTATGCTGATCGTGGTCAGGTGGCGCAGGTCTCACCGATGGCAAGCCCGCTTCGTTGTCAAAGCGACGATCCGCTGCGGCTGATCGCCATCGGGGCTTCGACCGGCGGAATTCATGCCTTGGGCGCCTTTTTTGCCGAGCTTCCCGCCCGCATCGGGGTTCCGATCCTGATTACGCAGCATCTTCCGCCCGCCTTCATGGCCGTCTTCGCGCGCCAGTTGTCGGTCGTCGCCCAGCGTGAAGCGCTGGTTGCCGAAGATGGCATGAAGCTGCTCCCAGATCGTATCGTGATCGCGCCGGGCGACGCGCATCTCGTCGTGGACGAGGTCGGCGGGTCGCTCGTTGCCCGATTGCTGTCCACCAAGGCTACCAGCGGCTGCATGCCGTCGGTTGATCCGATGCTCGCCTCGGCCGGGTCCGTGCTCGGCTCGGGTGCGCTTGGCATTGTCCTCACCGGAATGGGCCGCGACGGCTCCGAAGGCGCGAAGCGGCTGGTCGAATCCGGTGGAGCTGTCATGGCTCAGGACGAGGCAAGCTCCGCCGTATGGGGCATGCCGCGGACCGTCGCCGAAGCGGGTCTGGCTTGCGCCATCCTTCCCCCTGACAAGCTTGCACGGCGAGTGACCGGCCGGATCCAGGAGGATTCGTGCAGGTAAGCGATAGTTCGAGCCGCATCCTCGCGGGCCTGTTGGAAGCACGCACCGGCCAGCAGCTTACCATGAGCCGGCGCTGGCGGATCGAAACGGCGCTGTCGGCGCTGCTGCGCGAGCGCGGCATTCCTACCCTGGACGAGCTGATCACGATCCTGGTGATGGGCCGCGAGCCGAGCCTTGCGACCCAGGTGGTGGAGGCGTTGCTCAACAACGAAACCTATTTCTTCCGCGACCGAACCCCCTTCGACCTGTTGAGCCGGGCCGCATTGCCCAAGCTGATTCAGCGCCGACAGTCGTCAAAAAAACTCCGCATCTGGTCCGCAGGCTGTTCGACCGGCCAGGAAGCCTATTCGCTCGCCATGCTGTTCGCCGAAGATCCGGTGCGCTGGGCCGGCTGGACGATCGACATTCTTGGAAGCGATGTTAGCGAGAGCGCGGTTCGCCGCGCGCGCGAAGGCATCTACAGCCAGTTCGAAGTGCAGCGCGGTCTGGGCATCGCGCAGATGATCAAATGGTTCGAGGAATGCGAAGGTGGCTGGCGCGCGGTCGAGCCGCTCCGGCGACAGATCCGCTTCCAGGTCCATAATTTGCTGGAGCCGGTGCCGCATCCGGGCGAGTTCGACATCGTCCTGTGCCGCAACGTTCTGCTGTACCTCAATGCCGAGCGCAGAACTCTGGCATTCGATCGGATCGCGACGGCGATGGCGCCCGATGGCTGGCTAATGCTTGGCGCGGGCGAGACCGTTATCGGCCAGACGCGGCGCTTCGAAGCGGATTCGGACGCACGGGGTCTTTATCGGCTGAGCGAACAGGTGGATGCCGGGCTGGTCGCCGTAGGGGCTTGACCCGAGGCCCCATCCCGTGCGCCATGCCGGGATGGACGTCACGCGTCGCCCTTCGCCCAATTTCGATGAGCGTGCGCTGCCCGTATCGATGATTGTCCTCCACTATACGGGCATGCCCGATGCGGAAGGGGCGCTCGATCGGTTGACATCGCCCGAGGCGAGGGTGTCCGCCCATTATTGCATCAAGGAAGACGGCGAGGTCATTCAGCTCGTCGACGAGGAAATGCGCGCATGGCACGCCGGCAAAAGCTATTGGCGCGGCATCACCGACGTCAATTCAGCCAGCGTCGGCATCGAAATTGTCAATCCGGGCCACGAATTTGGCTATCGGCCGTTCCCGGACGAGCAGATTGCCTCCGTCATTCCGCTGGTCGCTGACATCAAGGGCCGCCACGGCATCGGCCGGGGCAATATCGTTGGCCATTCGGACATTGCGCCGGCACGCAAGGAAGATCCTGGCGAACTTTTCCCCTGGGGGGCGTTGGCAAAGCGGCGCCTCGCCTTGCCCAGCCCGTCACGCGACCTGACGGACCCGTTCTGGACCGACGCCGGTTTCCTTCTGGCTCTTGAACGGTTCGGTTATGACGTGACGGACACGCAAAAGGCAGTGATCGCCTTCCAGCGCCGCTTCCGGCCCGACCTCATAGACGGGATCATCGACGGCGAATGCCGCGCCAAGCTGCTCGCGCTGCTCTTGCCACGGCCCCAGTAGGGGCGCATCGATCCCGATCAATCGAGGGAGAGCTTTCGTGAAACGGACGATCGTCACGGTAGCCGCAGCAATTGCGACTGTGTTGGCCGCTCCCGCCAACGCGGCCCCCGCGGGTCATTATCTTTTTGTTTGGGCCGCCGACCAGGCCAAGCTGGGCAACGACTTCCTTGCGGTCATCGACGCCGATCCCGCCTCGCCGGCCTACGGCAGGCTCGTCTCGGGGATCGGCACCGACATCAAGAGCACGCGAATCCACCACACCGAATATGAGATGCCCGCCAGCGGCATGTTGTTTGCCAATGACCATGATCCCAACCAGTCGGTTGTCTTCGACCTTCGCGATCCGCTCAAGCCCAGGGTCGCGGCTCGATTTCAGAGCGTTGGAGGCTATGGCATGCCGCACAGTTTCCTGCGGTTGCCCAATGGGAATGTCCTGGCCTCGTTTCAGTTCGCCGACCATGGAGGAGGCGCCGACCACGCGGCGATGATGAGTGGCAGGACCGGCGGGCTTGTCGAGATTGATGACGGCGGCAAGCTGGTGCGAGCGGTCAGCAATGCCGATCCGGCGTTCCCCGACGACGGCTTGTTGCCCTACAGCCTCGCGGTTCTGCCAAAGATCGATCGCGTACTCGTGACGAACAGCCCGATGCAGGATCCCTATCTGCTGTCGAGCAACACCTATCAGGTCTTCCGCCTCAGCGATCTCAAGCTACTCGGCACCCACCGTCTCGATCCTGGCCCGACCGGCAACGGCAATGTCGCCCCAGAGGAAGCTCGTATCGCCGCCGACGGCTCGGTTTATGTTCAAACCCTGTCATGCGGCATCCAGCGCATCACCGGCCTCGACTCCGCGGCGCCCAAAGCCCGGCTGGTGCATAAATTTCCGGGAGATTTCTGCGGTGTGCCGACAATCGTGGGACGCTACTTAATTCAGAGCGTCCCAACCTATAACGGCTTCGCGGTACTCGACATCGCGAATCCGAAGCAGGTCCGCGAAGTTTCGCGGCTGACGATCAGCAATACGTTCAGCCCGCATTGGACGGCGTGGGACTCGAAGGCGAAGCGGCTTGTCGTCACCTCGGGAAAAAAGGGCGACCGCCTCTATTTGCTCAAGCTCGACCAGGCCTCGGGCGCGCTGAGTATCGACGAGGCGTTCCGCGATACGGACGGTAAGGTCGGCTTCAGCTTCGCCACCCGCACTTGGCCACATGGTTGGAGCGGCGAAGGCACGCCGCACGGTGCCGTCTTCTCGCGCTAACAAGTCTGCGCTATAGGGCGCCTCGCCAGGGGACCGGGCGGCCGCGGCTCACTTCGGTGAGACGAGGAAAGTCCGGGCTCCACGGAAAAACGGTGCCGGGTAACGCCCGGCGGTTTCGGTTTCGGCCGGGATCAGGGAAAGTGCCACAGAAAGCAGACCGCCGGTCTTCGGGCCGGTAAGGGAGAAAGGGTGCGGCAAGAGCGCACCGCGCGGCCGGCAACGGAAGCGGCACGGCAAACCCCACCGGGTGCAAGACCGAATAGGGGCGGCGCATGGGCTATTTCCGGCTCGTCGCCCGGGTTGGTCGCTTGACCCCGGACGCAAGTCCGGGGCTAGAGGAATGGTCGCCCAGTTCCCGCGAAGGCGGGGATGGACAGAACCCGGCTTACAGGTCCCCTGGCTCAATTTTGCTTTTCGTCATTGCGAGGAGCCGAAGGCGACGAGGCACTCCATGCGCCGCTGGATTGCTTCGCTGCGCTCGCAATGACGACCGACTATGTTTAGGTGGTAGAGTGATGGCCAAGCAGACGCGATCCGACGATTGGGGCTTTCCCCGCTGGCGTTCTTATGGGGCAAAGGGTCGCGCCGCGACCCGGGTTCGCCTATGCGACCGGGAAGGCTGCGATGAACCGGGAGACCGGCCGGCGCCCAAAGCGCCCAACAGCCGCGAACGCTGGATGTTCTGCGAGGCCCATGCCGCCGAATATAACAAGAATTGGAACTATTTCGCCGGGCTGACCGCCGAGGAAGCCGCCAAGCGGGCGGCGGAGGAAGAGAGCGGCGCTTCGGCCTATCGCAAGAGCGCCCACTACCAGTGGGGCGGTCCCGGCGACGGCAGCCGCAGCCGCGACGAGATGCGTGCGCTGGATGCGCTCGAGCTTGAGGGCGATGTCGACTTTGCGGCCGTCAAGGCCGCCTATCGCCGCCTCGCCAAGGAGCATCATCCCGACCGCAAACAGGACGATGCCGAAGCCGCGAAGCGATTTCAGGCGGTTCAGGCCGCATATGACGTCCTCCGCCGCGCCGAAGAACGGAAGACCGGCGCCAAGCTCTAGGGATTGAGCATGAAGGTCCCCGTCGCTTGCGCAATCGGGCGCGCCGGGTCTCGGCCGTGCGCCATGCCACGAACGAACCCGATTTGGCGGGTCAGCTTATAGCATTCACAGCGGGCGATAACGATCTCTCCCTTCAAGGACGGGCGCAGATAGTCGAGGCGCAGGTCGATCGTGACGATCGGCTGAAAATGGCCAAGGGCCATCCACACCGACGTTCCGCCGCACGTGTCTAGCAAGCTGACAATTGCGCCCGATGCCAGGATGCCGCTTTCGGGGACACCGACCAACTCTTCGCGCCAGGGCAGGGCCAGTTCGACCCAATTTTCTTCCGATGCACGATATTCGATCCCCAACGCCCGGCCGTGGCCGACCTTGCGCGCCAGCTCGAAGAACCGCTCGGGATCGAACCCGCCGCCTCGCTCCTGCGCGTCGATCTCCGGGATGTCGCTCATGCCGCCGCCAGCCGTGCCGCCGTTTCGCGAACCAAGGCGATCATGTTGGGTACGCCCTGAGTGCGGTTCGACGAAAGCTCCCGGGTCAGATTGAACGGCTCAAGCAGCGCCTTCACGTCGGTCGCGGCCACCTGCGCCGGCGGTTGGTCCTGCACTGCCGAAAGGATCAGCGCGACGACACCCTTGGTGATCGCGGCATTGCTGTCGGCGAGAAAATGGAGCCGCCCGTCCGACAGGCGGGTGGGATAGACCCAGGTCGACGAGGAACATCCGCGCACCTTGGTCGCGTCGGTCTTGAGCGCCTCGGGCATCGGCTCCAGCTTCCGGCCGAGTTCGATCAGCAGCCGATAGCGATCCTCGCTGTCGAGAAACTCATACTCTTCGGCAAGGTCGGAAAGGGCGGGCAGAGCGGCCATGATAGTCCGCCTAGACGCCACCTATCGGTCGCGCAATTCCTCGATTTGGCGAGACAGTGTGTCCTCCTTCTCGACGGCGATGCGTTCGAGCACGTGAATGCGCTCCTTGAGCTGCTTGACTTCGTCGCGCAGTCGCATGGTTTCGGCGCGCTCCTGGGGCGATACGTCCTCGCCGTCACCGCCGCCGCGGCGGCGATGGTACCCGTATCGGGCCCTCAGGACGCTCGTCACCATCACGATGGCAACGATAAGGACGACCATTTCAAAGGGGTTCACTGGACTTTATCTCCCTTGGTGAGGCGTGGCGCGCGCAATGCCTCGATTTGCGCGGCTGTTTCAAGGCCGCCATCCGTCACGATTTTTTCCAGCACTCTTACGCGCGCTTCAAGATCCGCGTTCGACGCCGCGTATTGCGCCGCTTTTTCAACTGCAAGGCTTGCTTCGACTTCAAGTCGCTTTTCCTTCAACCGGAACCACCGGCTGAAAATCAAGCCGAAAGTGACCATCGGCAGGCCGATGACAATCGCCGCGATGAATACTTCGCCTAGGCCCATCATGCGTGGCCTCCCTTGTCGATCGCCAGTGCGTCAATCTCCCGCGCCAGCCGCGCCGGCTGGTCGGTGACGATCCGCTCGATCGTCTCCAGCCGATCTTTCACCGACCCTATTTCGGCACGAAGCTGGGCATTTTCATTGGTCAGCAGTTTGATGCGCTCGATCGCCTCCTTGTCGGTGTGGGGATGGATTGCCTGGCCCCAGGCGCCGTCGAGCGGATAGCCGTTCTTGATGCGCAGCCAAGTGGTCAGGATCCAGCCGCCGACACTGATCGACACGATGGTAATGATGAATGGGAAAAACTCGGACAATTTGTCGATGAGTAAGACATTTTCGGCATCCATGATCGGATATTCCCCAATGTTTCCGGTTGTTAGCGCAGTTGTTCGATTTCGCGGGCAAGGCTGCGGTTTTCGGTGGTGACATAGCTTTCGATGTCGGCAAGACGGCGGTCGATGTCGCGCATCCGGCTGCGAATATCGCGGGCGGTGCGGGCAGGCGACTGCCGGACGCCTTGCCAGAAGCGCTGCTCTTCCTGGTCTTCCATCGCTAGTTCGCGCGGCTGGTCGTCGGCGATGAAGCCGGCAATGAAGTAAAGTGGGAGGACGCTGCCTCCGCTCATGAACACCGCGCCCGCGAACATGATGCGGACCAGAGTGACGTCGAGGCCGGTATAATCGGCTATTCCTGCACAAACCCCCATGATCTTGCCATGGCGTTTGTCGAGATAGAATTTCGTCCGGCTTGGCGGTTGCGGCATGGGGCTTACTTTCCGTCGATCAGGAGGCGCTGGCGGTCGCTTTCCGGCAGGCATTGCTGGCGCCAGTTGGGATTTTCGGCGGTCATGATCCGTTCGATCGTGCACAGCCGGTCGTCCAGCCGGCGAGCGGCATCGTGCAGGTCGTCGAGCAGCTTTTCATCCGAACCCGTCAGGGTGGCGGCGGTCTTCCATTTGGTGATGTAGTGAAACACCAGCCACGGAAGGCCGATGAACAGGGTGAGGACGGCCAGTGCGCCCATCGCCACCCCAAGAATGTCAGCAGGATCCATAAATCTACGCCCCCTTGGCCTTCAGCGCGGCCTTCATAGCTTCCAGTTCTGCGTCGACCTTGTCGGTCGCTTTCAAATCCGCAATTTCCTCTTCCAGGCTCTTCGGGCCGGTCATGCCCAGCGCATCGGCCCGGCCTTCGGCGAAATCGGCCCGCCGCTCGAGCACTTCGAACCGGGAAAAGGCGTCGTCGGTCCGGCTGCCATTGAGCACCTCGCGGGTGCGGGCGCGGGTCACGGCGCTCTCGATCCGGGTCGCGATCGCGTTCTGCCTGGCGCGCGCCTCGCGCAGCTTGCCCTGCAACTTGGCGATATCCGCCTCATAGCTTTTGAGCGTATCCTCGATCGACGCCAGCTCTGCCTTCAGGCTGTCCGCCATGTCGGTCGCCTTCTGCCGCTCCAGGAGTGCGGCCTTGGCGAGGTCCTCGCGGTCCTTGGACAAGGCAAGCTCGGCTTTCTCCGTCCAGCTCGACTGCAGTTCGTCGAGACGGCCGAGCGCCCGCTTCATTTCCTTGCTGTCAGCGATCGACCGCGCGGCCGAGGCGCGAACCTCGACCAGCGTTTCCTCCATTTCGAGGATGATCATGCGAATCATCCGCGCCGGATCTTCGGCACGGTCGAGCAGCTCGGTCATGTTGGCCGCGAAAATATCCCGAGTTCGGGAAAAAATACCCATCGAGCACTCCAGCTTGCTAGCCCTGTTACAAAAGTCTTTTGCAGGCTTCATGCCAAAAATGAACTAACTTCTGTTTTCCGACGAAACCGCCACATTTCGACTAACGACAGGGCAAAATTTCTTGCCAGATGATGGGATTTGCCACCACATGTTGGGCATGGAAAGGACTAATCAGTTTGTCGGCCAAAGTCTCGCCTTTCTCGACGCGGTCGAGCGGGCAAGCCGCGCCGCGTCCTTGAACCGGCCGGTGCTCGTCATCGGCGAGCGTGGCACGGGCAAGGAGCTGATTGCCGAGCGTCTTCATCACTTGTCGCAGCGTTGGGCCGGGCCGCTGATCACCATGAACTGCGCCGCGCTCCCGGAAAATCTGATCGAGGCCGAATTGTTCGGGCATGAGGCGGGAAGCTTCACGGGCGCCGCAAAGACTCGCCACGGGCGGTTCGAGGAAGCGGATGGCGGAACCCTGTTTCTCGATGAACTGGCTACCCTTTCCTCGCCAGCCCAGGACCGGCTGTTGCGCGCCGTCGAATATGGAGAAATCACGCGCATTGGCGCATCGAAGCCGATCGAGGTCGACGTTCGCATCGTCGCCGCCACCAATGAGCATCTTCCGCGCCTGGTCGAGGAAGGGCGC
The DNA here is from genome assembly GCA_963750385.1 of uncultured Alphaproteobacteria bacterium. Taxonomy (GTDB): domain Bacteria; phylum Pseudomonadota; class Alphaproteobacteria; order Sphingomonadales; family Sphingomonadaceae; genus Sphingomicrobium. Next base: position 215,451 of record CAVVQJ010000005.1, on the reverse strand, counting down.
TTTCGGGCCGACCTGCTCGATCGCCTGTCGTTCGAGGTGGTGACCCTGCCGCCGATGCGCTCTCGCAAGGGAGATATTCCGCTGCTTGCCGAACATTTTGGTCGTCGCATGGCGGTGGAATTGGACTGGGCGAACTGGCCGGGATTCTCTCGCGCCATGGCGGAGATGGAGGCTTATCCTTGGCCCGGCAACGTCCGAGAGCTTCGCAACGTGGTCGAGCGAGCGGTTTATCGCGCCGAAGATCCCGAACGAGAAATCGACGCGATCCAGTTCGATCCATTTCAATCGCCCTGGGCGCAGACCGAGGGAATGGGCAGCGATTTCGCAGGATCTCCCGACGCGCTGGGCTCGATTGAACAGGGTTCAGGGGTGGAGTCGGCGATCCGGCCTGCGGTGCAGGTCACTGACGATCTTCGCGGCGCGGTTGCCGATTATGAAAAGGCGCTGCTCGAAGATGCGCTGACGCGCCATCGCTACAATCAGCGCGCCACGGCCTCTGCGCTTGGCCTGACCTATGACCAGCTACGCCATGCCATGAAGCGGCACCAGTTGGCGGTTACCGCTCCGACCTAATCGCTGGGGCTGGCGAATTATGTTATAGCCTGTCCGGGGTGTCATCACTGTTGAGTTGGGAGGTCTTATGCGTGGACTTTCTCTCGTTACAACGTTCGCAGCCACGGCATTGGCGGCAAGCGCCAATGCGTCAGTCGTGACTGTCGGCGGAGGGTTCGCCGAATCCTGCTACCGTGCGGCAGATGGGCAGACCGCCAAGGCGTCGGAGTTGGATGCTTGCAATCAGGCACTTGCCCAACAGGCGTTGACTTCGGAAGACAAGGTGGCGACCTACGTCAACCGCGGAATCCTGCACCTGAGGCGGGTCAACCTCGACTTGGCCAACGTTGACTTCGACAAGGCGATTGCGCTCGATCCGCATCAGCCGGAAGCCTGGTTGAACAAGGCGATCCTCAACGTTCGCTATGGCAAGAGTCGCGAAGCACTGCCATTGGTTGCCAAGGCGCTTGAAAACCGGACTCGAAGGCCGGCGCTGGCCTATTTCGTGCGCGGCGTCGCCAATGAGGACAGTGGCAACATCACCGCCGCCTATAATGATTTGCGTCGGGCCCAGGCCCTCGAGCCTAGCTGGCGCGAGCCGGCGATCGAGTTGAAGCGTTACCAGGTCCGCCGGCCCTAGGGCCGACGGACACTAGGGTCTTAGCTGCCAAGCGTCTGGTAGGTCGTCATGGCGTAGAGCATCGGGAGCGACAGCAGCGTATTCGTGCGACTGGCGATCAGCGCGGTGCGTCCGGCCTTCGCCTTGGTGGCGTCGTCGGCCTCGACCAGGCCAAGCACCTTCTGCTGGTTCGGCCAGATGATCGCCCAGACGTTGAACGCCATGATCAGTGCCAGCCACATGCCGATGCCGATCAGCCGGACCTGCGGCTGTAGCGTCAGTGCTTCAACCAGATAGCCGTTCACATAAGCCAGAATTGCGCCGGTCAGAACAGTGAAGGCCGCGCCCCAGCGGAAATAGAACAAGGCCTTGGGCGCGATATATTTCGATACGCCGGGCTTAAGCTCGGCCGGGACCGATGGCATGACCGGCACCTGCACAAAGTTGAAATAATAAAGCAGCCCGATCCACGTGATGCCGAAGAACACGTGGAGCCATCGGAGCACCGCCTCGGCGCTGATCGTTTCCGCATGGAAACCCATCATCAGCGCAAGTGCGGCGACCAGGCCAATACCCAACACCAGATTTAGATTGTCGAAGATTTTTCCCATCATTTCCCCCTGTTCGAGGCGGCCGCTTCCACCTCGTTACGCATCTTTTACGACCTGGCGGGGCATCGGAGCAAGCGATTGGCATCGGATGGTGGAGCCGGCGAGGCCCCGGTTCGTTGATGCAAGTGGAATCCCACCCGAATAAGGAGCGACTTCATGCCCTTCACACTTCCCGACCTTCCTTTCGCCAAGGATGCGCTGGCGCCTCATATGTCGGCAGAAACGCTCGATTATCACCACGGCAAGCATCACAAGGCCTATGTCGACAAGACCAACAAGTTGATTGCCGATACCGACCTGGCGGATGCTTCGCTGATCGAGGTCATCAGGGCCGCAAAGGAAAAAGGCGACAAGGGCCTCTTCAACAACGCGGCCCAGATTTGGAACCACAGTTTCTTCTGGCAATGCCTGGCGCCCGCCGGTTCATCTCGGCCGTCCGGCAAACTGCGTGAGATGATCGGCGATAGCTTTGGCGGTGAGCAGGAACTGCTCGATAAGCTGGCCAAGGAAAGCGCCGAGCATTTCGCGAGCGGCTGGGGCTGGCTGGTCCTCAAGGATGACAAGCTCGAAGTGACGTCGCTCCACGACGCCGATACTCCGGCGGTGAATGACTTGGTACCGTTGCTTACCCTCGATGTGTGGGAACATGCCTATTACATCGATTATCGCAACGAACGGCCGCGGTTCGTGAAAAGCGTGCTCGATAACATCATCAACTGGGACTTTGTTGCCAGCAACCTTGACGGCAAGGGCCTGGAACGCGCCGACCAGTTTCAGAGCGCAGGCGCTGAAGCCGCCCCGGAGATTACTGCTTGAGCCGATAGCCGGTCTTGAACACCCAGACGATGGCGGTGAGGCAGGCGACAATGATCGCCAGCATCATCGCCACGCTGGTCCAGACCGGCACGTCGGCAATTCCAAAGAAGGTCCAGCGGAAACCGCTGACCAGATACACCACCGGATTGAACAGTGTCACGGTCCGCCAGGGTTCCCCGAGCGCGCTGATCGAATAAAATGCGCCGCCAAGGAAGGTGAGGGGCGTGACGATCAGCATCGGGATAATCTGAAGCTGTTCGAAGTTCTTGGCCCAGATGCCGATGACGAAGCCCAGCATGCAAAAGGCAGTAGTGATCAGAAACAGGAAGAGGACCATCAGCAGTGGATGCTCGACCCGGACATCGACGAAAAGGGTGGCGGTGGCGAGCGTGACCAGGGCCAGCACCATCGACTTGGTCACGGCCGATCCGACATACGCCAAAACCACTTCCATGCTCGAGATGGGAGCTGAGAGAAGTTCGTAAATCGTGCCCGTAAATTTCGGAAAATAAATGCCGAAGCTGGCATTGAAGATCGATTGCATAAATACCGACAGCAAGGTTAGCCCAGGCACAATGAAGGCACCGAAGCTGATGCCCTGCATGTCGGTCATGCGGCCGCCGATTGCGGCGCCGAACACCACGAAATAAAGCGCGGTCGTGATCACCGGCGTGACCAAACTCTGCCACAAGGTGCGCAGCGCTCGGGCCATTTCGAAGCGGTAGATGGCGAGTACGCCCTCGCCGTTGAAACCTCCGTTCCGCATCAGTTGCGCTCCTCGTGGACCAGCCCGACGAAGATATCCTCCAGACTCGACTGTTCGGTCGACAGATCCTTGAAGCCGATGCCAAGGTCGCTGACGCGCCGCAGCAAGGAGGGGACGCCGGTCTTCTCGGCATTGGCATCGAATTCATAGCAAAGCACGTGGCCATCATCCTCAATGGCGAGGTTCCACTCGCCCAGCGCGGCGGGTATGTCGGTCATCGGATCGGCCAGCGTGAGCTTCAGAGTCTTGCGGCCCAGCTTGCGCATCAGGACATGCTTGTCCTCGGCCGCGACAAGTTCGCCCCGGCTGATCACGCCGACGCGGTCGGCCATTTCCTCGGCTTCCTCGATGTAGTGAGTGGTCAGGATGACGGTAGTGCCGTCGGAACGGAGCTTGCGCACCATCTCCCACATGTCGCGCCGAAGCTCGACATCGACGCCGGCGCTTGGCTCGTCGAGGAACAATATGTCGGGCTCGTGCGACAGCGCCTTGGCGATCATCACTCGGCGCTTCATCCCGCCCGATAGCTCCATCATCTTGGCCTTGCGCTTGTCCCACAACGACAGGCGCCTGAGCAGGGCCTCGATTTTCGCCGGGTCGCGCCGCTTGCCGAACAGGCCGCGGCTGAAGCTGACCGTCGAAAGAACGCTTTCGAACGCATCGGTGGTCAATTCCTGCGGCACCAGCCCGATGCGGGTCCTGGCGTGGCGATAATCGGTCAGATGATCCTTGCCATCGACCAGCACGGTGCCGCCCGATGGAGTGACGATTCCGCAGACGATGTTGATGAGCGTCGTCTTGCCCGCGCCATTGGGCCCGAGCAGGGCAAATATCTCACCGCGCCTTATGTCGAGGTCGACCGATTTGAGCGCCTCTGTGCCACTGGCATAGGCCTTTCTGAGGCCGCGGATACTAAGGATGGCGTCGCTCATTCGACCGGTCCCGGCTCGACTGGTTGGGGGGATTCATCAGCCGTGAGGCCGTGGCGCAGCAACATGGGAACATTGGCCGCGGCGAACAAGAGCGTCGCCGGAATCGCGCCCCACAGTTTGAAGCCGATCCAGAAATCGGTCGAGCTGTTACGCCACACGGCCTCGTTGACCACCGCCATGACCGCAAAGAAGATCGCCCAGTTCCGGGTGAGCTTGCGCCAGCCTTGCTCGTCTAGCCCCGGATAGGCCGTTCCCAGCACCGCCTTCAGCAAAGGCCGGCCAGTGGCCAGCCCAAATGTGAGCAGACCGGCCACCAAGAGGTAATAGATCGTCGGCTTGATCTTGATGAAAGTCTCATTGTGCAGCCAGATGGTGAGACCACCCAGCACGACAACCATAATCCCCGAGAAAAGCAGCAGCGGCGACACATAGCGATATCGGAAGGCCGAGAAGGCGAGGGCGGCCATCATCGCCGCCATGAACGCCCCGGTCGCGACGAAAATCTTGAGTGCGCCAGGCACCGGCGCCAGGAAATTGACGAGAAAAAAGATTAGCAGCGGCCCGATGTCGATCAGCAGCCGCGCGGTGCCGGCCGGTTCCTGTTTGACGTCGTTGGTCATGCTGGCAGCCCCGCGATGGCGCGGGCAACCGCGCGTGGATCAAATGGCCGCAGGTCGTCGACCCCTTCGCCAACGCCAATGGCGTGGATCGGCATTCCGAACCGTTCGGCGGCCGCGACCAGCACGCCACCGCGCGCGGTGCCGTCGAGCTTGGTCATGACGAGGCCGGTGACCCCGGCGTCGCGGGCGAATACTTCGATCTGGTTCAATGCATTTTGTCCGGTGGTGGCGTCGAGGACGAGGAGAACGTCGTGGGGGGCGTCAGGGTTCAAACGGCCAAGGACCCGGCGGACCTTGGCCAGCTCCTCCATGAGATGAGTCTTGTTCTGGAGGCGCCCGGCGGTGTCGACGATCAGCGCATCGATGCCGGTCGCCGTTGCCTGCTTGACGCCGTCATAGACGATGCCGGCGGCATCGCCGCCCTCCTTGCCTGAGATGATCGGCGCCCCAATGCGGTCTGCCCAGATCCTGAGTTGCTCGATCGCAGCGGCGCGAAACGTATCGCCGGCGGCGAGCATCACTCCATAGTCCTGTTCCTGGAGCAGATGGCCCAGCTTGCCGATGGTGGTCGTCTTGCCCGATCCGTTGACGCCAATCACCAGGATGACGTGCGGGCGGGGGAAGCCCCAGACGTCGAGAGGCTTGGCTACCGGTGCGAGGATTTTCTCAATTTCCTCCGCCAGGATTGTACGCAGGCCACGTTCGTCGAGCTGCTCATAGCGCCGGGCGGCAATCGCGTCGCGGATTCGCTTCGATGCCTCGGGACCGAGATCGGAGGCGATCAGCGCTTCCTCGATCTCGTCAAGGGTCGAGGTGTCGAGCGCCGCCTTGCTGGTCAGGCCCGAGATGTTTTCGCCTAGGCGGTCCGCCGTTTTCTTGAAACCGCCTGTGAGGCGCTCGATCCAACTCATTCAAAAATCCCGATTAGATTGTCGGCATCGCGGCTGGTGATTTGCACCATGCCAAGGTCACCGCGTTGGGAGCCTGCGATGTGGATTGGGGCGAAGCCGTCGCTGTGCCCCTTTTCATTATTTTCGATCAGCACCGTCTGGCGGGTGCCAATCGAGCTATCGAGCCAGCGGGTTCGCCGCTCGGCGGCCGCAACTCGTAGCCGAGCGGCGCGGGCCTTGATCGTTTCCCATTCCAGCTGAGGCATTCGTGCCGCCGGTGTGTTGGGGCGCGGCGAGAACGGGAAGATGTGCGCGGCGACGATGTCGCAATCGTCGAGCAGGCGTAGCGAATTGCGCGCAGCTTCCTCGGTCTCGGTCGGGAATCCGGCGATGAGGTCCGCGCCAATCGTGACATCGGGGCGGGCATGCTTGAGCCGCTCGACAGTGGCAACCGCCTGGGCGCGGCTGTGCCGCCGCTTCATCCGTTTGAGGATGAGATCGTCGCCTGCCTGAAGCGACAGGTGGAAATGGGGGAGTAGGCGCGGCTCGCCCGCGACCAGTTCCATCAAAGCATCGTCGATTTCGATACTGTCGAGCGAAGAGAGGCGAAGTCGCCTCAACTCAGGAAGATCGGTGAGGAGGCGCTGGCACAACAAGCCAAGTGATCCATCGTAGCTGGTGATATCGACACCGGTGAGGACGATTTCCCTCGCTCCCGTATCCAGCTCTCGAGCCACCGCGTCGCGGACGGCCGTATAGGGCAGTGACCGGCTGGGGCCGCGCGCTTGCCAGATCGAGCAGAAGGTGCAGCGATGGTCGCAGCCGGTCTGGACGGCGACGAAGCTGCGGACACGCGACAGGAAGCCGGCAGCGACCGGCGGGACGGGCGCCGCCATGACGTCACTCACAACCACCTTGCTTTCATTGGCAAAAGCGGACGAGTTATATTTGTCCGCATTGCCCAGCACGCGGCTGACCTCCGGCATCGCAGCAAATGCTTGCGGGTCCAGTTGCGCCGCGCACCCTGTCACGATTATCCGCTTGTCGGGCGCTTCGCGATGGGCGCGGCGGATGGCTTGACGGGTCTGCCGCACGGCCTCGTTGGTGACGGCGCAGCTGTTGACGATGATCGTGTCGTCGCCGGCAAGCCCGCGCATCGCCTCGCTCTCGGCGAAGTTGAGCCGGCAGCCAAGCGTGATTGTCCGGGCGGCGGTCAAGCGAAGCGCCTCCAGCTCGATCTCGCCCTTGAACACATGGGTGGCCGCGCCTCGCATTCGAATCGGCTCATCTGCCGCCCAACGGATGGTCAACTCGCCGCCACGCATATGTACCCTGGCCGGGGAGGTCGCCTTCTTCTGCACAATGGCGGCGACCGCGGTGGCGCAGGCGCCGGTGCCGCAGGCGAGGGTCAACCCAGCGCCGCGCTCCCAGGTGAGCAGGTGGATGCCATCGTCGCGCACCGAGGCAATGTTGACGTTGATCCGCTCGGGGAAAGCCGGGTCATGCTCGATGCTGGGGCCGAGCCGGTCGAGCTCAATTGCAGTTTCGTCGGGGACGAAGAAGATGAGGTGCGGGTTGCCGACGCTGAGCGCCATGGGGTGCTCCAACGGTCCCCAGGCCAACGGCAGCTTCGCCGTGTCCATTGGGTAGGTGAGGGGAATGTCGTCCCAACCAAATTTTGGCGCGGGCAGGCTGACCTCGACCTCGCTGCCTTCGGCCGAGCCCTCGACGATCCCGCCGCCGGTCTCCAGCGTCTTCGCGCCAGTCAGCGCGACGACGCAGCGCGAGGCATTGCCGCAACTTTCAACCTCGCCCCCGTCATGGTTCCAGATGCGCATCTTTACGTCGGCGACTGACAGACGGCTCGAGCAGGATCAGCTGGTCGCAGCCGATGCCCAGGTGACGGTCGGCCAGCGCTTTCGCGAGCGCCGAGGTCATCGTCACCGGCTGCTCGCGCCCGTCGAGCACGACGAAATCGTTTCCAAGCCCGTGCATCTTGTGGAATTGCCGCGTCACGCGGCGGGACTTAGGAAGCGTAACGCGCCAAGTCCACCGCGCTGGTCGAAAACAGGAGAGCCCAGGTGCAACGAGCCGCGACCGAGGTCATGCAATCGATCCTGCTGTCAGCGGTGATCGACGCGCTGGAGGCGATGAAAGCCGCGTCGGGCGGGGTGCCCAACAATATGCTGCGCGACCTGCAGAGCGTCCATCGCAACACGACGTTCGCCGACCTGCCCAAATCGGTTCAGGACTCGATCGCCCAAAGCGTCCGGGCGGCGTTCACGCAGCTGTTGAAAGAAGGCTATGCGGTCGGGCCCAAAGGACAAGTCCAGCAATCGCGCCCGATGGACCGCGTGCCGGAACGCGACCGCCGCGGCCCGCCCGACCGCCGCACCTTCCGCAACAGCCCGGGGCGGCGCGATGACCGGCCGGGTGGCCCGGGCGGGAAGGGGCCGAGGCCGGGCGGCCCGCCGAAGAAGAATAGTTTCACGCGAAGGCGCGAAGGCGCGAAGAATTTGCGGTCATTGCGAGGAGCCGAAGGCGACGCGGCAATCCAGCCAGAATCCTGGATTGCTTCGCTTCGCTCGCAATGACGAGACGGAGACAGCGCCTTCTTCGCGCCTTCGCGCCTTCGCGTGAAATCATCTAGGGCGGCGACTTATGACTGATTCCCCCGCCGACCTTGCTCGCGCCGTCATCCGCTTCTGGTGTGAGGAGCTGCGGCCCGAGCAGCATTGGCAGAAGGACCCGGTGCTGGATCGGCATATCGCCGAGCGGTTCGGCAAGGTCCGCGAGGAAGTGCTTCGGACCAAGGCGGCGGGGCTGGCGCGAGACGCCGGAGGCGCTGGCCGCAGCCATCATCCTGCTCGACCAGTTCAGCCGCAACATGTTCCGCGGCAAGGCCAGGGCGTTCGAGGCCGACCCGCTGGCGCTGGAACTGGCCAGGCTAGCGCTCGAGCGAGGCTGGGTTGACCAGCTGCCCAAGCCGCTGCCGAGCTTCATGCTGATGCCGCTCCAGCACAGCGAGAATTTGGCGGACCAGGAGCGCTCAGTGGCCGAATTCCGCGACCGCGACCCGCTCAACTACAAATATGCGCTGCTCCACCGCGACCAGATCAAGCGCTTCGGCCGCTTCCCCGGCCGCAACCGCGCCCTGGGACGAGTTCTCAACGCCGGAGGAGCGGGAAGTGATCGAGCGGGGCGAAACGTTTTGACGCGTCGTTACGCCTATTGCTGAAAATCGACTGAAGTTGCAGTATTCAAGTAATGACGCCGAAGAAAATTCACAGCGCGACGCGTCTAGCAACCATCGTTTTTACGATCGCTGGCGCAACGTTTGGCTCCCTTGTTGGCGTCGCTTCATCGATGTGGGGCGGGAATTTTCGTCATCGTACCGGTGACTACGGGGATATTCGGTATTGTCGGCGCGCTGATTGGCGGAGCCTTGGAGTTTGCCGCTCGAATGAAGTGGCCGCCCGACTTCGAGATCTGACGTGGAGGGCCAGGCGCGGTCCAAACCTTGACCTTCGCGCCCCTCTCCCGTAGGGGCGCCTTCGTCTTAACGGACATACATCGATGGAGTCCCTCGGGACACGCTGGCCGGCGAGGTTTCGCCCGCCGGCGTTGTTTGCGTTTTTTGCCTCCCCTCGATTTCGAGGGGAGGGGGACCGCTGAAAGCGGTGGAGGGGCCTTCTTGGCCGTTTAAGACCCCTCCGTCTCGCTTCGCGAGCCACCTCCCCCAGAAATCTGGGGGAGGAGAATGGAAAGGATTTGAATGTTCGACAGCCTTAGCGATCGCCTTGCCGGCGTGTTCGACAAGCTCCGCGGCCGCGGCGCGTTGTCGGAGGACGACGTGCGTGGAGCGATGCGCGAGGTTCGCGTTGCGCTGCTCGAGGCCGACGTCGCACTGCCGGTGGCGCGCGACTTCGTCGACCAGGTCACCGAGCGCGCGGTCGGCGCCGAGGTCGTACGCTCGGTCACGCCGGGGCAGATGGTCGTCAAGATCGTCAACGACGCGCTGGTGGAGATGCTGGGCAGCGAGACGGCCGAGCTAAATCTCGACGTCAATCCGCCCGCCGTGATCATGATGGTCGGCCTCCAGGGCTCGGGCAAGACGACCACGACCGCCAAGTTGGCCAAGCGCCTCTCCGAGCGCGAGCGCAAGAAGGTTCTCATGGCCTCGCTCGACGTCGCCCGCCCGGCGGCGCAGGAGCAATTGGCGGTGCTCGGGCGGCAGGCCAACGTCGATACGCTGCCGATCGTCGCTGGGCAGACTCCGGTGCAGATTGCCGAGCGCGCGCTGCAGTCGGCGAAACTTCAGGGCTATGACGTACTGATGCTCGACACGGCGGGCCGCCTGCACGTCGACGATGCGCTGATGAACGAGATGAAGGCGGTCGCGACCGCCTCGCGCCCGGTCGAGACGCTGCTGGTGGTCGACAGCCTCACCGGCCAGGACGCGGTCAATGTTGCCAAGGGTTTCGCGGGCGAAGTCGACCTGTCGGGCGTGATCCTGACCCGGATGGACGGCGATGCGCGCGGCGGCGCGGCGCTGTCGATGCGCGCGGTGACAGGCAAGCCGATCAAATTCGCGGGCGTGGGCGAGGGGATCGACGCGCTCGAGGCGTTCCACCCGAGCCGGGTCGCGGGGCGCATTCTCGGCATGGGCGACGTCGTCTCGCTGGTCGAGCGGGCGGCCGAGACGGTCAAGATTGAAGACGCTGAAAAGCTCGCCGCCAAGATGGAGAAGGGCAAGTTCGATCTCGACGACTTGCGGCTCCAGATCAGCCAGATGCAGCGGATGGGCGGGCTTGGCGCGCTTGCCAATATGCTTCCGGGCATGAAGGGCATGAAAGGCGCGGCCAACATCGACGAAAAGGCGCTGACGCGCCTGGAAGCGATGATGAGCTCGATGACCGCCAAGGAGCGAGCCAAGCCGGAGATCATCAACGCCAAGCGCAAGATCCGCGTGGCCAAGGGTAGTGGGACCACGGTGCAGGAGGTCAACAAGCTGCTCAAGATGCACCAGGAAATGGCGAACGCGATGAAGCGGCTGAAGAAGCTCGGCGGCTTCGGCAAGCTCGCGGCGATGTTCTCCGGCGGCGGGATGGAAAAGGCGATGGCCGACTTGTCGGCGGGCGGCGGCCTGCCGGGCGGGCAGATGCCGCAGCTTCCGGGGCTTCCGGGCGGCGCGTCACCGTTCAACCTTCCACCAGGTTTCAATAAATTCTCAAAGAAATAGCGTAATTATCTGAAAGGAATAAGTAAATGGCAGTTGCAATTCGTCTGGCCCGTGGCGGGTCCAAGAAGCGCCCCTATTACCGGATCGTCGTCTCGGACAGCCGCAACGCGCGAGATGGCCGCTTCATCGAGAAGCTGGGCACCTACAATCCGCTCTTGGCCAAGGATTCGCCGGAGCGCGTGAAGATCGACGCCGAGCGCGTGTCGCATTGGCTGAGCGTTGGCGCTCAGCCGTCCGATCGCGTCGCCCGCTTCCTCGATGCCGCCGGCATCCGCGAGCGTGCCGCCCGCAACAACCCGAAGAAGGGTGAGCCGGGCGAAAAGGCCAAGGAGCGCGTAGAAGAGCGTGCGACCAAGGCCGCCGAGGCTGAAGAGGCCAAGGCCGCCGCCGCTGCCGCTCCCGCGGTCGAGGAAACCGCTGAAGAGCAGCAGGCCGAGGCCGAGGCCGTGATGGCCGACGCGGTCGAAACCGCCACTGAAGAGCCGACGGTGGAGGCCGAAGCTGTGGCCGAGGCCGTCGCCGAAGAGACCGCTGCTGAAGCGCCGGCTGAAGGGGCTGCCGCCGAAGCCCCCGCCGAGGAAGCTGCCGCCGAAGCTCCGGCCGAGGAAGCCGCCGCTGACGAGGCTCCGGCTGCAGAAGACGCAGCCGCCGAGGAAGCTCCCGCCGCCGAAGAAGCTCCCACTGCGGAAGCCAACGAGGCCACTCCGAATGGCGATGCCGGCGATGAAGCTGGGGACGTGACCGGCGAAAGCTCGCAGGAACCAGCCGAAGGGTCGTCCGACGAAGCTGAAAAGGCCGAGTAGTCCATGACGTTGCCGGCAACCGGAAAGCGCGTGGCGCTCGCTGCGGTTGCCGGGGCGCATGGAGTGAAGGGCGAGTTGAGGCTCAAATTATTCTCGGACAGCGTTGCAAGCCTCGCTCGCCATTCGCGATTCTACGTCGGCGGACGCGAAATGGCCGTCCGCGACATCCGCGACGGCGGCAAGACCGCGATCGCCCGCTTCGACGGCATTGCCGACCGGTCGGCAGCCGAAGCGCTTCGGGGTCAACTGGTGGAAGTCGACAGGGCCGACCTGCCGGCGCTGGATGAAGGCGAATATTATTTCGACGACTTGGTTGGCCTCTCCTGCTTCGATCAGGACGGAGAGCCATGCGGTATTGTCGCTGCGGTAGAAAATTTCGGCGCCGGCGACTTGCTGGAGATCCAACTAGCCGAGGGTAAGCGCACGTTGATTCCATTCCGGCCAGGCATTGCCGACCTGGCCGATGGAAAAATCACTCTCGACCGTGAATTTCTAGCCTGAAAATCTGGAAAATTTTGGTGGCAAGGGGAGGCCTATGGCCACCCCCCGCACATTCGTCATTGTCAGTCGGTGGTGTCGACCGGTGCGAAGTTGGCATGGACGAGCATCCAACGATTACCCATGCGCGAATAGACTCGGGTCGACTTGGCGACGTTGGACTCTACCTTGCCATCGGGGCTGCGCATGATCCCAGCATAATTATAGGTCAGGATGGCGGTGTCGCCATAGACCTGCACATGCGGGTTTTGCATGTCGGCGAACACGGTCTTCGTTGCGGGCTTGATCTCCGCCATGCGCGTGTTCATCGCCTTACCGACTATCAGCGTCGGATATTCGGGATTGAACTCGGTATAATCGTCAGCAACCGTGCCCATCTGCTGGGCCGCCGATTGGTCGGCGATGCCCGATGCCCATTGCGCCTTGGCGAGCGCGATAACCTCTGCCGCGACCTTCGGATCGTCAGCTGCCAGCGCTGCGGACGACATGAGCATCGCACCCGCTGCTGCTGCCGAATAAAGGGCGCGCGAAAGGGTTTGCGTTACTGCCATGTTGTATCTCCTGATTTGGATTGCGAGAATTACGCAGCGCGAAAAGGGAAGAAGAGGTCGGCAGCTACATCTTTCGCGCCAGTGCCGACCAGTGATGGGTGGCACGGGACCTTTGACAAGTCAATACGACCACGAAACAACCACTGGAAATCTAAGGATTTTTTATTCGAGCCGCTGCTAGCGCCGTAGCGGCATACGTTCCGAAAGGTCGTTGCGAATGGTCGTCGAGGCAACCCCGCCTTCACCCATTGCATGGCTGATCTGGTCGAGACCGAGCACCACATCTCCGGCTGCGTAAAGTCCGGGGATACTTGTGCGCTGGTGGCTGTCGATCCGGATGCAGCATTCCTCGCTGAGTTCGGCGCCGAGCATTTCCGCCAATTGCGTATGCGTGTCGCTGCCAAGCGCGGGATAGATGCTGTCGAATTCGTGGCGGCGACCGTTTACGGTCACCAAAATCGTTTCGTCCTTCGGCTCAATCGCTGAAGCCGGACCATCCATGATCTTGATTCCCGCGTCATTCAGCCGGTTACGGTCCTCGTCCCGTAAGTCATGATCATCGTCAGGAGCGATCAGCGTCACATCGGGGGTGTAGCTGCGCAGGAAAATCGCTTCCCCGGCGCCTCTTTCGCCGCTGCCGATCACGCCGACCTTCTTATCGGTTACCTCATAACCGTCGCAGATTGGACAATAACGGATCAATCCCCGTGCCAATGCTTCGTCGTGCGCCTCCTCATCCATCGATGGGCGGCGATTTGTGACTCCGGTCGCAAGCAACACGGTCCGCGCGGTTATCGGTCCAGACCCCCATTCGGCGGTGAACAGGCTGCTGCCCGCATCGCGCTCGATGCGTGAGACCTGGCCCTCCTCGATCCGGGTGCCGTAACGCCGCGCCTGTTCCTTCATCCGGCCGAGCAATTCCTTGCCGCTGATTCCGTCGGGAAAACCGGCGTGGTTGCGGGTGCAGGGGATCAAGGCCGCCCGGCTCTTCCCCCCGTCCACCACCATGATGTCGAGATGGTAACGCGACAGGTAGATTGCGGCGGTCAGCCCCGCAGGGCCGCCGCCAATCACCAGGCAATCGAGCGGTTGGTCATCCATCCGCGCTCAATGTCAGGGACTGGCCGATGTTCCGTCCCTTGTGATCGCTCGAGCTTTCGATCAGTAACTCCGCGACCGTCCTTCTCGAAATGGAACGCATGACCAAGGTTCAAGTCGCCATTGCCCAATCGGCGCCGGTGCCGTTGGCCATATCGGCCGGGATCGACAAGGCCGAGCGGCTGGCCCGCGCCGCGATGTCGGACGGCGCCAAGCTGGTGGCGTTCGGGGAAACCTGGCTTGGCGGTTATCCGTTGTGGCTGGACGAAGCGCCCGGAGCTGCGCTGTGGGATCACCCGGGCACGCGCGCGCTGCACCGCATCCTGATGGAGCAGGCGGTGACCGCCGGAGACTCCCGCTTTGCTCCGCTGCAATCGCTGTGCGACGAGCATGGCGCGATGATCTCGTTGGGCGCGCATGAGCGGGTCCGTTCCAGCCTCTACAATACCCAATTCCTGTTTCGACCAGGCCAAAAGCCGCTCCTCCACCGCAAGCTGGTGCCGACCCACGGCGAACGCCTCCTCTGGGCCCGGGGCGACGGGTCGACGCTCGATGTCCATCAGGTCGAATGGGGCCGCGTCGGCAGCCTGATCTGCTGGGAACATTGGATGCCGCTGGCGCGCGCGGCGATGCATAATCTGGGCGAGGCGGTCCATATCGCCGCCTGGCCGAGTGTGCGCGAGACCTATGCGATCGCGACGCGCCATTATGCTTTCGAAGGCCGCTGTTTCGTCCTCGCCGCAGGTCTGATTCAGCGCCGCGACGATCTGTTCGAAGGATTGGACCTCGCCGGCGGCAATGCCGAAGCCAGGGCGCTGATCGAAGCAATCGAAGGCGATACCCTCAACCGCGGCGGAAGCCTGGTCGTCGCGCCCGACGGCAGCGTCCTGGCCCAGGCGGGCGATGGTGAAGAAGCGCTCCACGCCACCCTCGATCTATCGATGATTGGCGAAGCCCTTGCCGCGCTCGACACTGACGGCCACTACAGCCGCCCCGACGTGTTCAATCTAACGGTCGACCGATCACCCCGTGACGGCGTTAACTGGTCGAATTGAGCCGGCAATGACCTTCCGCGCCACCGTGCTGACCCTCTATCCGGAGATGTTTCCCGGGCCGCTGGGCGTGAGCCTGGCCGGGCGGGGGCTGGCGGATGGGGCGTGGAGCCTGGAAGCCCGTAACATCCGGGACCATGCGATCGATAAGCATCGGACCGTCGACGACACGCCGGCCGGTGGCGGGGCGGGGATGGTGCTTCGCTGCGATGTGCTGGCGGCCGCGCTCGATGCCGTCGCCGACGGCCGGCCGATGCTGGCGATGACGCCGCGTGGTGCACCGCTGAGGCAAGGCAGGGTTCGCGATCTTGCGGCGGGCGAGGGGGCGATCCTCCTTTGCGGCCGCTTCGAGGGGTTCGACGAACGGATCTTCGACGCTCGGCCGATCGAGCCTGTCTCCATCGGCGACTATGTTCTTTCCGGCGGCGAGCTTGGCGCGATGGTCCTGCTCGATGCTTGCATTCGGCTGCTTCCCGGGATAATGGGCGCGGCCTCCAGCGGAGAGGAGGAGAGCTTCGACGAAGGGCTCCTGGAATATCCGCACTACACCCGACCTCAGATGTGGGAAGGGCGCACGATCCCTGAAGTGTTGCGATCGGGGGATCATGCGAAGATCGCGGCGTGGCGAAAGCAACGGGCGATCGAGGACACACGGCTACGGCGGCCGGACCTGATCGAGCGCCATGGGGGTGCTCGGGAGGCGTCGCCCTCTGGTGCGCAGCGCAAGAAATAGGGTCTTAATTGACATGAACCTGATCCAGACGCTCGAAGCCGAGCAGGTTGCCGAGCTGGCCAAGCTCCGCCCCATTCCCGAATTCCGTCCCGGCGATACGCTGCGTGTTGGGGTGAAGGTCGTCGAAGGCGAGCGCGCCCGTGTGCAGATGTACGAGGGCGTTTGCATCGCCCGCGCCAACAAGGGCGTGAATTCGAACTTCACCGTTCGCAAGATTTCGTTTGGCGAGGGCGTCGAGCGCGTCTTCCCGCTTTACTCGCCGGCGATCGATTCGATCGAGGTCGTGCGTCGTGGCGCGGTCCGCCGCGCCAAGCTCTATTATCTGCGCGGCCGCCGCGGCAAATCGGCCCGTATTGCCGAGCGCCGCGATACCCGTCCGGCGAAGGGCAGCACGGAGAATAGCGAGGGCTAAGTCCTCCGCGGTTTTAGAAATTCGGGGCGGTTCGCTTGTCTGCGGGCCGCCCTTTTTCTCGCCTGTCACAGCATTACGGGAATGATTCGAACGCTGCTGTTTGGGGCATATTGCGGGATATGGCTGGCAGGACGAGCCGCGACCAACGGCCTTGCTTCGGCCGGGAGCGCGAAGCGCGTGCCGATCAGTTCGGCCTCGACGGGGCGGCGATCGGCGAAGCGCAGTTCGACCGACAGGCCGTCACAGCTCCCCCCCGCGCACCGCAACAGACTAAACCCGTCCCCGGCCGATTTGGGGATGATTTGCGGATCCCCGGTCAAGCCCATCGCGGTTACCGCCACCTCCTTCGCGAAGCGCAGTCCCATCGTGTCGAACCCGCCGCGATCAACGGTCAGCGTGACCCGGCGGCCCTTGCCGTCAGGGGTGATCGACACGATCCGCACCATGGGGCTCGGCAGCGGTAGAATTGGCGCTCGGGCCAGCCAGCGCTTGCTCTTGGAATTGCGCAATTCCTCCTTTCGCCAGGGCCCGAACCGCCGCCATCCCCGGGGGAGCGGCGACAGGCCGTTCGACACCGACCAATCGGCTCGCTTTTGCACATCATCCCTCAGATAATCGATCGTCAGCGCACCGGGCCGGGTCGCGCTGGTGCGGGGGATGATCATTGCGCCCACGATGAAGATCAGGGCCAGCCCGGCCAGCGTCCGTGCCGCACGGCGATCGATCTCATGACCGGCTTCGACGAGCAGCGGAAGCGCCGCCAACCCGGCCAACGGCGCTACGGCCCATAGCGGCCCGTCGACCAGCAGCAGTTCGATCGCGGCGAGCATCTGAGCAAACATCAGGAGCTGGAACAGCGCCGCCAGGCCAAGCATCAGTGAGCCGGCGCGGCCCGATCGCGACGCGATCAGCAGGCCCGCCAGCGCAATCGCCGGCGCGACGAGGAAATAGATGGTCGCGCCGGGAAGAAAGATGCTGCTCAGCCCGCCGATAATGAGGACGAAGGCCCAGGCCGCGGCGCGAAGCTGCTCGCGGGTGCTGGACCGCGCAAGGCGCGCGAGCAGCAATGCCTCGACCAGGAGGACGATTGAATAGACCGCCAGATAGGGCACCAACGGCTGCGCCCGCCAGAAATCGCCGGGGCGCAACAGGCCGAATAGCAAGGAAACGACCGCCGCGGCGGCCACCGCGCCGATCCAGGCCGCGCCGCAGACCGCTAGTGGTCGGCCCAATGCCTCGCGTCGCCAGCCGACCCACAACGCGCCGAGCACAAGCATTCCGAGAAGCGCCGCCGCGACAAGCACCGGCAGGGCAAACAGGAACATGCCCGCGACATCGGTGAACACGAGCCGCGATGCGCCCGTCTCGACCGTTCCGCCCGACATCGCCCGCGCGGCGGCGAGAACTTCGCCGCCCATCTGCGCGACGCTGTCCCGGTCGAGCGCGGCGATCGTATCGCCCGGCGTGTGATAGCGGGTCTCGTTGCCGATGATGGCGTAGCTGAGCGTCCGCCAACCCCTCTCCTTGAACACCTGTACATCGGTCGTGTTGGGGATCAGGCTCGCCATGTCCGTGGAAATCGAATTGGCGCTCGGGCGCCGCGTGGCGCTGGCATAGGCGGCGAGAGCCGGGCCGTTCGGTGCACTGGTCTCGAACATCATCGCCGGGCCGGTGACGCCCCGGGATTCGATGTTGATCAGCCCATCGGTCTGGTTCGCCAGCGGATCGCGGCGGGCGAAGGCATTAGCCCCGTTGAGGCCATATTCCTCGCCCTCGTTGAACAGGAATGTGACGGGGCGCGCCGGGGACTTGGCATGGAGCAGCGCGGCGACTTCGAGCAGAGTCGCAACCCCGATGCCGTCGTCCGCCGCGCCTGGACCGGTCGGCGTGCTGTCGTAATGGGCGTTGAGCAGCAGCCTTGGACCAGTGGCGGGGCCGACCGAAGCCACGACGTTGCGGACGTGGCTGCAACTGACGACGCGGCTGCTGGGGTTGGCCCGGCAATCGGTCGCCTCGCGAACCTCCGGCTTGAGGCCGATGGCCTCAAGCTCGCCGATTAATCGGGCGCGGACGGCGTCATTGGCGGGCGTGTCGACAGAATGGGGCCGCTGGTCGCCCAGGATGCGCTGCAGCCGTCCGATCGCCCGCTGCGTATCGAACTCGCCGGTTTCGATGCTTGTGGGCGCCCTGGGCGGCGCGATCAGCAAGCCCTTGGCGGCGAAGGCCAGCATCAACAGCGCCGCCGCCATCAGCAATCGAACCGAGCTTCCCTGTTGCCTCATGACATTCCCCCGGGTCCGCGAGCCGCCGTTGACTTTGCAGTGTCGCTGCCTACGTGCAAGGCGCACCATTCAAGAGGAACAGGTAAGATGTCATCGGGCTATCGGGTCGCGGTCGTCGGCGCGACCGGCAATGTCGGGCGCGAAATCCTCAATATCCTGGCGGAACGTCAATTCCCGTTGGCCGACATTGCCGCCGTGGCGAGCTCTCGCTCGACCGGGAACGTCATCGACTTCGGCGACAGCGGCAAGGAATTGAAGGTCCAGAATATCGATCATTTCAATTTCGATGAATGGGATATCGCCTTGTTCGCCGCCGGTTCGGACGTATCGAAGATCCATGCGCCAATCGCCGCGGAAGCAGGCTGCACGGTGATCGACAACAGCAGTTATTTCCGCATGGACCCTGATGTGCCGCTGATCGTGCCGGAAGTGAATCCGGAGGCGATTGACGGTTATCGCGCGAAGAACATCATCGCTAATCCCAACTGTTCCACCGCGCAGATGGTCGTGGCGTTGAAGCCGCTGCACGATGCGGCTCGGATCAAGCGCGTGGTCGTTGCCACCTATCAGTCGGTGTCGGGCGCGGGGAAGGCCGGGATGGACGAGCTGTTCGAACAGAGCCGCAACATCTTCGTCGGCGATTCCAACCAGCCGAACAAATTCACCAAGCAGATTGCCTTCAACGTCATACCACATTGCGGCGACTTCCAGGACGATGGGTCGACCACCGAGGAATGGAAGCTGGTCGCGGAGACCAAGAAAATTCTCGATCCGAGGATCAAGGTCAGCGCGACCTGTGTCCGGGTCCCGGTGTTCGTCGGCCATTCGGAAGCGATCAACATCGAATTCGAGGATGAGATTTCGGCCGATCAGGCGCGCGAGATATTGCGCGAGGCGCCGGGCGTGATGTTGGTCGATAAGCGCGAAAACGGCGGCTATGTGACGCCGGTCGAGTGTGTGGGCGAATATGCTACCTTCGTCAGCCGAGTGCGCGAGGATCCGACGGTCGACAGCGGCCTCAGCATCTGGGTGGTCAGCGACAATCTCCGCAAGGGCGCGGCCTTGAACGCGGTCCAGATCGCCGAATTGCTCGGACGGCGGCACCTTCAAAAGGCCGCCTGAAATGACGGAGCTGCAGGCCGATCTCTTCTGGTCGTTCCGCAGCCCCTACAGCTATCTCGCGACGCAGCGTTATCGCCAGGCGACCAAGGTTTACCGGCTGTCGATCAATCTGAGACCGGTTTACCCGCTCGCGATCCGCCAGCCCGATTTCTTCGAGCGCAACCATCCCAACTGGCTTCGCTATGTTGCGATCGACGTGGCGCGGTTGGCCGAACATAATGAACTGCCGTTTGCCCGGCCCGATCCTGATCCGATCGTCCAGGACTGGGAAACCCGGAAGATCTCTGCCGATCAGCCGCATATTCATCGACTGACCAGGATGGGTCAGGCGGCCGCTCGGCGAGGCCGCGCGCTGGCCTATGCCGACGAGGTGTCCCGGCTCATCTGGGGCGGCACGAGCGGTTGGAACGAGGGCGATCACCTGGCCCAGGCGGCCCGGCGCGCCGGCCTCGACCCCGCCGAGATCGAAGCCGAAGCGCGCGACGATGCGGAAGGGCTCGACCGCGAAATCGCGGCCAATCTGGCGGCACTCGAAGACGCGGGCCACTGGGGCGTCCCCACCCTGGTATTCGACGGCGAGCCATTTTTTGGACAGGATCGGATCGGTCTGGCTTTGTGGCGGATGCGGCGGGCCGGGCTGGAGGAGCGGACATGACCCAAATGCAAGGCGGCTGCGCCTGTGGCGCGGTGCGGTTCGAGGCGGAAATTGACAGCGACGAGGCATATCTGTGCCATTGCCGCATGTGCCAGCGCGCGACGGGCAGCGTGTCGATCGCCTTCAGGAATTTGCCGCAGGGGAAGATGGACTGGCTGAGCGGCCCCGACTGGTACGACAGCTCGCCGATCGCCCGGCGGCCCTATTGCGCTAAATGCGGCACCTCGCTTGGCTTTCAGTTCAAGGAAGGCCCGAACCTCGACCTGACCGTAGCCGCTTTCGACGACCCGTCGCGGTTCAAGCCCACCTCTCACTTCGGCGCGGAAAGCATCCACGAAGCCTGGATCGACACCAGCAACCTCCCGCGCACCCGCACCGACGAGCATCAGAAGTTGGTCGACAAATGGGTGGCCGCAACGGGCTCAATGCCAGAGTGAATTCCTGCCCCTTCGCAGACAGGGGCCCAGTCAGGCTGCGAAGGGGCCCCAAATGCCAAGGACCCCGTTTTTACGATTGCGGGCATCCGGGCAGGGCCGGTGATTGACTCCAATTCGATCTAAGTTAAGCAATTTCTTCGGCGCACCGGACGGCTGAACCTGCTAGTCTGAGCGATTGGTTAAATTCCGAGCGAACAGGGGCCTGCAGGAGTGGAAGATGTGCCACGTAATCGATTGCTTACTCAAATCCACAACGAATTGGTCCACTCAAAGGCTTCGCAGAATTACTGGCGTAGTGAACTCATCCTCCTTGCAGGAACCGGACTAGAGGCGGCTATTAAACGCGAGATTGCCTTCCGTGAACGCGAAGTAGAGGAATTATTGGACGTGCAGGAACAGCTGGTCGCGATGACGGATACCGATGCCGCCAAACGCCTCTAGGATGGCGCTCTCAATGTCCGGTCCCCACTCATTGCGGTCATTGCAACGTAGCGCTTCGGCGGACATGCGCTGACGATGAAGAATTGCGCTGATGGTTGATTTCGTGGCCCACCGCTGGACTGCTTCCGACGGCGTCGAATTGGCCTATCGAGAGATGGGCTCGGGGCGGCCGGTGATCCTGGTCCACGGCTTGTTCAGCGACGGAGTGACCAACTGGATCAAGTTCGGCGCGGCCGAGGCGATCGCATCGCGCGGCCTTCGAGTGATTATGCCCGACCTCAGGGCGCATGGGCTTAGCGCAAAGCCGCACAGTCCCGCCGCCTATTCCGATGGAATCCTGGGTCGTGATCTGGAGGAATTGATCGCCCATCTGGAGCTCGACGAGTTCGACTTGGGCGGATTTTCTCTCGGGGCGCGGACCACGGTTCAGGCGGTGGGAGAGGGCGTTCGGCCCCGGCGGGCGATTTTGGCAGGCATGGGGCTGGAAGGCCTGACCGGCTGGCTGCGGCGCAAGGATTTTTTCCTCGATGCCATCCGCCTTGCCGATACGGCCAGCCGCGGCGATCCCCATTGGCTGGCAATCCAGTTCATGAAGACGATGCAGGTGGATCGCGAGGCGGCAAAGCTGCTGCTGCCGACCTTTACCGACGCTAAGGACGAATGGCTCGACGCCTTCAAGATGCCGACCCTGGTGCTGTGCGGGACCGAGGACCATGACAATGGCTCGGCTGAGAAACTGGCCGCGGCGCTGCCCAACGCTGAATATGGGGCGATTCCGGGCACCCATATGTCGAGCGTTACGAAGCCGGAGTTCGGGGAGGCCCTGGCCGAATTTCTGTCCGCGCCTTGACCTTCCGTGGCCATCGTCGCACCAAGTACCTACGCGAAAACACAAATATTCCAGGACGAGGAGCCCTGCCTTGAAGAAATTTGCCTTCTCCGTTTCGATGCTTGCGCTGGCGCTCGCCGGATGCGCCACGACGCCGCCGGCCCAGATGGCAGCCAATGCGGCCAATGACACGCCGGGGACCGCCGACGCACCGGCGGTCGGCTCCTATCCGGCCACCCCGGAAGGCGCCCGGGCGTTCATCGCCGCCGTCGAAAAGGATTTGTTCGATCTCAGCGTGATTGGCGGCCGCGCGGCCTGGATCAACGCCACCTACATCAACGACGACAGCGATGCGCTCGCTAGCTACTTCGGGACGATCGGGACCGAAAAGGGCGTCCGATATGCGACCGAGGCGGCGCGCTATGCCCGGGTGCAGGGCCTCGACTTCGACACCGCGCGCAAGCTCAACATCCTGCGTGGCGCCCTGGTGCTGGCCGCGCCGACCTCGCCGGGCGCGGCGGCCGAGCTCAACACCATCGCGACGCGCCTCCAGTCGACCTATGGGAAGGGCCGTGCGAGCCTTAATGGCAAGATCGCTGACCGGCGATGATGTCGAAGCGATGATGGGCACCAACCGGAACCCGGCCGAGCTCGCCGAAATGTGGAAGAGCTGGCACGAGAATGTCGGCCGCCCGATGCGCCAGGATTATACGCGCATGGTGGAAATCGCCAATGCCGGCGCCAAGGAGCTAGGCTATGACGACACCGGTGCGATGTGGCGCTCGCAATATGACATGACCCCGCAGGAATTTTCGGCGATGTACGACCGGCTGTGGAGCGAAGTGCAGCCGCTCTACAACGACCTGCATTGCTACACTCGGACCAAGCTCAACCAGAAATACGGCAATGCCGTGCAGCCGGCCAGCGGGCCGATCCGCGCCGACTTGCTCGGCAATATGTGGGCGCAGGAATGGGGCAATATCTACGACGTCGTCGCCCCCAAGGGCTCGGGCAGTGTCGGCTATGAAGTCGAGGATCTGCTGAAGGCCAAGGGTTACGATCCGGTCAAGATGGTCAAGACGGGAGAGGGTTTCTACAGGTCATTGGGCTTCGCGCCGCTGCCCGCCAGCTTCTGGGAACGTAGCCAGATCACCCGCCCGCGCGACCGCGAAGTGGTGTGCCACGCCTCCGCTTGGGACGTCGACAATAAGGACGATCTGCGCATCAAGATGTGCACCAAGGTCAACGCGACGACTTCGTCACCATCCACCACGAGCTGGGACATAATTTCTATCAGCGGGCCTATAATCAGCAGCCCTACCTCTATCTGAATGGCGCCAATGACGGCTTCCACGAGGCGATCGGCGATTTCATCGCGCTGTCGATCACCCCGCAGTACCTTGTGCAGATCGGCCTGCTCGACAAGTCGAAGGTCCCTCAGAGGACAAGGACATCGGCCTTCTGCTCCGCCAGGGCATGGACAAGGTCGCCTTCCTGCCGTTCGGCTTGATGGTCGACAAATGGCGGTGGGGCGTGTTCGACGGCTCGATCACTCCGGCCAATTACAACCAGGCGTGGGTAGAGCTGAAGAAGCAGTATCAGGGCGTAACGCCGCCGGTGGCGCGGAGCGAAGCCGACTTCGATCCCGGCGCCAAATTCCACATCCCGGCCAACACGCCCTACGCGCGCTATTTCCTGGCGCGGCTGCTCCAGTTCCAATTCTACAAGGCGGCCTGCGATCATGTCGGGGTGGAAGGGGCCGCTCCACCGCTGCAGCTTCTACGGCAACAAGGAAGTCGGCGCGAAACTGAACCAGATGCTGGCGATGGGTGCCTCGAAGCCCTGGCCGGACGCGCTGGAAGTGTTCACCGGCACGCGAGAGATTTCCGGCAAGCCGATGCTCGAATATTTTGCGCCGCTGCAGGCGTGGCTGAAGAAGCAGAACGCCGGAAAGCAGTGCGGCTGGTAAATGAAAAAAGGGGAGCGGCCCGCAGGCTGCTCCCCTTTAGAGAGCCGTTAGCCGATCCGCCATGCCCGGCCTTGATGTCCTGCTGGGCGACGGGGCCGCGTGGCCCTTTCGGACTTCTTGCCGGTTTCCTTGAGCGTCAGCGCCTCTTCGGCGATTTCGCTTTGCGGTTGGCTATTGCCCATCCGCTCGGCCTTGAGCTCGCTGAACTTATCCATTCCAGTCGAGGCCAATTCGCTAAGCTGGCTCCGCTTTGACCATAGGAAGCGCTCCGGCCGCCGCGGCGCCCGCCGCGACCGCTGCCGTGGTATAAGGCCGGTCACGCATCGCATCGATGAAGCCTATCGCCGGTAAAGCCGTGCCTTCGCTGTCTCTCTTTCTCTTGGGCATGCTTACTCTCTCCTTTACTCGCCCCCCTTGAGGTTCAACGCGCGAGGACCGCGCGCCGTTGCCATCGGAAGGCGAAAGAAAGGCCGATGCGACGAGGTGCCTAGAGCTGGCCGAGCATGGTCTCCGCGCTGGACGCGGAATATTCGCCCGGCGCCTCGACATTGACCTGCTCGACGACGCCGTCGTTGACGATCATCGAATAGCGTTGGCTGCGCTTGCCCATGCCGAATTTCGATCCGTCCATGGTCAGCCCGACCGCCTCGGCGAATTCGCCATTGCCGTCGGCCAGCATGGTAATGTCGGACGAACCCTGGTCGCGGTTCCACGCCGCCCATCACGAACGCGTCGTTGACCGACGTGCCGATCACCTCGTCGATGCCCTTTGACTTCAGTTCGGCCGCCTTCTCGACGTAGCTCGGCAGGTGCCGTGCGGAACAGGTCGGAGTATAGGCGCCCGGCACCGCGAACAGCGCGACGCGCTTGCCCGCAAAATAATCGCCACTCTTGACCGGCACCGGCCCTTCGGGCGTTGCGAGCGTCAGAGGTACGTCGGGCAGGCGGTCGCCGACCTTGATCGTCATGAAAATTCTCCTTCGATTGGACAGGCCGCGAGATAGGCGCGGCGCACGGCCGCCACAAGGCTTGCCGCCAGCAATGCCAACGCTCATTCTACGGCGATGGACGCTCCACGCTTCCTGTCCGGCAAGCTGTTGCTGGCCATGCCCGGAATCGGCGATCCCCGGTTCGAGCGGGCGGTCATCGCCATGTGCGTCCATGACGAGAATGGCGCGGTCGGCATTGGCATCGGTCACCAACGCGCCGGAATTCGGTGTTCGCGGACTCCTGGAGCAGTTGGGACTCGATCCCGGCGAGGTACCCGACGGACCGGTGCTCCACGGCGGCCCGGTGGAGCCGGGGAGGGGCTTCGTCCTGCACAGCGACGACTGGGGAGGCCAGGACACATCGCCGTCACCGGGCTCGGCGCCCTGACCGGAACGATCGACGTGCTGAAAGCAATCGCCGAGGGCAAGGGCCCGAGCCGTTACCTGGTCGCACTGGGATATGCCGGCTGGGGCGAGGGACAGCTCGACGAGGAGATGACCCGGCCGGGCTGGTTCGCGGCCGAAGGGCAGCGAATTATTGTTCGACACCGCGACAGCCGATCGATGGGAAGCCGGTTTCAAGGCCGAGGGCATCGATCCGCGCTTGCTGGAGAGCGGGGCCGGGGCGGCCTGAAGGTCCCCGGCACGCCGGGAATCAACATATAAAGAATTCTTTATATTTGCTTTCGGGGCGGCGGGGCTAGGGGCTGCGCAACATTCTTGCTCCTCTGGCCTGCGCACCCCTTCATCCGGAGCATTACCCGTGGCCACGACCGCCGACACCATGACCCGCGACTATATCGTCAAGGACATCTCGCTCGCCGATTTCGGCCGCAAGGAAATCGAAATCGCCGAAACCGAAATGCCCGGACTGATGGCGCTGCGCGAGGAATATGGCGCGTCCCAACCCCTCAAGGGTGCGCGGATCACCGGCTCGCTCCACATGACGATTCAGACGGCGGTGCTGATCGAAACCCTGACGGCGCTCGGCGCCGACGTGCGCTGGGCGTCGTGCAACATCTTCTCGACCCAGGACCATGCTGCCGCCGCCATTGCCAAGTCGGGCGTCCCCGTGTTCGCCGTCAAGGGCGAGACGCTGGAGGAATATTGGGATTATGCCGCCCGCATTTTCGATTGGGGGCAGGATCAGACCTGCAACCTGATCCTGGACGATGGCGGCGACGCGACCATGTTTGCGCTGTGGGGCGCGCGGGTCGAGGCTGGCGAAACCTTGTTCACGCCAACCAACGAGGAAGAGGAAATCTTTGCGGCGACGCTCAAGCGTTTCCTGAAAGAGCGTCCCGGTTATCTCACCAAGACGGTCGAGAATATCAAGGGCGTGTCCGAAGAGACGACGACCGGCGTCCACCGCCTTTATGAACTCGCCAAGCAGGGGAAGCTTCCCTTCCCCGCGATCAACGTCAACGATAGCGTGACCAAGTCGAAGTTCGACAATCTCTACGGCTGCAAGGAAAGCCTGGTCGATGCGATCCGTCGCGGAACCGACGTGATGCTGGCCGGCAAGGTCGCGACCGTTGCCGGCTTCGGGGATGTCGGCAAGGGCTCGGCGGCCAGCCTGCGCAATGGCGGAGCACGCGTCCTGGTGACCGAAGTCGACCCGATCTGCGCTCTTCAGGCGGCAATGGAAGGCTATGAGGTCGTGACAATGGAAGAGGCCGCCAAGCGGGCCGATATCTTCGTCACCGCCACCGGCAACGCCGACGTCATCACGCTCGACCATATGCGCGCGATGAAGGACATGGCGATCGTCTGCAACATCGGCCATTTCGACAGCGAGATCCAGATCGGCGCCTTGAGCAACATGAAGTGGGACGAGATCAAACCGCAGGTCGACGAAGTTACTTTCCCCGACGGCAAGCGCTTGATCATCCTGTCGAAGGGGAGGCTGGTGAACTTGGGCAATGCAACGGGCCATCCGAGCTTCGTCATGTCGGCCAGCTTCACTAACCAGACGCTGGCGCAGATCGAGCTGTGGACCAAGTCGGACCAATATAAGAACGAGGTCTATGTGTTGCCCAAGCACCTCGACGAAAAGGTCGCGGCGCTGCATCTCGACAAGCTAGGCGTCAAGCTGACCAAGCTGAGCGAAAAGCAGGCGGCCTATATCGGCGTGACTCCGGAAGGCCCGTTCAAGCCGGACCATTACCGTTATTGAGCGACGTCAATATTGAAGGGGCCGTTGCCTGATCCAGCGGCTCGCGAGGAATTTCTCGCCGGCCGTCACGGGAAGGCCTGCATGCCGCGATGCGGGATCCGGGCGTCCATTACGGTCGGCGTTGCGGAACAACAGTCCGTCGCCCTTGCGCCCCTTCACCTTGATGTCCGACGTTAGGAAGCGCGTCTCGCCGCCCTCGAAACCGTCGTTCAGATAGACGAGAAAGGTCAGCACGCGCTGATTGTCGGCGTTATTGATCGCGTCGAAATGAGGCCGGTACTCCTCACCGGGTCGATAGCGCAGGACCTGAAGCGGCTCGCCTTGCTTGACGTCCGTCCCGCTGGCGGCGGCAAGCCGCCGACAAAGGGCATGGATTGCGGGACTTTCGATCGCCAAAGGGAAGCTCGCCGAATCGGAGGTCCGCACGGGGTTTGGCCGGTGCTGCCGGCTGACTGGATCAATCACCACTGCTGGTTGCAGCAGCGGTAGCGCGGCGTCGATCAAAAAGTCGCACTCAGCCTCACTGAGTAGCCCGGGGTAGACGTAAACTTCGGGAGATAGCGACACCCGCTCTCTCCTGGCATCGCGAAGGGGGCGGCCGGTTTCGGTCAACGCCATGGCCGAGATTAGTTCGAGTTCGCGTTTCGCCAGTGGGTCGCTGGCGGCCGCTTGTGCCAGCAGCCGCATGGCCTCGGCCCAATCCGCCGGCCCACCCGTCCCATTGGCGAGCAAGGCAATGGTGATCGATCTGGCGCGTTCGTGGCCAGCGTCACCTGCCAAGCGGAAATATTGGCGGCATTTCGCCAGATCGCGCGGGATGATGCTTCCACTTAGGTGCCAGGCGGCCAGTTCGACCCAGCAGTCCGCGTCGCCGACGCGGCCGCCCTCTTCGAGCAATGCGACCGCCGCGCCCGCTTCCTGCCGATCGGCGAGTTCATAAGCCTGGTCGATCCTGTTCATCACTGCCCATAGTCCATCGGCACGGGGATGAGATCAAATGCAACCGTCAACCTCTCGCCCTCGGGGAACGGCCGAGTCCCATGGAAAAGAAAGCTTGGGAACAGCACCAGGCGACCAACTTGCGGCTGGAATGTCGCCAACGGCGGCAAGTCAAGGCCCATCGCGATCGGTGGCCGACCAAGCTCCAGCCAGCCCGGCTTTTCTACGTTGTCGGCAAGGGCGTCGGGCAGGCTGATGTAGCAGGCCGAACTCAGGATGCCGCCTGGATGGAAATGAGCGGCGTGATGACCTTTGCCCGTCAAGCGCACTGACCAGCTTGGACCGAATGCCATGCCCATATTTCGATTGCGGAGGAGCGGGTGGCTCGGATCCTCCGGAGGCAAGTTGGTGATGAATTGACGGACCGCTTCTCCCAGCGCCGCTGCCAACATGGCAATTTCAGGCTCATGTCGCGCAAGTAATTGCCCTGAAGTCTGGGTCCCGCCTCGCACCGATTGACCGATGGGTTGAGATTTTGCCCCGTGCAGGGAGCGCAACCTTCTCGCGATTGTCTCGAGTTGGATTTGGTCGAGATCCAGTTCCGATGCGCCGTACAGACCAGGTTGCCCGACCAGCCATTCATGCCGCGCGTCACCTAGTATCCGCCATGCAAGCTCAAGTAGCGACCAGGCCGACAGGTTTTCAGGGTCGGCCCTGACGATCGCTTCAAGCAATCTGGCGGCCTCGCCGGGTTGGCCGGCAAGCAGTCGATGCTGGCTGCGGGCAAGCTGTGCATCCGGGCGGTCGTCTAGCCGTTCAAGAAGGTCACCTGCAAGGTCGGCGAGGCCGGCGTGATTGGCAATGCCGACGGCAAGCATCGCAAACTTCCGGTCACCTTCGAACAGCGATTGACGGGCTAGCATCAATTGGAGCGCCTCTTCTTCCTGGCCGGCTCGTGCCATCGTATCCCAATAGGAGAGGAGCAACTGCTTGTTATCGGGATGGGCGCGAAGCACTTCGACGAAGCTGTCGAGAAACCCGTCGCCGGCTCCGTCTTCGGCACGGAGGCTGGACAATAGCTCATGCGCACTCGCATGCTCGGGGTATCGTGCAACAAAATTTTCAAACAGTGGAATGGCGTCGCCGCCAATCTGCGACGCCACGGTGCTGATCATGCGAAGCTGCCGGTCCGGATGGTCCTGGTGAAAGGCTAGGGCGCGTTCGCAATGCCGGACGGCATCTTTTTCGTTCAACGCGAGCGCGATGCGCGCCCGGCCTTCTATACAGGTTTGAGAGGACGGTTGCAGCCGAAGCGCGGCATCAAAAGCGTCGCGCGCTTCTTCGAACTTCTCTGAGCCTTCCAACATGAGCGCTCGCCGCTCAAGCCCCTCGTAGCCGGTGTTCGCGAACTGTTGATCGATCATGTGACTTAAATGGAGCGAGGCTTTCTCGCTGTCCACCTCCGGCGAGGTGCGTCAAAAAAAGGGGGCCGGAATACCCGGCCCCCCGACAAGTCTGCGTTGTCGCCGATTAGAATTTGGCGACCACGCCCGCGTAGAAGAACCGGCCCTTGTTGGTGTAGATCGCGCTGCCGGCGCCGATGCCGGTCAGGCCCAGAGGCGGCTCCTTGTTGAATAGATTGTCGACGCCAAGATAGAAGTTGTAATCCTTCGTCACGTCGACGGATGTGCGGATGTCGTGATAGAAGACCGCCGGATATTTCTTCCTGTCTGCAAAATCGGGATTCTCCGGAGGACGATCCTGAACGCTGTTAAAGTCCTCATAAGTGTTGAGGTACATCGCGGCCAGATACCGCAACTGATAACCGAAGGTGAACCGACCGCGCTGAAGGCTGGTGTTCCAGTTGAAGCTGTCCTCCGGGTCACCCAGTTCGCCGCCATGCTTCCCAACAATCACGTTTTGGAAATTCGGGTTGGTCGGATCGAGATAGTTCGACCGGTCGAGCACATGGGTGTAGGTGAACCGTGTCTCAAGCTTACCGACGTCGAACAAGTTTCCACGATAGGCGAGCTCAAGATCGATACCCTTGGCAACCAGCTTGGCGAAGTTAACCGGACCCTGGATCAGGCTTCCCTCGATAATCCGGAATTCCTGCTCACCATTGGGTCCCCCACCAGCGGGTGCACGCATGAACAAGCTACAGAACGGATTACCCGCAGGCAGGTCATAGCATTGATTGACAATCGTCTGGGCCGCGACGCCCGTGATCACTTTCTTGACCTTGATGTTGTAGTAATCGACCGTCAGCGAGAAGCCCGGCAGGAAGGCCGGCGTCAGGATCGTGCCGATCGTAAAGCTGTCCGACCTTTCGGCTTCCAGGTCGGGGTTGCCGCCGCTCCGGATCTCCAACGAGGAATCGTAGCGGAAGTCGTAAGGCCCAGCGGGATTGGGCGGAGGAACGCCCGGCCGGCTGGGATTAATCGCCGGATCCGCTCCGCCGGGACGACCGGCAGCCGCGCAGTTGGACGCACGATTGGACGAACCGGAAGTGATATTGATCGACGAGCAAGGGTCGCCAAGGCCTGGGGCGAAGTTCTGCCCGTACGGTGAGAACAATTCGACCTGGTTGGGCGCGCGAACCGATCGGCCATAATTGCCGCGGAATTTGACGCCCTTGACCGGCGACCAGACCGCGCTGCCATTGTAGGCCCAGACGGATCCCGTATTGCCGATACTGTAGTCGGAGACGCGCGCGGCGCCGCTGATTTCCAGCTCTTGCAGGAACGGAACATCCTTAACGATCGGAATCCGGATTTCGCCAAATGCTTCTTTCACCTTGTTCTTCGGCGCGATGAAGTCAGGGATCGAGTTGTAGAAGGTGTAACCCGCCTGCACTTCCTCGTCCTGGTGATAGAATACATTCTCCCGACGATATTCGGCGCCCACCACGAAGCTGATCGGGCCACCCGGCAGGTTCAGGAACTTGCTGGTGGTTCCGCCGATGAAGCCCTGGAAATCAAGCTGGGAAGTCTTGCCGTCCGCGACCGTATCAAGAAGCGTGTAGTCCCGGACCGCCTGCGAAAAATTCCCGCCGAACGGATTGATCGGAACGCAGGCCGCGATATCGTTGGAGAGGCGCGAGCCCGGCGCCAGCGACTCATCGATACCGATGCCGAAGCGAGCGGCCGGATCGAATTGCGAGCGGCACTGGATCTGGCCGGTATCCGGATTGATCGCCGCGTCCATGCCCAACAGGAAGCGCTGGACGTCCAGGTTGCCGAGGATCTTGGTTTTTTCCTTCAGCCGGCCGTAGTTGGCCGAAATTTCATAGTTCCAATCATCGAAGAAATCCCCGCGGATGCCGACCACACCGCGCACGGTTTCACGTTTGGCCTCTTCGGTACGAGCCCCAAGGCCAAGCAAATTCTCGCGAATCGGAATGCGGGTCGCAGGATTAGTGCAGGTTTGGCCGCTGAGGGCGCGCTGCGCGCAAATCACGCTGAGCGCCTGGGGCGACAGGAAGGGGTTGTCGAGGCGGAACCGCTCGCGGAAACCGTCCAGGGTCGAACCCTGAATGAACGCCGGACCGGAGCTTCCAGTGCCGACGGTGTCAGTGCGCGAATACTTCGCTTCGATGAACGGTACCAAGGCCGGCGAAATTTCGAAGTGGGCAATCAGGTTGACGTTGTATCGATCCAGCTGTGGCGACAGCTGGAACTGCCTGCCGCCGCGGAAATTCTCACTGTTGCCGCCGATAAAGCTGCCCGGCGTAACGCCGGCGCGAACGCCGGTCGCGGGAATCAGCGTGCCGTCAGGCTGGAAGATGAACACACACGGGTAGAAATTACCCAGCGGATCAGTGCCGCAGCTATTCGTTGCATTGGTTCCGCCGAAGCGGACGATGCCGGTATTGGTCAGGCTGCCTGAGCGGATGTCGCGGAAGAAAAGACGATCCGGAACATCGTCATTACCGCCATTGACTTGGAGGAAGGCGTCATTGCGTGCAAGAAATGGGCGCCCCGCACCGAAGAATTGATCCTGGCGTGCATATTCCGCGTTGACGGCGACGTTGCCGCGTCCGCCGGCGAAGTTCGTGCCGACAAGGCCGCTGATGAAGTAGGATCCGGCGTCGCCATATTTGCTGATGCCACCTTGGCCGCGCAGCTGGATACCCTCATAATTATCCTTGAGGATGAAGTTCACGACGCCGGCGATGGCATCCGAACCATACACCGCCGAGTTGCCGCCGGTCACCACGTCGACGCGCTCGATGAGATCGGTGGGGAAGGTATTGACGTCGGGCGTGACACCACTCGACAAAACGTCGCCGCCGACGTGGCGACGGCCGTTCTGCAGCACGAGCGTGCGGACGGTGCCGAGGCCGCGAAGGTCAAGCAGGTTGAGGCCTGCGGTTCCGAGGAAGCGGGTCGAGTTGGCCTGGCTGAAGGTGCTGCGGAGGGCAGGAAGATCGTTCAGCGTGTCGCCGACTGAGACATTGCCCGTCTCGAAGAATTCCTCACCGCCGACCGATGTCACGGGCAGGGGCGAGTTCAAGGTTCGGACGACGGATGCGCGACCCGGTGACCACGATGGTCTTGCATGAGGCCAAGGTCGGATTGGCCGTGCAATCCGCGTCTTCGCCAGATTTGATTTCCTGCTCGCTGGTAAGCGTTGCCGGATTGTCCTGCTCCGATGCGACTTCTTGGGCAAACGCTGGAGCCGCCATGACCAGCGCGCTGGTAAAGACGGCGGATTGCAGGACCGTGGTCCCGAGCAACTTGATTTTCCTCATTAGACTGACACCCCTAGGCAGAATTAGACGCGAAGGCTTGGCCGCTAAGTCGCCCGCGTTCAACCGTTTGAGTTTTGCAGTATAAAGGTTTTTAATGGGGTGTCTCTTTAATGTCACGGACGCGGCGGTCGCACTTTGCAGCCTTCAATTCCGCTTTCTATGACCATGTCATGAAACGCGACGATCAGGGCTTTTTATGATGGGCGCGAACTCCGCGGCGGCGATTATCGTGATTGCCGCGCTGTGGATGGTCATTGCCGCGCTGCTGGCGATTCTCGCGGCTAAACGGCTCCGGAAAGCGCAATCCGTACTCGGAGCGGTTCGGACAATGCGGTCCCTGCTCGATGCCGCTCCGGCGCGCGCCGCGCTGGTTTACCCCGACGGTAAGATCGAGATCGATGCGCAGTTGGTCCGCGAGCTTGGACTGCCCGACGCGCCGCAGCGGCTAAGCGACCTTGCCGGTGAACAGTCGGGCATCGATCGCGCCGATATCGAAGCATTGACCCAGGCGCTTGCCGACGTGCGTTTGGGAGGCGCGCCCGTTCGCCGGCAACTGCGCCTTGCCGGTAGCGACCGTGTCCTGGAGCTGCGCGCCGCCCTGGCACCGCCACCTTCGAGGCCTGGCACCGTTCTTGCCTGGATGTCCGACGTCAGCGAGGTGGACTTAGAACGGGTCAAGCTCGTCCGCCGCCTGAACCAGACGGAAGGCGCGCTCGATGCACTAACTCAACTCATCGAAAGCGCGCCCTTTCCGATGTGGTATCGCGGACCTGACCTCAGTCTTGGCCTGGTCAACGCCGCGTTCGTTGCGGCGGTCGAGGGAAACGATGCGGCAGAAGTTATCGAACGGGGCAGCGAACTAATAGACGCGACTGGCAGCGAAAGCGCGCGCGCGGGAGCAGAGTTGGCGCTAGAGACGGGCCGGCCCTATTCTCGCACGCAGCCCGCGACGATCGGGCAGGAACGACGTGTTCTCCGCCTCGTCGATGTTCCTCTTCCGACCGGCGCGGTCGCCGGGTTCGCGATTGATGTCCAGGATTTGGAGGATGCGCGGATAGAACTGGCCCGCCACCAGGAGTTGCAGCGTGAACTGGCCGACCGAATGGCCGCAGGGGCCGCCCAGTTCGACGGGGACCGGAACATCGCCTTCTTCAATCAGCCATTTGCTATCATGGCGCAGCTGGAACCCGACTGGCTTGCCGAACAGCCTGAGTTCGATCGGGTCCTGGAACGGATGCGCGAGAATGGCCGCTTGCCGGAAGTGCGCGATTTTCCGGCATGGAAGGCAGAGCGGCGCGGATGGTTCACCTCTCCCGAGGAAACCATCGAAGAGGACTGGATCCTCGCCAACGGCGATCATTTGCGCGTGCTTGGCCAACCCTTGCCGGACGGGGGCCTTCGCTTGATTTTCGAGGATCGTACCGAGCAGGTCCGGCTGGCTTCGGCCCGTGATACATTGCTTCGAGTTCGCGCCGCGACGTTCGACAACCTGTTCGAAATCATCAGCGTCTTCGCATCCGACGGACGGCTCTATTTATGGAACCGCCGCTTCAGCGAAGTGTGGGACCTCGATGAAAGCTGGCTTGCCGAGCATCCGAGAGTTGACGAGCTGGTTCCGGCGATGGCCAAGCGTCTCGTCAATCCGACTGCGGCGGCGCAGGTGCGCGAACTGGTTCGCTCAACTACCAGCGGTCGGCAATCCGGGACCGGGCGCGTGTCACTGACCGATGGGCGTCATTTCGACTTTGCCGCCGTCCCGCTGCCCGACGGGAACGCCTTGTTCACGATGATTGACGTCACCGATTCCAGCCGGATCGAGGCCGCGCTTCGAGAGAGGGCAACGGCCCTGGAGGAGGCGGACCGGGTCAAGACCGATTTCGTCGCCAATATGAGCTATGAGCTGCGGACTCCGCTGACCTCGATTGGTGGCTTCGGGGAAATGCTGGCGGCGGGCTATGCCGGAAAGCTTCCCCCGGCCGCCGCCGACTATGTTGGCGCGATCCTTGAATTGGTGGAGCGACTTTCGAAATTGATCAATGACGTGCTCGACTTGACCCAGGGCGACACCAAGGGCGTCGTGCTGGAACGGGAACGGGTCGACATATCGGGTATGTGCCGGGCAGTCGCGGAAAGTTTGAAGGCCCGGATGGAGGAGAGGAAGCAGAAGCTGAAACTGGACATCGATTTATCGACCGGGAGCGTGATCGGCGATGCCCGGCGCCTGAGGGAGGCAGTTGAGCATATTCTGCGCAACGCGGTCGCCTATACCGATGAGCGAGGTCATGTCGCACTGAGCGCGAGCGGGGACGAGTATCACGCGACGATCGCGGTCACTGACAATGGTCCCGGCATCGATCCCAATGACCAAGCGCAGGTTTTCGAGCGCTTCCACCGGTCGGGCTCGACCGCGCGAGGCGACGCCGCACTTGGGCTTGGGCTTCCTTTGACGCGCCAGTTCATCGAGGCGCATGGCGGGACCGTCGAGCTCCAGTCCAGGCCTGGTAAGGGCACGACCGTTACGCTCTCGATCCCGCGATCGCCTCAATGATGCTGGCCAATGAAGCGGCGACGCTGACGTTCGGCCGGAAGCTCGCCAAGGCGCTCAAACCGGGCGACGTCGTGACGCTGTCCGGGCCGCTGTCGGCGGGCAAGACCACGCTAGTTCGCGGTCTGCTCGCCGCGCTGGGTCACTCCGGTGAAGTGCCGAGCCCCAGCTTCGCCATTGTCCAGCCCTACGAAATGCTAACGCCGCCGGTATGGCACGTCGACCTGTACAGGATTGAAAGTGCCTCGGAACTCGACGAATTGGGGCTCGATGACCTGGGTGCGGACGGGGTGCTGATCGTGGAGTGGCCCGAACATGCCGGGCGCGGCATGTGGCCGGAAGCGCTCGGCCTGTCGCTCGAGCCAGCCGAAGGTGATGCCCGTGTCTTGACAGCGCGGCCATCGGCGGCATGGGAAGGTCGATGGCCCCTCCCATGATTCCACCGGCGTCGGCTCCCGAATTTCTTGCTCGCCATGGATGGGCCGAGGCTCAGATCCTGCCGCTGGCCGGTGATGCGAGCTTTCGGCGTTACTTCAGAATTTTGGCCGGCGAACGTCGGGCTGTGCTGATGGACGCACCCCCGCCGCACGAGGACCCGCGACCGTTCGTGGCGATCGCAAACTGGCTGTCGGGCGTCGGGCTGACGGCGCCCAAGGTGCTCGCGTCGGATTTCGATCAAGGGCTGCTTTTACTCGACGATTTCGGCGACGCACGTATGCGCGAGACACTCGATTCCGATCCGGGGGCCGAGCGCGACCTTTATGAAACGGCAACCGATGTGCTGGTCCACCTCCACGATCATCCCCCCATGCGAGAATTGCCGCCGCACGGCCTGGAGGAGTGGCTGACGGAATTGGGTCTGTTCCTCGACTGGTACGTGCCGGCGGTTGGTTTGCGCGACGTCGATGCCGTGGGATGGGACGTTGCCTGGCGAAAGGTGCTGGAGCCGATCGCTGACGACGGGTTGGGCCCGGTCACCGTCCTTCGCGATTACCATGCGGAAAACGTCATGTTGCTCGACGGGCGAGGGGGCATCGGCCGATTTGGATTGCTTGACTTCCAAGACGCCTTGGCGGGTCATCCGGCCTATGATCTGGTTTCGGTGCTGGAGGATGCCCGGCGCGACGTTCCTCCGGCGCTCGAGCGGGCAATGATCGACCGCTACATAAGGCGAACAGGATCAGACGAGCGTTTCGAACGCGCCTATTGGGCGCTGGCTGCACAGCGCAATACCCGCATTCTCGGCGTTTTCTGCCGGCTGTGGAAACGCGACGGCAAGGATCGCTACAAGGCCTTCCAGCCGCGTATGTGGGGACTGCTCGAGCGGGATCTCGCGCATCCTTCGCTCGAACCGGTGCGTGGCTGGTTCGATGCAAATATTCCCGCCCCTGGCCGCGCCGCCGCTTGGCAGGATACCGCCCAGTGACCCGAAAGGCCCGCGCCCTTGCGCTCCGACCCGGTATCGAAGCCCAGCTTCCCGATACCGCGATGGTGATGGCCGCCGGCCTCGGCAAGCGCATGCGCCCGCTGACCGCCACTAGACCCAAGCCCCTGGTCGAGGTGGCCGGCAAGCCCCTCATCGACCATGTGCTCGACCGGCTCCGTTCCGCCGGCGTGTCCCGGGTCGTGGTCAACGTCCATTACCTCGCCGACTCGCTTGAGGCCCATCTCAAGGCGCGGGCGGCGGATTTTGAGGTCAAAATCAGTGACGAGCGCGGCCTTCTGCTCGAAACCGGCGGGGGGATGGTGCGCGCGGAATTGATCATCGAGGCGGACCCTTTCCTGGTCATCAACAGCGACAATTTCTGGATTGACGGCCCGCACGATTTACTACGTTTGCTCGCATCGCACTGGCGCGAGGGAGAAATGGATGCGCTGCTTCTCCTCGTTCCACAGGCGCGGGCGGGAAATCATCGCGGGCAGGGCGATTTTCACATGAGTGCCAGCGGCAAGCTCTCCCGGCGCCGGAAGGGGCGAGTTGCTCCTTATGTGTTTACCGGCATTCAGATTGTGTCGAAGCGATTGCTGCGGGACGCGCCGGAAGGGCCTTTCTCGACCAACATTCTTTGGGATCGGGCGATTGAAGAAGGGCGCTGCTTCGGGGCGGTTCATCAGGGCCTTTGGTTCGATGTTGGCTCGCCCGCCGCCATTCCCGCCACCGAACGCGCGCTACAGGATGGCTGAAGCCGAGCTATTCCAGCGCCGGGCATCCGGCGATCCGCTCGTTTATTCGATCCCCGCCCACAGGAGCTTCGCCGACGCGCTCGCCGCCGGACTGATCGGCGCATTGGGCCGCGATCCGCTCGCCCTGGCAAACGGCCGTATCCTCCTCCCCAACAATCGTGCGGTGCGCACCGTGACCGAGGCGTTTGTGCGGGCGAGCGGGGGAGGGTTGGTGCTGCCGCGCCTCATTGCCATCGGCGATCCGGAGATCGGTGAGCGGATTGGAGGCGCGCTCGACCCGCTCGAATTGGCGGGCGAGGTTCCGCCGGCGATCGATCCGCTGGCCCGGCAATTGATGCTTGCTTCACTTGTTCGATCCGAAGGTGAGGGGGCCGCTGAAGCAATGCGCCTAGCAAGCGACCTCGCGCGAGCAATGGACGCCTTGGCCGTCGAGGAAATTCCGGCGAACCGACTGGGTGAGGCCGTAACCGATACACCCGAATTGGCGGCCCACTGGTTATCCTCGATCGAACGTTTTCGGACGGTCCTCGATCGCTGGCCGACTATGCTGGCCGAGCGCGGTGTCATCGACCTGGCCCATCGGCGCAGCCAGCTGCTTCATTCGCTCGCGGGTCGATGGGCCCGGCAACCGCCCGAGGGGTTTACGCTGGCAGCCGGCATTACCACGTCGGCGCCGGCCATCTCCGCCATTCTCTCCGCCGTCGCGCGTCTCGACAGGGGCGCAATCGTCTTTCCGGCGCTTGCCGATCCGCGCGCCATGCCCGGTGCGGAGTGGGAGGCGCTGGGCCCCAACGAACAGGGCAGGAGCGAGGAAAGCCATCCGCAATATCATTTGAAGCGACTCCTCGAGCGGATCGGAGTAGCGCGCGAGGAGGTTTTGGCCTGGCGCGGAGGCGGGCGCGCGGCATCGTCCGCGGCGCGGGGGCGGGCCGTGGTCAATGCGATGGCCGCCCCGCAGTTTAGCGACAAGTGGATGATGCTCCCGCCCACAGAACGTCGATTGACTGGGGTTCGCGTAGCCGAGCTTCCCGATCCAGCCAGCGAAGCGCAAGCGATCGCCATCGCGCTACGAGAGGCGATCGAAACGCCCGATCGCACGGCCGCCTTGATCACGCCCGATCGCAATCTTGCCGCGAGAGTGTCGGCGCATCTATTGCGCTGGGGGATCGAAGCCGACGATAGCGCGGGCCTACCGCTGTCGGGAACGCCGGCCGGAACATTGCTGCTGGCAATTGCTGAGGCGGCCGTGGAGAATTTGGCTCCGGTACCGCTCCTTTCCCTGCTCAAGCATCCGCTGGTTGGCGGAGAGGACGAGACGCGGCTTGCCTGGCTCGACGCCGTGCGGACCCTCGACCTTGGGCTCCGCGGGCCGCGACCCCGGCCGGGCATTGAAGGGCTGGACGAGCATTTCGCGCAGAAAAAGGCGGCTACGGCATGGTGCACCGTTCGCGAGCGCATTGCCTCCTTGCCCGTCAGCCTTGGTGTCGAGACGACTTTGGCGGCGGTCGCGGCGGGGCTGCGCGAAATGGCGACATCGCTTGCCGCGGATGCGGCCTGGCGCGGCCCATCGGGGCGATCGGCGGCTGAGCTGCTTGGGGCGATAGAAGAGTCCGCCGATGCCCGAGTTATGCCAGTCGCTCCCGAAGATGTCGGCCCGTTGCTGCGCGAACTGATGGATAATGTGCCGGTCAGGCGACCCTATGGCGGCCATCCTCGGGTATTTATCTGGGGCTTACTGGAAGCGCGTTTGCAAAAGGCGGACCTCGTCATCCTCGGCGGGATGAATGAAGGGGTGTGGCCGGCGATGCCCAGTCCCGATCCCTGGCTTGCCCCGCAGATTCGGCGGACGCTCGGGCTGCCCGGACTCGAATTTCGGACCGGCCTTGCCGCGCATGACTTCATGAGCGCTCTGGGCGCTCCGCGCGTCCTCCTGACGCGATCGAGACGCGACAGCCGATCCCCCACCGTCGCGTCGCGCTTCTGGCTTCGGCTCCAGGCGATGACCGGGGGGATGACACGCGACCAGCGGCTCGAGCGGCTAGCCTTGGTGATTGACGCCAGCGCGACGGTCGAGCCGTCACCGCGCCCTGCACCCTGTCCGCCGATAGGGGTCCGGCCCAAGAGGATTGCTGTCACCGACCTCGATCGCCTCAAGGCCGATCCATTCGCCTTCTATGCCAAGACCATCCTTCGCCTACGGCCCGAGGAACCGGTCGACGCGGAGCACCACGCGGCGTGGAAAGGGACAGCGGTGCACGAAGTGCTGGAGCGCTGGTTCAAGGAGGATGATTGCGATCCGGCCAAGCTCGCCGGCAGGGCGCTTGCAATGGTCGCTGGCGACGCCATCCATCCGATGCTGCGCGCCCTTTGGGCGCCACGGCTGATGGAAGCGATCGACTGGATCGCCGACCAGATTTCGTCCGACCGCGAGGTTGGACGCAAGCCGGTTCTCGCCGAGACGAGGGGCGAGGCCCAGGTAGCCGGAGTGGCGCTCCATGGCGTGGCCGATCGCATCGACATGCTGTCGGATGGCAAGCTGGCGATCGTAGATTACAAAACCGGCCAGGCGCCAAAGCCAAAGGCAGTCGCCGAAGGATTTGCCCTCCAGCTTGGCCTGCTTTCGCTGATCGCCCGTAACGGCGGTTTTGCGGATATCAGCGGGGAAGTGGGGTGCCACGAATATTGGTCGCTGGCCAAAAAGAACGGCCGATTCGGTTACCGCCAGTCACCTGATGGTGAAGAGGGCGCCGATGCGTTCATCGACCGCGCATATGCGCATTTCGCCGATGCGGCCGGAAAATGGCTGCTTGGCGCTGAGCCGTTCCAGGCAAAGCTCAACTCCGCCTATGCGCCCTATGAGGATTACGACCAGCTGATGCGGCTCGAGGAATGGTACGGCCGTGACTGATTCAGTCCGAGCCCTCTCCCTGCCGGCCGCCGCTTTTCGGCTTTTTGACTTGGGATGCGTAGAGCAGCGCCGCGACGATCGCGGCCGATCCGATGCCGACCGCGACGCCCGCCTTTACCAGCTTGGTCCGCCGTTCCTCGTCTCGCTTGCTGTCGTCGCTCATCAGGTCCTCGCAATATTGATCTCATTCCGTGGATATGCGGAAGCTGCCGCGATGGGAAGCGGGAAGGCGGTGCCATGCGCCGCCGACTGAAGCCGTTCCTCGCGCTTGAAGGCGCCCAGGCCGCGGCATCCGATCCTCTGGTCCACGCCGCCCTGTCGGCATCGGCCGGGACTGGCAAGACGCATGTCCTGACGTCACGGGTCTTGCGATTACTGCTTCGGGGCAGGCCGCCGTCGTCGATCCTCTGCCTGACCTTTACCAAAGCGGGCGCGGCGGAAATGGCCAATCGCATCGGCGCTCGGCTGGCCCACTGGGTGCGGTTGCCCGACGCGGATCTTGCGGCGGAGCTGAACGCGCTTGGGGAGGAGTTCGGAAAGCGCCACCTATCGGATGCGCGCCGTCTGTTCGCGGGCGTGCTTGAGTTCCCCGGGGGCGGAATCAGGATCCAGACCATCCATAGCTTCGCCCAGGCCCTGCTTGCCGCATTCCCAATCGAAGCGGACATTGCGCCCGGCTTCCGGCCGATCGAAGGACGTGCCGAGGCGGAGCTTGCCCGGCGGACGCTTGCGGCGTTGCTTGAGAATGCTGAATTGAGTGGCGACCATGCGATGATCGCTGATGTGTCCAAGCTCAGCCTGCGTCTCGGCGAAGGCGGGGCGGAGAGCTATTTGATGGCCTGCGCCCGGGCACATGAAGCACTGCAGGAACTGGGGGACCCGGAGACGATCGAGCCGCGGCTGATGGCGATGATCGGAATTGAAGGTGGAGATGCCGAGGCCGAAATCGCGCGGCGCCTTCACGACGACCAATTGGATATCGATCTCTTCGAACAATTGATCGCCGCCAACCGGGCTTGGGGTAACCAGTCGGGCAATGCCATCGTCGATAATTTGCTCGCGTTTCTGGCGGCTCCACCCTCTGAGCGGGTGGAAATGCTCGGCAGCCTTGGCGCCGGATTGGTGACCGCCAAGGGCGAGCCCTGCAAGGCCCGGCGAAAGCAAATCGAAGCCAACCCGGATTATGAACGGATCACTGCAGAGTTCGCCGAATGGCTGGTCGGACTCAAGACCCTGATGGCCGCCGCCAATGTCGCGCGTATCCAGGCCGCGGGTCTTCGCGCCGGACAGTCGTTCGCCCGCTCCTATGTCCGCGCCAAGCGCGCGGCGGGGGTCGCCGATTTCGACGACCTGATCGCTTGGACCCGGCGGCTGTTCGCGCAGGAAGGGATGGGCGACTGGGTCCGTTACAAACTCGACCAGCGGACCGACCACATCCTGGTTGACGAGGCGCAGGATACCAATGCCGACCAGTGGGCCATCGTCGATGC
Organism: uncultured Alphaproteobacteria bacterium; assembly: GCA_963750385.1. Lineage (GTDB taxonomy): Bacteria > Pseudomonadota > Alphaproteobacteria > Sphingomonadales > Sphingomonadaceae > Sphingomicrobium. Next base: position 173,537 of record CAVVQJ010000005.1, on the reverse strand, counting down.
TCTCGCAGCGGAATATTTTTCAGGTAATCCCGAAGCGGACGATCAATGGCGAACGCTGTTTATGGTTGGCGACTATAAGCAGGCGATCTTCGGGTTCCAGGGAACCAATCCGCGCGAATATGAGCAATTCCGGGCGAAGGTGGCAGGCCAGGCCGACGCACTCGCCAATGCCGCCGACCAGGCCGATGCGCGGTCACGCGAGTTTCGCGATCTGTCGATCGACGCCAGCTTTCGCTCGTCTCCCGCGGTCCTGGAGGTGGTCGATGCACTGATCGAGGAAGTTGGGCACCGGGAGATGGGACTGCCGACGCCGCCCAATTGCCATCAACCGCACCATGCCGGTCGCCCCGGCCGTGTGGAGCTATGGCCCGCCTATGACCCGGGTATCGAGGGAGCCGAAGCCGAAGAGGCGGGCGAGGAGGGTTGGGTCGACGAGCCGGTGAGGCTTTATGCCGACGCCATCGCCCGGCAGGTAAGGCTCTGGCTGGCCGAGGCGCCGACGATGGCGTCAACCCGGCAACCGCTCGCGCCGGGCGACATATTGATCCTCGTCCGGAGCCGGGGAGACCTCGCGTCCCTTATCGTGGCGCGACTTTATGCTCAGGGCGTGCCGGTTGCCGGGATCGACCGGTTGCACCTGCACAAGCCGCTGGCGGTCAAGGATCTCCTTTCGGCCATAAAATTTGCGGTTCAGCCTCTCGATGACCTCAATCTTGCCAGTCTTCTCGTTTCGCCATTGATCGGCTGGACGCAGGAGGATCTCTATGAATTGGCGCAGGGCCGCGACGGCCGACTTTGGTCCGAACTTGCTGGACGCCGGAATGACCATGCGCGATGGGCCGAGGCGCATTCCATTTTGGGCGACTGGCTCGCCATGGCCGACTATGTCGCTCCGGCGCGCTTTCTGGAGGCCATCCTTTCGGGGCCGCTCGACGGCCGGCGGAAACTTATCCAGCGGATGGGAGAGGCGGCTCGTGATCCGATCGAGGAACTGGTTGCAAGCGCGCTGACGTTCCAAGCAGAAGAGACCGCCTCGCTCGATCGCTTTCTCGCCTGGTTCGGGCAGGGCGATGTCGAAGTGAAGCGCGATCCGTCGGCGCCCATGAATGCCGTGCGGGTGATGACGGTGCATGGCGCCAAGGGCCTTGAAGCGCCGCTCGTCCTGTTGGCGGATGCAACCCACGACCCGGCGAAGGTTGGAGGCATATCGCCGATTGTCGACGTACCGATACCCGAGGTCGGCACCGTTCCGATGGTCCGGCCACGGAAGGAGGAATGCGCCCCGATCTTCCATATACTCATCGAAGAGGCCAGAGCGGCAGGCCTCGAGGAGCATTGGCGGCTGGGTTATGTCGCGCTGACCCGCGCCGCGGAGCGATTGGTGATCGCGGGGGTCAAGCCACGAAAAGACGTCCCAGCGGCGAGCTGGCACGCCTTGGCGAGCCGGGCCATGCAGGAGCTGGGCGCGACGGCACTTGACGTCGATCGATGGGGCGGAACCCTGGTATGGGAAGGGGCTGGACGGACCACAGCTCCCCGGAAGAGTGCAAAGCCGGCCTTGAGGCCCATTGCCATTCCCGATTGCCTCCGTCAGCCAGCTCCTGTCGAAGCCCGCCCGCCCCAGCCGCTGGCGCCTTCGCAAATCGCTGAGGATCGCGATTTAGCACCTCCGCCGAGTCCGGAGATGCGCGCGGCCGCCCGCAGAGGAACTTTGCTCCATGCCTTGTTCGAGCGATTGCCGGGAGTGCCCCAAGGCGATCGCCACTCCCTCGCTCTGCGCTGGTTGGAGCGGCAAGGGGTGGAGGCCGCGGCCCGCGCAGAAATCGCTGATGCCGCCTGCTCGATCATTGGCGATCCGGATTTCGCGGCATTGTTCGGACCGGATTCTCTTGCCGAGGCGCCAATCGCCGCCACGCTGCCCGATGGCCGTGTGGTCGCGGGCACGGTCGACCGTTTGTGTATCGAGCCGGATTTGATCCGCGTGATCGATTTCAAGACGGGGCGTGCGGTTCCTTCCGATGCCGGGTCCCTGCCGTCTGCGCACCGCGCCCAGATGAAGGCCTATTCAGAGGCGCTGGCGGTGATTTTCCCGGGCCGGAAAGTGGAGGCGTCGCTGCTTTACACGGCGGCTCCACGGCTCATCACCCTTGCCGGTTGAGCAGCGCACGGCGAGACCCCATATGGGAGATCAATCGGATCTAAGGAGTTGCCGCATGGGTCAAAATACGAAAACCGTTACCGATCAAAGCTTCGAAGCCGACGTGCTTGGGGCCGAGAAGCCCGTGCTGGTCGATTTCTGGGCAGAATGGTGCGGGCCATGCCGCATGATCGCCCCTGCGCTTGAGGAAATTGCCGCCGAATTGGGTGACAAGGTGACGATCGCCAAGATCAATATCGATGAAAATCCCGATGTGCCCGGCCGCTATGGCGTGCGTGGCATTCCGACCATGCTGCTGTTCAAGGGCGGTGAGGCTGTGGCCCAGAAAGTCGGCGCCGCGCCCCGCAGCCAGATACAGCAATGGCTGGAAGGTGAACTGTCGGGCGGTGCATCGAAGGCGCTGTGATTGACGCAAGGCGGGCTGGCTCCTAAATCGCGGCCCGTCTAGGGCGCACGCCAAGCTATCCCCTTGGCGTGGTCCCACTTGTCTCGCGCGGGGACGAAGCAGTAACCGGCACCGGCGCGCCCGACTTCTTGAGGAATTTTTCGCAACATGCTCGCCTCCCTGGCCAAAAGCATCTTCGGCTCGTCCAACGATCGTTACGTCGCCAAGCTCGGCAAGATCGTCGAGACCATCAATAGCTATGAGCCCACCATCTCGGCGCTGACCGACGATGAACTTCGAGGCCAAACCGCGCTATTCCGCCAGCGGCTGGCGGAGGGCGCCAAGCTCGACGACCTTTTGCCTGAAGCATTCGCAACCGTCCGGGAGGCCGCGACGCGCACGCTCGGCCAGCGGCACTATGATGTCCAGATGATCGGCGGCATCGCACTCCACCGCGGCGAAATTGCCGAGATGCGGACCGGCGAGGGCAAGACGCTCGTGGCGACGCTCGCGGTTTACCTCAACGCGCTCCCGGGGAACGGAGTTCATGTCGTCACCGTCAATGATTATCTCGCCAAGCGCGACGCGGAGTGGATGGGTCAAATCTACCGCTTCCTGGGCCTTGAAGTAGGCGTGATCGTTCCGAACCTCGCCGATCATGAGCGGCGTGACGCCTATCTGGCCGACATAACCTACGCGACCAACAACGAGCTCGGCTTCGACTATCTGCGCGACAACATGAAATATTCGCGTGAGCAGATGGTTCAGCGGCCATTTTCCTACGCCATCGTCGACGAGGTGGACTCGATCCTGATCGACGAGGCGCGCACGCCGCTGATCATTTCGGGCCCGACCGACGACAAGTCGGAGCTGTACATGGGCGTCGACGCGATCGTGAAGCAGTTCGTCGACAGCGATTATGAAAAGGACGAAAAGCAGAAGTCGATCGTTCTGACCGAGGACGGGACCGAGAAGGCCGAGCGGATGCTCGAGGATGCTGGCCTGATCGAAGGCCACAACCTTTACGATATCGCCAACACCCAGGTCGTCCATCACCTGAACCAGGCCCTGAAGGCCAACAAGATGTTCAAGCGGGACATCGATTATATCGAGAAGGACGGGAAGATCGTCATCATCGACGAATTCACCGGCCGGATGATGGACGGACGCCGATGGTCCGATGGTCTTCACCAGGCGGTGGAGGCCAAGGAGGGCGTCCAGATCGAACCCGAAAACCAGACACTCGCGTCGATCACCTTCCAGAATTATTTCCGCATGTATCCCAAGCTGGCCGGCATGACCGGTACCGCGCTGACCGAGGCGCCCGAATTCTTCGACATCTACCGGATGAACGTCGTGTCCATCCCGACCAATGTTCCCGTCCAGCGAATCGATGAAGACGATGAGTTCTACAAGAACATCACCGACAAGTTTGGCGCCATCGCGAAGGAAATTCGTGCGCGGCAGGAAATGGGCCAGCCGGTCCTGGTTGGCACCGTCTCGATCGAGAAATCGGAGATGCTGTCGGAATTCCTGGAAAAGGAGCGCATCCAGCATTCGGTGCTGAACGCCCGTTTCCACGAGAGCGAGGCGCATATCGTGGCCCAGGCCGGGCGTATCGGAATGGTGACGATCGCCACGAACATGGCGGGCCGCGGCACCGACATCAAATTGGGCGGCAACCTTGAATTTCGCATCGAGGACGAGCTCAAGGACGTGCCGGAAGGTCCCGAACGCGACAAGGCGATCGAGCGGATGAACAACGAAATCGAGGCTGAAAGACAGCAGGTGCTGGCGGCCGGCGGACTGTTCGTGCTCGGCACCGAAAGGCACGAAAGCCGCCGCATCGATAATCAGTTGCGCGGCCGTTCGGGCCGCCAGGGCGACCCCGGCCTGTCACGATTCTATCTGAGCCTCGACGATGATTTGCTGCGAATTTTTGGTCCGCAGACCGCATTCGCTCGGCTGATGAACAAGAATCTGGAGGATGGCGAAGCGATCGTCAGCCCTTGGATTTCGAAGGCGATCGAAACCGCGCAGAAGAAGGTCGAAGCCCGCAACTACGATATCCGCAAGCAGGTCGTCGAGTTTGACGATGTCATGAACGACCAGCGCAAGGTCATCTATGAGCAGCGCGCCGAGATCATGGATGCCGACCATGTCAGCGACGTGGTCGAGGATTTCCGGGCCGAGACAATCGCCGGGCTGGTCACGACCCATTGCCCTCCGGGCACATACCCCGAACAATGGGATGTCGAGGCTCTCAGGGAAAGCATCAGAGAGGTGCTCGACCTTGAAGCACCGCTCGACGAGTGGATGGCCGAGGAAGCCGTCGAACAGGATATCATTGTCGAGCGGCTGCAGGCGTTGGCCGACGCCCGGATGGTCGACAAGACTGCCGACGTAGAAGCAGAGCGTTGGGTCCAGGTTGAAAAGAACCTGCTCATCCAGACGCTGGATCATCATTGGAAAGAGCATCTGGCCACGCTCGACGCGCTGCGCGCCGTTATCCATCTGCGCAGCTATGCCCAGAAGAAGCCGATCGACGAGTATAAGCAGGAGGCGTTCCTGCTGTTCGAGCGGCTGTTGGTCGCGATCCGCGAGGATGTGACTCGGATGTTGATGCGGGCCCAGGTTCAGTACGAGGAGCCGGCCGCCATGCCGATGATGGCGGCTGGCGATTTCGCGCTGCCTGACTTCATCACCAGTCACATCGATCCGCTGTCGGGCGATGACAACAGCGCCGATCTCGACGCCGGTGGAACAGTGTTGTCCAGCCTCCCGCCACTACAGTCGCCGCGTCCGCCGATGCCCGAGCAGGCCGCCGAGGGAGAAACCATCGTTGCGCCGGAGAGCCGGAATGCGCCATGCCCGTGCGGGTCGGGCCGCAAATATAAACATTGTCACGGCCAGTTCGGCTGATCGTCAGGCGGCTGCTCGGCGTCCTACCTTGCACCGTCTGATCCACGCCTGGGCCGGCAACTCGAACAGCTGATAACTGAGCGACGCCACACCAAGCGCGACCCCAAGATAGGCGACGAGGAATAGCGGATTTGTGAGCGGCGGGACGATTCCGCTGGCAGCCACCAGGATCGCCAGCATAAGCTGCAGCGGAAAATGCAGTAGATAGGTTGAATAGGTGAGATTGCCCGCCGCTTCGATCGGGCGATGCCATCGAGCGGGAATGGCCCGGTGGCCGCCGATGAGGGTCAGCAGGCATGGAACCGCTAGCAATAAAATCGTCGGCAATTTGTCGCGATCGCCGAGGATCTCCGGCCGTTGCGCACCCCGCAACAATCGCCAAAAGCGTCAAACCAGCGCAGCGCCGCATGCTCTTGGGCGCCAAAGCGGCCAATCCTCCCGCGAAGAAATAGGTCGCGCAGGCGATCGACACCCAGTTCAGGCCGAGAAGCTGCAAGGCAAGGCCGGCAATGATGACCCCAAGGCAAAGGGCGGTGGAAGCCGTGAAGCGGCGCAAGAGCAGGAAGAAGACCGCATAGACGGCGACTTCGGCCGAGACTGACCAGATCGGACCGTTGAAGCTGAATGGCGCCGGACTAGCCCAATCAGTCGCCATCACTAGCTGTCGCGCGAACAATGCCCCGTCCTGGGCCGGATAGACAAAATCGAAGCCGGTGACCCGACGATGAAGGGCTTGCAGCGCGACGACCGTCAGCAATGTGACCAGATGAAGGGGATAAAGGCGAGAGAAGCGCAGCCAGAAGAATTTGCCGGCTTCGATCGCTCGCGAATGGATCGCCTCGCCATATTTCCAGAAGAAAATGTAGCCGCTGATTCCCCAGAACAGCTGCACGCCGAACTGGCCATAATCGTATAGCGGCCAAAGCAACGGGTAGAATGGCACGGACGCGCGCGCGATGACCGGCATTCCGTCCATCCGAGCGAAGTGGCTGTAGTGAAAGAACAGGACTGCCACGGCGGCGCCGAGCCGCAGCACTTCCAGGCCAAGCAGCTTCGACGGCTCCTTGGCGCTCGCGGGCGTGAGCCGTTCAAGCGGGGCGCTTTGGGTCGCATCGAAGGGCACGGAATATCCCATCCCGCCCGCCTAACCGAAAATGGTTACGAAAAGCCCGTAAATGCCCGCTGGAAAGGCGGCGGCGCAGCGACTATTCCGCCGCCCAACCGCCGTTCACCCGGAAAGAACTAGATGATCGATCGTTCCGCGCTTCGCCTTGCTTATCGGCCTGAGGAAAACCTGCTCGTTGACGAACGGCTGGGGCAGGCCCGCCTGACCAGAGTGCAGCAGAGTGAGGCGACCGCAATTGCCAAGACGCTGGTGAAGGCGGTGCGCGGGCACAGAGCCGCCGGGCTAGATGCTTTCCTCCAGGCCTATGACCTTGGATCGGACGAAGGCATTGCGCTGATGTGTCTGGCTGAGGCGCTGCTCCGCATTCCCGATGCGGAAACCGCTGACGATCTTATCCATGACAAATTGTCCGGGCCCGACTGGGCCGAGAAGCTCGGCGAAAGCCGGTCGACCTTCGTCAACGCCGCGACCTTCTCGCTATTGCTGACCGGCAAGGTGCTCGACGAGGCTAATGACAAGGCCGATGGCTGGCGCGGCGCGCTGGGTCGCGCGGTCGGCCGCCTGGGCGAACCGGTCATTCGCACCGCAGTCGCCCAGGCGATGAAGATCCTGGGCCGGCAGTTCGTTTTTGGCCGCACCATCGACGAGGCGCTGAAACGCGCCGCACCCGAGCGCTCAAAAGGCTGGAGCCACAGCTTCGACATGCTTGGCGAAGCAGCCAGGACCCACGCCGACGCGGCGCGTTACGCCAGGGCATATGGCAACGCACTCGATACGATCGCAAGCGGGGCCAAGGGTGGTTTCCGCCAGGCTCCCGGCATTTCGGTCAAGCTGTCTGCCCTTCATCCCCGTTATGAGTGGAGCCACGCCCAGCAGGCCAGCAAGGCGATCCTTCCCATCGTACGCGAGCTCGCCCTGAAGGCGGCCGCGGCGGACATGCATTTCACCATCGATGCCGAGGAAGCGGACCGGTTGGAGCTATCGATGGACATTATCGAGGCGCTGGCCGCCGACGATGCCCTGTTCGCCGATGGATGGGGCGGCTTCGGCCTGGCCATCCAGGCCTATTCGAAGCGCGCTGTGCCGCTGGTCGACTGGACTGTCGAGCTGGCCCGCAAACACCAGCGCAAACTCATGGTCCGGCTGGTCAAGGGCGCCTATTGGGACAGCGAGATCAAGCAGGCACAGGTGGCGGGCCTGTCCGACTATCCGGTGTTCACGCGCAAGGTCGCGACCGATGTCAGTTATCTGGCCTGCGCCAAAAGGCTGCTCGCGGCGAGCGATTGCATCTTTTCGGCGTTCGCGACGCACAACGCCAATACGGTCGGCGCGGTGAAGGCGTTGGCGGGCACGACGCCGTTCGAGTTTCAGCGGCTCCACGGGATGGGTGAGGGGTTGTACGAGGAACTGGCCAGGCTCGAGCGTGGCATTGGCGAGGAGCCGACGCCCGTTCGAATCTACGCTCCCGTCGGAAGCCACAAGGAACTGCTCGCCTACCTCGTCCGCCGTCTCCTTGAAAACGGCGCGAACAGCAGCTTCGTCAATCGGATCGCCGATGACGACATCCCGGTCGACACGCTGGTTCGCGATCCGGTTGCCGAACTGGAAGCGCTTGGGCGGCGTCGCAATCCCGCGATTCCGTTGCCCAACGCCATTTTCGGCCAAGCGCGCCTCAACAGCGCTGGCGTCGACCTGAGCGATCCTTTGGTCCGTGATCCCTTGTTGAAGCAGTTGAAGAAGTTGGAAGCTAGGCATTGGACGGCGGCCGCGACCGGTGGCGCCAATGGCCGGAAATGCGCAATTGTCTCCCCGTACGATACGTCGATCGAAGTGGGCGATGCCACTTGGGCAAGCGATAAGGACATCGATCGCATGGCTCGCGCCGCGTCGGCTGCGCAGGTTGAATGGGATCTGCTGGGCGGAGAGAAGAGGGCGGCGCTCCTCGATCGCGCCGCCGACTTGTTCGAGGATCACCGGGAGGAGCTGTTCTCGCTGTGCATACGCGAGGCGGGAAAAACGCTGCCCGATGCCGTGCTCGAGGTGCGCGAAGCGGTCGATTTCCTCCGATATTATGCCAGCGAGGCACGACGCCTGTTCGCCAGGCCGACTGAACTGCCCGGGCCGACCGGCGAGCTCAACGAGCTAAGCCTTCACGGCCGTGGCGTATTCGCCTGCATTTCGCCGTGGAATTTCCCGCTCGCCATTTTCATCGGACCTGTTGCCGCCGCGCTGGCCGCCGGCAATGCCGCAATTGCCAAGCCGGCCGAGCAAACTCCCCTGATCGGCGCTTTGGCGATCGAGCTGCTGCACCAGGCCGGCATCCCCAAGCCGATCGTCCAGCTTGCGCCCGGAGCGGGCGAGACCGGCGCCGCGCTGACCGCGCATTCGCTGATCGCCGGAGTGGCCTTTACCGGATCGACCGACACGGCGCGCGCGATCAACCGGAGCTTGGCGAACCGCGACGGGCCGATCGTTCCGCTGATTGCCGAGACCGGCGGGCAGAATGCGATGATCGTCGACAGTTCCGCCTTGCCGGAGCAGGTCACGCGTGACGTCATCGCGTCATCCTTCCAGAGCGCCGGCCAGCGCTGCTCGGCGCTTCGAGTGTTGTTCATGCAGGATGATGTCGCGGAGTCGATGCTGGGAATGATCGCCGGAGCGATGGAGGCACTGACCGTAGGCAATCCATCGGAGATCATCACCGATGTCGGTCCTGTGATCGACGAGGAGGCGAAAGCCGCGCTGGATGCGCACCTCTCGGAGATCAAGGCGAAACCGCTGGCGCAACTCGACCTCCCCAAAGGTGCCAGCAAAGGCCATTACGTCCGCCCGACGATGGTCGAGATCAAGAGTTTGGCCGACCTCGACCGTGAGCATTTCGGCCCGATCCTTCACGTCATTCGCTGGAAGTCGGGAACACTCGATCGGGTCATCGCCGATATTAATCGAACCGGTTACGGCCTGACGCTGGGTCTGCAGAGCCGAATCGACACGACGCGACAATATGTCGAGCGCCGCGCTCGGGTCGGAAATATCTATGTAAACCGCAATCAGATCGGCGCCGTGGTCGAGAGCCAGCCATTTGGCGGAGAAGGGCTATCGGGCACGGGTCCAAAAGCCGGAGGCCCGCACTATGTCGCCCGCTTCGCTACCGAGCGCGTTACCTGCATCGACACGACCGCCGCCGGCGGCAACGCGAGCCTGATGGCGGCCATCGAGGGTTAGGCGAGAATTAAAATGGCTCCCCGAGTTGGATTTCGAACCAACGACCAAGTGATTAACAGTCACCTACTCTACCGCTGAGCTATCGGGGAGCGGTCCATATCGGACGCCCGCGCCTATGACTCAGCGAAACCGGATTCGCAACCCTCAACTGGCAAATTGCTCCATCGCGATGCGTTCGTCGAGGGCATGCTCCGGGTCGAACAGCAGGGTGAGCGAGCGCGACCGGTCGAGAGACACGTCGACCGAACATACTTCGCGCACTTCGAATTGATCGGCCACTGCGGACACTGGACGCTTGTCGGCCTCCAGCACCCGAAAACGTACCGCGACGTCGTCGGGCAGGATCGCGCCCGACCAGCGACGCGGGCGGAACGGACTGATCGAGGTCAGTGCCAGCATCTTCGCCGCCAGGGGCAGGATCGGACCGTGGGCCGAGAGATTGTAGGCGGTCGAGCCTGCAGGGGTCGCGACCAGCACGCCGTCAGCGACCAGTTCGGGCATAACCACACGGCCGTTGACGCCGATCTCGATCTTGGCGGTCTGGCGAGTTTCGCGCAGCAGCGACACTTCGTTGATCGCCGGATGCACCCAGGTTTCGCCCCGAATTGTGGTTGCTTCCATGCTGAGCGGTGCGACGCGGATATGCTTGGCCAAATCGATGCGCTCGCTCAGCCCATCGAGCCGCCACTCGTTCATCAGAAATCCCGCGGTGCCCCGGTTCATGCCAAATACCGGGCGCGAGATGCCGTCCTCCAGCATTCCATGAAGAGTCTGAAGCATGAAGCCGTCGCCGCCAAGTGCGACCAGCGTTTCCGCGTCGTCTTCAGGCGCCCAGCTGTAGCGTTTGCGAAGCAGCGTTTCTGCCGCCTTGGCCGCTTCGGTATTCGAGGCGGCAAGGCCTATGCCGCGCGCGGCCAGGTCGCGTTGCGGCGCTGTAGGCGAGGAACCGGCGACATTCACAAGGCCCAGCATAGGCCTTTGGGAGCGAAGCGCCACTGTCCCGAAACGGAGCGCGGCGGAATGGTGGGTTGGCCGTTCCTCTCATGGCCGCGTAAATCGCCGCCATGCGAGGGTGGCGTTGGAGATGGATCGGGGGGGAGCGGGCGTCGGATCGGGGGATCCCGGCGCCCGCTTTACCAAGACGCGACCGGGCGCTTGAGCAGGCTATCCGCCGCAACCGCATTGAGCTTCGCTTTCAGCCGCAGATCGAACCGGGCAGCGCGCGTATCGTTGGTGTCGAGGCGCTTGCCCGATGGGGCGGAGCGACAGGGCCGGAGGAGTTGTTCGCACGGGCCGAGGCCGCCGGCTTGTCCGAGCGGCTGTCACGGGCGATCCAGCGCAAGGCGCTCCGCTGCGCCGCCTCCTGGCGAGGTCCGCTTTCCGGCCTTCGACTGTCGATCAACCTTCTGCCACGCGATCTGGAGCGCGAAGGCTACGAACGCTGGTTGCTTGATGAAATTGCCGGAGCCGGCCTCGAGACTGACCGGGTTACCGTCGAAATCGTCGAAAACAGCCTGATGGCCGATAGTCCCGCGGTCGCCCGCCGTCTTTCAACTCTTCGCGCGGCGGGTGTGCGCATTGCGATCGACGATTTCGGGACCGGCTATTCCAGCCTGGCCTACCTCACCACGCTCCCGCTCGACATGATCAAGATCGACCGGGCGATGATCGCCGATATCGTTGGGGGCAGTCGGGACCGGATCGTGGTCAAGGCGATGATAAGAATGGCTCGCGAACTGGGGCTCAAGGTGGTCGTCGAGGGCGTCGAGAGCACCGCGCAGCTGCGAATTCTCGCCGATTGGGGCTGCGATCTCTACCAGGGTTTCCTTGGCGCGGGCGCGCTGGACGAAGCGGAGCTGGCACGCTTCGTTGCCGCCGCCGAACCAAACGCGGCCTAGACCGGTTCGAGTTCCCTGGTCGTTTCGCCAGCCGCCAGCACACGCATCAACCCTCGCGAAATCTGCAAGGCACCATTGAGTCGGGCTTCGCCCGTTGGCCAATCCCGGTTGATGATCAATTTGCTGTCAGGCCGAAGCTTGGCCGCGCCCTTCAGCCGTTCCACATAGCCGAGAAGCCCGGCAAGGTCAGGAAAACCGCCGGCTGCGAAGGTGATGACCGCGCCCTTCGCGCCTACGTCGAGTTTGGATATGCACGCTCTTTTGCAATTGATCTTTGTTTCAACGATTTGCAGCAGGTTCTGCGTTTCCTGCGGCAGCTTGCCAAATCGATCGATCATCTCCGCGGCGAAGGCCTCGACGCCTTGTCGATCGTCGAGATCGCCGAGGCGGCGGTAGAGCCCCATGCGCAGGTCGAGGTCCGGAACATAGGCTTCGGGGATAAGGATCGGCGCCTCCACGTTGATCTGCGGCGCAAACTCCTCTCGCCGTTCGCCAACACCCGATTTCTGCTCCAGGATCGCATCCTCGAGCATCGACTGGTACAATTCGAAGCCCACCTCCTTGATGTGCCCTGATTGCTCGTCGCCCAGCAAATTGCCGGCACCGCGAATGTCGAGGTCGTGGCTGGCGAGCTGGAAGCCGGCACCGAGGCTGTCGAGATTGACCAGCACCTGCAGCCTTTTGTCCGCGCCTTCGGTCAGCGCCCGGTCGGGCTCGGTCGTCAGATAGGCATAGGCGCGGGTTTTGGACCGCCCGACGCGGCCCCGAAGCTGATAAAGCTGAGCCAGCCCGAAACGGTCGGCGCGATGGACGACCAGCGTGTTGGCCGACGGGATGTCGAGTCCACTTTCGACAATCGTGGTCGACAGCAGCACGTCATATTTTCGGTCGTAGAAGGCGCTCATCCGTTCCTCTACCTCGGACGGACTCATCTGGCCGTGAGCGGTGACCGCCTTTACTTCGGGAACTTCCTCGCGAAGCCATTCCTCGAGGTCGGGCAAATCGGCGATTCGCGGCGCGACAAGGAAACTCTGTCCACCGCGATAATGTTCGCGAAGCAGCGCCTCTCGCACGACCACGGGATCCCACGGCGCGACGTAAGTGCGGATCGCCAACCGGTCGACCGGCGGGGTCTGGATGACGCTGAGTTCGCGAAGGCCCGACATCGCCATCTGCAATGTGCGAGGGATTGGCGTCGCGGTGAGGGTGAGGACATGGACATCCTCGCGCAGCGCCTTCAACCGCTCCTTGTGGGCGACCCCGAAATGCTGCTCCTCGTCGACAATGACCAAGCCGAGCTTCTTGAACTTCGTGGTCTTCGCCAGCAGCGCATGAGTGCCGATCACGATGTCGACTACGCCTTTTTCCAGACCCTCCCTTGTTTTCTTTACCTCCGCGGCGGGAACGAGGCGCGACAGCCGGCCGATCTCGATCGGGAAGCCCTGAAAGCGGGCCGCGAAATTCGAATAATGCTGCCGTGCCAGCAGGGTAGTCGGACAAATGAGCGCGACTTGATAACCTGCCATCGCCGCGACGAAGGCGGCGCGAAGTGCCACTTCGGTCTTGCCGAAACCGACATCGCCGCACACCAGCCGGTCCATCGGCTTGCCGCTTTCCAAATCCTCCAGCACCTCGCCGATCGCCCGGTCCTGATCGTCGGTCTCCTCATAGGGGAAACGGTCGACGAATTGGGCATAGGTCGCATCGTCGGTTGCCGCGACTTGACCGGGCCGGGTCGCGCGGACCGCGGCGGTTTTGATCAGCTCGCCCGCGATCTCGCGGATGCGCTCCTTCATCCGTGACTTGCGCCGCTGCCACGCCTCGCCGCCCAGCCGGTCGAGCGATGCCCGATCGCTATCACTGCCGTAGCGCGAAAGGACATCGATATTCTCGACCGGAACGTAGAGCTTGTCCCCGCCGGCATATTCCAGCGCGACGCAATCGTGCGGGGCCTTGCCGACCATCACCGAGGTCAGTCCCTGATAACGGGCGATGCCGTGCTCGGCATGGACTACCAGGTCGCCCGGCGTCAGCGCTGCGAGCTCGGCCAGGAAAGCATCCGCGCTCTTGCGGCGGCGCTTGCGGCGAACCAGCCGGTCGCCAAGCATGTCCTGCTCGGTGAGGACGGCGACATCGGGCGCGTTGAAGCCATGGTCGAGAGGCAGGACGATCAGCGCGGCGTCGGCCTTGCCGACTAGCGCTTCCTGCCAACTGTCCGCCTGTTTCAGCTTCCTGAGGCCGTGATCCTCGAGCAGGCCGGCGAGACGCTCACGGGCTCCCGCCGAATAGCTGGCGAGAATGACTTTCCTTTGTTCCTTTCGAACCTTGGCGACGTGCTTGACGACCGCTTCGTAAATATTGACGTTCTGCGCCCGCTCCGGTGCAAAGTCGCGGGGCCCCTCGACCCCGAATTCGACAACCGTGTCGCTGTTGGGCTGGGGGAAGGGTGTGGCGAGATGGATCGGCCGATCATCTACCTCGCGCCGCCATTCCTTGTGCGACAGATAGAGCGCGGAGGGAGCGAGCGGGCGATAACTGCCTGGATCGGAAACCATCGCGCGTTCGCGGTTGGTGAAATAGTCCTGGATCGCCTCGGACCGGGCTTCGAGCGCGCTGTCGCTGTTCGAATCGCGAACCATGACGTCATGCTCGCCGAGGTGGTCGAACAGGGTCGAAAGCTTCTCCTCGAACAAGGGCAGCCAATGCTCCATGCCGGCCAGCCGCCGCCCCTCGCTGATCGCCTGGTAAAGCGGGTCGCCGGTCGCATTGGCGCCGAACTGCTCGCGATAGCGGGCCCGGAACCGCTTGATCGTGTCTTCGTCGAGCAACGCCTCGCTGGCGGGCATCAGCGTCAGAGCCTTGGCCTTGCCCGTGGTGCGCTGATCGGCCGGGTCGAAGCGCCGCATCGTCTCGATCTCGTCGCCGAAGAAATCGAGGCGGATCGCACTTTGCTCGCCGGCCGGGAAAAGGTCGAGGATAGATCCGCGTACGGCGAATTCACCAGCGTCATGGACAGCGTCGGCGCGCTGGTAACCGTTGGCCACCAGTAATTCGATCAACCGGTCGCGCTCGATTCGCTCTCCTTCGGCCAGGCGGCGGGTCAACTGGCGAATTCGGAACGGCGTCAGGACCCGCTGTGTCACCGCATTCTCAGTCGCGATCATCAGTTGCGGTTGTCTACGGGGCTCCTGCAGAGACTGGAGCGCCGCCAGACGTTCCGCCATGACTCGCAGGGCCGGGCTGGCGCGATCGTAGGGCAGGCAGTCCCAGGCTGGCAGGGTCAGCACTTCCACTTCGGGTGCAAACACCGGCACGGTGTCCGCCAGCGCCCGCATCGCTGCTTCGTCGGCCGCGACGATCACCGCCCGGCCGCCCTTGCCAGTCCCATGCACCGCCCTCGCCAGATCGGCGGCCAGCCACGGCAGGAAACCCGCCGGAACGCCCGCCAGCGTCAGCGGGCGGGTCGCTTTCAGAATGCGGGGAAGGAGCTCGCTCATTTACCTACCTTGATGAAATCGAGCTTCTGGAAGGCGTCCATCATGGGCCCTCGATAGCGTTCGGGCACGTCCTGCGCTCCGATCGCCCAAGCCATGATGTCGACGTCGGTCTCGGTCAGCAACGCGGCGAACAAGGCGCACTCATTCTGGTTCCAGCCGGCGTGATGCGCGTCGAAAAAGCCCCCGATCATCATGTCGGCCTCGCGCGTGCCGCGATGCCAGGCACGGTATTTGAGCGCCCGCAATACCTCATCCATCCGCTGTCACTTCCCACGCGCGAAAAACCCGCTTAGCGAAATCGCCGCGGGTCGAACGAAGCCCATGTAGGCAGTCGCCCGCCGTCGCGCTAGGGTTCGGGTGATGCGGCCCGACGTGCTCAATCCCCTGTTCGCCGAAGTCGAGACGCTGAAGGGCGTCGGGCCCGGAATCGCCAAGGCGCTGGCGCGGCTCGATCTGACTAGGGCAATCGACCTGGCCTATCATTTGCCGACGGGCACGATCGATCGGGTTCGGGCGTCGGCGGCCAGTCAATCGCTGCTAGGAAGGATTGTGGTGCTCGACATCACTCCCGTCGAAGTGCGTGCCGGGGCGGGGCGCGCGCCGCTTCGGATCTTCGCACGCGATGGCGACGACAACACGCTCACCCTGACTTTTTTCAACAATCCGGCCTGGGCGAAGAAGCAGCTTCCGCTAGGGCAGAAGCGCACGGTGATCGGCAAGCTCGATGCTTGGGGGCAGGAATGGCAGATCGTCCATCCCGAGGTGCTGGAGGTGGCGCAGGCGAACGAAGTGGCGCTTCGCGAACCGGTCTATGGCCTGACCGAAGGAATTTCGAACAAGCGAATGCGCGAACTTGCACTAGCAGGGTTAGAACGCGCGCCCGACCTGCCCGAATGGGTCGAGCCGTCGTTGCTGGCTCGCGAACATTGGCCCGCTTGGAGGATGTCGCTCGCTGAAATCCATTCCGAACCGAACTCAGACAATGCTCGCAAGCGCCTGTCTTATGATGAGGTTTTCGCCAATCAACTTGCCCTGATGCTGCTCCGGCAGGTCGCGCGGCGAAAGCGGGGCGTGCCGCTGCAGGGCGATGGGCGGCTTGGCGCGAAGCTCCAGCTGCCGTACCGCCTGACGGGCGCCCAAAGCCGCGTCATCGAGGAAATTCGTGGCGACATGGCGCAGGACAAGCCCATGCTTCGCCTGCTCCAGGGCGATGTCGGATCTGGCAAGACACTGGTCGCGCTTCTCGCCATGCTGGAGGCCGTCGAGGCGGGGGCGCAGGCGGCGATGCTGGCGCCGACGGAAACCCTCGCCCGTCAGCATTTCGCGACGCTTCAGCGGCAGTGCCAGGTGATTGGGGTTAATGTCGCCATTCTTACGGGCCGTGAGAAAGGCCGCGCCCGGGAATCGGTGCTTATGGGTCTCGCCGACGGAAGCATCGACATCCTTGTCGGCACCCACGCCATTTTTCAGCAGCACGTCACCTACAAGCGGCTCGGCCTGATCGTGATCGACGAGCAGCACCGCTTTGGCGTGTCGCAGCGGCTGCTTCTGTCGGAAAAGGCAGAGCGGCCGCCGCACCTACTGGCGATGACTGCCACGCCGATCCCGCGAACCCTGACGCTGACCCATTATGGAGAGATGGACGTCAGCCGCATCGACGAGATGCCGCCGGGCCGCACACCGGTCGAAACGCTTGTGGTCAGCGACGTCAAGCTGGGGACGTGGTTGACGGACTGGGCCGGCACCTCGCAGCCGGTGGACAGGCCTATTGGGTTTGTCCTCTGGTCGAGGAAAGTGAGGCGATCGACGCTGCCGCAGCGGAAGAACGCGCTGCTGTCCTGCGTCAGCGGTTCGGTCGCGACCGGGTCGGCCTCGTCCACGGGCGCATGAAGGGCCCAGACAAGGATGCCGTCATGACGTCATTCGCCACCGGAGAGCTTGGCGTGCTGGTCGCGACCACGGTGATCGAGGTTGGAGTTGATGTTCCCAACGCCACGCTGATCATCGTCGAGGGAGCCGAACGCTTCGGCCTGGCCCAGCTTCATCAGCTACGTGGCCGCGTGGGGAGGGGGGCGGGCGCAAGCCGCTGCATCCTTCTTCGCGGCCAGACACTCAGTGAGACGGGCAGGGCGCGCCTGGCCCTGATGCGCGAGACCAACGACGGCTTTCGCATCGCCGAAGAGGATTTGAAGCTGCGTGGCCCAGGAGAAGTTCTTGGGACTCGGCAATCTGGCGAGCAGGCGTTCAAGGTCGCCTCTCCAGAGGACGTGGCGGAGCTGGCCCCCGTCGCGCAGGGCGATGCCCGCTTGTTGCTCGACCGTGATGGCGGGCTGGCCAGCGAACGAGGGCAGGCGGCGCGGCTGTGCCTCTATCTGTTCGAACGGGATGCGGCGGTGGGCTTGCTCAGGAGCGGCTGAGCAATCCGTGTCGCTTCTTGCCGAGGCTCAATTTGACGGGATTTCCAGCGACTTGGATCTCCAATTGAGGGTCGCTCACTGTGTCGCCGTCCAGCTTCACCGCCCCTTCGCCGATTTTGCGACGCGCCTCGCCGTTGGAAGTAGCGAAACCAAGGCCGGTCAGGGCTTGAACCACTCCAATCGTGCCGCCTTCCACTTTCAACGTGGGCAAATTGCCGCCGGTTGCGCCTTCCTCGAAAGTCCGCCGCGCAGTCTCCGCCGCGACCTCCGCAGCCTCACGACCGTGGAGCAACGCGGTCGCCTCATTGGCGAGGACGATCTTTGCCTCGTTGATCGCCTGGCCTTCGAGCCGCCCAAGCTCCGCGATGCGGCCGAGCGGCAGGTCGGTGAACAGTTTGAGGAATTTCACGACATCAGCATCGGCCGTGTTCCGCCAGAACTGCCAATAATCATAAGGCGGTAGCTGATCGCCGTTGAGCCACACCGCGCCGCTTGCCGTCTTGCCCATCTTGGCGCCGTCGGCGGTGGTGATGAGGGGCGTGGTAACGCCATATGCTTCGGTCCCGTCCATCCTGCGGGTCAACTCGATGCCGTTGACGATATTTCCCCACTGATCCGAACCGCCCATCTGCAGCCGGCAGCCAGCACGCCGCGAAAGCTCCCGAAAGTCATAGGCTTGCAAGATCATATAGTTGAATTCGAGAAAGGTCATCGGCTGCTCGCGATCGAGCCGCAGCTTGACCGAATCGAATGTCAGCATTCGATTGATGGTAAAATGCGGGCCGACGGCGCGGAGCATGTCGACATAGTTGAGCGCATCGAGCCATTCGGCATTGTCGAGCATGATCGCGTCGCTGGGGCCGTCACCGAAGGTCAGATAATGTTCAAACACGCGGCGGATCGAGGCGATGTTGGCCTGGATGTCGGCCTCGGTCAGCAGCTTCCGGCTCTCGTCCTTGCCCGACGGATCGCCAATCTTGGTCGTCCCGCCACCCATCAGCACGATCGGCTTGTGCCCTGCCTGCTGGAGCCGACGGAGCATCATGATCTGGACGAGGCTTCCGACGTGGAGCGACGGGGCGGTGGCGTCGAAGCCGATATAGCCGGTGACGATCTCGCGCGATGCCAAAACGTCGACCGCGGCGGCATCGGTGGCCTGGTGGATATATCCGCGCTCGTCGAGGAGGCGAAGAAGGGAGGATTGGAACGCCATGGCGCGCGGCATTAGCAGGGCGTCGCGGCTTCCCCAAGAGCGTGCTTGCGCGGGGACCGGTGGCACGCAATAGCAACCGGCAATGCCGTTCCTAGTCCGCCATCCCGACGCGCCCGCCGGCGCTATCCATTCGGTGGACGCCGAACTCGACAGGACGGCGGATGGGGCGATTGCCACCTTCCATGTGTCTGGTGATATCGGCAAGCTCGTCTTGTCGCCGCCCGCCGAGCGGCGACACACGGACGATCTTTGGCGGACCACCTGTTTCGAACTGTTCGTGGAGCATGGAGATGGTGGTTATCGCGAGTATAATTTTGCGCCGTCGGGCGCTTGGGCAGCCTATGACTTTGACGGTTACCGTTCGGGAATGAGGCCATTCGCCGTTGAGGTAAGCATAGAAATTACTAATAAAGGCAATAACTTTACAATGGTAGCTACAATTCAATCTCAGTTCCCGGATTTCGCCCATGTAGGCATGAGTGCGGTCATTGAGGAAACCGATGGGCACCTTAGCTACTGGGCAAGCTCATTCCCTCCCGGCAAGCCGGATTTTCATTCGGCGGCGGTTCGCTCGCTGATCCTTGATGGAGTGAGCGCGGAATGAAAATCGGCATCGAACGGCTGCTGGCTGATCCGACCCTGCGCAAACCGCTGGAAGGCAAGCGTGTCGCCCTGGTGGCTCATCCGGCTTCGGTGACGCGCGACCTGACGCACAGCCTCGACGCGCTTGGCGCGTGCGACGGCATTCGCCTGAGTGCTGCGTTCGGGCCACAGCATGGACTTCGCGGCGACAAGCAGGACAATATGGTGGAGAGCCCGGACTTCATCGATCCGGTCCATGAAATCCCGGTTTTCAGCCTCTACGGCGACGTCCGTCGCCCGTTGGGCCAGTCGATGTCGACCTTTGACGTCGTGCTGATCGATCTGCAGGACCTCGGCTGCCGAATCTACACCTTCATCACGACATTGCTTTACATGCTCGAAGCCGCGGCGGAGCATGGCAAGGCCGTGTGGGTGTTAGACCGGCCCAACCCCGCCGGGCGGCCAGTCGAGGGACTGACGCTGCGCGCAGGCTGGGAGAGTTTCGTCGGCGCGGGGCCGATCCCTATGCGCCACGGCCTAACGCTGGGCGAGCTGGGCAAATGGTTCGTCGACCATTTCAAGCTCGACGTTGAATATCGGGTGATCGAGATGGAGGGCTACAGGCCCGACGAGGGTCCGGGCTTTGGCTGGCCCACCGACCGCATTTGGATCAATCCGTCACCCAACGCACCCAATCTCAACATGGCGCGCTGCTATGCCGGGACAGTCATGCTGGAAGGCGCGACACTGAGCGAGGGCCGGGGCACGACCCGTCCCCTCGAACTCTTCGGAGCGCCCGATATCGACGCGCGGGCGGTTATCAGCGTGATGCGCGACACCGCGCCGCAATGGCTGGAAGGCTGCATTCTCCGCGATATCTGGTTCGAGCCGACCTTTCACAAGCATGTCGGCCAGCTTTGCAGTGGCGTGCATATCCATGCCGAAGGCGATGCCTATCGCCACGAAGCGTTCAAGCCGTGGCGAGTGCAGGCTTTGGCGTTCAAGGCGATCCGCAAACTTTTCCCCGACTACGAACTGTGGCGGGGCAAAGACTTTGCCTATGAATATACGAAGGACATGCTGGCAATCGACGTCATCAACGGATCGCCACTTCTGCGTGAATGGGTTGATGATCTAGCGAGCGAGCCAGGCGATCTCGATGAAGTTGCCACCTTGGACGAACGGGTGTGGGAAGCTGAACGCGGCCCGTTCCTGCTCTACTAGCGTTTCCGGCTTAGCTCCTTCATCGCGTCTTCCAGCCCGTCCAAAGTCAGCGGATACATTCGCTCGTTCATCAGCTGCCGCAGGATCGCAGTCGAGGCGCTGTGCCCCCAATATTGCTCCGGGGTTGGGTTGATCCAGGCGGCGCTTGGGTAGGTGTCGGTTAGCCGCTTGAGCCACACCGCTCCGGCTTCCTCGTTGAAATGTTCGATGGAACCGCCGGCATGGGTAATCTCGTAAGGACTCATCGCCGCGTCGCCGACGATCACCAGCTTATGGTCGCGGCCGAACTTGTGGAGGATGTCTTGCGTCGACGTCCGCTCGATATGGCGGCGGCGATTGTCCTTCCATACGCCTTCGTAGATGCAATTGTGGAAGTAGAAATGCTCGAGGTGCTTGAATTCGCTCCGGGCGGCCGAGAATAGCTCCTCGCACAGCTTCACATGCCCATCCATCGATCCGCCAATGTCGAGGAACAGCAGCAGTTTCACCGCATTGTGTCGTTCCGGCCGCATCCGAACGTCGAGCCAGCCCTGACGGGCCGTGCCGTCGATCGTGCCATCGATATCGAGCTCGTCGGCGGCCCCCTCGCGTGCGAAGCGGCGCAGGCGGCGGAGCGCGACCTTGATGTTTCGCGTGCCGAGCTCCCGCTCGCCGTCGAGGTCGCGGAACTCGCGCCTCTCCCACACCTTGATCGCTCGTCCATGCCGGCCCGGGCCGCCGATGCGCACTCCTTCGGGATTATAGCCGCCATGACCGAAGGGTGATGTGCCGCCGGTGCCGATCCATTTGCTGCCGCCCTGGTGGCGGCCCTCCTGTTGGGCGAGGCGCTCCTTCAGGGCATCCATGATCTCGTCCCAGCTGCCCAGGCTCTCGATTGCCGCCATTTCTTCCGGTGTGAGGTATTTTTCCGCGACGAGCCGCAGCCATTCCTCAGGGATATCGGCGCGGATATCCTCGCCGGTCGCAATCAGGCCCTTGAATACTTCGGCGAACACCCGGTCGAATCGGTCGAGCTGGCTTTCGTCATGAACGAATGTTGCGCGGGCCAGATAAAAGAATTGCTCGGGGTCCGAGGTGATCACGTCGGCGTCGAGCGCCTCAAGAAGCAGTAGATGCTCTTTGAGGGAAGCGGGAATCCCCCCGCGCCGAAGCGCTTCGACAAAGCCGATGAACATGCGAGCCCTTTGCCTTGGTTAACCCGGCTTTAGCAAATGCCCATTAGTCAAAAGCCAGTTCGTTCCTGGGGAAATGCATCGATGGCCACTCTCGGCATTGAAGAAATTACCGAAAACGCGATTCGCGCCGTGGCGCGAGACTGCGGTTCGCTGTCGATCGAGTGCAGCGACGTCGCCGGCTATGTCGAAGGGGTCGCCGAACGGATCGTCGAGCACCAAAAGGTACTCGACGCGCTGGAGGAAGTGACCACGCGCTTGCTGACCGACCAGGCGCGGGTCAGCGATTCGACTGACGAGGCGCGGCTATTGTCCGAGCAGGCGAAGGCGAAGCTCGAGGCGGGCCGCGAAGCCATCGACGACACCATCGCCGGCTTCAAGGGCCTGACCGAACTGGTCGTCCAGCTCGGCGAGCGCATGGCCGGCTTCGCCACTGCGATGAACCAGGTTCAGACCGTTTCGTCGACCATCGAGACCATCGCACGCAAGACCAACATGCTGGCGCTCAACGCCACGATCGAGGCAGCCCGCGCGGGCGATGCGGGACGAAGCTTCGCGGTCGTGGCCGCCGAGGTGAAGAAGCTGGCGCACGACACCCGCGCCGCGACCAGCCAGATCGCCTCGACCATTGGTGAGTTGACCCGCGAGGCTGGCGCCGTCACCAGCGAGATCAAGACCGGCGTCGAGCGAAGTCGCGCCGCCCAGGCCGGATTTGGCCAAATCAGCGACACGGTCCGCGAAGTGACCGAAATCGTCTCGATGGTCGATCGTCAGACCGAAGGCATCGCGCATTCGACTAGCATGATCCAAACCAGCGTCGACAGGATGAAGGCGGGACTTAGCGATTTCGCCGGCGACGCGCGCGACAATGGCGGCCAGCTGATCAAGGCCCAGAAGCGGTTGAGCCATCTCGAGATGCTGTCCAACAACATGCTCGACACGCTTGCCAACTCGGGCGCGGAAATTGACGACACGCCGATGATCCTGCTCGCCCAGGACGCGATGCGGTCGATCATGACGACGGTGGAGCAGGGGATCGATCGCGGCGACATCACGCTCGAAGCTGTCCTCGATCGCAACTATGTGCTGATCGAAGGGTCCAATCCGCCGCAATATGACAATGGTTTCGCCGATTTTGCCGACAAGCATGTCCGGCCACTGCTTGACCGATTTAAGGCGAGGGAGCCGCGGATCATCGGATCGGCCATCACCAACCTCGACGGCTATCTGCCGACCCACCTTAGTGAACGTTGCCATACGCCGGGTCCGGACCCGGTTTGGAACGACGAGCATTGCCGCAACAAGCGAATTTTCATGGACGAACAGACCCGCGCCGCCTGCGAAAGCAGCAAGCCGGCGATGCTGATGACCTACCGGATGGAGCTGGGCGACAAATATATTCCGGTGAAGAATGTGTTCGTGCCCTTGTCCTTCAAGGGTCGCCGCTGGGGCAATTTCGAGCTGGCTTACCGGGACGAATGATCAGGTACGGGCTTTCATCAGAGCCCGTTCCAGATCGTCGATCAGATCCTCCGGGTCTTCCAGTCCGACATTCAAGCGGACCAGCAACGGGCCGGTTTCCGGCGATGGGCGCCTCAGGTCGTGATAGGTCATGACGAGGCTATTCGCTCCGCCCCAGCTGTAGCCCAGATTGAACAATTCCAGCGCATCGACAAACCGCACCACCTGATCCCGGGTCCAGCCGCCCAGGACGATCGAGAAAATGCTCGCCGAACCGGTCCAATCGCGCTTCCAGATGTCGTGTCCCGGACAATCCGGGAAGGCGGGGTGGAGGAGTGCGGTAACTTCCTCGCGTTCGCCCAGCCAGCGAGCAACAGTCAACGCCGTCGCTTCAAGCCGCTTCAGCCTGACCTCCAGCGTCTTCAATCCCCGCAGCACCAGCGAGCAATCGTCGGGGGAAACTCCCATCCCGAGGAGCCGCTGGGTTTCCCGCAGCCGCTGATCCAGTCGTTCGTTCCGCGTCGCGATCGAACCGAGCAGCAGGTCGCTATGACCGCCGGCATATTTGGTCAGCGCCTGAATGCTGATGTCCACACCGGCGGCGAAGGCATCGAACAGGATGCCGGCGCCGTAGGTATTGTCGATCGCGACGATCAACTGTCGCTCCTTTGCCGCCGCACAGATGGCCGGGACGTCCTGAACTTCCATCGTGATCGAGCCCGGGCTTTCGCACCAAATCAGGCTCGTATTGCCGCGGAACAATCGGGCAATCCCGCCGCCGATATTGGGATCGTAGCGTTCGACCTCGATGCCCATCCGCCGCAATGTGTGGGCCGCCAGTTCGGTGTTGGGTCCATAGGCGCTTTGGGTAAGGAGGACATGGTCTCCGGTCTTGCAGAAGGCGAGATAAGGCAGGGCGATGGCCGCTTGCCCACTCGGCACGATCAAGCAATGATCGGCGCCTTCGATGGCAGCAATGCGTGCCGCCAGCTCGCGAGTGGTCGGGGTTCCATAGAGCCCGTAGGAATATTGGACGGAGTTGTTGCGATCGACGACATCGTCGACGGAATTGAAAACGACGGTCGATCCTCGATAGGTTGGTACCGCGAGGGACGTGAACTCGGTCGAGGTGTTGCGATCCGGGTGGATCAGCCGGGTAGCGAGGCGGCGCTTGGTTCGCTCGTCGGCCATGAGGGTGGACCCTTAGACCTTGCGCCGCGCCATGAAGGCCAGCCGTTCAAACAGCATGACGTCCTGCTCATTCTTGAGCAGCGCGCCGTGTAGTGGCGGGATCGCCTTGGTCGGGTCGCGGTCCTGGAGAATTTCGAGCGGCATGTCTTCGTGGAGTATCAGTTTCAACCAGTCGAGCAGCTCGCTGGTCGAAGGCTTTTTCTTGATGCCCGGCACCTCTCGAACCTCGTAGAAAAGGTCGAGCGCTTTCGAAACCAGCAATTTCTGGATGCCTGGGAAGTGAACTTCGATGATCTGCGTCCATCGTATCGCGGTCGGGAAAGCGAATATAATGGAAGAAGCAGCGGCGCAGGAAGGCGTCGGGCAGCTCCTTTTCGTTGTTGGACGTAATGACCACGATCGGGCGCTCGACCGCTTTTACCGTTTCCCCCGTCTCGTAGACATGGAATTCCATCCGATCGAGTTCCTGGAGGAGGTCGTTGGGGAATTCGATGTCGGCCTTGTCGATCTCGTCGATCAGCAGCACCGGAAGATCGGCGGACGTGAATGCGTCCCACAGCTTGCCGCGCTTGATGTAGTTGGAAATCTCGATTGACGCGGGGATCGCCGAGCTGTCCGTCGCGCAGTCTGGCAACGGCGTCATATTCATAAAGGCCCTGCACAGCGCTGGTGGTCGACTTGATGTGCCACTCGATCAGCGGTGCACCGAGCGCAGTGGCGGTCTCATGGGCGAGCACCGTCTTGCCGGTGCCCGGCTCGCCCTTGACCAGCAGGGGCCGGCGCAAC
Source organism: uncultured Alphaproteobacteria bacterium (assembly GCA_963750385.1). Classification (GTDB taxonomy): domain Bacteria; phylum Pseudomonadota; class Alphaproteobacteria; order Sphingomonadales; family Sphingomonadaceae; genus Sphingomicrobium. The sequence continues at coordinate 148,280 of CAVVQJ010000005.1, read as the reverse complement.
TGGACCGCGGCGTTGACCGCGACTTTCAGGTCATCGGTCGCGATATAATTGGAAGTGCCTTCGAAACGCATCCCTTCGCCCTATGGGGCGAGGCGGACGCGCGCAAGCATGTCAGTCGTCGCCGCGAGCAGCCGCCCGTGCTTCGAGCAGGTCAAAGAGTCCGCGGTTTTGGAGGAGCAGCTGCTCGCCGCCAAAGCCGAGGGCTCGCTCGCTAGCCATGCCTTCGACCCCGTCACCAATTACTCGGACGATCGACGCCTGATCGGGTAGCGTCGAGGCCGGCTTTTGGACCCCCATGCGGTCGGCCGCGCGATCGAGCACGGCACGCACCGCCGGCCAGTCGGCCATTAGTGCGGTCGCTGCACCCAGCGCACAGCCGTTCCGTTCCGACTTGGCGAGGGTTTCGATCGCATGGCGCTGCGCGACCAACGTCGACTTGGTTTCGGCCGCACCGGGCGTCGAAGGCAGGGGTCCGACCGCAGCCGTGAGGCGGACTAGGTAGAGCCGTTCGCGCTCATAGGCGTCGGAAGCCTCACGTAACCAGTCGCGCACTGGGCCGGCCGGACAATGGGAAAGCGCCAGCTCGATCAGGCCGGGATGGCGGCCGTAGAGCGAGCAGAACAGGTGAACCAGATCGGCCAAGTCGCGCGCGGCATTGGGACCGTTCGCGCCCAGGAGCGACCGGCGATAGGCGTGATCGACCGAACCCTGCGTACCGACCCGCGCCAGTTGCGCATCGGCGGCGCCAAGTGCCTGCCGGTCGACTGCCTGATTGATCGCCATCCCTGGGGTCTCCTGTCTTCACGCGCGGGTTCAACTGGAACCCTAGGCACCGGCTTCTAACCCAAGGGCGTAAAGACAGGGTTTAGGAGCGCTTCATCTTTTGGTGAGCGAAGTTAAATTATGGCTCGAAACGGGACATTTCGGGTACTTAGGCTGCATTTATGCGGCGATAGCGAGCGGTTCGGTCTCCACCTCGGTCGCTTTTGGGGCGGCGAGGCTGACCGTGCTCGTCTGGTCCGGTGCGATCCAGCGGGTGAACGCGACCACTATGCCCATTGCCAGATAGCCCCCAATGACCGCCGCCGGGTAGAAGTAAAACAGCGACGCCAAGGTCAGCCGCAGCCAGTTGGGATGGAATCCGAAATCCCGGCCAATGGCCTCACAAACACCAAGGACGGTGTCGTTGCGAAACAGAAGGTTGGCATTGCTATTCGGCATGGTGATTCCCTTTTTCCTGGCCGGGCGAATGGCCGGCGTTGCTGCCAGACCAGTAGCAAGGGGCGTGCCAGTTTGAGGAAAGCATCGTTTTTCAAATGCTTGGATTAAAGGTATGGTCGCGTGGCTCGGCCTGATTGGGAAATCATCCCACGAGCATTGGGAAATGCCGCCAACTGGAGGGCGTCTTGGATGGACCGGGCTGAGATGGGGCGGGGAGCGCGAATGGCTGACGCGCTCCCCGGGGACTGAACATGGCATAATTAGCAGCCAGTCCGCTCTGGCCGAAGTTATCGAAAGTTAGTGAGAGCAAACTATCCCCAGCTTTTCTGCCCCTGTGCGCTTCACTCGGATTGCGGTATCAGGCGGTGTGGGGAGAGGGCTTCAGCATCCGTCTGGCCGGGTCATCGCGCTTGGCCGCCTCATGCTGGCCAGCTTGTTCCTGCTCGCGATCGTTATCGATGTGAGTCAGCCCACGCAGGCTGCAGCAGCCACTTACGCGACGCTTATCTTTTACGTTGCTTTTGCAACGGCCATGGTGGCGTTGACCTGGCGCAACTGGTGGGCGGATGCCAGGCTTTCCGGCCTTGCGCACGCTGTGGACATCGTTGTTTTCACGGCGTTGGTCCTTGTGACGCAGGGCTATACCAGTCCGTTTTTCATCTTCTTCATTTTCGTGCTCCTGTCGGCCGCGATCCGCTGGGGTTGGCGGGAAACTGCTCTTACCGCGATCCTTCTGGTCCTACTGTTCCTGGTGATGGGGCTGATGGACTCCGCTTCCGGCCAATTGTTCGAGTTGCAGCGCTTCATTGTCCGCACCGGGCAGCTCGTGATTCTGTCACTGATTCTCATCTGGTTCGGAATCAATCAATGGGGCTCACGCCTCTATTCGTGGGACGATGAAGGGAGCACCGAGGCATTTCGGGGCGTCTCTCCACTGGAAGCCGGGCTCCACGCGGCAATCAACGCGGCGCGGGCAGGTGTCGGCAGCTTCGTGTGGGTGGAGAAAGGCGAGGTGACCGGGCTGGCAATGCGCGACGGCCATTCTACTACGCTCAGCGTAGGCGAGGGGGGGGCCGGCGAAGCATATGCAGCGACGACCTTTCTCTATGACTTGCCGAGGAATCGGGCGCTCCGGCGGGACGAGGAGCGAAACCTGCGAGCCATGGCCCCACGCGACACGATCGGTGAGGGCGCGGCGCGAGGGCTGAGTCTTCGCGAAGGGCTAGCGATTCCGGTCCGCTGGGGCGCTGGCGAAGGCCTGCTGTTCCTGGAGGAGGTGCCCAATTTGTCGATCGATCATATCGACCTTGGCGACCAGATTTCTTCCAGCGTTGCCGTTCATTTCCAACGGCACGCGCTGCTGAAAGCGGCGGAGGAGAGCGCCGAGGCGCGATCGCGGCTTTCGCTGGCGCGGGACCTGCACGACAGTGTCGTTCAGTTCCTTGCGGGAGCGGCTTTCCGGCTGGAGGCGATGAAGCGGTCGGTCATGCTGGGCCGCGAGGTCGAACCCGATCTCGACGAACTCAAGCAGCTCATGCTGCAAGAGCAAGTCGAGTTGCGATCCTTCATCACCGCCTTGCGTGGCGGATCCGAAGTCGCGGTCGGCGACCTGGCACGCGATATCAAGGCACTGTCCGAACGCTTGTCACGGCAATGGGATGTGCATTGCGATTTCTCGGCAAAGACTGTCGCGATGAAAATTCCGGCGCGCTTGCACTTGGACGTGCAGCAAATGGTTCGGGAGGCGGTGGCCAATGCCGCACGGCATGCAGGTGCGCGATCGGTCATAATAAAGCTCGCCGCCGCGCCTGACGAAATAAGGATCGAGTTTACCAACGATGGCACTCGCTATCCGCGCAAGGGTAAAAGCCTCGAACTGCCGCAGTCGCTACGGGAGCGCGTCGAGCAGGCGGGGGGAGCAATCGAAATTTCCCGCGGCATGGGGGTGACCAAGCTTTCCATCTCGCTTCCAGTGGGGGGAATATGACGCTGAAGCGATTACTGCTTGCCGACGATCATCCGATGATCCGCACCGCGCTGGAAGTGCTTCTGCGCGACACCGATTTCGATATCGTCGGGATGGCGGCGACCGGCGAGGAAGCGCTGCGGGAAGTTGAGCGGCTGAAGCCGGACATATTGCTGCTGGACCTCCAAATGCCGGGATGCGGGGGGATGGAGGTGCTGCGCAGGGTGCGGTCTAAAGACGCCAGACAGAAGGTCATCCTGTTGACCGCGGCGATCGACGATTTCGGCCTTGCTGGAGGCGAAGGCACTTAAAGCCCAGGGGATGGTCCTCAAGAATTCGGATCCGGCCTATCTACTCCATTGCCTCGACCAAGTCCGGCATGGACGGAGCTGGACCGACCCAGAACTCACCGAGCGTTCGAAGCTTCTGGCCGAGACCCATTCCGAAACCGGCCAGATTTCGCTGGCGCCGCGCGAACGGCAACTCATCCGCTACATTCGGGAGGGGTTGCGGAATTGGGAAATCGCCGAGCGGCTGGGCGTGAAAGAAGGAACCGTGAAGGTCTATCTTCATTCCATCTTCGAAAAGCTCGGTGTCAGCAACCGGACCGAGCTGGCGATGAGCGCCGAGGCCCAACTGGCGGAGGACCACGCGAAACGCCGCGAGCATGGTTGAAGGATCACCGCGATGACCGACACGATTGACCAGACGAGGTTCGACCTCACCCCGCCAACCGACGAGCAGTTCCAGGCGCTCACGGCCGATCTCGGCGACGAGGAGCGCAAGGTGCTGCTGGAGCATGGCACCGAGGCGCCGTTCTGCGGCGTTTTCCTGGACGAAAAGCGCGAAGGCGTGTTCACCTGCAGGCTGTGCGGGCTGCCGCTGTTCGCGGGCGGCACCAAGTTCGAAAGCGGGACCGGCTGGCCAAGCTTCACCCAGCCCTTCGCCGAGGGCCACCTCAAGACAATCCAGGACAGCAGCTACGGCATGGTCCGCACCGAAATTGTCTGTGCCCGGTGCGGCGGCACCAGGGCCATGTGTTCCCCGACGGCCCGCCGCCAACCGGCGAGCGATACTGCATCAACAGCGTGTCGCTGGGGTTCACACCAAAGGGCGAGGCGCTGCCCGACCGGCTGGATCGCGGCGCGCCGGAAGGTGAGCCCTGGCCGCCCGGAGCGGGTGAATAATTCGCCCAGGGATGACAAGGGCTTAGGATTGATTCACACTCCCCCATCGGTTTTTCGAGGGGAGGACTGAGATGATCCAGAACATTTTGCGTAGCGAGAAAGCGCAGGCCGCGGCCCCGTTGCTGCTGACCGTCGCGGTGATCGGCGGAGCTTTGGCTTTCGCGTTCAGCTAGGCGTTCGAGCTAACAGGGGCGGTTCCAACGCGCTCCGACTTCGCTCAAGACGAACGGAAAAGTGATGTTCGACCTAGTTGTCGGACTCGCGATCACTTCGCCATGCTCGGCGGCTCGATGTCGTAGTCGATCCTGATCCGGACCCATTCGCCGATCAGCGGCTTGCCGCCGACGCGGGGCGGACGGACGAGGAATTGCCAGGCGGCCTGGCGGACAGCGCCGGCGAGGTGCGAGCCGGGCGGATAATTGCCGAGCTCGACGCAGTCGTCGACGTGGTAGCGGTCGATGGTGCGGCAGGCGATCAGCCCCCAGCCGCCGCCTTGGGGCATGGTCTTGGGCAGATAGGCGGCCAGCTGCTGGTTGGTCGGCTCGCGATACCATTCGGCGGCGTAGAGCGGCTCGCCGTTGGGCGCGGTGCCGACGCGCTGACTGTCGCCGGGCGAACTGCCCTGGGCCAGCTGCTGCGCGGCGCCGGGCGCCTTGCTGCCAAGCTTCGAGATGTCGGATGCGTCGAGGAATTCCTTGCTGACCTCCAGCATCGGCAAGGGACGCGGGGGCAGGGTGATCGGCGGCTTGATCGGCGGCAGCGCCGGGCGAGGCGGCGTTTTGGTCGTTTCGGCCTGCTTCTGGAGGGACTTGGCCGCCGTTTCGCGCTCCGCCGCCACGTCGAAGGTCGTTAGCCGGCCGCCGGCGAACTCGGGCGGTCCCTTGGAGCGGAAATCGAGGGTGAGGAACGCCAGGATCAGGAGGATTTCGATGCCGAGCGCAAGCGCCAGCCCCGATACCCGCCGGCGAAGCGGCGTGTCGTCCTGGCGCGGGCGGTAGGTCTGGAATGACAAAGGTGGAGCGATCTTTTCGAATTCGGCGACGGGCCCTTAAGGCAGGCGGGCCGAGCGGACTAGCCTTTTGCGGCTGAACGGTAGCTGCAGGGGCCGTGGGCGCGGGCCGGCTGGACCGCAAAGCTTGCACGAACGGGGGGTTGTCAGCTTTGTCAGCTTCGTCACCCTGCGACAGGCTCAAGGCAGGCCGGGGCGTGGCGTGCAGATTTTGGCGGGGATTCACGGTGGAAAGAGCCTTGCGCCACGTATCAACGCGGGCAGGGGCGATGTTGCACATCTGGATAGCTGTAGGACAGCGTTTTCTTGCCCGAGCAGACTTCGAGCCAGCGGAGATGGTCGATGGTCGACGAGGCGGCGCTGTAGGACAGAAGTTTTTGGGGGGAATATCATTGACGCGGGCGGCGACTTGCTGTCGCAGTAGCGCGAAAGGCAACGCGTTGGGGCAGCCCGCCTGACCGACCGGTGCAAGATCGGAGCGAATGATGGACCGCCAAGTCGGATCGAAAATTCCGAAATGCACGGCCCGGGTTTGCCCGGGCGCTGCTGGCGGCCAGTTCAAAGGCTGTGGGCGAGGCCTATTTCCCGGCGATGGTCGAAACGGTCGCGCACGCCCTGTCGGTGCGTTGGGTGATGGTTTCGACCCTGCTGGAACCCGATTTCAATAGGGTGCGGACAGTCGCGGTATGGGACAATGGGCCGGCCAGCAACTTCGAATATGATCTGGAGCATACGCCCTGCGCCAATATCCTGGGACAAGGCGCGTGCGTCTATCCTGACGGGATCGGCGAGCGGTTCCCGCGGGACCAGATGCTGCAGGACATGGGCGCGCAAAGCTATCTTGGCACCCCGCTGCGTTCGTCGACGGGCGAGGTCATCGGCCTGCTAGTCGCGCTGGACGACAAGCCCATCGCCGATGTCGAGCAGGCGCAGGAGTTGCTGGAGCTTTTTTCCGGCCGCGCGGCGGCGGAAATCGAACGGCTGCGCGCGGCTTCGCTCAACGAGCGGCTAGGCCGGATCGTCGAGGATTTGGTCAGCGAGGTCTATATCTTCGACGGGGACAGCTATGCGTTCGAGCTGGTCAATCGCGGCGCCCGCGAGAATCTTGGCTATTCGATGGACGAGCTTCGAGCGCTGACGCCCTGGGACCTCAAGCCGGAATTCACGCGCGAGGAGTTCGTGCGGTTCGTGCGGCCGCTGCGCGAAGGAGCCGTACCGACCCTGACCTTCGAAAGCGAGCATGAGCGCAAGGACGGGACGCGGTACAAGGTGGACGTTCAGTTGCAATATTTCGGAGGGGTCGACAACGTCTTCTATGCATCGATCGCCGACATCAGCGACCGCCGCCATGCCGAGGAAGCGCGGGCGCATCTTGCGGCGATCGTCGCATCGTCCGGCGAGGCGATTATTTCCAAGGGCCTGGACGGCACCGTGCGGAGCTGGAACGGCGGCGCGGAGAAGATTTTCGGCTATGACGCGGCCGAGATCGTCGGCAAGTCGATAAAGCTGCTCATCCCCGAGGAGCGGCACGCCGAAGAAGAAGATATACTTGCCAAGATCCGCCGCGGCGAAGTCCTGAGAAGCTATGAAACGGTGCGGGTTTGCAAGGACGGCCGCATCGCGGACGTGTCGATCAACGTATCGCCGATTTTCGATGCGAGCGGGAAAATCGTCGGCGCGTCGAGCATCGGCCGCGATATCAGCGAGCAGAAAAGCGCCGAGGCCCGCGAACGGCTGTTGACCGGGGAAATCAACCATCGCGCGAAGAATTCTGCTGTCACTGGTGCAGGTGATCGCCCGGCAGACGGCGGCAAGCAGCCCTATCGCCTTTGCCGAACGTTTCGAGGAGCGAATCCTGGCGCTGTCGGCAAGCCATGACGTGCTGGTCAACAACCGCTGGCAGGACGTGCCGCTTGACGAGCTGGTGCGGTCCCAGCTCGGCCATTTTGCGAACATGCTGGAAACCCGGATCAAACTGTCCGGGCCGCCGATCAACATCATCTCCAACGCCGCGCAGGCGATTGCCATGGCGCTGCACGAGCTGGCCACCAATGCCGCGAAATATGGCGCGCTGTCCGGGGAAAAGGGCGAGGTCGAAATCAGCTGGCGTGTCGAGGATGGTCCCGGGGTGAGCGGTTCCACCTGGAGTGGAAGGAAGAAGGCGGGCCGCCGGTCAAAGAGCCAGAGCAACGCGGGGTTTGGATCGAAGGTCATCGAACGGATCCTGCAAGCCAGGGTTGGCGGCACGGCCGAAATCGAGTGGCGGTCCGGCGGGATAGTGTGCCGCGTCGCCTGTCCCGCCAGCAATATAAGGGAAAGCCACGAGGCGCCGTCGCCACAGCCGCAGTCCGACGCGAGCCCGCCGGAAACATCGGCGGACGATAGCCAACGAATTCCTGGTCGTCGAGGACGAGACCCTGCTGGCAATCCAAATATCGGAGAGCCTGCGGGATGCGGGATTTTCGGTGCTTGGCCCGGCATCGTCGGTGAGCCAGGCGCTGAGCCTGTTGGCGCGCGAGCCGTGTCACGCGGGCGTGCTGGACATCAACCTTGGCAAGGAAACGTCGGAGCCGATCGCCGAGATGCTGAAGGAAATGGGTTGCCCCTTCCTGACGGTTTCAAGCTGCAACATCGACGAGCGCCCGGACGCCTATGCGGATTCGCAGCACCTTGCCAAGCCGATCCGGTCCCCGTCGCTGGTCCAGGAACTGCGCACGATGCTGGGCGCCTAGCGCCGGGCGGAGGCGGATACGGCGGGCGCCACGGGCTGGCCTATTCCTTGACGGTGAAGCCGACCTTGATCGTCACCTGATAGTGCGAGACCTTGCCGCCATCGACATGGCCGCGGGTTTCGAGGACTTCGAACCAGCGGATATTGTCGATGGTGCTCGAAGCCCGGGAGATCGCGCCCTGGATCGCGTCCTCGATGCCGGTGGGCGAGGAGCCGACGAGCTCGACGATCTTGTAGACGTGGTCTGTCATGAGTTGCCGAGCCTCAAGTGAGCGGATGCGCCAGCTTACGCCTCCTTGGGCGAAGAGCCAACGAATGCCGGCCAGCCTGCCGCGCCAGCGGACAGGACTGACGTCACGGATTTACTCCGTGACGGCCTGCGGCGGATTGAGTCTTTGAGTGCTTTATGGCGACTGTCACCGTAATGGCCGGCCCACTTTACCAATTTTCATCTCCGGCGATGCGTTTTTGGATATTGTAACGGCGGTTTGTCGCTCTTGCGCAAATCGGGCATCCCCAAGATTGCGCGCTGGCCGTCTAGATCCAGTTCGTCACGAATGTCTCTATAGTTGCCTAGAAAGGCTTTAATAACTCCAAGACTTCCGGTTCAAATGCTCAAAGCAGTCTTTATCTTGACAGAACCAATACTGCTTGCGCCATGCGTAGGCGCGACCTTCTATACGTTTTAGGGTGTAAATTACCGACTTTTGACGATCGAACTGACGCGTTTTCTGGTATGCACGCATTTGCTTTAAAAGGCTGTCGGCTGCATCAGTCTTAAGCGTTGCCAGAAACTTGGTGCGAGCCTTTTTCGCCGGCCCAATGATCCCTGGGCAAATCTGAATTCCTAAATATTCAAAGCCATTCTCGAGAGGTTGCGCGGTTTTGTGCGACTTTTCCGCTGCTAGCTCCAAGCCAAGGTCTTTCAGCATTGTAATCGCTCGTGCGAGCTTTTCGTTCACCAGCTTCTCTGACGGACCTAGGATAAGGATATCGTCGATGTAGCGCAGGCAAACGCATCCGTCTGAGTTCATCGCTACATCAAACCCTGAAAGATAGATGTTGCCTAGGAGCGGGAAGCGAGCTGCCTTGGGCGACACCGATATCCTCAATCGGAAAGGCGGTTTTGTGTTGGCGTAGCTGGCCAAGGTTTTCGAGCTTAACTTTCACAGCGCTGTCGTAGAGGCTGAGAAATTCCTCTTCCGAGACGGCCTTCGCAATTGTTGCCCGCACAGACTGTTTTCTAACGCGGGTGAAAAAGGCAGTTATGTCCCCCGCCGCTACATGGGTGGCGCCGCCCTCGATCGCCTTAAGGGCGGCTGCAATCGCCAGCCGACCCCCACTTCAACCAAGCGTCGGCAGTCTTTGGTTTTCTGACGCCACCGAAACTTGTCGGCGTGCTGAAATAGGGCTTCAGGCCGCTACATTCCGATAGGACGTTTAAAATGGCTCGTTGGACAATGCGCGACTTAATCGGCGCGAGTACGATTTGCCGATTGCTCCGGTTGGCTGTCCCTTCGCATCCAATTTCGGGACAGGAACTCCCTTAGCTTTCGCAAACGCAAACTTCTTGAGAGCGAGCTGGCGCGATATCGATCTAAGGTTAGTCGAGGCTTCCTGCGCGAAGGCCTCAATCTCCTTACGGACATCGTTCGATTGTGAAGATCGACCGTTTCGTTGAATTACAGCCCACGCCGCCTCAAGGTTGGCAAATTGGCGAACCTTGGCGCTCAGCGACTTAGGCACGTCTAGCGGGTCCTGTCGGTACACCAGACCCGTCTGACGGAGGGCTGAGCCTCGCAAGCGGTACCCGAAGGCCCGTTCCGCGTGAACGTGGCATCGGCCTGGGCCTTTGCCGCGCCCTCTACCTGACTCACTGCATCGACGGACATTCCGCCAGCAACGAATCCGAGCAAGCTCAGTCCAAACAATGAAGCCCGCCCGCGCGAAACTTTCTTGTTCGGCCGCGCCAACTTGGCGCGTTTTTGCATGTCAAAGCCAAGTTCATCCTCTACCTACCTTAGCCGTTTTTGAGGCGTCGGCAAGTAAACTGTGCGGCTTGACCTGCCACCCGCCCGCCTGTTTAAATAAACTCTACTAGCTGTCCGACAGAAACCCGAGAAGGAAACGGCTACAGCTAGCTTGTACTCATCAGACGGTTCAGGGCTGAGCCTCGCAGCGGTACCCGAAGGCCCGTTCCGCGTGAACGTGGCATCGGCCTGGGCCTTTGCCGCGCCCTTGCACTTACTTACGTCATCGACGGACATTCCGCCAGCAACGAATCCGAGCAAGCTCAACAAATACGTTATAGTTACGGAGCCGTAGTATTCAATGAAATGGCGACTTACCTGTGGACAAGCCGCCTTACTGATCGAGGAACGACCGCATCTTCCGCGACTCGGCTCGGATGCTTCAGCTTCCTGAGCGCCTTCGCCTCAATCTGCCGGATCCGCTCGCGCGTCACCGAGAACTGCTGCCCGACCTCTTCCAGCGTGTGATCGGTGTTCATGCCAATCCCGAAGCGCATGCGCAGCACGCGTTCTTCGCGCGGGGTCAGGCTGCGCCAGCACCCGCGTCACCGTTTCCTTGAGGTTCGCCTGGATCGCCGCATCCACCGGGATCACCGCGTTCTTGTCCTCGATGAAGTCGCCGAGGTGGCTGTCTTCCTCGTCGCCGATCGGGGTTTCGAGGCTGATCGGTTCCTTGGCGATCTTCATCACCTTGCGGACCTTCTCCAGCGGCATGGAGAGGCGCTCGGCGAGCTCTTCGGGGGTCGGTTCGCGGCCGGTTTCGTGGAGGAACTGGCGGCTGGTGCGGACCAGCTTGTTGATCGTTTCGATCATGTGGACCGGGATGCGGATGGTTCGCGCCTGGTCGGCGATCGAGCGGGTGATCGCCTGGCGGATCCACCAGGTGGCGTAGGTCGAGAACTTGTAGCCGCGGCGATACTCGAACTTGTCGACCGCCTTCATCAGGCCGATGTTGCCTTCCTGGATGAGGTCGAGGAACTGCAGGCCGCGGTTGGTGTATTTCTTGGCGATCGAAATGACGAGGCGCAGGTTGGCCTCGACCATTTCCTTCTTGGCGATGCGGGCCTCGCGCTCGCCCTTCTGGACCTGGTTGACGATCCGGCGGAACTCGGGGAGCGCCATGCCGGTCGACTGGGCGATCTCGCTGATCTCTCCGCGGATGCGCTCGACGCTGTCGGCCTCGGCCACCGCGAAGGCGGCGAATTTCTTGTCGATCTGCGACGCGCGGTCGAGCCAGCTGTCGTCAAGCTCGCTGCCCATATAGCTTTCGAGGAACGCCCGGCGCGGCACGCGGTGGCGCTCGGCGAGGCGAAGCATCTGCCCGCCGAGCGCGGTCAGGCGGCGGTTGAAGCTGTACAACTGGTCGACCAGATATTCGATCTTGGCGGCGTGGAACTGGACGCTCTCCACCTCGGCGGTGAGCTGTTCGGAGAGCTTATGGTATTTCTTCTCGTCGTTGGCCGGCAAATCCTGGCCGCTCGACATGGCGTCCATGCGGTTGTGCTGGATCTTCGAGAATTTCTTGTAGAGCGAGGTGATTCCGGCGAATTTCTCGAGCGCCATCGGCTTTAGCGCTTCTTCCATCTGGGCGAGGGAGAGGGTGTTGTCCTCGTCATCCTCCTCGACCGGGCGCGGGGTGCGGCGCTCGTTGAGTTCGTCCTCCTCGTCCTCGGCGGCGGGCTCTTCCTCCGGCTCTTCGTCTTCCTTGATCGAGGGGCCGGCGGTCTTTTCGCTGATCTCGCCTTCCTCGCCTTCGCCTTCCTCGCTCTCGCTGATCTGCTCGGCGGTCGGGCCCTTGCTGAGCATCGCTTCGAGATCGAGGATCTCGCGCAGCTGCATCGTGCCTTCGTTGAGGGCGTTCGACCATTCGATGATGGCGTTGAAGGTGATCGGGCTTTCGCACAGGCCCCAGATCATCGTGTCGCGGCCGGCCTCGATGCGCTTGGCGATGGCGATCTCGCCCTCTCGGGAGAGGAGTTCCACCGCGCCCATTTCGCGCAGGTACATGCGGACCGGGTCGTCGGTGCGGTCGACCGCTTCCTTCTTGGTCGCGACCGCCGGGCGGGGCGATCCGCCCTCGTCGATCGGATCGACCTCTTCCTCGGGCTCGGCTTCCTTGTCCTCCTCGTCCGAATCGTCGTCTTTTTCGACGACGTTGACGCCCATTTCCGAGAGCTGGGACATAATGTCCTCGATCATCTCGTTCTGGTCGGCCGGGATCGCCTCGTTGATTTCGTCAATGGTGATCGTGCCACGCTTCTTGGCGCGCTGGATCAGCCTTTTGACCGAGGCATCGTTGAGGTCGATCAGCGGCGCATCGCCGGTCTCGACTTCGGTTTCGGTGGTTTCGGTTTTTGCCATGTTGGTCGCCGCTTACTCATTGCCGGCGAGAGACGCCAGCCTGTCGTTGATCACCTCACGCGCCGCGTGAAGTTTCTGTTGTTCCTCGAACGCCGCGTCATCGCCCGACTTGAACCGGGTGATAGCCGCGTCGAACGCCGCCTCGATCTCCAGCTTCGCCAGGAGAGCCTCGATCGCGAGGCCAAGGTCGCGCCTCGCAATCGCGGGGTCGCTCTTCGTCCGGGTGAAGGTAAAGCCGATATCGCCGCCTTTGGAAACGTCCCGCCAGGCGGCCGTCTCCTCCGCCGACAATATGGTGGCGATTGCTTGCCGATCAAGCGCTTGGCCGGAGATGATGAGATCAACCATCCGGTCGCGAAGAGTTGCCGCGGCGCGGTCGGCGATGGGAAGCGTTGCCAGCGTATCGACATGATCGCCGATCGCGTCGGGATAAAGCGCATGGCCCAGGACCAGCGCGCGGGCGGTGGCGCGGTCGATCCCTCCGGCCCCGATCGCTCGGGCGGCGGCGCTGGCCGGCGGCTCGGGGGGCTGGAAGCGGCCGCCCTGCTTGCGCCAGTCACGGCGGGGGTAGAGCGAGCGCGCGACATGTTGCGGACGGACCAGCGCGTCGAACTTGCGCAGCCATTCGTCGCGGTAGAGCTGACGGACGTTGGGGTCGCCGATCGCCTGGCTGTGCTCCATCAGCCGCTGCTTGAGGCCAGCGCGTGCTTCCGGGGTGTCGAGCGGCGCGGCCTCGACTTCGTGGCGCCACAGCCGCTCGACCAGCGGTTCGGGAGCGGCGAGCAGAGCCTCGATCGCTTCCCGGCCGCCCGTCTTGACGACATCGTCGGGGTCCTGGCCCGGCGGAAGCGCGACGAAGCGCAGGGTGCGCTCGGGCGCGAGGTGGGGAAGGGCGCGCAGCGCGGCGCGGACGGCCGCCTTCTGCCCCGCCGAATCGCCGTCGAAGCAGCAGATCGGCGCCGGATCGAGCCGCCACATGCGCTGGAGCTGGTCTTCGGTCACCGCGGTGCCGTTGGGGGCGACCACCTCGGCGATGCCCGCGCGGTCGAGTGCGATGACGTCCATATAGCCTTCGACCACGATCAGGCGCTTCGCCTGGCGGCTGGCGGGGCCGGCGCGGTCGATGTTGTAGAGGGAGCGTCCCTTGTCGAACAGGATTGTGTCGGGTGAGTTGAGGTATTTCGGCTCGCCCGCGCCCAGGATGCGGCCGCCGAACGCGATGATCCGCCCGCGCTGATCGCGGATCGGGATCATGATCCGGCCGCGGAACCGGTCGTAGGTCGCCTTTTCATCGTCCGGCCTGATCAGCATGCCGGTGTCGATGAGCTTATCCTCGCCCAGCTCCTTCAACGCGGCCTTGAGCTTACCGCGAGAGTCGGGGGCAAAGCCGATGCCGAAGCGGTCGATGACTTGTCCGTCGATCCCTCGGTCTGCGAGGTAGGAGCGGGCCTCGCCGCCCTCGACCCCGTTGAGCTGGTCGGCGAACCAGCGCTGAGCGGCGGCCATGACGTCATGGAGCCCGGACGCGCGCTCCTGCCGCTCGCTGGTCGCGGGGGTCGGGGGCGGGGACGTCCATGCCGGCCTTGCCCGCCAGCTCTTTCACCGCATCCATGAACGGCAGGCCGCGATTGTCGGTCAGGAACCGGATCGCGTCGCCATGCGCCCCGCATCCGAAGCAATGGTAAAAACCCTTCTCGTCATTGACGGTGAAGCTGGGCGTCTTCTCGTTATGGAAGGGGCAGCAGGCCTTAAACTCGCGCCCCGCCTTGGTGAGCTTTACGCTTGGGGCGATGATTGCGCTGAGCGTCGTCCGCGCGCGCAATTCGTCCAGCCATTGCGGCGAAAGGGTCACCCCGCCAGCGCGGCCCTGACCAGCGCGCTGGCCCGGGCCGGCTCGATGCTGCTGGCATAGCGTGCTTTCACTTCGCCCATCACCTTGCCCATGTCTTTCATCGACGAGGCGCTCAGCTCCGTGATGATGGCGCCGATCGCCGCCTTCGCCTCATCCTCGCTCATCTGGGCCGGGAGGAAGCGTTCGATCACCACGATCTCGGCCTCCTCTTTCGCGGCCAGTTCCTCGCGGTTGCCCTGGCGGTACATTTCGACCGATTCGCGGCGCTGCTTGATCATTTTCTGAAGCACTTCGGTAACCAGCAGATCGTCGTCGGGCTGCGCGCTCGCGGTGCGAAGTTCGATATCGCGGTTCTTGATGGCGGACTGGATCAGGCGGATCGTCGCCGTCGTCTCCTTGTCGCCGCCCTTCATCGCGCCAACCAGCGCGGTCTTGATGTCGTCGCGAATCATGCGCCTGCCATTTCAATCGATCGGAAAAGACCAGTCCTAACGGCGAATTCGCGGGTTTTACAGCGTTGACCTCTTGGCCTTTCGCGCCTAGCCGCATTCCCTTAGCGACATCGCCGTAACCTTGCCTGCAGGAGCCTTCGACTTGGCCGATCCTCGACCCACGCCTGCGCGCCCGGACGGAGCGACCGGCGTGATCGTTTTCGCAGATGGGCGGACGGTGTGGGGCAGGGGCTTCGGCGCCGAGGGGCAGGTGGTCGGGGAGCTTTGCTTCCACACCGCGATGACGGGCTATCAGGAAATCATGACCGATCCGTCGTTCGCGCGGCAGATCATCGCCTTCACCTTCCCGCATATCGGCAATGTCGGGGCGAACGAGGAGGATGTCGAGGCGGGCGAGGCCCATGCGCTGGGATGCTTGGTGCGCGAAGCAGTGACGTCACCTTCCAACTTCCGCAGCCAGCAGGATTTCCCGGCCTGGATGGCCGCGACGGGGCGGATCGGCATTTCGGGCGTCGATACGAGGGCGTTGACCCGGCTGGTGCGCCGCGAAGGACCGCCGACGATCGCCATTGCCCATAGCGCCAGGGTGAGTTCGACCTTGAAGCTCTCCAGCGGATGGCGGCGGAATGGCCGGGGCTGGAGGGAATGGACCTGGCGAAGGAGGTTTCGCGGGAACAGTTGGAGGCTTGGTCGGGCGGGAAATGGGAGTTGGGGGTTGGTTATGCCGGCGAGCGTCCCTCGACTTCGCTCGGGACGAACGGAAAAGGCGAGGTGGCCAATCAAAAACCGCTCGTGTCCAGCGAAGTCGAGACACGTCCCCATGTGGTCGCCATCGACTATGGCGCCAAGCGCAACATCTTCCGCAACCTGGTCGAGGCCGGGGCGAGGGTGACGATCCTTCCGGCCAGCGCCTCGTTCGACGAGGTGATGAGCGAAAACCCCGATGGTTTCTTCCTGTCGAACGGTCCGGGCGATCCGGCGGCGACCGGCGAATATGCGATCCCGGTCATCCGTTCGATGCTCGACAGCGGAAAGCCGCTGTTCGGAATCTGCCTCGGCCACCAGCTGCTGGCGCTGGCGGTGGGGGGGAATACCTCAAAGATGTTCCAGGGCCACCGGGGCGCCAATCACCCGGTCAAACGACTGGAAGACGGCGCGGTCGAGATCACCAGCATGAACCACGGCTTCGCGGTGGAACGGCAGGGCCTGCCCAACAACGTCCGCGAGACCCACGTCAGCCTGTTCGACGACAGCAATTGCGGGATCGAGCTGACCGACCGCCCGGCCTTCAGCGTCCAGTACCACCCCGAGGCGAGCCCGGGACCGCAGGACAGCTTCTATCTGTTCGAGAAGTTCGTGGGGATGATGCGGTGAATCGATGTTCGATGCCAGTGCTTCCAAAGTTTCGGAACAGCGCAGCGGATAGCCCGAGCGTTTCCGACGATTGTTGATGCGTGCGTACTCGTTCGAGCGTTCACACTTGTCCCCAAGGACAATGGGTTGGCATTAGCAGTGCTGCTGATCGCAGTTGGGCCCAGGGCCTATGGCGGCCGATTTGGCTAGCGTGCAATGACTATCGTTGTCGAATTTCCGGCTTTGCGCAATCAACATCGGAGACTGCATGACTGCGGACGTTCTGCCGATTTCAGAGTGTAATCCCTGGCAACGCCGAAATGCGGCGCACCATTCTTCGAGCCGTCCGATGCATAGGACTCTAATGCTCAGCGTTAGCGATCGTGTCTGTTGCTAACTGCTCACTCTCCGCCTGCGCCACGCCCCGCATGCACACGCCAAGCCGAGCTCAACACCGCCGGCCAGGCCTGCGGGCTGACCTATGGCGAACTGATCCAGGATGAGGAGGCGAAGAAGCTGTTGATCCTGTTCCGGCAGGCTCCCGCGCCTGACCAACGCCATTGCGTCTATCAATGGGCGCGGCGGAACCACCTCAAGCTGGTCGTGATCGACGGCATTCAGTTTCCGGAGCAGGCGCAGTGAAGGCGGCCGTTGCCCTTGGCGCAGCCCTGTTGCTCCCGTTGCTGACGTCGTGCGGAAACGGGTCGCTGCAGCCGCGGCGGATGGAGAGCGATGCGGAGCTGCAACTGCAGGACAAGCGGGCGTACGACGAGTCACCCGACGTGCAGCTGCCCGAGCTTCGTAAACGCCTGCACGCCATCGGTATCACCGACGCGGAAATCAGCGAGGCGATCGAGGAAAATTATGTTCCGGTTTTCATTCTGACGCTGGACGACGCCAAATTTGGTCGTCTGGACAAGGAGGCGCTGGCCCGGCTGCAGCACGACAGCCGCTATCGTTTCGACCTTAAGGACCAGGACCAGGCCCGCGAGTTCGCCCATTATTCGGTGGCCGAGGACGCAAAGCGCCGGAAAGTCCGTTACCTGCGCGAGCTGGCCGAAAATGGCGAGATGGACAAGTTTCCGCGCTATCGGGACGGGGTGCCGATGGTCGCCTACGCCAGGGCCCTGGAGCATTATTGCGGCTATCAGGATGGCGAGGCGTTGAACGTCGTCGACGGCCAATGGCTCGAATATCGCAACCAGATGGTCGACAAGGCGGTCGAGGACCAGGGCGGCCGGGAGCATGGCATGGCCTCGTTCCAATGCCTGATCCGGATCGTCTACGCGACCGAACTGCAACCCCACTTCATCGGCAACCGAAGCCAAATCGGAAAGACCAACATCTAAATGCCCCGCCGCACCGACATCAGTTCCATCCTCGTCATCGGAGCCGGGCCGATCGTCATCGGCCAGGCCGCGGAGTTCGATTATTCCGGGAGCCAGGCGGTGAAGGCGCTGAAGGCCGAGGGCTATCGGGTCATCGTCGTCAATTCGAATCCGGCGACGATCATGACCGATCCGGAACTGGCGGACGCGACCTATATCGAGCCGATCACGCCCGAGATCGTCGAGCGGATCATCGAGAAGGAGAAACCCGACGCGCTCCTGCCGACGATGGGCGGGCAGACCGCGCTCAATACCGCGCTGACGCTCAACCGGACCGGGGTTCTCGACAAGCATGGCGTCAAGCTGATCGGGGCGCAGGCCGAGGCGATCGACAAGGCCGAGGATCGGGAGAAATTCAAGGCGGCGATGGACAAGATCGGGCTGGAAAGCGCCCGAAGCGGCATCGCGCACAGTCTAGAAGATGCGCTGAAAGTACTTGAAACGACGGGACTTCCGTCGATCATCCGGCCCAGCTTCACGCTCGGCGGCACGGGCGGCGGCGTCGCCTATAACCGCGAGGAGTTCGAGGCCGTGGTCAAGTCGGGGCTCGACGCCTCGCCGACCGACGAAGTGCTGATCGAAGAGAGCCTGCTCGGCTGGAAGGAATATGAGATGGAGGTCGTGCGCGACCGCGCCGACAACGCCATCATCATCTGCAGCATCGAAAATGTCGACCCGATGGGGGTACATACCGGCGATAGCATCACCGTCGCACCGGCGCTGACGCTGACCGACAAGGAATATCAGCGGATGCGGTCGGCGAGCATCGCGGTGCTGCGGGAAATTGGTGTCGAAACAGGGGGTTCCAACGTCCAGTTCGCGGTAAATCCGAAGGACGGGCGGATGATCGTGATCGAGATGAACCCGCGCGTGTCGCGTTCCTCGGCGCTGGCGTCGAAGGCGACCGGTTTCCCGATCGCCAAGGTCGCGGCCAAGCTGGCGGTGGGCTACACGCTCGACGAGATCGCCAACGACATCACCGGCGGCGCGACGCCGGCGAGCTTCGAGCCGACGATCGACTATGTCGTGACCAAAATCCCGCGCTTTGCGTTCGAGAAGTTCAAGGGCGCCGGGGACACGCTGTCGACCGCGATGAAGTCGGTCGGCGAGGTGATGGCGATCGGACGCTCGTTCGCGGAGAGCCTTCAGAAGGCATTGCGGGGATTGGAGACGGGGCTTTGCGGGCTCGATCGCGTCCGGGAGCTGGAGACTGCTTCCCCGCAGGAAATAGAGAATGCGCTGGCCCGGGCGACGCCCGACCGGCTGCTGGTCGCCGCCGAGGCGCTTCGCCACGGCTTTTCGGTCCAGCGAATCCACGAGATTGCCGGATTCGACCCCTGGTTCCTCGAGCGGCTGGCCGAACTGATCGCGGCGGAGGAGCAGGTGCGGGCGGAGGGCATTCCGCATGACGCCGCCGGAATGCGGCGCTTGAAGGCGATGGGCTTTTCCGACGCGCGGCTGGCGCAATTGGCGCTGCGCTCGGCCCATGTCGGGCGCGAGATGTCGGAGGCGGCGGCCTACGGCTCCGGAATTGTGCATGACGCGCTGCGCGGAATGACCGGCGGAATCACCGCGGCGGAGGTGCGTAAGGCGCGGCTGAAGCTGGGTGTCCACCCGGTGTTCAAGCGGATCGACAGCTGCGCGGCCGAGTTCGACGCGGCCACGCCCTATCTCTATTCGACCTACGAGGCGCCGCTGTTCGGGGAGGCCGAGGACGAGGCCGAGGTCAGCGACCGGCGCAAGATCGTCATCCTTGGCGGCGGGCCGAACCGGATCGGGCAGGGGATCGAGTTCGATTATTGCTGTTGCCACGCCGCCTTCGCGCTGAAGGAGGCGGGGTTTGAGACGATCATGGTCAACTGCAATCCGGAGACGGTGTCGACCGACCCCGATACGTCCGACCGACTCTATTTCGAGCCACTGACCGGCGAGGACGTGCTCGAGATCCTCAGCCGCGAGGCAGAGCGGGGCGAGCTTGTCGGCGTGATCGTCCAGCTGGGCGGGCAGACGCCGCTGAAGCTGGCCGAGGAAATTCAGGCGGCGGGCTATCCGATCCTCGGCACGTCACCCGACAGCATCGACTTGGCCGAAGACCGCGAGCGATTCGCCAAGCTGGTCGACAAGCTCGGCCTCAGGCAGCCCGCCAACGGTCTGGCGCGTAGCCGGGACGAGGCGATCGTGGTGGCCGAGCATATCGGCTATCCGGTCCTGCTTCGCCCAAGCTATGTACTGGGTGGGCGGGCGATGGAGGTGGTCGACGGACCCGAGCAGCTCGACCATTATATCGCGACCGCGGTTCAGGTGTCGGGCAACTCTCCGGTGTTGATCGACCGTTACCTGCGCGATGCGATCGAGGTCGATGTCGACGCGATTTGCGATGGCAAGGACGTCGCGGTCGCCGGCATTCTCCAGCACATCGAAGAGGCCGGGGTGCATTCAGGCGACAGCGCCTGCTCGATCCCGCCCTACAGCCTGTCGCCCGAGGTCATCGCCGAAATCGAGCGGCAGACCACTGCGCTAGCGTTGGCCCTAAGCGTCAAGGGGCTGATGAACGTCCAATATGCAGTGAAGGACGGCGAAGTCTATCTCATCGAGGTCAATCCGCGCGCCAGCCGCACCGTGCCGTTCGTGGCGAAGGCGATCGGACGACCGGTCGCCAAAATCGCCGCCCGGGTCATGGCGGGTGAGCCGCTTGCGACGTTCGACCCCATCGATCGCGACATTGGGCACATCGCGATCAAGGAAAGCGTGTTCCCCTTCGCCCGCTTCCCCGGGACCGACCCTGTCCTATCGCCGGAAATGAAGAGTACCGGCGAAGTGATGGGAATCGATAGCAATTTCGACATTGCTTTTGCCAAGTCTCAGATCGGTGGCGGGGTCAGGCTGCCCGATGCCGGGACGGTGTTCGTGTCCGTCAAGGACACCGATAAGGACCACATCGTGCCGGCCGCGGCGAAAATGGTCGAGTTGGGATTCACACTGATCGCGACAGGCGGCACTGCGTCGCATCTCGAGGCGCAGGGACTGCCGGTGGAGCGGGTCAACAAGGTGGCGCAGGGCCGGCCGCACATCGTCGATCGGATCGTCGACGGCGACGTGCAACTGGTCTTCAACACGACCGAGGGCTGGCAGTCGCTGAAGGACAGCCAGGCGATTCGCGAGGCCGCGCTGAAGAGCAAGGTTTCCTATTTCACCACGGCGGCGGCGAGCCTTGCGACGGCACGCGCAATCGAGGCGCTGCGCGGCCATGCGCTTGAAGTGAAGGCGCTCCAGTCCTATTATTCACCCTCAAATCGGTGATTTTCTGACAATCCGCCCGACGATGCGCCGCCAATAGCGACCGGCGCCGGGGCGGGTTTTGGTGAAGGATATGCATGATGGCGAGCGACAAGGTGCCAATGCTGGCGGAAGGACATCGCCAGCTCACGCAAGAAGTGAAGCGGCTAAGGCTGGAGCGGCCCGAGATCATCGACGCGATCGAGGAAGCGCGCGCGCATGGCGATCTGAGCGAAAATGCCGAATATCATGCCGCGAAGGAGCGGCAGGGACAGGTCGAGGCGATGCTCGCCGATCTCGAGGATCGGTTGAGCCGCGCGCTGGTGATCGATCCGGCGACGCTTTCCGGCGACAAGGTCGTGTTCGGCGCAACGGTCACTCTGCTCGACGAAGAAGACAAAAAGGTCAGGTATCAATTGGTCGGCCAGACCGAAGCCGACGCCAAGGTCGGCCGGATCAGCTATAATTCGCCGCTTGGCCGGGCCTTGATCGGGCGCCAGAAGGGCGAGGAGGTCGATGTGTCGACTCCGGCCGGTGACCGCTCGTACGAGATCGCCAAGATCGAATTCATCTGATGCTCCGGATGAAGAGCGCCACGGTGATCATCGCCCTGGTGACGATGGCGGTGTCCGGGTTCGCGATTCTTTCGGATCTTGATAAATTCGTCGCGTTTGGCGGCTTCATTCCCGCACGCCTGACCGGCCTTGTCGACTTGCCCGGCGGGATTCCCGCCTGGCTGACGCCCTGGTCGTCGGCGCTGCTTCACGGCAGTTGGGTGCATCTCATCATCAACATGGTGATGCTGGCCATCGCCGGAAGCCAGGTCGAGCGGGTCGTCGGCGGTCCGGGGCTTGTGCTGGCCTATATCATTGGGGCGACCGCGGCGGCGGCGTCACAATTTGCCTATGATCCGTCCAGCACGATCCCCATGGTCGGCGCGAGCGGTGCGATCAGCGCACTGTTCGGCCTTTATGCCATCTTTTTCGGGCAACCCAAGCAGGTCAGCAACAACCAGAAGATCAACCGCTGGGTGCATGTCGCCTGGCTGCTCGCGGCGTGGGTCGCGCTTCAGTGGATGAGCGCATTGCTGGCGGGTGGAGAGGGAATCATGCTCGCCACGCCGGCGCATATCGGCGGATTCATCGCCGGCTTGCTGATGCATCGGCCACTGCTTTTGTGGCGTTACCGCAAGGCCTGAGGCCAACTGCTCAGTTCAGAATTTCCCCCTCGATCCTGGCGAGGCGATCTCGCCATCCTTGCAGCTCTTCAGGCGTCAGCCTGCGCCAGTCGGTGACTTCGCCGACAATTTTCAGCGGGGCCTTGCTGCGATACGATCGGGTCGGGTTGCCCGGGAATTTCTTGTCTGTGACGTTTGGATCATTCTCAAAGCTTCCGGTTGGCTCGACAATGTAAACCCGCTCACGTCCGCTCCCCGTGGCCAAGGCGGCGGCCAGCCCTGCTCCGTCCGGCCCAGAGGCCGTGAAGTAAACATGATTCATGACGATTTCGGGCCGGTAATTCGAAGCAAAGCCGGCTGTCAGCAAGTCGCCGATCTGCAAATCTGCCCTCGTCCCGTGATAAAAAGGGCCAGTGTCCAGCGGTTTAGCCATGCAATTTTCGCCGGACCCTATTTTTGGTCCTCGGGTTCGAGCAGCCGGTGGAGATGAACCACCACATATTTCATCTCGGCATCGTCGACGGTGCGCTGCGCCGAACCGCGCCAAGCCTCTTCGGCTGCGGCATAACTGTCGTAAATTCCGACCAGGTCGATATGATCGAGGTCGACGAATTCGAGGCCGCGCGGATCCTTGACCCGGCCGCCGAAAACTAGGTGAAGCTTGCTCATGGACGGGCCGCTAGCATCAAAGCCGGGTTTTGCGAACCGGCCAATTGCCTGTCAGACATCCTTCTTGCGCACCGCCCCGAGCGCCGCCTGACCTGAACTGCGCGCAGCCTCGCCGATGCCTTGGATCAGCGATTGCATCGCGCTGGTCCCGGCATCGCGGGTGATATTCAGCTCGGCCAGCTTCTCCCGACCCGCTTCGCGTGCCGCATCGGCGGCCGCGCGCGCTCCGCCCGTGATCCGTTCACCGACCGAGCCGAGCAGCTTGTCCTCGGTCCTCGTCTTGGGGAGCAGGGCGGCAAGCAGCGCTCCAAGCGCCAGTCCGCCGCCAAGCGCGATCAGTGGAGCTTCACCTAAACCTTCGCGAGCCTTTGCCCCGGCCTCCGCCGCGCGTTCCCGCGTCGCATCATAGGCTTCAACCGCCTTTTCGCGTGCGCCGTCATAGGCATCGCCGGCTCGGTCACGAAGAGTAGGGGAGGCGGCTTGCGATGCTCCCGATTTCGTCTGTTTGGTCGTCATGTCGCTTTCTCCGTCTTGCGGGCGGCAGTGGCCGGTTTTCGGGCACGCCGTCTTGCCGGTGGGGAGGCCGGCTTATTCTCTTTCTTCAACGCCGCGGACTTCGCCTTGGGTTCATCGGATGACGTCATGGCGTCGTATAATTTGACCGCTGCGTCCTTGATCGGCGCCCGGGCGAAGAACATCGTAAGGGCCGCGACCACCCCGCCCACGGCGAGCGGGCGGCTCTTGACCGCGTCGACCGCGTCCTCCGCCAGGTCGGCGCCCTTTACCTTGGCGCTTTCCCACACCTCGCTCATGATCTTCTTGGGCTCGAGCAGTTCGGCGAACTCGCTGACGGTTTCGATCAGCTGGGCGCGGCTGCGCTCGACCTCAGCCTGGGCGAGTTCGATCTGAAGCTGCTTAGCGAGTGGCACGGTCGAACGCCTTTTTGGCATAATAGCCCGCCGCCGCTGCCGCGCCGCCTACCAGCAGCGTCGCGACCAGCCCGCCGGCCAGCGGTCCGATCAGGCTGGCGAGCGACAGGACGAGAGCCATAGCAAGCGCAACGATCGCGCCGAGGGCCAGCAACAGCGCGATCAAGCCCAGAATAACGAACTGGCGATATTCGCCCACCATTAGTTCTGTCTTGAGGCGCGCGAGGTTGAACTCCGCGCGGGCATAGGCGCGGCCGTCGTCGATCAGCCGGTCGAACAACTCGCCAACTGTCTGGTCCTTGTCGCCGCCCCCTGCGCTGTTCATTCGCCTCAGCTCTTGTCGCGCTTGCCCTGGTCGAGTCCCGACTTGACCAGCCGCACCAGCGCAAAGCCGACGATCGCCGCGCCGGCCAGCGCCACGCCCGGACTCTTGCGAACGAATTCGCGAGTGTCGTCGATCAGCTCGTCAGCGTCCTTGCCAGCGATCTTGTGCGATGCCTCCTCGATGGCGCTCGCGGCCTTGCGGGCATAGTCGCCATATTCGGCGCCAAGCCGTTCATCGAGCCCGGAGGCGGTATCGCCGACCAGCTTGGATACATTGGCCAGCGCTTCGCTCGATCGCTCGAGTCCCTGACCGACGAAGCCGCGCGCCTTGTCGGCGGCCTGTCCGGACAGCTTCTCGCTACCGGTACGAATCTTTTCGACCGCCTTGTCGCGGGCAGTGGGTTCACGCACGATCAGGGCCTCCTCATTCTCGGTAACGGATGCGCCGGCAATCACGCTGTCGGTGCCTTCTGGCAGGTCGTTCTTCTGGTCGGCCATTTATCATGTCTCCTTCTTCTTCAATCAACCCGGCAGGCCGGGCCATCGTTCCGGTGACAGTGCGCAAAGTTGCACGCTTTGCCGCGCGCCGTATAGGGGCCGCATCGAACATCCAGCCCGCTTTATCGAATAAGGGACCTTGCATGACAGCGATCGTCGACATCCATGCCCGCCAGATCCTAGACAGCCGGGGCAATCCGACGGTCGAGGTCGATGTCACGCTGGAGGATGGTTCGATCGGGCGTGCCGCGGTTCCCTCCGGCGCCTCGACCGGAGCACATGAGGCGGTCGAGAGGCGCGACGGCGACAAGGCGCGATGGGGCGGCAAGGGGGTCATGGAGGCGGTTCGCGCGGTCAATGGCGCGATTGCCGACACGATCGTCGGTTTCGATGCCGAGGACCAGGCCGAGGTGGATGCGGCGATGATCGACCTCGACGGGACCGACAACAAGGGCAAGCTTGGCGCCAATGCAATTCTTGGCGTCAGCCTGGCCACCGCGCGGGCGGCCGCCGACGCGCGCGGGCTGTCGCTCTATCGCTATGTCGGCGGCACCGGCGCGACGACATTGCCGGTTCCGATGATGAATATTTTGAATGGCGGCGCCCATGCCGACAACCCGATCGACTTCCAGGAATTCATGGTGATGCCGGTCGGTGCGGAGAATTTTTCCGAGGCGCTTCGCTGTGGCGCGGAGATTTTCCACGCGCTGAAGTCGGCGCTTCACGCCAAGGGCCTGTCGACGGCGGTCGGTGATGAAGGCGGGTTCGCCCCGAACATTGCCTCGGCCCGCGCCGCGCTCGACCTGATCGGGGAGGCGACGGCAGAGACGGGATACAAGCTGGGCAGCGACGTGCTGATCGCGCTCGATTGTGCTTCGACCGAATTCTTCAAGGATGGCGCCTATCGGATGGAGGGTGAGGGCCGAACGCTTTCTCCCGACGAAATGGTGGCCTATCTGGCCGAGCTTGCCGACGCCTATCCGATCGCCTCGATCGAGGACGGCATGGCCGAGGACGACATGGTGGGCTGGAAGTCGCTGACCGACCGTTTGGGCGGACGCGTCCAGCTGGTTGGCGACGATTTGTTCGTCACCAACGAAAAGCGGCTGGCGCAGGGCATTGCGGACGGAATCGCCAATTCGATCCTGGTGAAGGTCAACCAGATCGGGACGCTGACCGAGACCGCGAATGCTGTCCGGTTGGCCCAGTCGTCGGGCTATACGGCCGTCATGTCGCACCGGTCGGGCGAAACAGAGGATTCGACCATCGCGGACCTCGCGGTCGCGCTGAACTGCGGCCAGATCAAAACCGGCAGCCTTGCCCGATCGGACCGCACCGCCAAATACAACCAGCTGCTACGGATTGAGGAAGAGCTTGGCGATGCCGCCACTTATCCGGGCCTTTCGGCGCTACGTGCCTACAACCCAAGCTAAGTTTCGGAAAAATTTCTGTGAATCCCGTGACAAAAGCGCTTGCCTTCATGACGTCTTTCTGATTCTTTGGCTCGATGGCCGGGGCGAACAAAAGCATTGGAATGATCCGTCGCGCGGCGTGGCCCGCGGTGGCCGTGCTTGTGGTTGGCACTTTTGCCGGCCATGCGATCGCGGGGCCCAACGGCCTGTTCGCCTGGCGCGGCTATTCGCAACAGCTTGAAGTGCGCAAGGCCGAACTGGCGAGCCTGAAAGCCGAACGCGATCAACTTCGCCATCGTTCGGCGCTGCTCGATCCGCGCAAGGCGGACCCCGACCTGGCCGACGAAATGGTCCGCCGCGATCTCGGTCTTGTTCGCGCCGACGAGGTTGTCGTTCCACTCGGCGACTGATTTCCCGACAAGCTGACGCTACGGCATTGCTCTTGACCGGCTGCCGCTCCTATAGCGCGCGCTGAAACGAAAAATGTGGAGAGGCAAGTGGCGAAAACCGCCCGAAAGGCCGCTGCAAGCATTGCGGCGCCCGCAACACCCAATCGGGAGCGGCCAAAAGAGCCGCAGCGCTACAAGGCGTCGAAGGACGAGCTGCTCGACTTCTACAAGCAGATGTTGCTCATTCGCCGCTTCGAGGAGCGTGCGGGGCAGCTTTACGGGCTCGGCCTGATCGGCGGCTTTTGTCACCTCTACATCGGCCAGGAAGCGGTTGCGGTCGGGCTTCAGTCCGCCATGAAGGTAGGCCGCGATAGCGTCATCACCGGATATCGCGATCACGGCCATATGCTCGCTTACGGGATCGATCCCAAGGTTATCATGGCCGAGCTGACGGGCCGCGCCGCTGGCATTTCCAAGGGTAAGGGCGGGTCGATGCACATGTTCAGCGTCGAGCATGGTTTCTACGGCGGCCACGGCATCGTCGGGGCGCAGGTCGCGCTGGGCACGGGACTCGCCTTCAAGCATCAATATGCCAAGGATGGCGGCACCTGCCTCGCCTATTTCGGCGACGGGGCGGCCAACCAGGGTCAGGTCTATGAAAGCTTCAATATGGCGAAGCTGTGGGACTTGCCGGTGATCTACGCGATCGAGAACAACCAATATGCGATGGGAACGAGCGTCGAGCGCTCCTCGTCCGAGCCGGACTTCTACAAGCGTGGCGAAAGCTTCCAGATTCCAGGCATCCAGGTTGACGGGATGGACGTGCTGGCGGTTCGAGGAGCGGCCGAGGTGGCGATGGAGTGGACCCAGGCGGGCAAGGGGCCGATCATCCTCGAGCTCAAGACCTATCGCTACCGTGGGCACAGCATGTCGGATCCGGCCAAATACAGGACCAAAGAGGAAGTGCAGAGCTACCGTCAGGGCAATGACCCGATCGACCATGCCGCCAAGGAGCTTGGGAAGCTTGGTGTGAGTGAGGAAGAGCTCAAGGAAATCGACAAGGGTATCAAGGACATCGTGGTGGAAGCTGCGAAATTCGCTGAAGATGCGCCTGAGCCCGAGGCGGCCGAATTGTACACCGACGTGCTGGTGGAGAGCTACTGATGGGCGTCGAACTGAAAATGCCGGCGCTGTCGCCGACGATGGAAGAAGGCACGCTCGCCAAATGGCTGGTGAAGGAAGGCGATACGGTCGCTTCCGGCGATATTCTGGCGGAGATCGAGACCGACAAGGCGACGATGGAATTCGAGGCGGTCGATGAGGGAACGATCAGCAAGATCCTGGTTCCCGAAGGGACCGACGGGGTGAAAGTCGGGACGGTCATTGCCATGATGGGTGGCGAAGGAGGCGAGGAGCAGGCTGAAGCGCCTGCTGCGGCAGCTGCCGAGCCTGCCCAGGAGCAGAAAGCCGCCGAAAGCGAGCCCCCCGAGCCCAAGCATGCTGAAACTGGCGCTCGCCAGCTGTTCGAAGCCGCGCATCATCAGCCCGAAGCGCGCGATCCCGACATTCCCGCCGGAACCGAGACGAAGCCCACCACGGTTCGCGAGGCACTGCGCGACGCGATGGCGGAGGAGATGCGTCGTGATGAGCGGGTTTTCGTGATGGGCGAGGAGGTGGCTCAGTATCAAGGCGCCTACAAAGTCACGCAGGGATTGCTCGACGAATTCGGACCCAGCCGTGTCGTCGATACGCCGATCACCGAATATGGCTTTGCCGGGCTGGGGTCGGGCGCGGCGATGGGCGGACTGAAACCGGTTGTCGAGTTCATGACCTTCAACTTCGCGATGCAGGCGATCGACCACATCATCAATTCGGCGGCCAAGACCAATTACATGTCCGGCGGCCAGATGCGCTGCCCGATCGTGTTCCGCGGTCCCAATGGTGCTGCGAGCCGGGTTGGCGCCCAGCACAGCCAAAATTACGGCCCCTGGTACGCCAGCGTCCCCGGGCTGGTAGTCATCGCGCCCTATGACAGCGCCGACGCAAAGGGCCTGCTCAAGGCCGCAATCCGAAGCGACGACCCGGTCGTATTCCTGGAAAATGAGCTGCTCTACGGACAGAGCTTCGACGTACCGGCGGTCGAGGACTATGTCCTGCCCATCGGCAAGGCCCGGATGATGCGCGAAGGAAGTGACGTCACGCTGGTCAGCTATTCGATCGGCGTCGGCGTCGCGCTTGAAGCCGCCGACAGGTTGGCGGGCGAGGGGATTGAGGCCGAGGTGATCGACTTGCGCACGCTCCGCCCGCTCGACAAGAAGGCCGTGCTGACGTCGCTCGCCAAGACCAATCGGGTGGTGGTGGTCGAGGAAGGGTGGCCGACCTGCTCCATCGCCAGCGAGATCATCGCCGTGTGCATGACCGAAGGGTTTGACGATCTCGACGCTCCGGTCATGCGCGTGACCAACGAGGATGTGCCGCTGCCCTATGCTGCGAACCTCGAGAAGCTCGCGCTGATCAAGGCGGATGACGTCGTGAAGGCGGTCAAGGCGGTTACCTATCGCTGACCCGATGCGGGACCGCGATCTCGTGCGGCTGTACTGGCCGGTCGACCTTCGTCCCGCCTTCGATGCGCTATTCGGCCTGGACGATGCGATGGCCGAAGTGGTCGCCACTTCGACCCAGCCGGCGCTCGGCGCGATTCGACTGGCCTGGTGGCGTGAAGCGCTTGAGCGGCTCGATCAAGGCCCGCCACCGGCCGAGCCTCGCTTGCAAGCGGTAGCGGCCGAGTTGCTCCCGCGGGGAGTTGCGGGAGCCGAACTTGCGGCCTTGGAAGATGGCTGGACAACACTTCTCGATGAGAAGCCAGATCCTGAACGGACGGGGGCCCGTGGGGCCCGGCTATTCGTCATTGGCGCCCGGCTGCTTGGCGCCAGCGATTCGCTCCTGGATGCCGCGGGCCGGCTATTTGCCTATGCGGAAATGGCTCGAAAGGGATGGACCCCGCATTCCGGGCCGATGGAAGAAATGCATAAGCTTGCCCGGCATCGGTTCGCCCGTCGACTTCGCCCTTTGACGGCCCTCGCGCGTTTGGCCGCACGTGATGTCAAGCGATTGCCGGCCGTGGAGCCGGAAGCGACGCCGGGCCGCGCAGCGGCGCTCCTGTTACACCGTCTGTTCGGGGTGGTTGCTTAAGCGGTTGAATTCTCGATTTGTGGACCTTAGCGTCGCGTTCGCCGGATCGCCTTTCCATCAAGGAGGGGTCATGCCCCGTTTCTTTGCCGGCGTTGCTTCCTGCTTCCTACTTCTGACTGGCGCATTCCTGTTGTGGCAGGGCCGCGCGCAAGGGCCTGCCCTGGCGCCTGCTCCAAAACCAAGGCTCGCCGCCGCGCCCGCCCCGATGACGCTCTCGCCTATCCCCGCGGCGCCCAGTGCCGATCCGAAAAGCAAGGAAGAAAAGCGCTTCGCCCGTGCCGACAAGGACGAGAATGGCCGGATCACGCTGGCCGAACTCGTCGAGCCGCGCCGCAAGGCCTATGCCAAGCTCGACGTGAACCATGACGGCAAGCTGAGCTTCGAGGAATGGGCGATACGGACCATCGACAAGTTCGAAGACGCCGATGCCGACAAGAACAAGTTCCTGACCCCCGCGGAATATGCAACCACGGCGCCGAAGCGGAAACCGAAGCCGGCTTGCAGCTGCGGCTAAGCGGGGATGGGCGCCACGGCCTCGATCCAGTTGGCGAGCGCCGCCCTGGCGCGGTCAGTGTAGAGCTTCTTCCGGTCAGCCTTCTTGGTCTTTGGCCCGGTTAGGGGCGGCATCAGGCCAAAGTTGACGTTCATCGGCTGGTAGGTTTCAGCGTCGGCTCCGCCCGTGATGTGGCTCAGCAATGCGCCGAGCGCGGTTTCCGGCGGCGGCGAAGGCAGGCATCGGGCCTGTGCCTCGGCTGCGGCGAAGCGGGCGGCGAGCAGCCCGATCGCGGCGCTTTCGACATAACCTTCGCAGCCGGTGATCTGGCCGGCGAAGCGGATGTGCGGCATCGCCTTTAGCCGCAGCTCCGGGTCGAGCAACTCGGGTGAGCGGATGAAGCTGTTGCGGTGGATCCCGCCCAGCCGTGCGAACTCGGCCTTTTCCAGTCCGGGGATCGTCCGGAAGATGCGCATCTGCTCGCCATGCTTCAGCTTGGTCTGGAAACCGACCATGTTCCACAAGGTGCCGAGCGCATTGTCCTGGCGGAGCTGGACGCAGGCATAGGGCCAGCGCCCAGTCTTGGGATCGTCGAGACCGACGCCCTTCATTGGACCATAACGAAGCGTCTCGACACCGCGCGCCGCCATTACCTCGATCGGCATGCAACCTTCGAAGTAGGGCGTGTCCTTCTCCCATTCTTTGAAGGCAGTCTTTTCGCCCTCGTTCAGGGCAGCGACGAACGCCTCATACTGCTCCTTGGTCATCGGGCAGTTGATGTAGTCCTTGCCTCCCTTGTCCCAGCGCGCCGCCATCCAGCAGATCGACATGTCGACGCTGTCGCGGTGAATGATCGGGGCGATCGCGTCGAAAAAGGCAAGGGCGTCACTCCCGGTCACCTGGGCAATGGCCCCGGCCAGTCCTGGAGCAGTCAGTGGGCCGGTCGCGATGATGGTCGAGCCGGAGGCAGGCAGGGCATCGACGCGCTCGCGCACCACATCGATGTCGGGGTGCCCCGCGATCCGTTTGGTCACTTCGGCGGCAAAGCCCTCTCGGTCGACCGCCAGCGCCGACCCAGCCGGCACCTTATGCTCATCGGCGCAGGCCATGATGAGCGAATCGAGCGCGCGCATTTCCTGGTGAAGCAGCCCGACCGCATTGTTTTCCGCATCGTCGGAACGAAAGCTGTTCGAACACACCATTTCCGCGAGGCGGTCGGTCTCGTGCGCCGGGGTGCCATCTCCGCCGCCGCGCATCTCGCTCAGCCGGACCTTGAGGCCCGCTTCGGCCAGTTGCCAAGCCGCTTCGGATCCGGCGAGGCCGCCGCCGATAATGTGAATGTCGTAAGTCACCGCACCCCTTAATCGCCTGCCTCCCGCGAAGTCGAGGGCGCGACGTTCATCAGACCTCGGCCGGTTCCTCCGCCTTCGTCTCGTTGACGATCAACGTCTCGATCTCCGCGATCGGACGTCCCGTCATCTCCTTTGGGATTTCGCAAACGACGCGTCGTTCGGCTTCCTTGTGCAGTTTCTTGCGCAACTCGCCGAGGGTCTTGGGCGGAGCAATGATTGCCAGGGCTTCGAAATCATTGGCGAGGGCGCGTTTGTTTACTTCCTCGGCGGCCGCCTTTGCCCAGCGGTCTTCTTCCTGCTGTTTGAAATCGGTCTCTTCGTAGGTGGAGTGTCCATAGCCCGCCGATTGCTGAACCGTGCCCGGAGCGTCGGTCGCCAGTTCGCCCTTGCTCGAAACATCCTCGCGTTCGTCGTGTGCCTCGGTGCGCAGGTCGATCTGGTTCACATCGCCTTCGTTGCGAAAGAAGAGCGTTTTGCGGCCGTCGGTGACGAGGACGAGGGCGTTGTTGGCGAGCGGCATCAGGATCTCCTTCATTTGATGTGTCGATTCAACGCACCCTTCAAGGACGACGTTCCCAACATCCCCGAGACCCGAGCGCAACCGAAGGGCGTTTCGTCCGACGCGTCTCGATCAGGCTCGGCACGAACGGGAAATTATTGCCCGTCCGTTGGTCCGGCAGCGAGATCCTCGGAAGTATCTGCGCCAGTTTCCGGCGCGACTTCGCCGCCGCCCTCCAACTCGGCCTCTTCCTCTTCGCTCTCGTCGATCTTGGCGACCGAGACGACCTTTTCGGTGTCAGCCACCTTGAAGATGGTGACGCCCTGAGTGTTGCGACCGGCGATGCGGATGTCGGCGACGGTGGTGCGTATGACCTTGCCCTGATCCGTGACGAGCATCAGTTGCTCGCCAGGCTTCACGGGGAAGCTCGCCACCACGCCGCCATTGCGCTCCGACGTGACGATGTTGGTGATTCCCTGGCCGCCACGATTGGTCCGACGATATTCATAGGTCGAGGATCGCTTGCCATAGCCGTTTACCGTCACGGTCAGGAGGAACTGCTCCTTCTCGACGATTTCGGCATAGCGTTCGGCCGAAAGGCTGGTCTCGCCTTCTTTCTCGCGCCAGTCCGGATTTTTGAGATAAGCCTCGCGCTCTTCCTGGGTGGTGCCTGCCCGGCGAAGGATCGACATTGAAATAACGGCGTCGTCGCCCAGCAGCCTGACCCCGCGAACCCCGGTGGACGAGCGCGATTGGAATTCGCGCACGTCGGTCGATTTGAAGCGGATCGCCTTGCCGTTGCGGGTGGCGAGCAGGACATCGTCATCCTCGGTCAGCAGCTTGACCGCGATGAGCCGGTCGCCCGGGTCGCCGCCGTCCTCGTCGTCATCGCCTTCCTCGCCGTCGTCCTTGGCGCCAAACTTCATCGCGATCTTGCCGGCGGTGGGGATGTTGGTGAAGGCATCCATCGAGTTGCGCCGGACGGTCCCCCGCGCGGTGGCGAACATGATGTGCAGCCCGCCCCATTCGGCCTCGTCCTGGGGGAGGGGCAGGACGGTAGTAATCGTTTCGCCTTCGGCCAGCGGCAAGAGGTTGACCATTGGCCGTCCCTTGGCGGTCGGACCGCCTTCCGGCAGACGCCACACCTTCATCCGGTAAACCCGGCCGATGTTGGAGAAGAACAGCACCGGGTTGTGGGTCGAGGTGACAAACAGTTCGGTGACGATATCCTCGTCCTTGGTGCTCATGCCGCTGCGGCCCTTGCCGCCGCGCTTTTGTTCACGGAACAGGGCAAGGGGGGTGCGCTTGATGTAGCCCGTCATGGTCACGGTCACGACCATGTCCTCGACCTCGATCAGATCCTCGTCTTCCAACCCGTCGAAGGCGGCGGTGATTTCGGAAATGCGCGGGGTTGCGAACTCGGCTTCGACCGCTTCGAATTCCTCAAGCATCACCTCGTAAAGTCGAGCGCGATTGCCAAGAATCTCAAGCAGTTTGCCAATGCTGCTCGCAAGGTCTTCCAACTCTCCGCCAATCTCGTCGCGGCCCAGCGCGGTCAGGCGGTGGAGGCGAAGCTCGAGGATCGCTTTCACCTGCGCCTCGGACAGCTTGTATTTTTCCTGCTTGGCCTGCGGTTCGACCGCCTCGACCAGCTGAATATAGGACCGGATCGGTGCGCCATCCCATTCGCGGGCGAGCAATTTCTCGCGCGCGGCGGCCGGGCTGGCTGATCCTCGGATCAGCTTCACCACCTCGTCGAGAT
The DNA here is from genome assembly GCA_963750385.1 of uncultured Alphaproteobacteria bacterium. Taxonomy (GTDB): domain Bacteria; phylum Pseudomonadota; class Alphaproteobacteria; order Sphingomonadales; family Sphingomonadaceae; genus Sphingomicrobium. The sequence continues at coordinate 114,758 of CAVVQJ010000005.1, read as the reverse complement.
TGGTAACCGCGACGACCAGCCCGAGCAGGATATGGGCGCGTTCGCGGGCCTTGAGCAGCTCATATTTCGAGCGGCGGGTTATGACTTCCTCGCGGAACTTGACGAAGCTTTCGATGATGTCGCGCAGGGCCAGCGTTTCGGGGCGGCCGCCGCGGATCGCCAGCATGTTGGCCGGGAAGCTCGATTGGGCCGGGGTGTGCCGCCATAGCTGGTTGAGCACCACTTCGGGCGTTGCATCGCGCTTCAGGTCGATGACGATCCGCACGCCTTGACGGTTGGATTCGTCGCGGATGTCGGAAACGCCCTCGATTCGCTTGTCCTTGGCAGCCTCGGCAATCTTCTCGACAAGGCCGTTCTTGCCGACCTGGTAGGGAATGGCGGTGAGGACGATCGAGCGGCGCTCGCCCCGGCCTTCCTCGACATGCGCACGGCTGCGCATCAGGATCGAGCCTCGGCCCGTGGTATAGGCGGACCGGATTCCGGCGGTGCCGAGGATCAGCGGCGCGGTCGGGAAATCCGGACCCTTCACATGCTCCATCAGTCCTTCGGACGTAATCGTCGGATCGTCGAGGAAGGCACGACAGGCTTGCAGGACTTCACCCAGATTGTGAGGGGGGATATTGGTAGCCATGCCGACCGCGATCCCGCCCGCGCCGTTGACCAGCAGGTTGGGGAAGCGCGCAGGAAGCACCTGCGGCTCGCTTTCCGAAGCGTCATAGTTGGGGGTGAAGTCGACCGTATCCTTGTCGATATCGCCCAGCAGGAAATTGGCGACCTTGGCGAGGCGAGCTTCCGTGTAACGCATCGCCGCGGGGGGATCGGGGTCCATCGATCCGAAATTGCCCTGGCCGTCGATCAGCGGGACGCGCATCGACCAGTCCTGAGTCATCCGGGCGAGGGCATCGTAGATCGCGCTGTCGCCGTGCGGGTGATATTTACCCATGACGTCACCGACGATGCGGCTCGACTTGCGGTACGGGCGCCCGGCTACGTACCCCGCTTCCTGGCAGGCGTAGAGAATGCGGCGGTGAACTGGCTTCAACCCGTCGCGCACGTCGGGAAGCGCCCGGCTGACGATTACCGACATGGCATAGTCGAGGTAACTGGTCTTCATCTCCTCGACGATGGAGATGGGGGCAATATCGCCGTGATTTACGTCATCGGCCGGAGGCTGGGTCGCCAAGGAAAAATCCTGTCGTTTCTATGACTGTCGATACGCGGGGAGAATCGCTTGCGGCATGGCAGGCGGCCCCCTGTCGCCTGCTAGCCGATCGAAGTCGGCGGCGCCACCCCGCGTACGCGTGGGCGCGCGCGACACAGCGGCGCGGCGGTAGCGCGCCATGAGTGATTCCTCATCAAAGCGACCGAAGCAATTCGCCTTATCTTACAACCAGTTCAATTGGCGTTCAGCCCTCGATGGCCAAAGGCGCTTTTCGCGAATGGGCAAGGCGTTTATGGGCCAGCCCTGACAATGATTTGCCACGTGCCGCCCGGCCCGGTTCGCCCGGCCCGGCCCAACAGGAGATTGGCCATGAAACTGACCTACACCGCGCTCGCCATTGGAACGCTGGCAACGGCGTCGCCCGCGCTTGCGCAATATGGTGGCAGCGCCCCGCCTGCCACGCCCAAGCCCGTGCCGGCTCAGCCCGCACCGGAACAGGCCGTGCCTAAATCGACCTATCAGCCCAAGATTTCCGCTTCGGCGCGAAAAGAAATCATCGAGCTCGAGAAGGCGGTGAACGCCAAGGATGCAGCGAATATTCCCGCCTTGCTTGCCGCGGCGCAGGCCAAGGCGAAATCGAAAGACGACAAATATGTAATCGCCAGGCTGCAACTGCAGTCGGCGGTCGATGCCAACAACACGGCGGCGATGAGCCAGGCGATCGAGGCGATCATCTCGTCGGGGGCCGCGCCGACGGACCAGAGCATCACGCTCTACAACAACCTCGGCAAGCTCAACTATAACGCGAAAGCCTATGACAAGGCATCGGCTGCGTTCGAGCGGGCGCTCCAGCTCGATCCCAACAGCGTCGATGCGATGATCATGCTGGCCGAAACGCGCAATGGCCAAGGCCGCCCCGCCGACGCCATCGCCATGATCCAGAAGGCGATCGCCGTCCGAACCGCGGCAGGCCAAAAGGCCGAAGAAAGCTGGTACAAGCGGGCGGTCGCCCTGGCGTTCAACGCCAAGCTGCCGGCCGCGGTTTCGCTTAGCCGGGAATGGGTGGCAGCCTATCCGACTTCCAAGAACTGGCGTGATGCAATCCGTATCTACCAGACGAGCAGCCAGCTGGACGACGCCTCGCTGCTGGATTCCATGCGGCTGGCGCAGGCAACGGGCGCGCTGGTGGGCGAAAACGACTATTTCCGCTTTACCAACACGCTGGTTGCCAAGGGCTATCCGGGAGAAGCGAAGGCCGTACTGGACCAGGGCTTTGCCGCGAACGCGATCAGCAAGTCCAAGCCAACCTTTGCCCAGCTCTATTCCGCGGCGTCGACCAAGTCGGAGGGTGACCGGGCGGCGTTGGCAGCCCAGGCCAAGACCGCGCTTGCCGGGCCGACGGCCAAGCAAGCGATGGTGATCGCCGACGCTTATTACGGATATGGCGATTATGCGCAGGCGGCCGAACTGTATCGCGCGGCGCTGACCAAGTCGGGAGTCGACAAGGATGTCGCCAACCTTCGCTTGGGAATGGCGCTGGCGCGGGCCGGCGACAAGGCAGGGGCCACAGCGGCGTTGAATGGCGTTGGCGGGGCGCAGGCCGATGTCGCCAAGCTTTGGCTGGTCTATGTCGCCGCCAAGGCGTGAACGAAACGGCGGATTCGCTGATTGAAAGGGGGTGCGGGATCGCTGGATCCGGCACCCCTTTTGCGTGCCAAATTGGGATGGTTAATCCAAACCCACTGTCACCCGTTTCGCGGTACCCGCAAAGCTGGTGTGGAATATTTGGCAAAGGTTTGATTAATCGTGCGTTTCGACGATCGCCTGAAGACGGTGATGACCCAGCCGGTCGCGGATGCACACGACCGCACGGTCCGCTGGCGTCAACTTGTCGACCTTCTTTCCAGGCCGCACGAGGAAATCGACCCCGCGCTGCTCGATGCGGCGTTGACGATGGTGCGGTCGGGTTTGAGGGCGGTCGCCCGGCCCATCCGCGCGGCCACCGCGCGAAGCATCGCCGGCCGAGCCTCCGAGCCGCGACTGATCGCAATCCTCGCTGGAGACAGGCTCGAAGTGGCCGCTCCCTTGTTGTCGTCGGCTCAGCTCGACGAGGCCGGCTGGGCGATGGTCGCCACGTCCGCCAGCAGCGAGGTCGCCGACTTTATCCATTCGATTCGCGGCGACAAGGCTGTCCAATCGACGCCGGAGCCCGTCGCGGATGTCCCCGAACAGGCGCATGACGAGGAGCATCAGCCCTCGATCGGCGAGATGGTCGCGCGAATCGAGCGGCTGAAAAGCAAGCGCGAGCCGGCGGCCGAGCCAATCGAACGATTTGCCGCCCCTGAACCGGCGCCTTCCGTTCCGGGGCCAACGTCGGGCCCGATGCTGTTCCGTTGGGAGTGCAATTCATCGGGTCAGATCGCCTGGGTCGATGGTGCGCCACGGGGCGCCCTTATCGGACGAAGCCTTCCAGGTGACGAAGGCGCCGATCGCGGTTTGATCAGGGCGTTCACGGATCGACTGCCGTTCGATGGCGCTCCGCTAAGCTTTCCGGCACCGGTCCTCGAAGGCGAGTGGCAGCTCAGTGGAATCCCGGCATTTTCCCCGACCGACGGCCGCTTTCTCGGCTATCGCGGAATCGCCCGCCGCGGCGGCATCGAGACTGAACCGGAGCTTCCCGCGCCGGCCCGATCGGCGCTGGCCAGCGACGCCGAAACGCTTCGGGAGACGATTCACGAGATCAAGACGCCGCTCAATGCGATCATCGGTTTCGCCGAGATCATCGATGGCCAATATTTGGGTCCTGCACATCGCAGCTATCGTCACCGGGCGGCGGAAATCGTCTCCCAGGCGCGGATCCTGCTTGCGGCGATCGAGGACCTGGACTTCGCGGCCCGAATTCAGACCGCGACCGCCGGGCAACGCGAAGCGGCTGATCTCGGCCAGCTGCTCCCCCCGTTGATCGAGGAACTGGCGGCGAGGGCGCTCGATCGCGGCGTGCAGCTTCGGGTGGCACCGGTTTCCGACCGGCAGCACCTCTGCGCCGTCGATCGGGACCTCGCCGAACGTTTGCTGCGGCGGCTGCTGGGCGCGGTGATCGATGCCGCGGCGTCGGCCGAAACGATCAGGGTCGAGTTCGCGGAAGAAAAAGGCCGCTGCCGGATGTCGGTTACCAGGCCTCATTCCACCGTCAACATGAGCGAGCGGCAAATGCTTGATCCGACGTTCCTGTCCGCCGGCGAAAGCGAGAATTCCCCCCTCGGGTTGGGCTTTGCGCTGCGGCTGGTTCGTGGCCTGGTTCGCCTGGCCGGAGGCGCACTGCGTTTTGCGCCGGAAGAAATCCTGCTGACCATACCCGCCGCCAAGGGCTGACTTGCATCCCGCGTCGCCGCCGCTATCGCGGGCGGGTGCGGTGGGGCCTGTAGCTCAACTGGTTAGAGCTGGCCGCTCATAACGGCTAGGTTGGGGGTTCGAGTCCCTCCGGGCCCACCACAGCATGAGGCGCCGAGTGCAAGGCCGCGAGCGAAGCGATCGGACTTGCGCGGAGAGCCGCCGAATGACGTCAGTCTTGTCGCCTACGGCGCAGCCTGGCTGGCTCTCACTGGCTCTTCGAGCAAGCTCTCGAATCCCTCGGATTCGCTCCCTTGCGCTCGGCAGTTCAAATGGTCGGGGAGACAGGATTCGAACCTGCGACCCTCTGCTCCCAAAGCAGATGCGCTACCAGGCTGCGCTACTCCCCGACTTGGGCAGGCGCCTAGCAGCGGTCGAGCGGTGACGAAAGGCTAATTCGCCTTGTTGCCGTCCGTGTTGACATCGACGTCGACATCGATGTTGTCGGCCTTGTTCTCCACCTTGTCGGCGGTTTGCTGGACGTCGTTCGAAACCTTGCCGGCAAGGTCCTCGGCAGTGTTGGCAACGTCAGCGATGCCGTTCTCGGCGACATCCTGATTATATTCGATCGTCATCTGGTCGTTCTTGTCGTCGGTCGTCACCTGGCAAGCGCCAAGGGCCAGCAGTGGCAATGCGATGAAAATGCGCATGATCGTTCTCCGAATTTGTTAGTCCGCCATCCTCAACGCCGCTTGGACCTTTTCGGCTCCTCGATCCCGCCCGAAAGCACCGTCAGCACCGCGGTCCACGCTGCGACATTCTGCCGAAGCTGCGCGGGATCGACCTTGTCGAGCGTGTCGTCAGGGGTGTGATGATAATCGAAATAGCGTGTGCCGTCCTGGCTAAGACCCACGCCGGGAACCCCATCACCGAGCATCGGGCCGATGTCCGATCCTTCGGCCTCGGTGAACGAGCCGGTGACGATGCCGAGCGGCGCCAGCGCCTTGCCGATTGCCTCGGCTTCCGCCTTGCGCGCTTCGCCGAGCTTCGAATTGACTTTCCAGATGCGATCGGCGCCAAAGTCGCTCTCGATCAGCGCGTGATGGGGCTCCTTCCCGTGGCGAGCGCGATAATCGAGCCCGCCGAACAACCCCACTTCCTCGGCGCCGAACCAGACGATGCGGATCGTGCGCAGCGGGCGTCCGGCGTCCATGATGCGCTTGGCCGAAGCGGCGGCAATCGCGATCCCGGTGGCGTCGTCGATCGCCCCGGTGCCAAGGTCCCAGCTGTCGAGGTGTCCGCCGACCAGGATCGGGGGAAGCGACGGATCGCGTCCCGGCACTTCAGCGATGACATTGCCCGACTGGCGCGTGCCGATATTCTGGCTGACCAGCACCAGCCTGATCGTCACCGGCTTGCCGCGCTTCAGGATGCGGATCATCTGCTCGGCATCGGGAATGCTCAGCGCGCCGGCGGGGATTGGCTTTGCGCCGTCGCCAAAGGTCTGCACTCCCGCATGAGGATTGCGGTGATGGTCGGTCCCGATCGAGCGAATCACGATCGCCAATGCACCCTTCTTGCTAGCGACGGTCGGCCCCTGGCGGCGCGGGGCGCCGAACTGGCCGTAACCCGACCCGTCCTGGTTGGCCATCATCCGGTGATCGACAAACACGATCTTACCGCGAACCGCGCTGTCAGGTGCGGCTTCGAGCGCATCGACGCTGTCGAAGGCAACGATCTCACCGGTGACGCCCGCTGGTCCGGTTGACCCGCTATTGCCCAGCGCGGTTACCACCATCCTCTGCGGGAAGGGCGCCAGTATCTCGGCGCTCTCCGCGCCGCGTACCCAAACCGGCATGTCGAACGGCTCGACATGGACGTTGGCGAAGCCCAACGCGGTGAGCTTCCTGACTGCCCAGTCGCGCGCCCGTGCCTCTGCTTCCGTCCCGGCCATTCGCTGACCGACCTCGGTGGTTAGCCCCTCGGTGATGTCCCAGGCATAATGGTCATTTTCCAGCGCCGCATCTCTTAGCGCGGCAATCTTTCCCGGCGGCGGAATGGTTTGCGAGGCGAGGGGAGAGGCGGCGGCGAGCAGCGAGGCTGCGACAAGCGAACGGATCATGGCTCAAGGGCTAATGGCCAGTTGCGGCCCTGTCACCGCCGTTTGTCGAAAAATGCTCAAAGCAGTCTCATCTGAGCGCCCTCGGGCGGGGAAAATAAGTCTCGCCGCAGCGGAAACTTGGACTGGCTCAAGCCATAGCGGCGGGCCGCTTTTTCGAACCGGGTTTTCAGCAGGTCGGCCCAGGGTCCCTGACCGCGCATCCGGCTGAAGAAATTCGGGTCATTGTCCTTGCCGCCACGAAGCGAGCGGATCGTCGCCATCACCTTGGCCGCGCGATCGGGATAATGTTCGTCGAGCCATGCCCGAAACAAGGGCGCAACCTCATGCGGCAGGCGAACCGGGAGGTAGAAGCCACCGCGCGCGCCGGCCGCGACGGATGCTTCGACAATATGTTCGAGCTCATGGTCGGTGATCTGGGGGACGACCGGTGCGATCGCGACATGGGCCGGGACGCCCGCCTCGTTCAACGACTTGATCGCTTGCAGCCGTTTGGCGCCCGCCGGTGCCCTTGGCTCCAGCGTGCGTGAAATGCCGGGATCCAGAGAAGTCACAGAAATTGCGACGGCCACAAGGCCCAGCCTGGCCGCCGGCACCAGCAGGTCGAGATCGCGCAAGACCCGGTTCGACTTGGTGGTGATTGAAAAAGGATGCTTCGTTTCCAGCAGCAGCTCGATCAGCGAGCGAGTTATCCGCCATTCCCCTTCGATCGGCTGATAGGGGTCGGTGTTGGTCCCCATCGCGATAGGCGACACCTCATAGCCCGGGCGCGAGAGGGCTGCATGAAGCAGTTTCGCCGCGTCGGGCTTGACGAACAACCGGCTCTCGAAATCTACGCCGGGCGACAGATCGTGAAAGGCATGGGTGGGCCTGGCAAAGCAGTAAATGCAGCCATGTTCGCAACCGCGATAGGCGTTGATCGACCGGTCGAAGCCGATGTCGGGGGAACTGTTGCGGGTCAGGATCGACTTGGGCTTCTCGATCGTGACCGTCGTTCTGCGAGGCACGATCCCGTCCAGGCTTTCGACGCTGTCGAGCCAGTCGCCCTCGGCGACCCGCTCCTTCAGGTTGAAGCGGGTCGAGCTGTTGTTGCGCGTTGCTCCCCGCGCCTTGATCAACTCGACCGGCATGGCGCGATGATGCGCTTACGCGAAGAACATATCAAGAACGAATGTCAGCGGCGACGGTTTGGAAAGGCGGGCCATTGATGCTGGACCAGCGACGTGAGGGTAGGCGTCGGCTCGCCTTGCAGGCCCTGGATCACCCACATGTTGCGAAGCACGCTGGGAACGTAATAGCGGGTTTCCCAGTAGGGAATGCTTTCAATCCACAGCAATGGGTCGCCGCGGTCATAGTAGGCCCAGCGCGCAACGGGGACCGGACCGGCGTTATAGGCGGCGATTACCTTTGGAAGCTGGCCTTGGGTCGCGGCGTTCGCGCGAATGAGCTCGATGAAAGCCTGGCCATAGTCGATGTTGACCAGCGGGTCCTGGAGCGAAGCGACGCTGACGCTGGCCGCCGTGCCGCGGCTTCGGGCGGTGTCTCCGGCGGTGCCGGGCCGGACCTGCATCAGACCGACCGCTCCGGCCGGGCTGACGGCGTCGGTTCGGAAGTTGGATTCCTGGATGATGTGGGCATAGGCCAGCGCTGGATCGACCCGCCAGCCGTTGTACGGCGTCCAGTCGGGGATTGGGTAACGGTCGGCGGCATCGACCGACGCGCCGGCCTGCCCAAAATGCGCCAGCCAGAATTGCGCGCCGGGAAGGTTGAGTTTGTCGGCGATGCGAACCAAAGCGCGATGGTCGGCGGGGCTGCCGATTTTGGCTTGATGGCGCAACAATTCTTCGGCCCGTGCGCGGTAGCCAAGCGCGGTCAGTTCCGCGGCGCGATGCACGTTCGGCAGCGCTTCGACGCGCGAGAGGTCGCGCGGCGCCTGTGTCCGGGGCAAGCGCTTGTCCATCCCCAGCGCCTCGCGGGCGAGCAGGCCATAGAAAGTCTCCTGCGACCGAGCGGCCAAGCGCAGCAGTGGCGCGACTTCGCGCGGTCGGCGGCAGGACTGGGCGGCGCGCGCGGTCCAGTAATAGGCGCCGGCGTTGAACGACGGCTCGCGGCCAAGCCGGGCGGCCTCGCGGAAGTTGGTATAGGCGGCATTGCAATCGCCAAGCCGCCACGATGCAAGCCCCGAAATCCACGCCGTCTGTGCTGCCCAGTCGCCGACGGCCCCGGCACGGCCCTCGTCAGCCACTCGCCGGGCGTCGGCGTCGCGGCCGCCGACGAAATAAATCCAGGCGACCCGATGCGCGGCCTCGGCACGCGCTTCGTAGGACAGCGTCGGCAGCGCTTGGAGGAACAGCGCTTCGGCGCCGGCCCCGTCGTCTATTTTTACAAAGGGCTCGAAGGCAAGGCGCAGCGCATCGGCGGCGGGCTCGCCCTGGACCGGGCGGGTCTTTCCCCGTCGCGGCGCAATGCCGAGCGAAACCACCGGCCGGGGGCGATAAATCAGAGGCGGCTGGATTGCCCCTCGGGTCATGGCGAGCCGGGCCAGCTGCTCCGCCTGTGGCAGTTCGGGCGCTTCGGCGAGCAAGGCCTGAATCGAGGCCACGTCGACCGGAGGGGAGCCTCTCGCCGTGAATAGTTCGGCCCGGGCCAGCGGCTTCAAGGGGTCCTGCGGCATCGCGTTGATGCCCAGCCGCGCACCTTCCCAATCGCCCGAATAGATAGCGGTGAAAATACCGCGCCAGTCGCGGGGAATGACTCGTGGCGGCGAGGGTGGGCGCAGAGCCGGTGTTGGAGTGGGTATGATTTCCGGTGCGGTCGGGGCGGGATCAAGCGGCGCCAGCGGATCGTCCTGCTGCTGGGCTAAGGCGGGACCGGCGATTATGGCCGTCGCCAGCATTAAAGATCCAAACCGCATCATTCGCTCTCGCTCATCAATAGGAGGAGGTCGCGCCACGCCAGCGACTTGTCCGAGGGACGTTGAAGGAGCCAGCGGGGGTTGAAGGTGGCGATCGTTCGAACTCCCTCGACCTGATGAATTCTGCCCCGCGCCTGCGCCAATGATTCGCCGAGCAAAGCTCGCGATGGAGCGTCGCCGAAGAGGATCAGCCGATCGGGGCGCGCGAGCCGGATATGTTCGCGGGCGACGATCGCGCAAGCCTCCAGATCATCCTTGGCAATGCGCGCTCCCGGCGCGTGGAAGCAGGAGAGCGAGGCATGATAGGCCTCGTCGGGCGCAATCCCGATCGCGGCGAGCATCTTGACAGTGAGCGCCCAGGCCTCGCCGCCGATCGGCTGTCCAAGTGCCGCGTCTTCACGTCCGGGAAGGTCCGACAACAGCATCACTCGGGCCAACTCGGCTCCATGGGGCAGGACTCGGGCGGCGCCGGCGCGGTCCATCGGCAGTCCGCTGGCGGTTCCAAGCCATGCCTGGAACGCCTGCAAGTCCGCCGGGCGTTCTCTATCCTGCATGGCGGCTGCCCCAAGGGGCTTTGCAGGTGCCGCATTCCGCCGCAGCCAGTCGCGCGGATTCTCGCCGACGGCCACATCGACACCCGATTCCAGCCACCAGCCGATCAGGCTCAAGGCGGACGCCTCGTCAATTGCTTGCAATTCCCCACCCATCGCCCTTCTTGTCGTCCAAGGTTGACGGCGCGGTCAAGGAATTGGCAGGGCTATATGGCCGGACGGAACGTCGGACGCGACGAAGGGAATCATATGAGCCAGCGCGAATCGATGGAATATGATGTCGTCGTCGTGGGAGCGGGACCGGCGGGACTTGCAGCGGCGATCCGGCTGAAGCAGCTGGCGGGCGAAAAGAACCGCGAGGTTTCGGTCTGCATCCTCGAAAAGGGCGGCGAGGTCGGCGCGCATATCCTGTCGGGCGCGGTGGTCGATCCCAAGGCGATCGAGGAGCTGATTCCTGACTGGCGGGAAAAGAACAGCCCACTCACCGTTCCGGTAACCGACAATCTTCACTGGGTGCTGACCAAGAAACGCAAATTTTCCCTTCCGTCCCTGTTCCTCCCGCCGTTCATGCACAATGAAGGGACTTATTCGGTCAGCCTGGGCAATTTTACGCGCTGGCTCGCCGGTGAGGCCGAGGCGCTGGGCGTCGAGATCTTCCCCGGCTTCGCAGCGGCTGAAATCCTCTTCAACGACGACGGATCGGTCAAAGGGGTTGCGACGGGCGATATGGGGGTTGCGCGCGATGGCACGCACCGCCCCGATTATCAGCCGGGCATGGAGCTTCATGCCCGCTATACCTTTTTCGCGGAGGGGGCACGAGGTCATCTGACCAAGGAGCTGACCCGCATCTTCGACCTGCGCAAGGACTTCAGGACCGCAGGTTTATGGTTTGGGTGTCAAAGAGTTGTGGGATGTTCCTGAGGGGAAGCATCAACCAGGCCGAGTCATTCACACGCAGGGCTGGCCGCTCGACGACGCGTGGGGCGGGGGGTTCCTCTACCACCAGGCGAACGGACAGGTGGCCTTGGGCTTCGTCGTCGCGCTCGACTATAAAAATCCCTATCTTTCGCCATTCGAGGAGTTCCAGCGCTGGAAAACCCATCCGGCGATCCGCTACGAAATCGAGGGCGGCAAGCGGGTCAGCTACGGTGCCCGTGCGATCAACGAAGGCGGCTGGCAGGCGATTCCGAAGCTCGCCTTCCCTGGCGGCGCCCTGATCGGCTGCGCGGCCGGCTTTCTCAATGTTCCGCGCATCAAGGGTAGCCACACGGCGATGAAGTCGGGAATGCTGGCGGCCGAGGCGGCGTTCGAGGCGATCGCCGCCGACCGGCGGGGCGATGAGCTGGAGAGCTACGAACCCTCGGTTCGTTCAAGCTGGATCGCCGACGAGCTCAAGGTCGTGCGCAATGCCCAGCCCGCCGTCGCGAAATGGGGCGGCACGCTGGGCACGATTTTCGCGGGGGTCGACATGTGGCTGGGCTTCTTCAGAATTCCCAGGCCGTGGACCCTTAAGCATCACGCCGACCACACTCAAATCGGGCGCAAGGAGCATTATGCGCCAATCGCCTATCCCAAGCCCGACGGAAAGCTCACCTTCGACCGGCTTTCGTCGGTGTTCATTTCAAATACCAATCATGAGGAAGACCAGCCGGTCCATCTGACGCTGAAAGACGCGGACGTGCCGATCACGGTCAATCTCGCGCTTTATGACGCGCCGGAGCAGCGATATTGTCCGGCGGGCGTTTACGAGATCGTCGAGGAGGCCGGTTCACCTCGGCTTCAGATCAACGCGCAGAATTGCGTTCATTGCAAGACGTGCGACATCAAGGACCCGACTCAGAACATTAATTGGGTCGTGCCAGAGGGTGGTGGAGGACCCAATTATCCCAACATGTAACCGACTGGCGCCGTTGCTCTTGATTGCCCTGCCGGTCCCGGCCGCCGCGGCGACGGTCCCGCTGTCCGCCTATGTAGAGGCAAGGGCGGCCGAAATGCAGGGCGACGAAGCCCGCTCGGCCCGCCTGTTCGCGGCGATTGCCGCTGCCCATCCAGCAGACCGGACGATCACTCGCCGGGCCATCGCCACGGCAATTCAGTCCGGCCAATCCGATCTCGCCGTATCGCTTGCCCGCAAATTGCCCGCGGCCGAGCTACCGATCGACGCGCGGCTGATGCTGGCCGCCGATTCTCTCCGTCGGGGGAAGAACAGGCAGGCGGTCGCCGATCTCGAAAAGGGGATTACATCGACCGAGGTCGAATTATTCGCGCCTCTGGTCAGGGCTTGGGAACAGACGGCCCGTGGCAAAGCTGCCGGTGCCGCTGCGCTCGCCTCGCTTGCTTCGGGCAGCCCGCTGGCGCCGATTGCCGATGAGCAGCGCGCGGCCATGTTGTTTGCGCTGGGCAAGGCCGACGACGCGCTCCCGCTGGCCCAGAAAGTGGTTGCCCAGGGCGGCGGCCGGAATACGCGCCTTCGCCTGGCCTATGCCGACGCCCTTTTGCGCCTGAAGCGGCGCGACCAGGCGTTGGGGATGCTCGAAGGAAGCGACGAGGGCCTGGCGGCTGCGCGAGCGCGCGTCGCGCGCGGGGAGCCGCTTGAGATGGCGATTTCCACCCCGGCGGCTGGCTATGCCGAGATGCTGGTGGCATTGGCGGTGGATCTCAGCCGCGACGAAAACAAGGTGCTTCCGATCGCACTGACCCAGGTCGCGCGGCACGCCAATCCGGGCAACAGCGAAACCACGATCCTGCTTGCGCTGCTGCTGGATGGTGACGGGCGTGAGGACGATGCTCTCGCCCTGCTGGCCACGGTGAGGCCCAACGATCTGCTGGCCGGCGAGGCGCTCGATGTGGAAACGCGGTTGCTGACCGACCGGAAGCAATATGATGCCGCGCTCAGACTTGCACGCGCCGCGGCGGGCACGGCCGATGCCGGTCCCCAGGACTATGCGCGGCTAGCCAATGTCCTGGGCGACATGGGCCTCCATGCGGAGGCCGCCGCCGCCTATGGCGAAGCGATCACGCGCTCGAAAGGTCCGGCCGAAGACGGGCCGCTCTGGACGTTGCACCTGTTGCGCGCCGCAAGCCTGGAACAGGCCGACAGCTGGACCGAATCCAAGGCCGAGGTGACGAAGGCGATGAAGCTGGCGCCGGATCAGCCGCTGCTGCTCAACTTCCTTGGCTATGGCAAGCTCGAGCGCGGCGAGGATCTCGATGCCGCCGAGGCTATGATCCGCAAGGCGAGCGCGCTCGCGCCGGACGATGCCTCGATCACCGATTCGCTCGGCTGGGCGCTGTTCAAGCGCGGGCGGCTCGCCGAGGCGATCGAGACGCTGACGCGCGCCGCGGCGGGGATCCGGCGCAGGCCGAAATCCATGAGCATCTGGGCGATGCGCTCTACACCTCCGGCCGCCGATCGAGGCGCGCTTCGCCTGGCGCGCGGCCCTGTCACCGCCGAGGACGAGGCCAAGTCGCGGATCGAGGCAAGATCGAGCTGGGCCTGACACCGGCCACCGCCGCGCCCTGATGCGCGTTGCGCGGAGCCGGCTCCGGCCAAGCTCAACCTGGCCCTCCATCTTCCGCGGGAAACTGCGCCGACGGGCGGCACGAGATCGAAACCATCTTCGCCTTCTGCATTGACGGCGATCGGCTTGAGGCGGAAGCGGCGGACGGGCTCGAAGCTGACCATCAGCGGGCCATTCGCTGCAGAGCTTGCCGAACGACGACGACAATCTGGTGCTGCGGGCGCGCGCGCGCTGCGGAACCCGGCGGGCATCGGCAAGGGCGCGAGCCTTCGGCTGACCAAGAACCTGCCGGTCGCCTCGGGAATCGGCGGCGGCTCGGCCGACGCGGCCGCGGCGCTTCGGCTGCTTGACCCGGCTGTGGGAGATCGATCCGGCTCATGCGACGCCGGTCGCCCCCGAGCTTGGCGCGGACGTGCCCGCATGCCTGCTCAGCATGACCGCCAGGGGCGATGGGGCGGGCGATGCACTCAGCCTGCTCGATGACCATATGATCGGCTGGAATCCCGGTGCTGCTGGTTAATCCGGGCACTGCCCTTTCCACTCGCGACGTTTTCGCGCGCCTGGGACGGTGTCGATCATGGGCCGCTCGGCGACTGGCGGGAGGGTCGCAACGACCTGGAAGCAGGCAGCACGAAGCCTTGTCCCCGAGATTGGGGCGGTGCTCGACTGGCTTCCGCGCGCCAGCCGGGCGCCAGTTCGTCCGAATGTCGGGAAGCGGGGCGACCTGCTTCGCTTTGTTCGACGCCGAGGATTCGCGCGACGCAGGCGGCCGCAGGCCTGCCCGCCGAACTGGTGGCATCTGGCGACGCATATTGCGCTAGGGCGCGGCGATGGTCCGCCCGATCCTTACCGCCACCCAGATGCGCGCCGCCGAGCACGGCGGCGATCGCCGCCGGGACCACGGTCGAAACCTTGATGGAGCGGGCAGGGGCGGCGCTGGCCGAAGCGGTCATCGCTTCGCCGGGCCGCGGCCGGTGCTGATCCTGTGCGGACCGGGCAACAATGGCGGCGACGGCTATGTCGCAGCGCGGCATCTGGCGCGCAGCGGAGTTCGCGGTTCGGGTCGCGGCGCTGGCCGATCCCACAACCGAAGCGGCGAAATGGGCGCGCAATGCAGTGGGACCGGCGCGGTCGAGGCACTGGCGCCGGGCACGAACCGGCGCGCCGGTCCTGATCGATTGCCTGTTCGGCACGGGCCTCAAGCGGGGCCTCGATCGACGATGGCGAAGCAGCTCTTTCCGAGCTGGCGATGAGGCGGCCGTCGCCGTTGCCTGCGACCTGCCGAGCGGCGTCGCGACCGACGACGGCGCGCTTTGCTCAGCCCGATTCCCGATTTCGATCTGACCGTCACCTTCGGCGCGCTCAAGCCGGCCCACCGGCTGATGCCGGCGATGGCATCGATGGGCCGCGTGGTGCTCGCCGACATCGGCATCGAGGCGGGCGGTCAATGGCATGAGATCGGCGCGCCCGATCTTCCGCCGCTCGATCCCGCAGGCCACAAATATGACCGCGGGCTGGTGCATTGCCTTGCCGGTGAGATGCCGGGCGCGATCGCGCTGGCGGCGACGGCGGCGGCGCGGGCGGGCGCCGGCTATGTCCGGGTCAGCACGTCGCGGGCGATCGACGGGCTTGCCGCCGCCGTCGTCCAGACCGACACCGCCGACCTCAACGACCCGCGCGTCGGCTGCATCCTGGTCGGCCCGGGCCTGGGCGACATCCCGCAGGTGCTGACGCTCGCGCTGACGGCGCAGGCGCCCAAGGTGATCGACGCCGACGGGATCGGCCTGGTCGGCGAGCCCGAGCGGCTCCAGGGCCAGGACGTCATCCTCACGCCGCACGAGGGCGAGTTCGTCAAGCCTGTTCGGCAAGATCGAGGGCAGCAAGGCCGAGCGCGCACTGGCGGCGGCGCAGCGTCGAGCCAGTCGGTCATCGTCTACAAGGGTGCCGACACGCTGGTCGCGGCGCCCGACGGCCGCTCGGCTTTGCTCCGCCGGCGCCGGCCTGGCTGGCAAGCGCCGGAACCGGCGACGTGCTCGCGGGAATCATCGCGGCGATGCAGGGCGCGCGGCCTGGCGCCGTTCGAAGCCGCCTGCGCCGGCGTCTGGCTGCACGGCCGGGCGGCCGAAATCGCCGGTCCGGCGATGATCGCCGACGATCTTGCTCGCTGCCGATCCCGCACGCGCTCGCGCTCCTCGATGACCGAGCCCATCGTCCGCATCGCGGCGCGGGGGACGGGGTCAGCGCGAGCGGCCGCCATGTCGCCTTCGCGGTGCCGGGCGACATGTTGCTCGACGATGGCTCGATCGAGCCGGGCCCGCACCACCAGGACGCCGCCCTGCCGTCATTTCCCGAATGCGGCGGGTGCCAGCTTCAGCATCTGACGACGCGGCCTATCGCGACTATCTGCGTGTCGCGGATCGCCGGCGCGCTGGCGCAGCATGGCCTCGAAGACGAGATCGAGCCGGCCGCATTTGTCGCCGCCGTGCACCCGCCGACGGGCGACGCTGCGGGCGCTGAAGGCAGGCGGATCAATCGTTGCTCGGCTTCAACGCGGCGGAGTCGAACCAGGATCGTCGACATGCGCGGAATGCCATATCCTCCGTGCCCGCGCTGTTCGCCTGGTCGCGCCGCTTCGCGAGCTGCTGGGCGCGATCCTTCCGGCCAAGCGCGACCGCCGAGAGTCCAGCTGACCCTTGCCGACCAGGGGTCGACGTGCTGCTCAAGGGCGTCGAGGTCGACAGGTCTGGACGCGGTCGAGGCTGCTCACCGACTTTTGCGAAAGCGCAAGGGCTGGCGCGGCTGTCGCTCGACGAGGGCTTTGGCGCCGGAAACCCGTTTACGAGCCCGAGCCGGCGACCGTCAGCTTGGCGGGGACGCCGGTGCCGTTCCCGCCGGGCGCCTTCCTGCAGGCGACCGAGGATGGCGAGGCCGCTTGGTCGCAGTCGGTGCGCGAAGCGTTGGCGGGGAATCCGGGCGAATCGCCGATCTGTTCGCGGGGCTCGGCACCTTCGCGCTTTCGCTGGACGGGCAGGTCCTGGCGGCCGAAGCGTCGCGCGATGCGGTTCTTGCGCTCAAGACCGCATCGCGCCGGGCGGGCCGATCGCTGACGGTCGAGCATCGCGACCTTTATCGGCGGCCGCTCGACGCCGCAGGAACTGGCCGGCTTCGACGCGGTGGTGCTCGATCCGCCGCGGGCCGGGCGCGGCAGAGCAGGTGCGCGCAGCTCGCCGCATCAAATGTTCCGCGCATCGCTTATGTCAGCTGCAACCCCGCGACCTTCGCCCGCGATGCCGAGATGCTTGATCGACGGCGGCTATCCGCCTCGATTGGGTGCGGCCGGTCGGCCAGTTCCGCTGGTCGACCCATGTCGAGCTGGCCGCCGGCCTTCAGCCGCTAGTCACTAGTGCCACAGGCAGTCGTGGAGGATCTGCGCCGCCGCGTGGACCGTCAGGCCGAGCAGGCACAGCGTGGCCAGCGCGAATATCGGCAGGCGGAAGCGGACGACATTGACCGTGCACTGGATCAGGCTGTGGAGGACCCGCAAGCCGACATAGCCCCAGGCCAGCCAGACTTGATCGCGCTGATCCATGCCCATCAGCGCCAGCGTGAGCGCGATCGCATAGAAGATCGTCGGCTGCTCCATCAGGTGATTGTAATTGTGGGACTTCCACTGAGCCTTGGGATCTGCCCTGCCGTCCAGGTCGGCGCCGCGCGAGCCCGCGGGGATTTGGAAAGTTGATCCCCAGCCGCCGGAATTCGCGCGCCGCGGGACACCAGCATCCACAGCATGACCAGCAGGGTCCATGCGACCAACGCCACGACCGGAACGAGAATCGGACTATAGTGCATGAAAAACCCTCCCCTATTGCCGGGGGGAGGGTGCGTCAGATCGTTTCGATTGGCAATCGACCTAGTCGAACAATTTGGCGAACCGGCGCTTTTCGCGGTTCTGCCAGTGGCCGCGATGATAGGCGTCGCTGGCGAGCAACGGCAGCACCGAGGTCGCCTCGGCAAAAACCATCTGCTCGAGCGCGGTCGAGACCTTGCCCCAGCTGGCCGCCTCCTGGAGCGTCGAGGAGGAGCAGGCGCCGTCGCGGACGTCGGCGACGGTGATCTGCACCGCATATTTGTGCACCTCGACGTCCTCATGGCCGAGGATCTCGGCGCAGACGACCGTGTCCTGCGCGAAATTCTTCGGGACGCCGCCGCCGATCATGAGCAAGCCGGTGGTGCCCGCCTTGATCTTGATGTCGGTCAGCTCGCGGAAGTCGGCGATGCTGTCGAGCGTCATGTAATGGCCGCCGCGCTTCATCGCGTCGACCTGGTGCTTGACCAGGCCGAAGCCGGCCGACGAGTCGGTGAACGCCGGGCAGAAGATCGGCACGTCATGCTCATAGGCGAGCTTGACCAGGCTGTTGTCCTTCTTGCCATTTTCGACCAGCCACTTGCCCATCTCGCGGATGAAAGCGCGGCTCGAATAGGGGCGCGGCTCAAGCGCGTCGGCGATCTTGCCGATGGTGAAGTCGCAGTCCTGGAGCGAAATCTCGTCGATATAGGTATCGTAGATGCGGTCGATATAGAGCGAACGCAGCGTATCATCGTCAGGAATTTCAAGCGCTTGGTAATGCTTGTGGCCAAGGCCTTCGAAGAAATCCATGTCGACGATGGCGGCGCCCGTGGCGACGATGGCATCGACCATGTTCGATCGCACCATCTCGGCATAAAGGTCCATGCATCCGCCGGCGGAGGTCGACCCGGCAATGACCAGGATCACCGAACAGTTCGGGTCTTCGAGCATCTGGTTATAGATGCCGGCGGCGCGCGCCAGGTCGCGGCTGGTGAAGCTCATCTTTCCCATCGCATCGACGATCGGGCGGGCGTCGAACGAAGTAATGTCGATATGCTCGACCTCCGACGACAATAGCTCCGCCTTGCGGGTGTCGTTGATCTGGCTCTCGTCCTGAATCTTGATGAGCGTGTCGGTGGTCATTTGTTGCTCCAATAATCCCCACTACGGCTCGCGGGAGGGGCCACGGGAGGGTGTATTTCTTATGTACGCGCCGGACGAAGGAAGAGACAGGCCTTCTCCTCATCCCTCTCCCGCACGCGGGAGGGGAGGCATCTACAGCGTGACGACGTTTGAGGCGGGCTGGCGTTCCAACTCGCCGGTGTAGAGTGAGGCCATCGGCTCATCGTCGACGATCACGCGGTCCTCAACCCCAAAGCCGTTGAACCCCGTGCGCATGGCGCAGCCATAGGCTCCCAGCATGCCTACCTCGATGTAGTCTCCCGCCTGGACATCTGCGGGAAGCTCGAACGGCCCCGCCATATGGTCGAGGTCGTCGCAGGTCGGCCCGTAGAAGCTGAACGCCATGTCCCTGGTGTCGGATTCCTGTTCCCGAATGAGCTTGACCGGATAACGCCAGCCAATGTGCGCGGCATCGAACAGCGCCCCATAGGCGCCGTCATTGATGTAGAGCTCAGCCCCGCGACGCTTCTCGACGCGGACCAATACGCTCGCATATTCGGCGCAGAGGGCACGCCCCGGCTCGCACCAAAGCTCCGCCGAATAGCTGATCGGAAGCGCTTCGAAGGCGTTGTAAATGACTTCGAAATAAGCTTCGAGGGCGGGGGGCTCCATGCCAGGATACCAGCTTGGAAAGCCGCCGCCGACATCGACGATGTCGACCGTGACAGCAGCTTCGACGATCGCGTCGCGGACGCGGCTCATCGCCTCGGCATAGGCCGCCGGGCTCATTGCCTGGCTGCCGACATGGAAGCACAGGCCAAGCGCGTCGGACGCTTGGCGAGCGGCCATCAGCAGCGGCTTGATATCGGCCGGATCGGCGCCGAATTTGGACGCCAGGCTGAGCTTCGAATGGTCGGATGACACGCGCAAGCGGACGAGCAGGTTAAGGTCGCTCGCCGGAACGCCGTCGGTCGCCGTGGCACGAACGATCTTATCCAGCTCCTCGAGCGTGTCGAGGCTGAAGGTCCTCACGCCAAAGGTGAAATAGGCTTCGGCAATCGCTTCCACGGCCTTGACCGGATGCATGAAGCACAAGGTGGCTTGCGGCAGCGTCGCCGCAACCAAGCGCACCTCACCGAGCGAGGCGACATCGTAATGGGTCACGCCCGCGTCCCACAGGATCTTGAGCAGGTCCGGCGAAGGGTTGGCCTTGACCGCGTAGAGCGACTTTCCGGGAAACTTTTCGGCAAAGAAGCGCGCGGCACGCGTTGCGGCGTGCGGACGCAGCAGCGTGACCGGCTGAATTGGGCCAGATTTTGCGATTGCGGCAACGGCGTTGCCGGACGGGGCGGTCGCTAGCCCCAGCGCGCGATGATGCTTGTGCAACTCAAGGGACCTCCAACGGTATAGTTCGACAAAAGCTGCCTTGCGGTTGGAAGTCCCATGGGGCAGCGGAAGCGCGATATATGGTTGAGGTGCCCTCATGTAAAGATTTATTGGACCCTCAATGAAGTCCCGCTAACGCGAACCGTCCCCATCTTGTCTCGGCTCATCGAAAACCCAAGGAGTACAACAGCTTGGCCGACAATCTCACGGTGACGCGCGATGATGTCGTCGCCGCGGCCCGGCGCATAGCCGGTTCGATCAAGCGAACGCCGCTGCTGGAATCGCGGATTTGTGGACACAGATTGTGGCTCAAGTGCGAATCCCTCCAGACGGGTGGCTCGTTCAAGCTGAGGGGTGCGACCAACCGCCTGTTGCTGCTCAGCGAGCAGGAACGGGAGCGGGGAGTTGTCGCATTTTCCTCGGGCAATCATGCGCAGGGCGTGGCCATCGCCGCGAGGCGTCTCGGCATTTCGGCGACGATTGTCATGCCGTCCGACGCCCCGGCCTTGAAGATCGAAGGTACCAGGACCGAGGGAGCGCGCATTGTACTTTACGATCGCCGGACCGAGGACCGGGTGGCGATTGCCGAGCAGCTTGCCGGCGCCACCGGCGCGACCGTCGTCCCCAGCTTCGACGACCCGCACATCGTGGCCGGGCAGGGGACGGTGGGCCTCGAAATTCTTGAGCAGATCGACAGGGCGGGCGCTCCGCCGCTGGCGCTTGTCGTCGTCAATTGCGGTGGCGGCGGTCTTGCATCGGGCATCGCGTTGGCCTGTCCGCACGCCGAGACTATCCCGGTCGAGCCGGAAGGCTGGGATGATATGCGCCGCTCGCTCGAGATCGGTGAGATCGTTCCCGTCGCGCCCGATGCACCGCCGACCTTATGTGACGCCATCCAGACGCAGCGGGTTTCGCCGATCACTTTCTCCATCCTGCAAGAGCGAGGGGCCCGTGGCGTAGCGGTGAGCGAGGCGGAAGTCGCGGCGGCAGTTCGCTGGGCCTGGGAGGAACATCAACTCACCGTCGAGCCGGGCGGCGCGGCATCGATCGCGGCACTGCTTGCTGGAAAGGTTGAGATCGTTCCTGGGACAGTGGCGGTGATTTCGGGGGCGAATATCGACCCCATGCTCCACGCTCGGTTGGTGAGCTAGCCGTTCGCCACCCGATATTCGCCCGGCTCGAGATGCGCGGGAGAGTTGCGTTCGACGGCCCGGGTCAATTCCTCAAGCTCCGCCGCCAGCGTCTGCAGTTCGGCAATGAGCACCTTGGGATCGATGTCGCTGAGATGAGCCGAAGCATCGAGCAACGTGTCGAGCATCATGGCAATGCAAGGGAGGATCGTTTCCTCGATCCGCTCGAACGCCTCGTCGAGACGCGCCTGTTGCTGCTGGACATCGGGCATGGCGGACAGCATGGGCACCATAGGATTAAGAAGCCGTGAAAGGATCCATATTGGGACCAATTGCCTCCGCGGCTCTCGCCATCACGATGGCCGCCGCGATCCTGCTGCTGATCTTTGGAATCCAACTCGCCTCGAAGCCGGCCGACCGTCGGCGCGGACTGCTGATGGTTGCCTGCGGGATCATCTTCGTCGGGAACGTCCTGATCTGGACGCTTTAGACGGCCGGATCGATGTCGAAGTGCAGTACGTCCTCGCGCCTCCCCAACTTTGAATATAGCGCGATCGCCGGATCGTCACCGCGGTCGGCCTGGACGAACATTACATAGGCGCCTTCGTCTGCCGCAATCCGGCCTAGGGCTACGATAAGGGCAGTCGCTACCCCCTTTCGCCGCGCTTTCTCGACGACGGCAAGGTCGTAGATGTAATATTCGCTCCGCTGCTGCTCATATTTGTCAAGCCGATAGGCGCACAGGGCGCCGACCATTTCCTCGCCGGCGAATGCCGCGAGCGCAGCGAAGCCGTCGCGGCCAAGCAGCTGGTCGAGGTAGTCGTCGCCTGGCAGCGCTCCATCATAGGCGGCAGGGTCGTCGAATACCCTGGCATAAAGCCGATTGACCTGTCGCATCGCGGGCAGATCCCCCGCGCCAAGGCGTCGAACGACGATCCCTGGCGACCCTTGGGTCATCACCGGATCGGGCAGCTCGGGTCCAGCCGATAATCGAGATAGTCGTCCACGCTCTTCATGAGCAGGTCGAGTTCGTTGGCGAAGAAGTGGTTGGCGCCGGGAATTGTGTCGTGCGCGATGGTGATGTGACGCTGGGTGCGTAGCTTGTCGACCAATTTCTGCACCGCGAGGGGCGTCACCACCTCGTCGGCCTCTCCCTGGATGATGATGCCCGACGCCGGGCAGGGCGCGAGGAAACTGAAGTCATACATGTTGGCCGGCGGCGCGATCGAGATGAAGCCGCGGATTTCGGGGCGCCGCATCAGCAGCTGCATCCCGATCCAGGCGCCGAAACTGACCCCGGCAACCCACGTCACCTCGGCCTCGGGATGGATCTGCTGAACCCAGTCGAGGGCACTTGCAGCGTCCGAAAGCTCGCCGATGCCGTTATCAAACGTCCCCTGGCTCTTTCCGACCCCGCGGAAATTGAAGCGCAGGGTTGCGAAGCCCCGACGAACGAAGTCCTTGTGGAGCAGCTGGACGATCTTGTTATTCATCGTCCCGCCTGCCTGCGGATGGCTGTGCAGGATCAGTGCGACGGGCGCACGAGGGCGCGGGCCGGGGGTGAAGCGGCCCTCCAGACGGCCTTCGGGTCCGGGAAAAATCACTTCGGGCATGCTGGCTCGCTTCAGGTCGGAATTGGAACTTTGAACCGCGACAAGGGATGCACCGCGGCGGCGGCTCCTATATAGGGCTGGCCCAAGCTCTGGCAACGGCAGGATTTAGCGCCTTTCATGACCCGTATCTTCCTCGACCATGCCGCGACGACATTTGTTCTTCCCGAAGCGCGCGAGGCGATGGCGCGCGGGTTCGATTGCTGGGCGAACCCCAGCTCGCCCCACGGCGAGGGGCGCAAGGCGCGGGCGCTGTTGGAAGAAGCGCGCTCGACCATCGCCGAGATGCTCGAGTGGCGGCATGACGTCATTTTCACCAGCGGCGCGAGCGAGGCGGTGGAGATGGTGGCGGCTCGTGCCCGGGTGCCGGGCCGGGCCCACGGCGCGACCGAACATGCCATTGTGCCCCATGCCATGGGCGCGGAGTCCCGCGTTATTCCAGTCGGCGCCAACGGCTTGATTGACGAGCTGGCGCTGGACGAAATTCTTACCCTGGGACCGGCTCTGATCGCCATTCAGGGCGTCAATAACGAAACCGGCATCCTCCAGCCGCTCGATCGGCTCGCTCCGCGCATCCGGGAGGCGGGATCGCTTCTGCTGGCCGACTGCGCCCAAAGCGCCGGCAAGGTGCCGCTGCCCGACTCAGATTTCATCGCCATTTCGGCGCACAAGCTGGGCGGTCCGCCGGGGATTGGCGCCCTGCTGGTCAGGGACCTAGCGACGATCGATCCGGTCGGCGGGCAAGAAAAAGGCTATCGGCGGGGTACGCAGGATGGTCCAAGTGCGCTCGCTTTTGCTGCCGCTTTGTCCGCCAAGCCCTATGACATGGACCGCCTGGCCGCGATGCGAGCCCGTCTCGATGAAGGGGTGAGGCAGGCCGGCGGGATTGTCATCGGTGAGGAAGGACCGCGTATTCCCACTATCGGCGCGGTTGCGCTGCCGGGCGCGTCGAGTGCTTCGCTACTGGTCCAGTTCGACCTTGCGGGAATCGCCGTTTCGGCGGGAAGCGCCTGTTCGTCGGGCAAGATGAAGGAAAGCGCGGTGCTGGCGGCGATGGGCGTCGCTCCTGAAATTGCCGCGGGCTTTCTGCGGATCAGCTTCGGGCCAGGCACGTACGAGGCAGACGTGGACGCATTCCTGGCCGAATGGCAGCGTATCGCGTCCCGCTCGAAAGCGGCATGATCTATCTCGATTATCAGGCGAGCACGCCCGTAGCGCCCGAAGTGATCGCGGCGATGCGGCCGTGGATCGAGGAGAAATTCGCCAATCCGCACAGCCCCTCGACATGGGGGAGGGAAGCCGCGGCCGCGATCGAGGTAGCCCGCGACCGGATCGAGATGGCGATCGATCAGCCGGGGGGCCGCTTCGCCTTCACCAGCGGGGCAACCGAAGCACTCAACTGGGCAATCAAGGGGACCTTCGAGCGATCGAGCTGCCGCAAATTGGTGACCATCGCGACTGAACATGCCGCCGTGCTCGATACGGCCGAATGGCTGGAACAGCAGGGCGCGGACATCGTCCGTCTCGGCGTTGGCCCGGATGGTCTCGTCGATCTGAACGCCGCTGGCCTGGCGATTGATGAGGATACGGCCCTGGTCGCGGCGATGCTGGTCAACAATGAAATTGGAGTGATCCAACCGGTCGCCGAACTCGCGCAGCTGGCGCACGCCAAGGGCGCATTGTTGCTGTGCGACGCGGTCCAGGGTTTTGGCCGCATGGCCATTCCTGACGGGGCCGACCTTATCGCGGTATCGAGCCACAAGATCCACGGGCCCAAGGGCGTCGGCGGCTTGTGGATGCGCGACAGTGTTGAGCCAGCCCCGCTGCTCCACGGCGGTGGGCAGGAACAGCACCTTCGCTCCGGCACGCTCTCGCCCGCCCTCTGCGTGGGCTTCGGCGAGGCGGCGCGGTTGGCGGTCGAGCGGCGCGACGCAGACGCTGCCCATATTGAGAAACTGTTTGAAATTGCGCTTGCAAGTTTCAGGCACGGCTGGAAAATCAATGGAAGCCTTGCCGATCGCTATCATGGCAATTTGAACATTCGGCGCGATCGGCTCGACGCTGCCCGCCTGATCGGCGACCTGCGCAACCTGGCATTCTCGCTTGGCTCGGCCTGCGCCAGCGGATCGGGGCGGCCCAGCCATGTCCTCCGCGCGATCGGCCTCGCCGATGTCGAAGCGCGCTCGTCGATCCGCCTCGGTTTCGGGCGCTACACGGGCGAGGAGGAACTAGCCTCGGCCTGCCGCCGGATCGACGAGGAAGCACGCACCCAGCATGCCTTGCCCAAATGATCCGGGTCCGGTTCTTGAAAGCCGACGGGTCGCTTGATCATGAGGTCGAAGCGCCTGCTGGAACCAACCTGCTCGACCTCGCCCAGGCGGAGGGACAGCCCCTCGAAGGCGCGTGCGAAGGCCAGATGGCCTGCTCGACCTGCCAGGTGGTGGTCGCAAGGGAGGATTTCGGCCGCTTGCCCGCGGCGAGCGAGGAAGAAGACGATCTGCTCGACCTCGCCTGGCAGGTTCGGCCGACGTCGCGCTTGGCCTGCCAGATCACGCTGACCGATGATCTGGCAACGCTAACCGTTCAGATGCCGGGCGGAGCCTATAATCTGGACCGCTAAGCGCTTGCGCAGATGCGCTTCCATCGCCATATGCCGCCGCGGAAGTCGGTGGGCGGGGCTGTCGCCAACCTGGTCAGATCCGGAAGGAAGCAGCCACAACGATTTCGTCCCGGGTCATCGGCTTCCACCGCGTGAGCAACCGAGCGCAGCGCAAGAAGCGCGTGGAGATTGCGAATGCCGGACGGCCTGCCGCACGGCGGACAGGACAGACGTCACAGATTTTACTCCGTGACGGCCATCGCGCTCCTGCTTACATATCGAAGTAATGTCCGATTCCCCCAATCCAAGCGAAGAACCCGGCCTTGGCCTTGATTTGCCCCAGGTCAGCCCTCCGCAGACCGCGTCCCCGTACCGCGTGCTCGCCCGCAAATATCGCCCGCAGACTTTCGCCGAGCTGATCGGCCAGGACGCGATGGTGACGACACTGGGCAACGCCATCGAACGCGGCCGAATTGCGCACGCTTTCTTGCTGACCGGCGTGCGCGGCGTCGGCAAAACCTCGACCGCACGTCTCGTCGCCAAGGCGCTCAATTGCATCGGCCGGGACGGCCAGGGCGGCCCGACGATCGATCCCTGCGGCGTCTGCGAGCCATGCCGCGCCATCGCCGAGGGGCGGCACATCGACGTGATCGAGATGGATGCGGCCAGCCACACCGGCGTCGACGACGTCCGCGAAATCATTGAGGCGGTGCGCTACGCAGCCGTTTCCGCGCGCTACAAAATCTACATCATCGACGAAGTTCACATGCTGTCGAAGAACGCCTTCAACGCGCTGTTGAAGACGCTCGAAGAACCCCCGGCGCATGTGAAATTCCTCTTCGCCACGACCGAAGTGAACAAGGTACCGGTGACGGTTCTGTCGCGC
Source organism: uncultured Alphaproteobacteria bacterium (assembly GCA_963750385.1). Lineage (GTDB taxonomy): Bacteria > Pseudomonadota > Alphaproteobacteria > Sphingomonadales > Sphingomonadaceae > Sphingomicrobium. Next base: position 88,581 of record CAVVQJ010000005.1, on the reverse strand, counting down.
TGCCAGCGATTCGATCTTCGCCGGATTCCAGCCGAAAAGCTCGCCGCCCATTTCTCATACGTTGCCGGCGCCGAAGGCGTGGACGTGGAGGAGGAGGCGCTTCAGGCCATCGCCCGCGCCGCCGAAGGATCTGCCCGCGACGGGCTTTCGATCCTCGACCAAGCGATTGCGCATGGCGAGGGCAAGATCACCGCAAGCCAGGTCCGCGACATGCTGGGTCAGGCCGACCGCGGCCGCATCCGCAGTCTGCTCATAACCCTTCTCGAAGGCGATTTGCCGGCTACGCTAGGCCAACTTGATGAGGCTCACGCGCTAGGCATCGAACCTGGCTCTCTGCTCCGTGGCCTGATGGAATCGCTCCATGCCGTGACGCGCGCCAAGGCCGGTGCCAACGCCGACCTGCTGCAATCGGCCGAAGAGCGAGAGGCAGCGGCCGAACTGGCCGCGCGGCTCAGCTGGGGCAGCCTGCATCGGCTGTGGCAGCTGCTGCTCAAGGGTCTGCAGGACGTCACCATTGCGCCAGACCCCCATGAGGCGGCGACGATGGCGCTGCTTCGCCTGATCCACGCCGTCGACATGCCCGACCCGTCGGCGCTGGCGGCGATGCTGGCGGGGGGAGGGGTAGCTGCCGCGGCGCCGTCGAAATCGTCATCGCCCGCCGCCGGGCCCCAGGCCAGTCTGGTCCAGGACTTTCCAACGCTGGTCGAAGCGGTCGAGAAGCAGGGACGGCAGTTGCTTGGCGTCCAGCTCCGTGATCATGTCGGCCTGGTCAGTTTCGCGCCGGGCGAGCTGGTCCTGAAACCCTTGAGGCCGGTTGGCCCCGATTTCCCGCGCGAACTGGCCGCCGCCGCCAAGGAAGCGACGGGTTCGGTCTGGCAGGTGCGGCTGACCGACGAAGGCGGCGCGCCGTCGCTCCAGCAGCAGGAAGCGATGGCCGAAGAACGAATTCGCGCCGAAGTGCTTGATGAGCCCAACGTCCGGGCGCTTCTCGACGAATTCCCCGACGCGACCCTTGAGACCATTGACCGGAAAGAAGCCTGACATGCCCAGCCTCGATGAAATCATGAAAATGGCCGAAGCCGCCCAAGCACAGCTTGCCCAGGCGCAGGATAATCTCGACAAGGTCGAGGTGGAGGGCGTGTCGGGCGGCGGCCTGGTCAAAATCCGCGCCACCGCCAAGGGCCGAATCCTCGGCATCGATCTCGACGATAGCCTGATCGTCGCGTCGGAAAAGACGATGCTTGAAGACCTGATCGTCGCGGCGATCAACGACGCCCGGGGCAAGGCCGATGCCGCCGCGGGCGAGCAGATGAAGGCGATGACGGAAGGGCTGCCGCTGCCCCCCGGCTTCAAAATGCCCTTCTAAGCCATTCCGCGATTTTAATTTCCCGCTTGTGTCCCGTGCCTCGCGGCGCGAAGCTGCACGCGCTCGGTGATGGTTAACACTCGGGAGTGGTGGGGTGGGAAGACTGGGAGCTATGCAGCATTGGCCGCTCCGCGTGATGCGGCTGGTCGACCATGCCGAACGCGAGCATGGAGAAGGGGAAATCGTCTCGGCCTGGGCCGACGGATCGATTACCCGCACCAATTGGCGTCAGGTCGCGCACGACGCCCGGCGAATGGCCCAGGCGCTCGAGGCTGCCGGCATGAAGCCGGGCGACCGGATTGCGACGTTGGCCATGAACCACAGTCGCCATCTTACTGCCTGGTACGGCGCGATCGGGATGGGCGGCATCCTCCACACCATCAACCCGCGCCTGTTCGAGGACCAACTCGACTATATAGCCAACCATGCCGAAGACCGGGTGCTGCTCTACGACCATGCGTTCGCGCCGTTGGTCGAGAAGATGAAACCCAGGTGGACGACGATCGAGCATTTTATCTGCTTCGATCCGCCCGCCGGAGAAGCCGGGTTCGCGGAGTGGATCGAGCCCTACGACGGCAAGTATGAATGGGTGGACGGGGACGAGCGTGACCCTTGCGCGCTCTGCTACACCAGCGGCACGACTGGCAATCCCAAGGGTGTCCTCTACGAGCATCGCTCGACCATGCTTCACACGCTGGCCGAGGCGGCCCCCGACGTTTTCAATCTGTCGGCACGTGCTGTCGTGGTGCCGATCGTTCCAATGTTCCACGCCAACGCCTGGGGCATTCCCTGGGCCGCACCGCTGACGGGATGCAAGCTGGTGCTGTCCGCCGACTATCGGCCGGCCCAGATGTGCAAGCTGTTCCATGACGAAAAGGTCAGCCACTCGGCGGGTGTTCCGACCATCTGGCTTGGCATGATCGAACATATCGAGAGCAGCGGCGAGGATTTGGGCAGCCTAAAATATGTGACCATCGGCGGATCGGCCGCGCCGCGCGCGATGATCAAATGGTTCCGCGATCGTGACATCCAGGTCGGCCACGCCTGGGGAATGACCGAGACGTCGCCGATCGGATCGATGGGCGCACCGCCGAATGGCTGGGAGGATATGTCAGACGATGAGCAGATGGGCTTTATCGGCCGTCAGGGCAGGGTGCCTTTTGGCATCGAGCACCGCATCGTCGATGACGAAGGAAAGGAGCTGCCCCGCGACGGCAAGGAAAGCGGACGACTTCAGGTGCGCGGTCCCTGGGTGATCCAGCGCTATTTCAAGGAAGACAGGGACTCGACGGACGCAGATGGGTGGTTCGACACGGGTGACGTCGCCATGCTCCATTCCGACGGGACAATGCAGATCACCGACCGGTCGAAAGACGTCATCAAGTCCGGCGGCGAGTGGATCAGCTCGATCGAACTGGAAAATGCCGCGGTCGGCTGTCCAGGCGTAGCGGAGGCCGCGGCGATCGGCATCCCGCACCCCAAGTGGGACGAGCGGCCGTTGCTGGTCTGCGTTCGCGCGCCCGACAGCGACGTTTGCACGGTGAAGATCCGCGATCATTTGACCGCCCATGTCGCCAAATGGTGGCTCCCCGACGCGATCGAATTCGTCGACGAGCTTCCCCACACCGCCACGGGAAAGATCAGCAAGCTCGCCCTTCGCGACCAGTTTCGTGACTATCGCTTCGCCGATGCGGCGGAGATGGTGGGCAGGGATTAACCTTACGCAATTGGGAGCGATGCGACGCAATCCATGGATAGCTGCGGCGCTACGCTCCTCGCAATGACGGGGAGGGTGGATTCCAAGCCGCGCTTCCCCTAAACGCGCCGCAAATCCCAACCCGTTTCGGAGTATCGCGACCCCATGGCCGCTCAATATAGCTTTGTGATGAAAGGTCTGACGAAGACCTTCCCTGGCGCCCCCAAGCCGGTTCTCAACGGCATCCACCTGCAATTTTACCCGGATGCCAAGATCGGCATCGTCGGCCCCAACGGCACTGGCAAGTCGACGCTGATGAAGATCATGGCCGGCCGTGACACGGAATTTTCCGGCGAGGCATGGCCGGGCGAGCATATCACTGTCGGCTATCTGGAGCAGGAGCCGCAGCTCGATCCGACCAAGACCGTCATGGAGAACGTCCGCGAGGGCGTGAAGCCGGTCGCCGACATGATGGACCGCTTCAACGAAATCTCGACCCTGATGGGCGATCCGCCCGCCGACGCCGATTTCGACGCGTTGATGGCGGAGATGGGCGAGCTTCAGGAAAAGATCGACGCGGTCGACGGCTGGACGCTCGACAACCAGCTCGAGATTGCCATGGACGCGCTGCGCTGCCCGCCGGGCGATGCAGAGGTCACCAACCTGTCGGGCGGCGAGAAGCGCCGGGTCGCGCTGACCCGCCTGCTGCTCGAAAAGCCCAGCATCCTGCTGCTCGACGAGCCCACCAACCACCTCGACGCCGAAAGCGTCCAGTGGCTCGAAAAGCATCTGGTCGACTATCCGGGCAACGTCATCCTCGTCACCCACGACCGCTATTTCCTCGACAATGTCGTCAACTGGATCCTCGAACTCGATCGCGGAAAATACTTCGTCTACGAGGGCAATTACTCGACCTACCTCGACAAGAAGGCCAAGCGGCTCGAGCAGGAAAGCCGCGAGGACGAGGGGCGCCAAAAGGCGATCAAGGAAGAGCTGGAGTGGATCCGGCAGTCGCCCAAGGCGCGCCAGACCAAATCCAAGGCGCGCATCAAGGCGTTCGACGCAGCTGGTCGAAGCGTCCGAGAAGCGCACGCTCGGCAAGGCGCAGATCGTCATCCAGGTTCCCGAACGCCTGGGCGGCAACGTCATCGAGGCGAAAGGCCTGACCAAGGCCTATGGCGACAAGCTTGCTGTTCGAGGATCTGTCGTTCAACCTTCCGCCGGGCGGCATCGTCGGTGTGATCGGCGCCAATGGCGCGGGCAAGTCGACCCTGTTCAAGCTGATCACCGGTCAGGAACAGCCCGATGGCGGCGAGATCAAGATTGGCGAGACCGTCCGCCTCGGCTTCGTCGACCAGAGCCGCGACGCATCTCGATCCGAAGAAGAATGTCTGGGAGGAAATCTCGGGCGGGCATGAGTTGATGACCGATCGGCAAGCAGGAAATGCAGACGCGCGCCTATGTCGGGGCGTTCAACTTCAAGGGAGTCGATCAGCAGAAGAAGGTCGGCCAGCTATCCGGGCGGCGAGCGCAACCGGGTCCATCTCGCCAAGATGCTCAAGGAAGGCGGCAACGTCCTCCTGCTCGACGAGCCGACCAACGACCTCGACGTCGAGACTCTTCGCGCGCTTGAGGAAGCGCTCGAGAATTTCGCCGGCTGCGCCGTGGTTATCAGCCACGACCGCTTCTTCCTCGATCGCCTGGCGACTCATATCCTGGCGTTCGAAGGCGACAGCCACGTCGAATGGTTCGAAGGGAACTTCGAGGCGTATGAGGAAGACAAGCGTCGGCGGCTGGGCCCCGAAGCGGACAGGCCGCACCGGATGACGTATAAGAAATTGACGAGATAAGCGGGACCGGAGCAGCCAGAGGCGCTGCTGGCCGGTCGCGGCTTTTGACAGTGCGAATGAGACGGGCAGCGAAAATCAACCGGCTTTTGCAGGTCACCGTGCAGATGGGTGCAGACTTCGCGCCTTTCCGGCGGGAGCGTCAGCTGGCCGGCGGGTCGACCGGGCCTTCCTCGTACACGCTGACCTTCTTGCGTCCCATCGAGGCATCCAGGCTCCATGGTCCCGGCCCCGCGGCCGCGATCAGCAGGAAGACGAAGCAGAACAGGATGGCCGCATCGCCACCATTGATCATCGGGAAGGTCGATTGCGGGGCGTGCACCATCCAATAGGCAACCGCCATCTCGCCCGACAGGATGAACGCCACCGGCCGCGACAGGACGCCGAGGAGCAACATCAGGCCGCCGACCAGCTCCAGCATGCCGCCGATCCAGAATAAGGAGCCTACCGGCGGCGCGGGCATCGGCGAAGCCGGGAACCCAAGAAGCTTCGAGCTACCATGGAGCAGGAACAGCAGGGCGGCGACAATCCGAAGGAGGCTCAAGGCTTGCGGTGCATAGCGGCCTTCAAGAGCGTTCATCATCGTTTCCCCAGCATTGTGGACCCATCGCGCAATTGGTGCGTGCCGTCTGTGTCCGTGTCAATGCGTTCCAGGCTTCCTTTCGTCCAGCCTTGGCCATGAAGCCGGAACTGGAATGGACCAATTTAGCGCAGGCGCTTGACCATCAATCGCCCGTCATCGTCGACCTTGGTCCCGAAATTGGGTACTGCCTTGATCAGATCGGAAAGACGCGTGAAGCCGTAGTTGCGAACCGCGAAGCTCGATACGGCCTTGGCCCGCTGCCCCATTTCGCTCAGCGCCGCATAGCCTTCATCGTCACGCTTGGATGCCTTGAATGCCGCGCCGAGCACTTGCAGAAGCTCGGCATCGACCTGGCGCTGCCCCTCGGTGGTCGGCGGCGCCTCTAGGTCTTCCTCCTTGTCATGGACCAGCGCTGCAACGTCGAAGAATCGGGTGCAGGCCTGTTGGAAGCTTTGCGGGGTCTTGGCGGTACCGAAGCCGTAGACCGGAAGCCCGTCCTCACGGATGCGCTGCGCCAACGGCAAAAAGTCCGAATCCGACGACATGATCCCGAACCCGTCGACATGACCGCGATAGAGCAGGTCCATGGCGTCGATCGTCATGCGCATGTCAGTCGAGCTCTTGCCCTTGACCACGTCGAATTGCTGCATCGGCACGATCGAATGGAAACCGGTCAGCTGGCCCCAGCCCTTGAGGCTGGTCTTTGCCCAATTGCCATAAGCCCGCCGAATGTTGATCGTGCCGAGCTCGCCAAGCACCAGCAGCACCTCATCAAGATGATCGGGGGACGCGTTGTCGGCGTCGATCAGCAAGGCGATATTGAGCTCGACATCGGCGTAGTCATTGCGGTCGGTCATTGAAAATTTGCTCCGGTTCGCCATTCCTTACCGCAACGGGGACGGAACGAAATCGGCGTTTGCACGTCATAGTCCTTGCAGGGGCGGGGACATGTGCCTGTGTATCGGAGGATTCCACCCATGAAACGTCTTATTCTCGCTTCTACCTTGGCCGTCTCGCTTTCGGCGTGCGCGACCAATCCTTATGGCTACAATGACGGCTACCAATATGACTCGCAGGGCCGGCGCGTTGCGACCGGTGCGGCGGTCGGCGGTGTTGCCGGCGCGGTTGCCGGTGCCGTTCTTCCCGGCGTGAACCCAGTGACGGGCGCCGTGGTCGGTGCGGTTCTCGGCGGCGTCGCGGGCGCGGTCATCAAGGGCAAGCAATATTACCGCGATACCCGCGGCTATTGCTACTATGTCGATCAGTACGGCAACCCGATCTACGATTATAACACACGTTGCTAATCATTTAGGCGACGTTCCTCAGACGGGGCGGAAGCTGTCTTCCGCCTCGTCGAGCACCCAAAGTTCGCCCTCGCGGATAGAAAAGTGGCAGCCTAGCAATTTCAGGGTGCCCTTTTTTTCGCGATCCGCGACGAATGGGAAGGTGCGCAGGTTTGCCAGGCTCTGGCGGATGGCAACCTCCTCAAGGATGCGCTGAGCGTCTGCGCCGGTGCCATGTTCTTTGGCGATCGCCTGCGCGGGACTGTCGATTTGACTCATCCAGGCGGCGACGAAACCGCCTTCGCCGACCGGCGCATCATGGAAACAGCCGGTGAGCGCGGCGTAAATTCCACCGCAGCGCTCATGTCCCATGACCATGATTTCAGGCACGTTGAGTTGGGTCACGGCAAATTCCAGTGCCGCCGATACACCGTGACGTCCGCCGCCCTGTTCATAGGGCGGGACGAGGTTGGCGATATTGCGCACCACGAAAATCTCGCCGGGGTCGGTGTCGAAAATAATTGCCGGATCGGCGCGGCTGTCGCTGCACGCCACGATAACGGCCCGCGGTGCCTGGCCTTCTGCCAGTTCCTGCCAGCGCTTCTGTTCGCTTCCCGACTGGCTGGCGCGAAAGCGACGATAGCCGGCTAGCAGATTTCCGAAACCTTCCATTCAGGCGTTCCCCTTCCTGCGGATGCGGTTAGTCAGGCAGGGCAGGGGTGGCAAGCGCCGGTTCAAATCGCTATCTGGCCGGCATGAACGCACCGCTCCCGCAACCGCCGAAACAGCGCAAGCCCGACTGGATCCGGGTCAAGGCGCCCGTCAGCGAAGGCTATAACGAGACGCGCAAGCTGATGCGTTCGCTCAATCTTGCGACGGTTTGCGAGGAAGCGGCCTGCCCGAACATCGGCGAATGCTGGACCAAGAAGCATGCCACGGTGATGATCCTCGGCGACACTTGCACCAGGGCGTGCGCCTTCTGCAACGTCAAGACCGGGATGCCGCGCGTCGTCGACCCGCTGGAGCCCGAACATGTTGCCATCGCCGCGGCCAAACTGGGGCTCGAACACATCGTCGTCACCTCGGTCGATCGGGACGATTTGCCCGACGGCGGCGCGTCGCAATTCGTCAAGGTGATCGAAGCGCTTCGCCGCGAAACGCCCAACACAACCATCGAGATCCTGACCCCCGATTTCCGCAACAAGCATGAGGCGGCGGTCGAGGCGATCGTCGCCGCTCGGCCCGACGTCTATAATCACAACCTCGAGACTGTGCCGAGGCTCTATCCGACGATCCGGCCCGGCGCCCGCTATTACGCCTCTCTTCGGCTGCTCGAGCAGGTCAAGAAGCTCGATCCGTCGATTTTCACTAAGTCCGGCGTAATGGTCGGCCTCGGCGAGGAGCGGCTAGAGGTCCACCAGGTGATGGACGACATGCGCTCGGCGGGAATCGATTTCCTGACCATGGGCCAATATCTTCAGCCAACTCCGCGTCACGCCAAAGTCGAGGAATTCGTTACGCCTGACGCATTCAAGGCCTATGCCTCGATCGCTCGGGCCAAGGGCTTCCTGCTGGTCGCTGCATCGCCGTTGACCCGGTCGAGCTATCACGCGGGCGACGATTTCAAGAAAATGCGGGACGCCCGGAACGCGCAGTTGAAGCGGGCAGGGGGCGGGCCGGTTTGGGAACAAAAGGCGCCTGATGCCGCGGCATAGCGAGACGAAGCATCTCCCTTACACGCCGGAGCAGTTGTTCGACCTTGTCGCCGATGTCGCCCGCTACGACGAATTCCTGCCCTGGGTCAGCGCGGTCCGCATCCGCTCAGCGAGCGAGACCGAGATGGTTGCCGACCTGATCGTCGGCTTCAACGCCTTCAAGGAACGCTTCACCAGCCGAGTGACCAAGGAGCGGCCGAGCCACATTTGCGTGGACTATGTCGAGGGACCACTCAAATATCTGAAGAATGAGTGGCGTTTCGTTGCTTCGCCCGGCGGAGGCACCAACGTCCATTTTTCGGTCGACTTCGCCTTCCGGTCGCGGCTGTTCGAAACGCTTGCGGGACAGATGTTCGACCGCGCGTTGAGGCGCATGACCGGAGCGTTCGAGCAGCGCGCGGCGGCGCTTTACGGCATCAGCAAATCGAGCGCGCAGAGCGCAGCCTGACGGCGCACCCCGGAGCGGCCTCCACTCGCATCAAACAATTTCTGATCGGCGACGATCTTGTCGGGCCCGACCTCGCGCTCGGCCCGCGCGAAGACGACAGTTCCGACCGGCTTCTGTTCCGTCCCCCCATCGGGGCCGGCGATTCCCGTGATCGCAACCGCCACATCCGCACCCGATGCTTCCAGCGCACCTTGCGCCATCGCCCAGGCCGTCGCCACGCTCACTGCGCCGAACGTTTCGACGACGTCGAGGCAGACGTTGAGATCCGACATTTTGGCGGCATTTGAATAGGTGACATAGCCGGCTTCGAACATTTCGGACGAGCCAGGAATTTCCGTGATGGCCGCACTGACAAGACCGCCCGTGCAGCTTTCGGCGACCGCGACGCGGCGGCCGGCCTTGCGGTTCGCCTCGACCACCTCGCGCGCTTTTGCGACCAGGTCGTCAGGAAGAAGGAAGTCGTTGGTCATTCACTTCTCATTCTGATTGTCGCGATCGCCTGCGCCGCGACGCCTTCACCGCGTCCGGTAAACCCCAGTCGTTCGGTCGTTGTGGCCTTGATACTCACCTGGGCCGGCCCGAGGTGCAAAATTTCGGAAATTCTGGCCCGCATGGCGTCGCGATGTGGTCCGATCTTTGGGCCTTCGCAGATGACAGTGCAATCGACATGATCGATGATTCCGCCACGATCGCGGATCAACCCGGCGGCATGGGCCAGAAATTGGTCTGAATTCGCTCCCTTCCATTGCGGATCGCCGGGAGGGAAATGCTGGCCGATGTCGCCCTCGCCCGCGGCACCCAGCAAAGCGTCGGTGATGGCGTGAAGCACGACGTCGGCATCGCTGTATCCCGCAAGCCCCCTGTCGTGCGGCAGTTCGATGCCGCCCATCATAATCGGCCCTTCGCCCGCAAAGGCATGGACATCGAACCCCATTCCGACGCTGGTGACGAGGCTGCAACGCAGCCGCTCTTCGGCGCGGATGAAATCTCCGACCAGCGTAAGTTTGTTCAGTGCCTCGTCGCCGTCGACGCGGACCACCCCCACAAGTGCGGCGCGGGCGAGTGTCGCATCATCGGTGAAGCTCTCCAATGCCTTGGCCCGATGGGCTTCCAAAATGCGCTCGAAGTGAAATGCTTGCGGCGTTTGAATCCGATTGAGATGCGTACGGTCGACCGTGTCGCCGAGATGCTTTCCCTTGCCTCGCATGAGTGTGTCGGCGGCGGGCAAGGCAGGGACTGCGGCCGCGTTGGTTGCCAGTGCCTTTAGCAGCCGGTCGACGACTTCGATGGGACAAAAGGGGCGGGCGGCATCGTGGATAAGTACGAGGTCGGGCGCCTCCCGCGCCGAAAGTGCCTCTAGCCCGCGTCGAACGGATTCCTGACGTGTTTCGCCGCCGACGATCAGATCGCCGATATCCCGGCCTGCGAGCGCTTCCCGCGCCATCTCCTGCTGCCCTTCGCCGATCACCACCCGCACCGCATTGACGCGCGGATGCGACGCCAACGCGTCCACCGCATGGGCGAGCACCGCCTTTCCGGCGATCGGGCGATATTGTTTGGGCATCCCGCCGCCCATCCGGCTTCCCGAGCCGGCGGCGACAATAAGGGCAGTGACTGTCATGGTGGCGGCGCCTTGCCCGCTTCGGGCCCTTCCTGTAAAGGCGCGCCCTCTCATGAGCCTGATCAAGCCCATCCACGTCGGTCCGGTGACCATCGACGCGCCAGTCATCCTTGCGCCGATGACGGGCGTCACCGACTTGCCGTTCCGCAAGCTGGTCAAGCGATACGGCGCGGGGCTCACCGTCAGCGAAATGATCGCCAGCCAGGCGATGATCCGGGAAACCCGCCAGTCGCTCCAGAAAGCCAGCTGGGATCCGAGCGAGGAGCCGGTTTCGCTTCAACTCGCGGGTTGCGCTCCGGTCGAGATGGCCGAGGCGGCCAGGCTCAACGAGCAACGCGGTGCGGCGATCATCGATATCAACATGGGATGCCCTGTGAAAAAGGTCGTCAATGGCGACGCCGGCTCGGCATTGATGCGCGACCTACCGCTCGCCGCCTCGATCATCGAGGCGACCGTCAAGGCCGTGAAGGTCCCGGTTACCCTGAAAATGCGCATGGGCTGGAACCACGACAGCCTCAATGCGCCCGCGCTGGCGCGCATTGCGGAAGATCTCGGGGTCCGCATGATCACGGTACACGGTCGTACCCGTTGTCAGATGTACAAGGGCTCGGCCGACTGGGCGTTCGTTCGGTCCGTTAAGGAAGCGACGGGGCTGCCGGTGATCGTCAATGGAGATATCTGTAGCCTGGAAGATGCGCGAACGGCGCTTGCCCAATCGGGTTCGGACGGGGTGATGATCGGCCGCGGCGCCTATGGCCGGCCGTGGCTTCTTGGCCAGGCGATGGCGGATTTGGCCGGCGGCGGGCACAAGCCCGATCCGTCGATGGACGAGCAACTCGACGTCATCCTCGAGCAATATGACGCCATGCAATCGCTTTACGGCATCCAGACGGGCGTCAATTTGGCGCGCAAGCATATCGGCTGGTATACTAGGGGTCTGACCGGCTCGGCAGAATTCCGCAACAGCGTGAACAAGCAGGACGATCCCAACGTCGTGATTTCGATGCTTCGGGAGTTCTATTCGCCCTGGCTGACGAAGGCAGCGGCCTGAGCCCACAAACTGTGTTTTTTATGCAACGCGTCCATGCTAGGCCGAAGGGAGCATGGATGCGCAAGTGGCCGAATCCGAATTGAGCGAGTTGCCCCGCGCCAGCTGGTTTGCGCGCGAGAAAGCGAGCGGTCGCATCTACCGATGGGCGACCATTGCGAGCGGGGTAGTGCTCGCGGCCACTCTGGTCTTGAGTTTTGTGCTACTTCGCCGGGAAGCGGCCCCGGGCGTGATGCTCTCACCGCTGCAGATTGCGCTGCTTCTGATCGCCAATCTGATTCCTTCGATCGCGCTGATGGTCCTGTTGTCCCGCAACATCGCCAATGCACGCGCGGCACGGAGGGCGATTGGCACCGGTCAGCTTCACACTCGGCTCGTCGCCTTGTTTTCGGTTATCGCGGCCGTGCCGACAGTCATCGTTGCGATTTTCGCCTCGCTGCTGCTCCAGTCGGGACTCGAGTTCTGGTTCTCGGACCGGGCGCGAGGGATGTTGGAAAACACCACGAAGCTAGCGCAGTCTGCCTATGACAGCGAGGTCAATCGCGTTGGCGAACAAGCCGTGCCCATGGCTGAAGACCTCTCCCGAACCTTGGGAACTGTACCAATCGACAGCCCGCAGTTCGATGAAACGATCAAATATCAGACCTATCTGCGGAGCCTAAACGAGGCAGCTATCATCAAGGTAGGGCCGAGCGGCCAGATGGTCGTGCTTAGCGGGGTCAATTATGACGACGGCTTGATTGACCCGTCGCGCGTTGCCCAAGCGCTTTCGCAACTGAAGGGACAAACCCAAGCTGCAGAAGTGCTGACTCCCGGGCGCATTGCGGTGCTGACGCCGATTGCCGCTGGAGAGCGAACCTATTTATTTGCCGCCCGCGAGGCAAGCGAAGACTTTCGCGAGCAAATCCAGCGGGCGAGCGGGGTCTTGGCGGATTATCGTGGGCTGCTGGAGCGCAGCCGCGACAATCAGCTGAAATTCAATGCCATTCTGCTTGCCGGCGCATTGCTTATCGTCGCGCTGGCGATCTTTACGGCGCTGAAATTGGCCGACAGGCTGCTCCGTCCGGTCGAGGAACTTGTCGACGCTGCCGGCCGGATCGAGGAAGGCGACCTTACCGCCCGGGTGTTGGTCGCCAAGCCGGCCGACGAGATCGCGATGCTCGGTACTGCTTTCAACCGGATGACTGGTAGGCTTCAGGAACAAACCGGCGCCCTGTTGGCGGCCAATGAGCAGCTCGACACCCGCCGCGCCTTCATCGAAGCAGTGCTTTCGAGCGTCACGGCAGGCGTGATCGCGGTCGACGGCGCGGGACGGGTGTTGTTGACCAATCGATCGGCCGAAACCCTCCTGAGCCACGACGAGGAAAGCATCGAGAACAAGAGCTTGGCTGATATATCAGCTGAGTTGCGCGAATTCCTGGACGGCGAAGCGCGTGAGGCGAACGTCTTGCTTCATTCGGCCGAAGGTCAGCGCACGCTCGCGGTGAAGCGGATGCGCTATGCCGATGGCTCGGTCCTGACGTTCGATGACATCACCGAGCAATTGAGCGACCAGCGCCGGGCCGCTTGGTCTGACATCGCCCGGCGCATTGCCCATGAGATCAAGAACCCGCTGACCCCGATCCAGCTGGCGGCCGAACGGCTGCAACGACGCTACGCGAGCGAGGTAACGACAGATCCGGAGACGTTCACGCGCCTGACCGAGACGATCGTCCGGCAGGTCGGCGATCTTCGCCGGATGGTCGATGAATTTTCCAATTTCGCGAGAATGCCCAAGCCGGTGTTTCGTGAAGAGAATATCCACGACATTGCTCGGGCTGCCTTGTTTCTTCACGAGGTAGCGCATCCTGGCATTTCCTTTGCTCTCGACTTGCCGGCGGCGGACGTTTGCCTGGTTTGCGATCGCCGCCAACTTGGGCAGGCGTTGACCAACATCGTAAAAAATGCGGTGGAAGCCATTGAAGCAAGGCGTAATAGAGGCGAACAAAACCCTGACGGAGATCGCATTGACCTGTCCATCCGGCGTGAGGATGAGCAGTTGGTGCTCGATCTTACGGATACCGGCGTAGGGCTGCCGCAAGAGCGCGAGCGCCTGACCGAGCCTTACATGACGACGCGGGTACGGGGCACGGGCCTCGGCCTGGCGATCGTCAAGAAGATTGTCGAGGAGCATCTTGGAGAGATTGCCTTCCTCGACAGGGTAGGCGGTGGGACCCGAGTGCGCATCGCCTTCGACGCCGACCGGCTTGCCTTGCTGGAAACCGACGAACCGCCGCCGACGACAAGCGTCGGCGATGACGAATATGACGAAGAGGAGCCAAGCTGATGGCGCTCGAAGTGCTGGTAGTCGACGATGAGGCCGACATCCGCGAACTCGTGTCTGGCGTGCTGGAGGACGAAGGATATTCGGTGCGTTCGGCGGGTGACAGCAACGGAGCCCTCGAGGCGATCGATGATCGCCGGCCTAGCCTGGTCCTGCTCGACGTGTGGCTTCAGGGATCGAAGCTCGACGGCCTCCAGTTGCTTGAGCAAATCAAGGGCCGCGACCCGACGCTTCCGGTGCTGATGATCTCCGGTCATGGCAATCTCGACACGGCGGTTGCCGCGATCCGCGAAGGCGCGGTGGACTTCATTGAAAAGCCGTTCAAGGCCGACCGCCTCCTGCATCTCGTCGGACGGGCAACCGAAACCGATCGGCTGCGGCGCGAGAATGCCAATTTGCGCCAGCAGGTTGGGCCTGACGATCACCTCGACGGCACGTCGGTCGCTATCAACACCGTGCGCGCCACGCTGAAGCGTGTGGCGCCGACCGGAAGCCGCGTGTTGATCACCGGGCCAGCCGGCGTCGGCAAAGAAATCGCGGCGCGGATGATCCATAACTGGAGCCCGCGGGCCTCGGCTCCGTTCATCGTTCTTTCGGCGGCGATGATGAGCCCGGAGCGGGTCGAAGAGGAATTGTTCGGAAGCGAAAGCAACGGCGTTTCGCGTCCGGGCCTCCTCGAGCAGGCGCATGGCGGTACGCTGTTCCTCGATGAAATCGCCGACATGCCGCAGACAACCCAGGCCAAGATACTGCGTGTCCTGACCGACCAGAGCTATTCCCGCGTGGGAGGGCAGCGGCCCGTCAAGGTCGACGTGCGAGTCCTGTCGGCGACGTCGCGCAACCTTGCCGATGAAATTGCCGAGAGTCGGTTCCGCGAAGATCTTTACTACCGTCTGAACGTCGTTCCCGTGCGGATTCCGCCGCTTCGCGAGCGTCGCGAGGACATTCCGGAGCTTGTCGCCCATTTCCTCGCCCGCTTCGCGGCCGAGCGGCGCATCCAGACGCCCGAACTGTCCAAGGATGCAATGGCCGCGCTTCAGGCGCACGACTGGCCCGGCAATGTCCGCCAGCTAAGGAACATCATCGAGCGGACGTTGATCCTGACCCCCGGCGACCGCGTGGGGTGCATCGAAGTCGACCTACTCCCGTCTGAAATCGTCGAGACTCAGGGGTCGACCGGCCTTGGCGGCGCCTCCATGGCCATCATGGGTTCGCCGCTGCGCGAGGCCCGCGAAAGCTTCGAGCGCGAATATCTGAAAATTCAGATCCGTCGCTTCTCGGGCAACATCTCGCGCACAGCGACGTTCATCGGCATGGAGCGGTCGGCACTTCACCGCAAGCTGAAGGCCCTCGGCCTCGGCGACAAGCGCGATGAGGAATAGTCGCATTAATGGCTGAAAAACCACTGATTTTGCAGGATATATTTCTGAATTCTATCCGGCGTTCTAAGGCTCCGGTGACGATCTTTTTGGTCAAGGGGGTCAAGCTGCAGGGGATCGTCACCTGGTTCGACGCCTTCTCCCTGCTGCTGAGGCGAGACGGTAATAGCCAGCTTGTCTACAAGCACGCGATTTCAACCATCATGCCCGTCCAGCCGCCGGCGGACCTTCCGGCGGGCGGGGAAGGGGCCAATGGCCGCCGCCCGGCATTGCAGGATCTGTTCCTGCAGGCCGCTGCGCGGGAACAGGAGCCAATGACCGTCTTTCTCGTTAACGGGGTCATGCTGCAAGGTGCCGTCGCCGGGTTCGACCAATTCTCGCTCGTTCTTGAACGGGGAGGAGCGGTGCAGCTCGTCTACAAGCACGCGATCTCGACCATGCAGCCCGGCCGACCGCTCGATCTCGGTGGCGGTGCGGATTCAGGGGACGACAGCTGAGCGTCTTCAATCGAGCCGACGATGGGGGATTAGCGCGCGGCGAGCGTGCGCTGCTGGTCGTGCCCGAACGCGTGGGAGAAGCAGCGCTCCGCTCGCTCGAGGCACGGATCGAGGAAGCAGCGGGCCTCGCCGCAGCGATCGGGGTCGACGTGGTCGAGCGGCGAAGCTTCCGATTGCGGCAAATCCGCCCTGCAAGCCTTTTCGGCAAGGGGCAGGCCGATGAAATCGCTGAGCTTGCCGAGGAGCATGACGCAAGGCTGGTGATCGTCGATGCAGCCCTTACCCCGGTCCAGCAAAAGACGCTGGAAGACCTCACGAAGTGCAAGGTAATCGACCGCACCGGCCTGATCCTCGAGATATTTGGCGAGCGGGCGGCGACTTCCGAAGGCCGGCTGCAGGTCGAGCTTGCGCATCTTGATTACCAAGCGGGCCGACTGGTGAGAAGCTGGACGCACCTTGAGCGCCAGCGCGGCGGGTTCGGCTTCCTCGGAGGTCCTGGCGAAACGCAGATCGAAGCCGACCGGCGGCTGATCCGGGACCGGATGGCTCGAATCCGGCGCGAGCTGGGGCAGGTGTCGCGTACCCGCGGCCTCCATCGCGGACGGCGCCAGAAAGCTCCTTGGCCGGTGATTGCGCTCGTCGGCTACACCAACGCGGGCAAATCGACGCTTTTCAATCGAATGACCCAGGCGTCGGTAATGGCCGAAGACCTGTTGTTCGCGACGCTCGATCCAACCATGCGGCAGGTGAAAATCCCTGGTTTCGACAAGGCGATCTTGTCGGATACCGTCGGTTTCGTCTCCAATCTGCCGACCGAGCTGGTTGCCGCCTTTCGCGCTACGCTTGAAGAGGTCTCCTCGGCCGACCTCATCCTGCATGTCCGTGACATCTCGCACCCCGACAGCGATGCGCAGGCGGCGGATGTTGAGACAGTTTTGCAATCTCTGGGGCTTGACGAAGACGGTTCGCCGCCGCGCATGGAGGTTTGGAACAAGCTGGATCGAGTGGACGATGATCGCCGGGCCGAGCTTCTTGGCAATGCGGCGCGCAATGACATGGTCGTGGCCGTTTCCGCTTTGAAGGGCGATGGCCTCGATGACCTGCGCGAAGCTGTCGCCGACCAGCTTCATGCGGGTGCTCAGACCCACCACGTCCGGCTCGACTCATCCGACGGCACGCGAGCTGCCTGGCTCCATGCTCGAGGTGCTGTACTGACGCAGCGGACGGAAGGCGAAGCGCTGCACCTTGCGGTGAAACTTAGCCCGGAGAATTGGGCGCGGTTCCAGCGCCTTTAGCTACGCTTGGCGGCCGTCCAAAGCTCTTCCATCTGCTCAAGATTCATGGTCTTGAAGCCAAGCTCCGTCTCGATCTTCCGGAAACGGCCTTCGAACTTGCGGTTTGCCTTTCGTAGCGCCTCTTCGGGGTCGATTTTGAGATGGCGTGCAAAGTTCACGACGGCGAACAACAGGTCGCCGACTTCTTCCTCCAACTGATCCTCGCTCGCCTCGGCAATCTCATCCAACTCCTCACGAATTTTGGCTTTCGGTCCTTCGACGCTGGGCCAGTCGAACCCGGTGCGAGCCGCGCGCTTCTGCAGCTTGGCGGCGCGTTCCAGCGCCGGCAGCGCCATCGCCACACCGGCAAGAGCACTGCTGTCGGGGTGGGCGGCTCGTTCCTCAGCCTTGATAACTTCCCACAAATGATGCCCGCCGTGGCTGGCATCGCCGAAGATATGGGGATGGCGGCGCTCCAGCTTGTCGCAAATGCGGTCGAGAACGTCGGCCAATGCAAAGCTACCTTGCTCCTCGGCCATGCGCGCATGGAAGACCACCTGGAGCTGCAGATCGCCAAGCTCGTCGACGAGCGCTGCCAGGTCGTCGCGCGCAATGGCATCGGCAACCTCATAGGCTTCCTCGATGGTGTAGGGCGCAACCGTCGAGAAGGTTTGAACGCTGTCCCATTCGCAGCCGCTGATGGGATCGCGAAGCCGCTCCATGATCGCTTACCAGACGTTGCAATGCAGCTCCGTTACGCGCTGCCTGGTCCGCCGAGGCCAAATCGTCGCGAGGGGCCTCCAAATTCATGTTCAACTCCTTGCATACACGAGTATGATAATATGTATTATGTTAAATGACTTCATAGCAACAGACAGTTCAGACCCCTTATGCCTGAAGGATCAGCCAACGCCCTTCAACGCCCCATCGGGTGAGCGATGACAAATAATTCATCCCCAGCACGTTCAAATCCTCATGATCGGCAATGTGCAGGCCGACATCCGTTCGCTCGATCGAGCCGATGGTCAGGCTCGCCGCCCGTCCACTTGCCACGCGGAGCATGCCGTTGCCGGTGCGAACAACCTGGTCGCGGTTTGCGCTGACCGGGACATCCGCTGCGGCGGCGGTGTCGCGCCCGATGGTGGTCATGGTTGCGCCGCTATCGACCAGAAATTTTACTGGCATGCCGTTAATCGTGCCTTCGACCCAGAAATGCCCGTCGATCGCCATGGGTATGCGAAGCTCGCTGCCCTCGACAATCGGCTCGCCGGTAGCCTCCGCCTTAAGCCTTTGCGCGACGTAGCCCAGATCATCACGGAAGGTGAACAACACGAAGCCGCCGGCAAAGATTGCGACCCATGCGAGCAGCATGGTCGCCATCTTCGCGAGCGGCTCACGCCGCGCGATCAGCGAGCCGATGACCAGCATCATCGCCATCAGTAAATAGAGGCTGCCGAGCATCCAATCGTTGGTCAAACCATTATCTCCTGCCCGTCATAAGCCGGCGCGGCCCAGTCGGGCAGCTCGGCCGCGAGCGTCGCATAATCCATGCTTTTGTCGAGATGCGTAAGCAGCAATTGCCCTATCTTAAGGTCCCGCGCCCAGCCCAGAACCGCCTCCAAATGCGCATGGGTCGGATGGGGCTTTCGCCGCAGGCAATCGCAGATCCACAGATCCACGCCGCCGTATAGCGCTGCCATGTCGGGCGTTAGCTCATGGAAATCGACGGCATAGGCCATCGACTTGCCACCGCCATCCGTCCGGATGCCGAGGGATGTAATTCCCCCATGCGGCTGATCCACGAAGCTTAGCATCGCTTTGCCCAGTGCATATCCATCCTTGATTGGGCATGGTTCAAGTACAGGTGGATAAAGCGACGTTCCCTCAAAGGCATAGGCGAAGCGCTTGCGAAGACGTTGCAGCGTATCGGGACGAGCATTGAGCGGAACTGCCCGGCCCAACTGATGCGCGATCTGGCGCAAGTCGTCGATGCCATGGCAATGATCGGCATGGTCGTGCGTCACAATCACGCCGGTCAATTCCGCGACGTTGGCGGCCAGCAGCTGTTCCCGCATATCGGGTCCGCAATCGACCAATAGCCGCCGTCCATCGCTTTCAATGAGGATCGAGGAACGGGTGCGCCGGTTTTTCGGCTCTTCGGGATCGCAGTCGCCCCAATCATTCCCGATCCGTGGCACGCCGGAAGAGGTTCCGCAGCCAAGGATCCGGACTTTCACGCGGCGGCTTTTCCAAACAATCGGAAGAAATTGGACGTGGTTGCGGCCGCCAGCTCGTCCATTGGTTCGTCGCGCAGGTCTGACAGGAAAGCTGCGGTGTCCGCCACGAAAGCGGGCTCGCAGACCTGGCCGCGATGAGGAACCGGGGCAAGGAACGGCGAGTCGGTTTCTACGAGCAGCCGGTCTTGCGGAATCGTCTTCGCGGTGTCCTGCAAGTCCTTGGCGTTCTTGAAGGTCACGATGCCCGATATCGAGATGTAAAAGCCAAGGTCCAGCGCTTTGCGGGCCAGCTGCGCACTTCCGGTAAAGCAGTGAAGCACGCCGGTGACGCCCCCCTTCCCGACCTCGCGGGTGAGCATGGCGGCGGTATCGTCCTCCGCATCTCGGGTGTGTACGACCAGCGGCAGTGCGGTTGCGCGGGCTGCCTCCAGATGCGCCTGAAAACGATCGCGTTGCGCCGAGCGGTCGGACTTGTCGTAATAATAATCGAGCCCGCATTCACCGATGGCGACGACACGCGGATGAGCGGCCGCCTCGATCAGTGCGGTCGCGCCAAGATCGGGATGAGCGTCCGCCTCATGCGGATGAACGCCGATCGTCGCCCATACGTCCTCATTGCGTTCGGCGGCGCCGACTACCGCGCCCCATTCGGCCTGCCGCGTGGAAATGTTGAGAAATCCCACGACTCCGCGCGCTCGAGCAGCATTGAGCACCTCTTCCTGCCGCTCGGCGAGGCCGTCATAATTGAGGTGACAATGGCTGTCGATCAGGCTCATGCCGCCTCCTCCTCCCTAAGCTCGAGCCGAGGAAAGAGGGGCGTTGGCTGGGCGATGGGCGTACCATTCGCGCCGCCGTCAATCAGCGCGGTCAGCGCTTCGGCCGAAGCCGGGATAATCGGCTTCACCGCCTCGGCAAGATGCCGAACTGCGGCAACCAAGGTGCCGAGCACCGCGGCCATCCTTTCAGGGTCCGTCTTTTTCAGCGCCCAGGGCGCGGCCGCGTCGACATAGGCATTGCATGCGAACACCGCGCGCATCCAGGCTTCTAGGCCCAGTGAGAAGGCAAACCGGTCAAATTCGGTCGCAAGTTCCTCGCAGGCCGTGGCCACTTGCTGCAGCAGAGCGCGGTCTTCGTCAGCCTCGCCCGCCGCCGGAAGGATTCCGTCCAGGTTCTTGAAAATCATCGATAAGCTACGCTGCGCCAGATTGCCAAAACTGTTGGCCAGTTCAGCGTTGACCCGGTTGACGATCGCTTCATGGCTATAGCTGCCGTCTTGGCCGAAGCTGACCTCACGGAGCAGGAAATAGCGCATCGCATCGACCCCATATCGCTCGGCCATGCCGATCGGGTCGACTACATTACCCAGTGACTTGGACATTTTCTCGCCGCCCTTGGCGAGAATGAAGCCATGGCCGAACACCTGTCTGGGCAGCGGCAATCCGGCCGACATCAGGAACGCCGGCCAATAGACCGCGTGAAAGCGCACGATGTCCTTGCCGATCAGATGAACGTCGGCAGGCCAGTAGCGCGCAAAATCGCCCTTCGGATCGGGATAGCCGACGCCCGTCATATAGGTCGTCAGCGCGTCGACCCAGACATACATGACATGGCCCGGAGATCCCGGCACCGGCACGCCCCAATCGAAGCTGGTGCGGGAGACGCTGAGGTCCTTGAGCCCCCCCTCGACGAAGCGGATGACTTCGTTGCGACGTCCTTCGGGGCGAATGAAGTCGGGCTGTTCGCGATATAGAGCCAGCAACCGGTCCTGATAATTGGAAAGACGGAAGAACCAGGTCTCCTCGGCCGTCCACTCGACGGGCGTTCCCTGCGGCGACAGTTGCTCGCCCTCTTCGCTGCGGATCAGTTCGCTCTCGTCGTAAAACGCCTCGTCCCGGACTGAATACCAACCTTCGTAACGGTCGAGGTACAGGTCGCCGCTAGCTTCCATCGCTTTCCAGATCACGGCGCTCGCCTCATAATGGCGGGTCTCGGATGTGCGAACGAACGCGTCATAGGAAATATTCAATATTTGGCACATCTCCCGGAAATATCCGGACATTTCATCTGCGAATTCCAACGTGTCGCGCCCCTCCGCGCGGGCGGTTTGGACCATTTTTAGGCCATGCTCATCGGTGCCCGTGACGAACCGCACGTCGCGACCCTGGGCCCGGCGGAAGCGCGCGATGGCGTCGGCCGCGATCGCTTCGTAGGCGTGACCGATGTGGGGCCTGCCATTCGGATAGCTGATAGCAGTGGTGATATAGAACGGCTCGGCCATGAGTGGCCCCCTACCCGCCCAGCCCTAGCGCTTCAAGGTGACCGAAGCGAGGATTCCGCCAAGCTGGAAAATCGTCGCCGCGGGGTCGAGCGACAGGCGCGGCGCCAGCGCCACGGTCTCGCGGGCGCGGGCGTAGGCATCGAGCGCCCGGCCCCTGGCCTCGCCCTTCAGATTGACGGCTTCGCGCGCTAGTAATCCGGGTATCAGCTCAAGAAAGGCCGCGTAGCGTTCGGCGGCTCCCTTGTTTCCAAGTGATCCCGCCAGTTTCGCCCGGCGGGCATTGTCCGGATCGCCCTCGCGGATGATGGCCTGGGCTTCCTGTTCGAGCGGCGCGAGGTCGAGCGCAGCGATGCTTAGCGCGCGCCCAATCGATCCTTGCGCGAGTTCGGCGAGCTTTCCCAATTCCGCGGGCATTTCGCTGGAAACGTAACGACTTAGCAATGACGTCATGACTTCATCGTCAAGCCGCTCGAATTCTAGGCGGCGGCAACGGGACCGGATTGTCGGCAGCAGGCGTCCGGGCGCATGGCTGACCAGGAAGAACAATGTGTTTGCCGGTGGCTCTTCCAGCATCTTGAGCAGCGCGTTGGCAGCCGAGGTTTCCAAATCATCTGCCGCGTCGATGACCACTGCGCGCCACGGACTGAGGGAGGGAGTGACCGAAAGCAAGTCGCCGAGCGAGCGGATCTGGTCGACGTTGATGTTGCGGGCCATGCCGCCCGTCGGGCGTTCGAGCCGCTCGAGCCAACGAAAGTCGGGATGGCTCCTTGCCGCCAGCAATTTCGCCACGGGATGGTCCGGAGGCGTCTCAAGCCCCGCTGCAACGACTGGCGGACCGGCCGCCTCGGCCAGGACACGCGTTGCCGCCATTCTCGCAAAGCTCGCCTTGCCAATTCCCTTGGGTCCGGCCAGCAGCCAGCCATGATGAAGTCTTCGCGATCGCCACGCCCCGGCGAATTGATCGATCGCGGGATCTTGACCCACGATCATGGCAACAGGTCGCCCAACGCATAGAGTAAGCGGGCCGTCACGGTCGCAGTCGAGCCGCTTGCATCGACCAGCTTCACCCGATCGGGCTCCTTGGCGGCCATGGCTCGAAAGCTCGCGTCGACGGCGGCATGATAGCTTGGCGGACGGGATCCTATGCGATCACCGGGACTGCCATCGCGGACTCGTGCTCTGGCCGCCCCTTCCGCTTCGTCGAGAACCAGGACCAGCGTCCGATCGGGGAGGAAGTCCAGGCTGCCAAACCGATGAAGATCGCGCACCGCTTCGATGCCGAGCCCGCCGGCTTCCCCCTGATAGGCAAGCGAACTGTCGAGGAATTGGTCGGACAGTACCCATTCTCCGCGCTCTAGCGCAGGCTGGATCGTCTTTTCGACATGGTCGGAGCGAGCCGCCGCGAACAGAAGGGCTTCGGCGCGCGAGTTCCAGCGAGCCTCCTCCCCTTCCAGCAGCAATCGCCGGATCGCCTCGGCTCCCGGGCTTCCGCCAGGCTCGCGCGTGACCACCGGGGTCAGGCCGCGACCGCGAAGCGCCTCGGCCAGGGCGTCAAGCTGAGTTGATTTCCCAACCCCCTCGCCGCCTTCCAGGCTGATGAAGCGTCCCCTCGCCACCGTTCGGACTCAGGCCATTCCGAACATTTGTTTGAGACCCAGCCAGGCGCGGCCGAAAAAGCCTGCCTGTTCGACCGCTTCCGACGCGACCAGCGGCATTACTTGCTCGCCGTCCGGCATGGCGACGACCAGGTCGGCGATATGTTGGCCCTTGACGATCGGCGCCTTGACTGGGCCCTGGTACCGGATCTTCATCGCACCGGTTTTCGACAGCACACCGGCCGGGATAGTGATTGCCAGGTCGCGCGGCGCGACCAGACCCACCTCGCTATCGTTGCCCAGTTGGATTTTGGCGCTGCCTACGGTCGTTCCAGCCTTGAACAGTGGCTTCAATTGCCAGGCGTTGAAGCCCCACTGCATCAACCGAACCAATTCCTCGATGCGCTGGTTGAAGCTGCCCAGGCCAGCCACGACCATCACCAGGCGGCGGCCATTCTGCTCGGCGGATCCGGTAAAGCCATAGCCGGCCTCTTCGGTATGGCCAGTCTTGAGCCCGTCAGCCCCCGCGATCTTGCCGAGCAAGGGGTTGCGGTTAGCCTGAGTGATGTCCCGGCCGGAACCTAACGTCTTGCCCCAGGTGAAACTCGTCTGTCCGTAGAACTGCTTGTAAAGTTGCGGATAATTTTCAATTTCCGCCCGGGCGAGCGTCGCCAGGTCCCGCGCCGTGACATAGGTACGTCCCTCATCGGGCCAGCCGTTCGAATTGCCGAAATTGCTGTTCGTCAGACCCAGCCGTTTCGCATTTTCATTCATCACGTTGACGAACGCTTCCTCGGTCCCGGCAATGCACTCCGCGAGGACAACGGAGGCGTCGTTACCGGACAGGGTAATAATCCCGTGGAGCAGATTTTCGACGCTGACCTGCTCGTTGGGGCTCAGGAACATCGTTGATCCCGCCTTGGGGCCATGCCACTTCTGCCACGTTTCCGGCCGCACCGTGCACATCTTGCTCAACGACAGGTCGCCCTTCTTGACCAGCTCGAACGCGACGTTGGTCGTCATCATCTTGGCCATCGACGCGGGCGGCATCCGGCGATCGGCATCCTTGGCCAGCAGCACCGCACCAGAGGACAGGTCGATCAGATAGGCAACCTGGGCAGGAGTTTCGAAGGGCGGCGCCTTGGCAGGTGCAGCAGAGGCAAGAAGCAGGGAAACGGCGGACAATGCAAGCGTAGCGCGGATCATCTTGATTTTGTGGCTCCGGATGGCTGGAGGAGTGAGATTCGCTGGTCTAGCGCGGCCTCACCTCATTCGCCAGCGATGCTGTCGGCAAGCAGTCCGACAGAGAGCGCGTAAAAGTTCGAGCAATTATAATCCAGGATCGCGCGATAGTTTACGGTGAGCAGGTAGGCGGTGGCATTCGGACCATCGGGTTCGATTAACGTCGCCATCTCCGTCTCCGCCAGGTTGCGGCTATAGGGTTGCACCCCAAGCGCGCGCCATTCGCGCATCGTTTTCCACTGGCTGTGGCGCGCATATACGGCTTCGCAGCGAGGCGCCTTCAGACGGGAGACAATCGCCGCCCGATTGAGCGTGTTCGGAACGCGAACGGGAATGCCCCAGTGAACATTGGGCTTCCAACCGGCATCGCGAAGATAGGCAGCGATCGACGCCAGGCCATCGGCCTCGCTGCCCCAGATGTTCGCCGTCCCGTCCCCGTCCCCGTCGGTCGCGAGCCTGAGCACGGTGGAAGGCATGAACTGGGGATAACCGGTCGCGCCGGCCCAGCTGCCCTTCAGCCTTGACCGCGGCGTTCCCCGGTCGAGCAGCTGGAGCGCGGCGACGAATTCCGCTTCAAAAAACTCCCGCCGACGGCCCTCGTAGGCGAGCGATGCAAGCGATTCGATCAGGTCGAACCCTCCGGTTACCGATCCATAGCTCGTCTCGTGCCCGTAAATCGCCATCAGGACTTGCGGCTCAACCCCGAACCGCCGTTCGATCACGGCCAGCCGCCCGGCATGAGCAGCAAAGCGGGATTGTCCGCGGTTGATCAGCGAAGAGGTAACGTGGCGACGCCGATAGGGAGCAAAGGGTGGAATAGCGCTGGGGTTGTTCACCCCGCCGGGCTGTGCTCGGTCAAGTGTGATGACCCGATTGTTCAGCGACAAATAAGGTACGGTCGCCTGGATAGTCGGCTGCCTGACACCGGCAGCGCGCGCGAGTGCTGCAAGGCGCTGCTTATATCCTTCAAACCCGGTCAGCGTGGTCGGTACGGCGACAGGGGGGCGGGCCAGCGCCTGGGCGCTTCTCCCTACAGGTTGCACCGGCAAGGGAGCCAGCGGGTCGACCTGCGCGCTTGCCGAACTGCTCGTCAGGACCAGAGCCAGTAACGCTACCCGCCAACGCATCACTCTTCCCCTCTTCCCATTGTCCAGGCTAGCGCGCCGGCAGGCTGTCGCCCACCGCGTTCACCCCACACCTTGCACAGCCCATCGCCGTCGCTTAGTCGAGCCAAGCTGAAGCGGACATGACCGGATCATCCCGGAGAGGTGGCCGAGTGGTTTAAGGCAGCGGTCTTGAAAACCGCCGTGGGTGCAAGCTCACCGTGGGTTCGAATCCCACCCTCTCCGCCATTCATCGCTTGCAGAACCATTTGTCGGTTCATCGAACACCGCTGCTACAACTACATTTGTAAGCATAGGCATCGAAGCTCCAAATTCAGGGGAGCTTTCATGCGTCTCGGCGTCTCTGGCCTCAGTCTTCTTGCTCTTTCGGCTACAACTGGCAGCCCGGCCGCCGCCCAACGGGCGATCGATGCGTCCGCCCCGACGCAGGCGTCGCGCACCACCAGCTATGACGCTGCCTTTTTCGCTCAATATGCGCCGCGAACCGCGCTGGATATTGCCCGCCGCGTGCCCGGCTTCAGCCTCGACCTTGGCAACGTCGACATCCGTGGGTTCGCGGCGGCTGCCGGCAACGTCGTCATCAACGGGGCACGACCAAGCTCGAAGGCCGAGACGCTGGAGACGACACTGGCGCGAATCCCCGCCAATCGTGTTTCGAAGGTCGAAGTGGGTCCCGGCGACCTGTTCGGGGCCGACTATTCCAGCAAGAGCCAGGTCCTCAACATCTTCCTGTCCGCGGCCGGCGGCGTCGATGCCACCGTCACCGGATCCGTCAGGCGCCTTTACACGGGAAAGTTGGTTCCCGACGGAAATGCATCGGCTCTGATCCGCCGTGGGCCGTCAAGCATCAACCTGTCGGCGGGATTCAACAACGGCCTCAGCCATGAGGAGGGTCCGGACCGGCTGACCGATGCCACGACTGGCGAACTCCTCGAATCTCGCCGCAAGTTCAACAGCTACCATGACTTCAATCCCTACGTCTCGGGCAGTTGGGCCTTGGAGCCTTCCAGCAACAAGGCCATCCGGATCAATGCCCGCTTTTCGCCGGGTCAGTTCGATCTGTTCCAGCGAAACAGGGTTTCACCGGCTGACGGACCTCAACACGACGACAATTTGCTCCAGGACTATGACAACACGGTGTTTGAACTGGGGGGTGACGTCACGCGGCCACTCGCCGGCGGAACGATCAAGTTGGTCGGGCTCGCAACCCGCCGCAAGCGCAACAACTTCGACGCGTATGTGCAGCGGGGCGGACTGATCAGCGATGGCGCCGAGCAAAATGGCGGATTCGAGCAGACCCAGAAGGCCAAGCGCGACGAAACCATCGGTCGTTTGACCTGGAATTGGCAAAATATCGCGGGATTCTCATTCGAAGTTGGCGGGGAAGCCGTGCTCAACACGCTCGACAATGCCACGGAGCTGCTGGTGGTTGAGGCTGACGGCACCCGCACGAGAATTGATCTTCCGATCGACAATGCGAAGGTGAAGGAGAAACGCGGCGAAGGCTTCGTCAACATTGGCAAACCGCTCAATGCCGCCCTGCGCGTCGACGCTGGCCTCACATTCGAATATTCGCACCTGACGGTGAGCGGCGATGCCGAGGCGAACCGCAAGCTCAGATTCTGGAAGCCGAATTTGACGGTCGACTGGAAGCCCGGCGGAGGCTGGCACGGACAGGTTTCGGTCAAACGTACCGTGGCACAGCTCGACTTCTTCGACTTCATCAGTTTCGGTGATCTCTCGGCCCAGCGAATCAATGGAAGCAACGCCGATCTCGAGCCCCAGCGAGCGTGGGAATTCCGCGCCACGACGGAACACCCCCTGTTCGGTGAAGGTTTGGTCAAGCTCGACCTCGGTTACAACCTCATCAGCAAGCTTCAGGACCGAATCCTGATATTCGACGAAGATGGAAACGCCTTCGACGCGCCGGGGAACATTGGAACCGGCAAGCAGAGTTTCGCCACACTGACCGTCGACGCGCCCTTGGGGAAACTGTGGAAGGGTTTGCGGGTGAAGTTCAACGGCACGGTGCAGAGAACCCGGGTGGACGATCCTATTAACGGCAAGCCGCGGAAATTCAGCGGTTTCTTTCCAGCCTGGCAGTGGAACCTAGACGTTCGACGCGACAATGGGTCATGGTCCTACGGATTGAGCACCTTTGATCAGCAGCACACCACTTTTTTCAGGACCGATGATATCGATACCAATTTCAACGGCGCGCCCGGCTTCAATGCCTTTGTCGAGCACCGGCCCGATGCGCTCACCTCGGTTACGCTGGACGTGCAGCACGTCTTTGGAAAGCGTGATCGGCGGATATCCATTCCAAATCGCTTGGCGCCTGTTTTCGAGTTCAGCGAATTTCGCGATCGAGACCGGCATTTCGATGTCGGGCTGACCGTCAAGCGGTCGTTTGGCGGAAGCAGCAAGAACAGCGGGCTGGCGCAGGGCAGCTAGCGCCGCTAAAGGGCGCCCCAGCCAACTTCCTGATCCGGAGACTGATGTGGGCGAGCCCCAAATCCTGCCGTTCGACTGGTCCGATCCGTTCGACATTGATCACCAGTTGACGGACGAAGAGCGGATGGTCCGCGATACCGCGCATGGCTATGCGCAGGAAAAGCTGCAGCCGCGGGTTACCGAGGCCTATCTCAATGAGAATTTCGATCGCGAGATCCTGCGTGAGATGGGCAGTCTAGGACTGATCGGCGCCACCATCCCGGAGGAATTCGGCGGCGCCGGACTGGGCTATGTGAGCTATGGCCTGATCGCGCGCGAGGTAGAGCGGGTCGACAGCGGCTACCGCTCGGCCATGTCGGTGCAAAGCTCGTTGGTGATGCACCCGATCAATGCCTATGGCACCGACGAACAGCGGCGCAAATATCTCCCCGGCCTGGCAAAGGGCGAATTGGTCGGCTGCTTCGGCCTGACCGAACCCGACGCTGGGTCCGATCCTGGCGGAATGCGCACCCGCGCGGTCAAGACCGCGGATGGTTATCGCATCAGCGGCTCGAAAATGTGGATCACCAATTCACCGATCGCCGATGTCTTTATCGTCTGGGCAAAGTCGGAGGCGCATGGTGGTGCCATCAAGGGCTTCGTTCTCGAGAAGGGGATGAAGGGACTGAGCGCGCCCAAGATCAAGGAGAAGCTCTCCCTTCGCGCCTCGATCACTGGCGAGATCGTTATGGATGAGGTCGATGTTGGCGAAGACGCCTTGCTGCCCAACGTCGAGGGCTTGAAAGGGCCTTTCGGCTGCCTCAATCGTGCACGCTACGGTATCGGGTGGGGTTCCATGGGCGCCGCGGAGGCCTGCTATGCGGCAGCCCGCACCTACACACTCGATCGCAAGCAGTTCGGCCGTCCCCTCGCCGCTAACCAGCTAGTGCAGTTGAAGCTGGCCAACATGCTAACGGAAATCACGCTGGGCCTGCAGGCGGCACTCCGTGTCGGCCGACGAATGGAAGAAGGCAAGCTGATCCCGGAAACGATTAGCCTATTGAAGCGCAACAATTGCGGCAAGGCGCTCGATATCGCACGCATCGCTCGCGATATGCATGGCGGCAATGGCATCAGCGCCGAATTCCAGGTCATGCGTCACGCCGCCAACCTTGAGACGGTCAATACCTATGAGGGGACGCATGACGTGCATGCACTGATCATGGGCCGCGCGATCACCGGCATTTCGGCTTTCTAGCGGGCGCGCCGCTCGGCTATGATCGGCACTCCCAAGCGGCGTCGATCATGAAGCGGCACGACACGGTCATAATTGGCGGCGGACAAGCGGGGCTCGCGATGAGCCACCATTTGACGCAACGCGGCCGCGATCACCTAATCCTGGAGCGCGACCGGTTGGGCGGCCGCTGGCACGACGAGCGCTGGGATTTACTCCATTATCAGTTCCCAAATTGGTCGCTCCGGCTTCCAGGTCACCGCTATCAGGCCGACGACCCCGGGCTTCTCGCATTATTCCGTGGTCGTCGCTTTTCCATCATCTGGTGCACCGGCTATCGTCCGGCCTTCGACTGGATCGAGATCCCTGTGTTCGATTTGCTTGGCGCGCCGATCCAGCAACGGGGGGTCACAAGCTGCCCGGGCCTCTATTTCCTTGGCCTTCACTGGATGCATTCGTTCAAGTCGGGAGCACTGTTCGGCGTGGGCGACGATGCCGAGTTCATCGCAGATTTGATCGCACGCTAGCGAAGCAGCCCTCACTTCCTTATGGTCCGCCCGCGAAACGGGGGAATAAAAACATGCTGACCTGGATCATCATCGGCATCGCCGTTCTGGCGCTGCTTTACGGCATTGCCGTCTACAACCGCCTTGTCAGGCTTCGTGCATTGGTTCGGGAGGCATTTAGCGGAATCACGGTGCAGCTTCGCCGCCGCGCCGACCTGGTGCCAAACCTTGTCAGCACCGTGCAGGGCTACGCAACACATGAACGCGAAACGCTGGACGCCGTGACAGCTCAGCGGACTGCGGCGACGAGCGCAGGAGGAGTTGCAGCGACAGCGCAGGCCGATGCGGCGATGACCGCGATGCTTGGCCGACTAATGGCGGTAGCGGAGGCCTATCCCGACTTGAAGGCTGATGCCAATTTTCGCGAATTGCAGGGCGAACTGACTGTTCTGGAAACCGAGCTTCAGTCTGCAAGACGCTATTACAACGCCACCGCGCGCGACCTGAACACGCGGGTGGTATCGTTCCCCGACATGGTCTTCGCTGGGTCGATGGGGTTCAAGGAAGAGCCCTATTATGAGGACGCGGACGCCGCTATTCAGGCCGCGCCAAAGGTCGAATTCCAACGGCCCTGATGGGAATGCGCTTTGCGATTGTTGCGCTCGCCGCGCTGATCACCGTCGGCCTGCCTGCGTCAGCCTGGGCAGAAGAGCGCATCACGAGCTATGACAGCAACGTTCAGGTCCAGGAGGACGGCGAACTCGATGTGACGGAGACGATCGAGGTCACTGCCGAAGGCGCAGCTATCCGCCACGGCATTTATCGCGACTTCCCGACCAATCGGCATGTGATGGGCCAGCCGGGAAATCACGTCGGCTTCAAGCTGCTCGACGTCAGTCGGGATGGCAATGACGAACCTTATAAGATTGAGGGCATTCGGGGCGGCGTTCGAGTTCGGATCGGCTCGGCGGATCACGAGGTCGCGCCGGGCGCCCACCGCTATGTCATCCACTATCGAAGTTCGCGGCAGATCGGGCATTTTGACGATTTCGACGAGCTTTACTGGAATGCCACCGGCAACGGTTGGGCATTTCCGATCGACCGCGCCGAAGCACGTGTCACCCTGCCCAGGTCGGCCCGCTTTACGCGCAAGGCTAGCTACACCGGACCCGCTGGCGCGACCGTCAGCAAGGCACGGATCGTGTCGGAAACGACCGATACGATTGCGTTCGTAACCACCGCGCCTCTTGGACCCCATGAAGGGCTGACCATTGCGGTCGGCTGGCCCAAGGGCATTATCGACGCGCCATCCTCTACCGAGCTTACACTGGCCCGGATCGCCGACTGGCTGCCCTGGCTTTTTGCCGCCGGCGGGCTCGTCTGGCTGCTCGGCTATTATGCCCGGACTTGGCTGCGCATCGGTCGCGACCCGCGCAAGGGTACGATCGTTCCACTCTTCTCGCCGCCCGACAACCTGTCACCTGCTGCGCTGCGTTACATTCTCAAGCGCAGCTTCGATGATCGGACCGTTGCGGCGGCGCTGGTCGCGCTGGGCGTGAAGGGCAAGGTCCGCCTGGTAGAGGAGGACGGCGGCTTTTTCAGCGGCGACAAGAAACATATCGATAAGGTCACGGACGATACGTCGGGCCTCCCGCAAGAGGAAGCGCGGCTGTTTCGGGGGTTGCTGTCCGGTCGCGACACCCTTGCCCTCGAACGGGAAAATCATTCGCTATTTTCCTCGGCGCGAGACGATGCCGAGGAAGCGCTGAAAGCGCAGTTTGGCGAAACATATTACCACCAGAACCTGGCACCCAGTTTGATGGGCTGCCTACGCTTTGTCCTGCTGGCCCTCGCCCTTCTGCTGGTGATCGTCCTGATGGGAATGCTGGTCGACAAGGTCGGGCCGATCGCTGCGTTCCAGCTGTCCGACAAGCTTCCGCTGGTCCTGCTTCTGCCAGCCATTCCAGTCGCTCTCATTGCATTCGGCTTGATGGGAGCGCCGACGAGGGAAGGCCGTGCGATGATGGACCGGATCGAAGGCTTCAAACATTATCTGTCGGTCGCCGAGCGCGAGCGGCTCGATCGGATGCAGGCGCCGGAAGAGACGCTATCGCTGTTCGAGCAATATCTTCCCTATGCCGTCGCTTTGGGGGTCGAGACCCGTTGGGCCAAGCGCTTTGAATCGCAAATCGCCGTCGCCCTCGCCTCACCTGCCGCGCACGGCACGACTCTCGGTTGGTACAGCGGACATTCGAGCCCATGGAACGACATCAACGGCTTTGCGACATCGCTTGGGGATTCACTCGCCAGCAGTATCGGCACCGCGTCTAGCAACCCGAGTTCCGGATCGGGCGGTGGCGGTTCGTCGGGCGGCGGCGGAGGGGGCGGCGGCGGAGGGGGCTGGTAGTCAGCGCTCGGGGGCAGGACGGCGGAAGATCGCGATTGGTTCGTTCTTGTAGATGCCGTCGGGCTCGCGATTGAAGCCTAGCCGTTCGGCCAGCTTCATCGAGGGGTCGTTGCCGATGCTGATGATTGCCGGAACGTCAACGGGCCCGAGTTGGGAATCAAGCCACGCCAGCGCCGCGTCGCACGCCTCGCGGGCAATCCCTTGTCCGTGCACGCTTGTATCGAAGATCCAGCCCATCTCGGGCAGCCCTTCGATGCTCGGCTCCATTTCGCGTGCCATATCGAAAAAGCCGACATGGCCGACCAGTTTGCCATCGACCTTCCGCTCGACCGCCCACATGCCATAGCCAAGCACCGGCCACTGACCGACCGCCATGAAGATGCGCCGCATGGCGTCCTCGCGGGTTAAGGCCTCGCCGCTGATATGGCGCATGACCTCTGGGTCGCCCAGCGTCGCGGCATGGGCGTCGAGGTCGTCGCGAGTGAAATCCCGGAGAATGAGGCGGTCGGTCTCCAGGCGCGGAGCCGAAGGCACCATCGCTTACTTCTTCGAGAGGCTGAGGCCACCAAAGCGCTTGTTGAAGCGCGCGACCTGTCCGCCCGTGTCGAGCATCTGACCGCGGCCGCCGGTCCATGCCGGGTGCGCCGTCGGATCGATCTCGAGCTGCAGCGTGTCGCCTTCCTTACCCCACGTCGAGCGGGTCTGGTAAGTCGTGCCGTCGGTCATCTGGACGGTGATGAAGTGATAGTCCGGGTGGCTCCCGCTCTTCATGATCATATTCCTTGAATTGGCTGGTTTCCGACCAGCCGGGAAGTTTTGATGCGAAGCAATGCCGGGGGGCATGGCGTACACGAAACTGGCCGCGCCCCTAGCGTAGAGCGCCGCGCTTGACAAGGCGGGCGCGCGCGGCGCAATTCGCGGCCAGGACCAGGGTCCGGCGGCGTAATGCCGCCGACTAAGGGGGAAGCCGGCGCAAATCCGGCACTGTGCCCGCAACTGTGAGCCGCACCATGCGGCAAGTCAGACACCCGCCCCGGCCCGTCGTCCGTTTCCCGGCCGGGACCAGCCGTGAACCGTGGGCCGACCGCGCCTGATGGCGTGCGCCTTCCCTCCGTGACGACATGTCATGGAAACGGAAGGAAAAACATGCCCGATCTACCTGTCATCGACCCGCCGGCGATCATCGTCACTGCCTCACGCGCCGAAGAGGCCGCCGACAAGACTCCCGCCAGCTTCAGCCTGATCGACGAAACCCGAATCGAAAGGCTTGGCGCCCCGCTGGTGGCCGACTTGCTGCGGCTCGTGCCCTCGGCGGCCGTCTCCATCAGCGGCCCCGCCGGGTCACAGACTCAGGTTCGGATCCGCGGCGCCGAAGCCAATCACACCCTGCTGTTCGTCGAGGGCATTCGGGCCAATGATCCCGCAGCGGGCAATGAGCCGCGATTTGAACTGCTCAATGCCGACCTTTCCAGCCGGATCGAGGTGGTGCGCGGTCCGCAATCGGCCCTTTGGGGGTCGGAGGCGATCGGGGGGGTGGTGGCGGTCTCTGGGGCAATTCCGGGCGCGAGGCGTACGCGCGCGCTTGTCGAAGGCGGGAGCCACGAGAGTTGGCGCGCAGCAACGCGAACGTCGCATGGTGGCCCTGACCGCGGGCTTTCAATTGGATTCGCCGCGCAGGGCAGCGAGGGAATCGACGCCTTTTCAGGTGATGGAGAACGAGACGGCTATCGCAATCTCGCGTTTAGGGCTTCGGGACGCTTTCGCTTGTCGCCTGCCGTCGTCATCGGAGGGTCCGGCTTCGGAATATTGGGAACGAACCAGTTCGACGGCTATGACCCCCTTACCTTCCAGCGGGCGGACACGCTCGACGATACCCGCAATCGATTGGCAGCGGGTCGCTTTTTCGCGGAAGCAGGGGCACGCGATCACAACTATATCGTGGCATCGGCGAGCTTGCTTGGATCGTCGAACCGCAACCGGCTCGACAAGGATGCCTTGAACAGGACGTCGGCTAGTCGGCGGACGCTAGGTATCGAGGCCGGTCACCGGATAGGCGATCATCGATTTATCGCCGCGCTCGAATCCGAGCGCGAGACGTTCAAGGCGCGTGATTCCTTCTACGGCGGATTTACCAATCAGGGCCGCTCCCGGCGGCATGATTCGCTGACTTTGGAATGGCGTGGAGAGAATATTGGCCCCGTTTCGCCCGGCTTGGCGGTGCGTCATGACATTTTTTCCCGCTTCAAGGACGCAACCAGCTTCCGGGCCTCGCTGAGGAGCGATCTGGGAAGTGGAGTTTCAATCTCAGGAAACTACGGCGAAGGCATTGCCCAGCCTACATTTTTCGACCTTTATGGGTTCTTCCCCGGTACCTTCTCCGGCAATTCGGCCCTAAGGCCGGAATTGTCCGAAGGGTGGGACATCACCGGCCGCTTCAAACGGGGCCGCGTCACCGGCGCGCTAACGCTTTTTAGGCAGCGGCTCACCCAGGAGATCATCGACAGCCCCGACTTTACCTCGACCATCAACGCCGAAGGCAAGAGCCGCCGCAAGGGCGCCGAGGTCGAGCTGGAATGGAGGTTCGGCGATGTCCTGCGGTTCTCGGCCAAC
Organism: uncultured Alphaproteobacteria bacterium; assembly: GCA_963750385.1. Taxonomy (GTDB): domain Bacteria; phylum Pseudomonadota; class Alphaproteobacteria; order Sphingomonadales; family Sphingomonadaceae; genus Sphingomicrobium. The sequence goes on along the minus strand of CAVVQJ010000005.1, from coordinate 53,835 downwards.
TATGCATATCTCGACGCCACTGAGCAGAAGCAGCTTGGCGCACCACGGGCAAGAGAGCAGCGCCGACCGAGACACAGCGGCGCGGTCGTGGCCGATGGCCAGTTTGGTCGATGGAGCTATGGACTGTCGCTTAGCTTTGTTGGCCGTCATCGTGATAGGCGCGACAGCCTTCCCTATGAGCTGGTGATCCTCAAATCCTATTGGCTCGGAAGCGGACAGCTGGCCTATCGGCTCATCAACGCCGTGGAAATTTTTGCCCGCGTCGCCAACGCCATCGGCAACCAGCATCAGGATCTCGTGGGCTACCGAACCGAAGGAAGGAGCGTCCATGCCGGTCTCCGTTTCGCTATTGACCGTTAGCGCGTCGCTCCGCGTCGCTTCTCTCAACATGTGCACCGACGAATATCTGCTGCTTCTGGCGCGACCCAAGGAAATCGCCAGCGTCAGCCGTCTCTCGCACGACCCGGCAAATTCTTCGCTATGGAGGCTAGGGAGGCGTTATCCGACCAATGCCGGGGAGCTGGAAAGCGCACTTGCTTCGCGCCCGACCGCGGTATTGACGATGGGCGGAGGCGGACGTTCGACAAGCATGATCGCGCGCAGGATGGGGTTGAAGACAGTCGATCTGCCCTTTCCAGAAAGCATCGAGGACATCGAGCGAAACATGGTCAAGGTCGCGGCCATGCTCGGCGACGCACAACGAGCCAAGTCATGGCGTCAGCGCCTGGAAAGACTTCGCCGCCAACTTCCAGCCACCCGCGACGCCATCTTTCTTGGTTCAGGCGGCAATAGCATTGGCGCCAGCTCGATCGGCGCGAGGTGGATGGAGCTCGCAGGCTTGTCGCAGCGCCGCCTACCTGGTGGCCGCGCAAGCCTGGAACTTTTGGCACTACATCCTCCAAAGGTTCTGCTTCGCTCTAGCTACCGGACAAAGGAGCGCTCCATGGGGCAGGCATGGCTTAATAATCCGATTGTCAGGTCCGCGGATTCTCTCAAGATTTGGACCGATGGACGCGCCTGGACTTGCGCGGGGCCCTTGATGCTGGGCGAGATCGAGCGCTTGAGAAAAGGGAGATGAGGGCGTTTCCCGCCATCTTGCTGCTAATCGGCTTGGCCGCCCATCTGCTGCTACCGTTCGGCCCGCTGCGCGAAGCCCAGGCGATTGATCCCGCCCTGACTCAGTTATTGCTGGTCGAACTAAGGTTGCCTCGTACGCTGCTCGTCTTTGGCTACGGAGCAGTGCTCGGGGCAAGTGGCGCTGCGCTGCAAGCGGTATTTGCCAATCCTCTTGCGTCACCGGACATAAGTGGAGCTTCGAGCGGAGCGGCCCTCGGGGCAGTGCTGGGCGGCTATTGGTTGGGCCTCACCCAACCGCTGGCGCTGGCGGCCTGCGGCGCGGCGGGAGCGCTGGCAACGCTTGCGCTCCTCGTTTCGCTGGCCGGAAGGAAGGCGGATACCGCCACGCTCCTCCTTGCCGGCCTTGCAATTTCACTTGCGGCGGGCGCAGCGACCAGCCTCGCCCTGGCGCTAGCGCCCTCGCCCTTCGCTTTCTACGACGCGTTTGACTGGCTGATGGGTAGTTTCATCGATCGCAGCCTAGGCCAGGCCGCGGCCGCGCTGATCCCTGCCTCAATCGCGCTCATCTTCCTGACAAGGCGCGCCCAAGCGCTCGACTTGCTCGCGCTGGGCGAGGATGTCGCCTCGTCGCTGGGCCTGCGTCCGGGAAGACTTTCTCTCGAAGTTATTGCTTTGTCCGCGGTGGCCGTTGGCGCTTGTGTGTCTGTGGCGGGCGCCATCGGTTTTGTCGGGCTGGTAGCGCCGGTGATAGGACGCCGGCTCAGCGGCGGTCATCCGGGTCGCGCCATGATTCCAGCCGCGATGATTGGCGCTTTGCTGCTTGTCCTGGCCGATCTGATTGTGCGCTCCGTGACCCTCGATCGGCCCATTCCCGTGGGGGTCGTCACCGCCCTGTTCGGCACGCCGCTGTTCCTCTGGCTCGTGATCAACATGCGACGGAGGCTGACGCCATGACGTCAATTGTTGCCGAAGGCATCGCCTTGAACGGCCGGCTTTTCCCGACCAATCTAGAGGTTTCGGCCGGCAAGCTCGTTGCGCTGATAGGTCCCAATGGCGGCGGGAAAACCAGCCTGTTGCGCGCATTGGCCCGGGTTGAGCAAGCAAGCGGTTCGGTCAGGATTGCCGGAGAGGACGTGGATGCAGGGCCCCTGGCGCGACGGCGGCGGCTGCTGTCTCTTCTTCCAGCGTCGCGAGAAATGCCTTGGCCGATTTCGGTTCGGGACGTCATCTCGCTCGGGCTTGGGCAGCCGGATGATAGCCGTGTTGGCAATCTCATCACGCAGTTCGAACTGACCGCGCTTGCCGACCGTCCCGTAAACGAGCTTTCGACCGGAGAACGGGCCCGGGTACTGGCTGCTCGGGCCCTGGCGGCAGAGCCGAAAGTGCTACTCCTCGACGAGCCGCTGTCCAACCTTGATCCCTATTGGGTGATCCGGTTTCTCGAAATATTCCGGGCGGTGGCGAACGCGGGGAAGATTGTGCTTATCGCCGTGCACGACCTGGCGCTCCTGCGGCAGTTCGATCGGGCATTGTTGATCGCGGACGGGCGGTTGCAACTGGACAAATCGCCCGAGGGCATGCTGGCTGATGAGCGCTTTGGCGAGATATTTCGAATCCGCGAAGGCGCGGACGGACGATGGTCGATCAGCTAGTCGGAGGATCGGCAATCATTGCCGTGAAATTGGCCTCCGCCGCGACCTTTCCGTCGACCGAGGCCCGGCCCGAGAATTTGCATACGCTCGAGCGCTTCTGAACGAACTCCACGTCAAGCTGAAGCAGGCATCCCGGCTCCACCGGTGTGCGGAACTTCGCACCCTCGATAGCCATGAAATAGACCAGCTTTCCGCTATTCGCGAGGCCGAGGCTTTCGACCGCAAGTACGCCTGCAGCCTGGGCAAGCGCCTCGACAATCAACACGCCGGGCATGATTGGCCTTCCGGGAAAATGCCCCTGAAAAAAGCCCTCGTTCATGCTCACCGCCTTGATCGCGGTGATCGACTTGTCCGGGACGATCTGTTCGACCCGGTCAACCAACAACATGGGGTAACGGTGAGGCAGCGCCGCCATCACCCGTCGGATGTCCAACGGGCCGACGGCGGCGCGGGTCGCCTCTCCGTTCACCTGCCCTGCGGCGCCTGCTGCGCCTGAGCAGGCGCGGTCGTTGCGATGCTGGTCAACGTGCGGTTCAGCTCGGTAGTGACCTCGTTAGTCACGTCGAGCGAAGGTGAGAAGCGGGCAGTCTGGCCCGCGTCAAGCACGATATTGGCCTTCCGGCGAGCCTGAACGGCTTCGATTGCCGGTGCGATCTTCGTGCGAATTTGCTGAAGCACATAGGCACGATTACGTTCGAAAGTCTGGGCGCGACCTTGAATTTGCTGCTCGGCCTGGTCTTGTTTCGTCTGAAAGGCGGTGATCCGGGCTTGCAACGCGGCGTCCGGTTGCTTGCCTTTGAGGGCGGTTACCGCGGCCTGAAGCTGGTTTCCCTCGGTCTGAAGTGGAGACGCTAGCTGCTGCCGGAAGGTTTGGACGGCTTGGGCCTGCTGCTGCAGCTGGGCCAGCGCGGTCTTGCACGCGGTGCATTCCGTGCCCGCCTGGTTGCTGTCGACGATCACAATGACCGGAGCCGGCACATTTTGCGCTAAGGAGGTCTGGGGGACCATGATCACGGCAAATGCCGCCAAGACATATTTGTTCATTAGAATTGAGTTCCTACGTTGAATGAAAACAGCTTGGTGTCATCGCCCTCTTGCGAGAGCAGGGCTTTAGCCAGGTCGATCCTCAGCGGACCGAATGGTGATACCCAATTAACGCCGACGCCAATGGACAGGCGCGGCCTTGGGGAATTGCCAAGAAACTCGTCCCTTACGCCCGGGATGCGAGTGAAACCTGTAGCGCCGGACGTCGGGCCGCAATCGGTGACGGCGCCACCCGGGACGATTTCGAATTGCGGAAGAGTGGTGTTGTCTGCAACTGGCACGCAGGTGGCAATGATGTTTGTCAGGGGCGGCCTTTTCAGCCCCCAAACCGATCCGATGTCCACGAATGCCGAAGGGCGAAGGCCCAGACTTTTAAGGCCCGACGAGGCCGGGAACTCAAGCTCGACGCGACCCATGTAATAGGCTCGGCCGCCTAATGCGTCGCTAACCACATTCTTGTTGCTATCGACCAGATTGCCTTCCAGATCGTAGGGCGTCCGGCGGATCCGCGGACCGATTCCCCGAATGTCGAAGCCACGCATTTGGGCGCCGTAGAATTGATCGTTGAGGCGAATTTTCTCCAACTCATTGCCGTCACTGTCAAAGCGCTTGCTGCCCAGCGGCTGAATGTACCCCCCTTCCGCATGGAGCGAGAGGACGAACGATTTGGGGAGCGCAAAATATTTGGTGCCATCGAGCCTGGTGCGCAAATATTTGACGTCTCCGCCCAGACCGGCGAAATCCTGGCTGAATATGACTCTCTGTCCCCGGGTCGCGCGAATGCCGTTGGTGTTATCGAAAGCAGCCGTGTAGCCGACGGCAGAGGTGATGCGTTTGCCAAGTTCGTCACACAGGTAACGTCCGGCCCGGGTGGGATCGCATTCCAGGCCGCGAGGCCCATCGGAAGTGGGCGGAAGCGGGCCGCTGCCGTCCGGATCGACCAGGTCCGGGTCTCTGAAGAAAGTACCCTTATCGAGCGTGATATCATCGAGAACCAGCGAGTAGCGTGTCCCGAAAGTCACGAACTCGGTCACCGGAAAACCTAGGCGAAGCGCGCCGCCTGTGGACGTCTGACCATAGGTGCGGTTGCGTTCGTTGCCGACGAAATTGAAGCTATTGTAGTCGCGTCGGTAAATATCGCCGCCCAACAGGATGGCCTTGTCGAACAGATAAGGTTCGGTGAAGCCCAGCGAAACCGACCTAGAATAGCGGGAATAGTTGACCCCAGCCTGGAGCTGCTGGCCCTTGCCCATGAAGTTGCGCTGCGCAACCGATGCGGAAATGATGAAACTCTCGAGGCTTGAGTAGCCGGCCGAAAGCTGCAACTCGCCGGTCGACTTTTCCTCGACGTCCACGTTGAGCACGACGCGATCGTTCGAGGATCCCTGCTCCTGCTTGATTTCCAGATTTTCCTGGAAGAATCCGAGGCTCTGGATGCGGTCCTGGCTGCGCTTGACCTTGAACGCGTTGAATGCATCTCCCTCGTTCAACCGGAACTCGCGGCGGATGACCTTGTCACGCGTGACGGTGTTGCCCTGGATGTTGATCCGCTCGACATAAACGCGCGGAGTTTCGCCTACCCGGAAGGTAAGGTTCATCAATTTCTTTTCGGCGTCGCGATCGAAGGCCGGCGAGACGTCCGCAAATGCATAACCGCGCGATCCGGCCAGCTCGTTCAGCCCGGTGACCGTATCCTCGACCGCCTTGGCGTTGAACCAGTCACCCGGCTTGATCTTGACCAGGCCCATGACCAGCTCGTCATTGAAGTCGCGTAGCTGGCTTTCCGCCTCGACCGTCCCGAATTTGTAGCGAGGCCCTTCCTCCACCACATAGGTGATGATGAAGTCCCGGCGGTCGGGTGTTAGCTCGGCCAAGGCTGAAACCACTCGGAAATCGGCGTAGCCCTGCGTCAGATAGAAGGCGCGGAGCTTTTGCTGATCGGCCGCCAGACGGTCCGGGTCATAGCTGTCGTTGGACTTGATAAAGCCGAGTATGCCGCCGGCCTCGCGAGTGAACATCTCCTTGCGCAGACGGCCATCGCTATATTCATTGTTGCCGATGATGTTGATCGCGCGCACCTTGGACTTGTCGCCCTCGCTGATCTCGAAGACGAGATCGACGCGATTCTGGTCAAGCTGGACGATTTTCGGTTCGACTGCCGCCGCAAACCGGCCCTGACGCCGATAAAGCTCGACTATCCGGTCTACGTCGGCGCGCACTTTGGACCGCGTGAAAATCTGGCGCGGAGCCAGCTTGATCTCGGGGGTGATCTTGTCCGTCTTGATGCGCTTGTTGCCCTCAAGAACGATGCGGTTGATCACCGGATTTTCGCGCACAGTGATGACCAGATTGCCCGTGTCGGCGCCGCTGATCACGACGTCGGCGAACAATTCGGTGGCGTAAAGGTCCTTGAGGGCCTGGTCGAGAGTTTCGGTCGTATATTCCTGCCCGGGGACGAGATTGGCGTAGGACCGAATCGTTTCGGGCTCGATACGCTCGGAGCCGACCACCCTGATCGATCGGATCATACCCGCCGAGGCGGCCGGCGCAGTCGTCAATGCGGGCTGGGCAGCCGTCGTCGTGTCTGGCCTCGCCGGCGTGGACGCAGGCGCGGGTGAGGTCGCAGAGGTCTCGGGCGCGTCCTGAGCGAGGGTTGGTACGGACCAGCCGCCAAGAATGGTTCCCGCCAGGAGCAGGCTCCCCATACGCTTGGTGAAAAGAGTGTTGCTGAAAATCACGCGTCCCCGCCTATGTTGCTGGGCGACACCGTTGCCTGACGGCGCCGCAGATGATGCCTAGCCCTGCCCCAACCGTTCTATCCAATCAAGCGCCCAAGTCGTTCGAACAGCCCGAAAGATGCCAGATCATTGGCCGTGGTGAATAGAAGCAACGCGAGGAGCATGGCCAGGCCCCCGCGAAATGCCCAATCCTGTGCCTTTGCGCTAACCGGCCGCCGCCTGACCGCTTCCGCGGCGTAGAAAACCAGATGTCCGCCATCCAGCATGGGGACTGGCAAGAGGTTGATGAATCCCAGATTAATCGAGAACAGCGCAAGAAGCTGGATGAACTCAAATGCGCCGAGACTTGCCTGCTGTCCGGCGATCTGAGCCATTTTGAGCGGACCGCCCAAATCCTTGGTCGATCGACGACCACTAATGATTTGAGCCAGCCCGTCGATCATCGAGCGCGTTAGCGCGAACGTATAGCGGCTAGCCTCGGGCAGAATGCTCGTCGCCGGCAGGCGATCGAGCGTCCGCTGCCCTCCCAACACACCCAATAATCCGATGCGATAGGACTGGCCGAACTCATCCTTGATCTCCTGCGCACCCAGCGTCGCCGAAACATCGCGCCGCAGCCCAGCCCGATCGATTGAAATGATTACCCTCTCGCCGGGACGGATCGATACGATGCGTCGCAAATCCTCGAAGGATTCCACGCCTTGACCGGCGATGGCCTCGATCCGATCGCCATGCAGGAGGCCGGCAGCGGCGGCGACACTGCCTGGTTGAACCTGGTCGATGACTGCGGGAGTGCGCGGCATTCCGAAGGCCGCGAAAAAGGCCGCGAATATGCCGATGGCCAGGATGAAGTTGGCGAGCGGTCCGGCCAGAACGATCAGGAAGCGCTGCCACCAGGGCTTGTTGTGAAATGCGACCGCGCGTTGCTCAATCGTCAGCCCCGCATCCGCATCGGCCTGGCTTGCCGGATTCATATCGCCGACAAACCGCACATAGCCGCCCAAAGGCAGCCATCCGATCTTCCATCGGGTCCCGCGCCGGTCGGTCCAGCCGGCGATCTCCCGACCAAATCCGATCGAGAATTGCTCGGCGCCCACACCAAACCAGCGGGCCACGAGATAGTGACCCATCTCGTGGATGAATACGAGAGGGCCGATCGCACAAAGAAAGGCGAGGATGATAAACCACAGCGGCGGTTGGTCGAACATCAGGCGGCCATCTCGCTCATCAGTTCCGCTGCCAATGCCCTTGCCTTCAGGTCGATGTCGATGACCTCGGCGATGGACTGGGGCGCGGCCGCGCTGGCCCGAGCCATCGCCTCCTCAACCGCTTGGCAAATATCCAGAAATCTGATCCGACCGGCAAGAAATGCGCCAACTGCCTCCTCATTGACGGCGTTGAGCACGACTGGCGCCGCCCCTCCGGCTTCCAGCGCCTGGCGAGCGAGGCGCAATGCCGGGAAACGATCGAAATCCGGGGCTTCGAAGGTGAGCGAGGCGATTCCAGGAAAATCGAGCTTAGCCGCCGGAGTCTCCATCCGGTCGGGATAGGAAAGCACATGGGCGATGGGAATGCGCATGTCGGGACTGCCCATCTGCGCAAGCACCGAGCCATCGACATATTCCACCATCGAATGGATCACCGACTGGGGATGGATAACGATATCAATCCGTTCCGACGGAAGCCCGAATAAGTGATGGGCTTCGATCAGTTCCAGTCCCTTATTCATCAGCGTGGCCGAATCCACGCTGATTTTGGCGCCCATCGACCAATTGGGATGATCAACCGCCTGGGCCGGCGTCATCGACGACATTTGATCCCGGGTCTTGCCCCGGAACGGCCCACCGCTTGCAGTCAGAATGAGTCGTGAGACATCGCCTAAACTATTCCCTTCAAGACACTGAAAAATAGCATTATGCTCACTGTCGACCGGGAGAATTTTTGCACCGGTTTCTCGAGCGGCGCCGATCATGAGAGCGCCCGCCGTTACCAAAGCTTCCTTGTTGGCAAGGGCGATTGTCCGGCCCGCCTCAACGGCCGCCATGACGGGTTGCAGACCTGCTCCGCCGACGATCGCGGCCATCACCAGCGTCGCCTCTCCTGCCGCTGCTTCCATCAGGGCTTCACGACCTGCCGCCGCTCGGCAATTGCTTCCCGACAGGCGCTCTTGAAGCTCGGGCAGCAGCGCCGCATCTCCAATCACGGCCAACTTTGCGCCGGTTCGAACGGCTGCATCCGCCAGCGGCGCAACATTGGAGGCCGCGGTCAGCGCGATCACCTCGAAGCGATCCGGGTGGCGTTCAACCAAATCGAGCGTCGAGGTTCCAACGGACCCCGTTGCTCCCAGTATGGAGATCGTCGTGCGCGTCATAGCCAGCCCGCGACCATCAGGGCGGCAGTCAGCACCGCCACCGGCACCAATCCGTCAAGCCGGTCAAGAAGACCGCCATGTCCCGGCAGCCAAGTGCCACTGTCTTTGACATTGGCGCGGCGTTTCATGCCGCTTTCAAACAGGTCGCCAAGCTGGGCCGTGATCGCAAAGGGGACCGCAAGCCACAAAAGCAGTGATGGAAGGCTCATGAAACTGACCCATGCCCCTGCCACAAGCGTCGCGCTGATGACGCCTCCTGCCAGGCCGGCGATGGTCTTGTTCGGGCTGATTGCTGGCGCCAGCTTTGGACCACCGATCGCGCGCCCGGCGAAATAGGCGCCAATATCGGTCGACCAGACGACAAGGAAAACCCAGATGAGGAGATCGGGCCCCTTGCCGATGTCGCCATATTCGGCCCGGGTGCGGATCCACAACAGGGCGACCGCCGGCAGCAGACAATAGAAAAATCCGGCGGCTTTCCAAGCCAGTCCCCAATTACGAACAATCCCGGACCATTCAATATACATCACCGTTGCCACCAGCGCGATCAGAATGGCGAACGGCCATCCTCCCAACGCCGCGGATGAGAGGGCAATGACGGCCAGGATGATCCCGACTGCGGTGCGAGTTGCGAGTTCGCTCATCGGCCGCCGAACCGACGCTGGCGCGCAGCAAATTCATCTAGGGCCAATCGAAATTCGGCTTCGCCGAAATCGGGCCAGAGCGTGTCGGTAAAGACAAGCTCTGAATAGGCCGCCTGCCACAGCAAAAAGTTGGACAACCGCTTTTCGCCCGAGGTTCGGATCAAAAGGTCCAGGTCCGGCCATTCCGCGGTCGACAGTTCCGCGCCGAGCATGTTTTCATCGATGCTCGCCGGATCAATCTCCCCCGCCGCGGCCTTGGTTGCCAGTTGGCGCGCTGCCCCGGCAATCTCGTCGCGTGCACCATAGTTGAGCGCGACGACCAGAATCAGGCGACGGTTTTTCGCTGTTCGCTCGACAGCTCGCTCAAGCCGCCCGGCTAGGTCGCTTCCGAAGGCGGCGTGATCGCCAATCAAGCGGAGTCGGACGCCTTCGCGTTCCAGTTCCCCTAGTTCGCGCTCGAGATAATATCCGAGCAGACCTTTGAGGTCGCTGACTTCCTCTTCGGACCGACGCCAGTTCTCGGAGGAAAAGGCGTAAAGGGTAAGGACTTCAACGCCTTCCTTAACGGCGGCCTTGAGCACCTTGCGGACCGCTTCTGCGCCAGCGCGGTGACCCGCCACGCGCGGCAGTCCGCGCTTCGCGGCCCACCGCCCGTTACCGTCCATGATGATGGCGACGTGGCGGGGAGCCTTTCCGTCAGCGTTGCCGGGAAAGGCCGCCCCCTCTGTAGGGGTGGGGCTAGGCTTCACCTGCCGAGGATTTCCTGTTCCTTCGAGTGAGCAGCCGCGTCGATCTCCTTGATCGTGTCATCGGTCATCTTCTGGACCTCGACGCCGAGCCTTTTGTGCTCGTCCTCGCTGATCTCGTGCTTCTTCTCATCCGTCTTGAGCGCGTCCATGCCGTCACGGCGGACGTTGCGCACGGCAATTCGTGCCTTTTCCGCATATTGGCTGGCAAGCTTGGCCAATTCCTTGCGCCGCTCCTCGGTCAGGTCGGGTATCGGCAGGCGAATCAATTGGCCGTCGACGATCGGGTTGATGCCAAGGCCGGCGTTGCGGATCGCCTTTTCCACGGACGTAATGTTGCTTCGATCCCAAACCTGAACCGAGATGGTGCGCGGTTCGGGCACCGAGACGGTGGCGACCTGGTTGATTGGCATGTTGGCCCCATAAACCTCGACCTGGATTGGATCGAGCAAAGCGGTCGAGGCCCGGCCGGTCCGCAGGCCCGCGAGATCGTGCTTCAAATTTTCAAGCGCCCCATGCATTCGGCGGTTGAGATCACTCTTGTCGTAGGCGGGCATCTTTTTACTCCTCGCTCATGACGATCGTCGCCGTTCCGCGCCCGGCCAGCACCTCCGCGAGGTTGCCGGGCTGGCGAATGTTGAACACGACGATCGGAATATTATTGTCGCGGCACAGAGCAACCGCGGCAGCATCCATGACCTTGAGGTCGTCGGCCAGAACCCGGTCGAACCCGATCCCTTCATAGCGCTGGGCATTGGGGTTGGTCTTGGGGTCACTGTCGTAGACGCCGTCGACGCTCGTACCCTTGAACAGCGCGTTGCACTTCATCTCCGCGGCACGAAGGGCTGCGCCAGTGTCGGTGGTGAAATAGGGGCTGCCGACACCGGCGGCGAAAATTACCACCCTACCTTTCGCCAAGTGCCGTTCGGCCCTGCGGCGGATGACCGGTTCGCAAACCTGGTCCATCTTGATCGCCGACTGGACGCGGGTTTCGACGCCCATCTGTTCCAGCGCATTCTGCATGGCCAGCGCATTCATGACCGTCGCGAGCATGCCCATGTAATCGGCTTGGGCGCGATCCATACCCTTGGCCGCTCCAGCCATGCCGCGAAAGATGTTGCCGCCGCCGATGACCAAACAAAGCTCAAGGCCCTGATCCTTGGCCGCCTTCACCTCGGCTGCAAGATTGGCGACTGTATCGGGATCGATGCCGAACTGGTTCGTCCCCATCAGCGCTTCTCCCGACAGCTTCAGCAGGATTCGGTTGAAGCGCGGTCGGGTCATCAGGGATCGTTCCTTTTCGCGGCCAGCGGATATGCAAAGGGCGGATGCGCTCTTACGGCGCACCCGCCCCTCTGCCAACCGCCTTTACGGCGGCAAGCTTGCAAATCAGGCGACCGGCTCGTCCTTTTGAACGCCGGCGGCAGCCGCGACTTCGGCAGCGAAATCGCTCTCCGCTTTCTCGATGCCCTCGCCGAGCTGGAAACGTTCGAACGCCTTCAGCGTGATCGGCGAGCCGGCCTCCTTGGCTGCACTCGCGATGACGTCGGCGACCGGAGTCTTGCCGTCGATCACGAAAATTTGGCTCAGCAGTGCATTTTCCTTGCGGAATTTGGCGATGGTGCCGTCGACCATCTTTTCGACGATGTTGGCAGGCTTGCCGCTTTCATTCGCCTTCTCCACCGCGATCGCGCGCTCGCGTTCGATCAAGCCGGCATCGAGGCCGTCGGCGTCCAGCGCCAGCGGATTGGCGGCCGCGATGTGCATCGCGATCTGCTTGCCAAGGCCCTGAAGCGTATCGGCCGCGGCGGCGCTCTCCAGCGCAACCAGCACGCCTATCTTGCCCATGTTGGGGACGACCGCATTGTGGACATAGCTGACCACCGCGCCTTCGCCGACCTCGATCAGAGCGGCACGGCGCAGCGATTGGTTCTCGCCAATGGTGGCGATGTTGTCCGTCAGTTTCTCCTCGACGGTGCCGCCCGTCGGGTACGCCGCGCTCTTCAAGGCGTCGACGTCGTCGCCGGTGGCCAAGGCGAGGTTCGCGACGTTGCGAACGAATTCCTGGAACTGCTCGTTCTTGGCGACGAAATCGGTTTCCGAGTTGACCTCGACCACCGCGCCCTTGGGTCCATCGACGACCACGCCGACGAGACCTTCGGCGGCCGTGCGGCCCGCCTTCTTGGCGGCGGCGGCAAGTCCCTTGGCGCGTAGCCAATCGACTGCTGCTTCCAATTCGCCGTTATTCTCGGCCAACGCCTTTTTGCAGTCCATCATGCCGGCGCCGGTGCGCTCGCGCAGTTCCTTCACCGAAGCAGCGGTGATTTCAGCCATGTTAAATCCTCCAGACGGGAATATGGCGCGCGTTGCGGGAAGCCCAAGCCCCCGCAACGCGCCCCGAAAGTCGATTGCGAAAAGGCTTAAGCCTCGAGCGCCGCTTCAACCGGCGGCTCAGCCATCTCGCCGATGTCCTCGCCGCGCGAGGCAGCTCCGCCGGTCTTGCCGGCCGAAGCCGCGTTGGCGACCGCTTCGCAGTAAAGGCGGATGGCGCGGCTGGCATCGTCGTTGCCCGGAACTGGGAAAGCGATACCCTGCGGATTCGAATTTGAATCGAGGATCGCGATCACCGGGATGCCAAGGACGTTGGCTTCCTTGATCGCCAGCTCTTCCTTGTTGGTGTCGACGACAAACATCACGTCGGGCAGGCCGCCCATGTCCCGAATGCCGCCCAGGCTGTTTTCCAGCTTATCGCGCTCGCGGGTCAGCTGGAGCACTTCCTTCTTGGTCAGGCCGGCTGTGTCGCCCGACAACTGCTCTTCGAGACTCTTGAAGCGCTTGATCGAGTTGGAAATTGTCTTCCAGTTGGTCAGCATGCCGCCGAGCCAGCGGTGGTTGACGAAATGTTGGCCGGACGTGCGGGCCGCTTCGGCCACCGCGTCCTGCGCCTGGCGCTTGGTGCCGACGAACAGGACCTTGCCGCCACGGGAGACGGTTTGCTGGACGAAGTCGAGTGCGCGGGCGAACAGCGGGACGCTCTGCGACAGGTCGATGATGTGAACGCCGTTGCGGTCGCCGAAGATGTACGGCTTCATCCGCGGGTTCCAGCGGTGGGTCTGGTGGCCAAAATGGGCCCCGGCTTCGAGCAATTGCTGCATGGTGACGACATTGGTCGCCATAGGGATATCTCCTTCGCGGTTATGCCTCGACGGACCCGAGTAACCGGTCTTGCGACCGGCACCGCTTATGGTGAGTCCGCCTGTGGGATGGCGCGGCCCCTACCGGATGATGCGAGCGAATTCAAGCAGTTCACTGTCAATAAGAACATATGACGAACATATATCTTGACATCATGCGAACATTTCAAGAACATTGTTCAATTCGACGCGATTTGCTGACTATTCTGGAACGATAAAGTTCCCGAACTGTTCAGCGGAAAACAGAGGAAAACAGCCAATGCTTGCTACCGCCACCACGCTCGCTCTTCTGGGATTTGCGATTGCCATGCTGGTCCGCATCATCCGAAATGATGGGGGAAAGGTCATGGCCGCCCTCGAAGGCCGGTCTTGGACTTCGCAGCCACCTGCCACCTTGCGGTCGGTGCCGGTGAGGATCAGCCAGCGTTACCCGATGCAGGCGCCGCAGCGGGTGCGTCCTGCAATACGCGCCGCCGCCTGACCTTGCCATATCCGGCAATGCTTACGGGCACCATTGCCAGGTAGAGCAGCGAAACCAGCAGCAGTGTAATCCACGGTTCGTTGAGCAAGGCCGCGCCAAGCAAAGCAACGCCCGCCAACGCGAATAAGCGCCAGCCGCGCCGGATTCGAATGGACGCCCAGCTGTAGGTTGGCACGCTGCTGATCATGAGGAGCGCGATGAACAAGGTCCAAGGCATCACCAGTGTCCAACTACGGAACATGTCGTTTCCAGTGATTAGCCACAAATAGAGCGGCACGAAGGCCAGTCCCGCCCCTGCCGGAGCCGGGACGCCGGTATTGAATCCCGCGGACTTGTGCGGCTGATCGTCCGCATCGATCCTGGCGTTGAAGCGAGCTAGGCGAAGAGCGCAGCAGACCGCCAACGCGAGCGCGGCAATCCAGCCGAATTTCGGCGCGAACTGCAGCGACCACAGAAACACGATCAGCGCGGGGGCCGTTCCAAACGCGATGTTGTCCGACAGGCTGTCGAGTTCCGCCCCGAACTTGCTTTGTGCTCGAAGAGCGCGAGCGATGCGCCCGTCCATCCCGTCCAGAATTCCCGCGAAGATGATCGCGGCAAGCGCTTTTTCCCATTCCTCTCCAACCGCGAACCGCACCCCGGTCAGCCCGAAGCACAGCGCTAGGGCGGTTACGGCATTCGGCGCGAAGGCCCGGAACGGAATTCCGCGGCGCTCGGGGAAGTCGTTCATTGGCTGGCGCCGCTGCGCTGCGGATCGACGCCGATTACACCCAGCACGGTTTCGCCGGCAATCGCTCGCTGCCCCAGCAACACCTGTGAACCCGTTCCGGCGGGAAGGAACACGTCGACCCGGCTGCCGAACCGTATCAGTCCGATCCTTTCACCTGCCGCGACACGGTCCCCTTCCTTGACGAACGAAAGGATACGGCGCGCGACCAATCCTGCGATCTGAGTAAAGCCGATCTTCAGGCCATCCTCGCGCTCGACCAGAAAATGCTGCCGTTCATTATCTTCGCTCGCCTTGTCGAGGTCGGCGTTGAGGAATTTGCCGGGCACATAGGCGACGCGGCGGACGGTACCCGCGATCGGGGTCCGGTTGATGTGGACATCGAATACGCTCATGAAAATTGAAATACGTGTAAATTCCCCGGCCAGGCCGCCATCGCCCGCCAGTTCAAGCGGAGCCGGAACCCGGCTGATCATCGTCACCAGTCCGTCGGCAGGCGCGACCACCAGGTCGGGATCCTGCGGCGTGGTACGGATCGGATCGCGAAAGAAGGCTGCGACCCAAATCGTCAGGCCGACAAGCAGCCAGCCCAGGAAATGGCTTACGAGGCTGTAGGTTAGCAACGTGACAAAAGCGGCAATGAGGGTGAACTTGCGTCCTTCGGGATGAACCGAAGGGAACCGCCATTTGACCGTGGTCAGGTGGCTATCGGGCTTGTCGAGCGAAGGCATGCGTGGTCCTTAGGAGCAAGAGCAACGCCCCGCAATCCGCGCGGTTGCCTTGGACGGGCCTCTTGCCTAAGTCCCGCCCCAATTCCTCAAAGCGATACAGGACGCGATCATGGCCAAGATCAAGGTGAAGAACCCCGTCGTCGAACTCGATGGCGACGAGATGACACGCATCATCTGGCAATGGATTCGCGAGCGGCTGATCCAGCCCTATCTCGACATCGATCTGAAATATTACGACCTCGGCATCGAAAAGCGTGACGAGACGGACGACCGGATCACGGTCGATGCTGCCGAGGCGATCAAGAAATATGGCGTTGGCGTCAAATGCGCGACAATCACGCCGGACGAGCAACGGGTCGAGGAGTTTGGCCTGAAAAAGATGTGGAAATCGCCCAACGGCACGATCCGCAACATTTTGGGCGGAGTCGTTTTCCGTGAACCGATCGTGATTCAAAACGTCCCGCGCCTAATTCCGGGCTGGACCGATCCGATCGTGATCGGTCGTCACGCGTTCGGTGATCAGTACAAGGCGACAGATTTCAAGGTCCCGGGTCCCGGCAAGCTGACGCTCAAATTTATCGGAGAGGATGGCGAGACGATCGAACATGAAGTGTTCGACTTCCCCTCCGCCGGTGTCGCGATGGGCATGTATAATCTCGACCAGTCGATCCGCGATTTCGCCCGGGCCTGCCTCAACTATGGTCTGCAGCGCCAATGGCCCGTCTATCTGTCCACCAAAAATACAATCCTCAAAGCCTATGACGGCCGCTTCAAGGATATCTTCCAGGAAATATTCGACGACGATTTCAAGGCAGAATTCGAAAAAGCGGGGATCGAATATCAACATCGCCTGATCGACGACATGGTGGCCAGCGCCCTCAAGTGGAGTGGCAAGTTCATTTGGGCCTGCAAGAATTACGACGGTGATGTCCAGTCGGACCAGGTCGCGCAGGGCTTTGGCTCGCTCGGCCTGATGACCAGTGTTCTCATGACGCCCGATGGCAAGACGGTCGAGGCCGAGGCGGCGCACGGCACCGTCACGCGGCATTACCGGATGCATCAGCAGGGCAAGGCGACGTCGACCAACCCGATCGCCTCTATCTTCGCCTGGACCGGTGGCATCAAGTTCCGCGGCAAGCTGGACGAGACGCCCGACGTGGTGCGATTTGCAGAAACGCTTGAACGTGTCTGTGTCGAGACGGTCGAGAGCGGCAAGATGACCAAGGATTTGGCCATCCTCGTCGGTCCGGAACAGCCGTGGATGACGACCGAGCAATTCTTCGAGGCAATCCGCGAGAATCTTGAGGCAGCGATGGCCGCCGAGCAGGTGACGGCCTGACCCGGTCGCCGCATGCGAAGCCGCCGACGAGCGCGCGCCTTGAAGTACGCCGGGCCGAACCGGACGACGCCGACGGGATCGTTGCGCTCGTCAAGCGTGCCTACGAGGACCTCCCGCCCTATTCGGCTGGGGAAATTCGCGGGCAGCTCAACAATTTTCCGCAAGGCTGTTTCATCGCCCTGCTCGACGGCAAGATCGTCGGTTATTGCGCTTCGATGCGGCTTGCGGAGACCGTCGCCCTGGCCCGCCACAATTGGCGGGAGATAACCGGCGGAGGGTATGGGTCGCGACACGATGCCAAGGGTGACTGGCTCTACGGTTACGAAATGTGCGTCGACCCGTCGGCGCGCGGCGCTCAAATTGGCCGGCGCCTCTATGCCGCGCGCCGAGCTCTGGCCGAGGAGCTGCACCTAAAGGGCATCGTCTTTGGCGGCCGCATGCCGAATTTCGCCCGCAACCAACGCAAGGTCGAAGGGCCGCAGGACTATCTGGATAAAGTCGAGGCCGGAAAGCTGCACGATCCCGTCATCCGCTTTCAGCTCGCGAACGGGTTCGAGCCCATCGGCCTATTGAAGGATTATCTGCCACCTGACCTCAAGTCAGGAGGCAATGCAGTCCACATGGTTTGGCGCAATCCTTACGCGCAAACCGAAGAGCCAAAAGAAACGCGCATTCCTCGAGGCGTTGACGCAGTCCGCCTCGCCACCTGCCAGCTTCAGGCGCGGGCCGTTGGAGACTTTGACGAGTTCATCGACAATATTCGATACTTCGTCGATGTCGCGGCAGACTACCAATCCGATTTCATTGTCTTTCCAGAGCTTTTCACCCTGTCTCTTCTGTCGTTCGAGAAGGACGAACTGTCACCGTTGGAAGCAATAGAAACGCTGTCGGGGTATACGGCGCGCATCCGCGATGCGCTTCAGGCAATGGCGATGAAGTTCAACATCAACATTATCGGCGGTTCACATCCCACCCGTGCCGTTGATGGCGATATTCAGAACGTCGCCTTCGTCTGCCTCCGTGACGGTTCAGTTCATGAGCAGGAGAAAATCCACCCGACGCCCAACGAACGTTACTGGTGGAACATCAAGGGTGGCGACCAGATCGACGTCATCCAGACCGACCGCGGCCCGATCGGCGTGCTGATCTGCTATGACAGCGAATTCCCCGAACTTGCCCGCCGTTTGGCCGACGAGGGGGCCCGGATCATTTTTGTGCCCTTCTGCACCGACAGCCGCCAAGGCTATCTCAGGGTACGCTATTGCAGCCAGGCGCGGGCGGTCGAGAACCAGTGCTTCGTCGTCATGTCCGGAAATGTCGGCAACCTGCCCAATGTCCAGAACATGGACATCCAATATGCCAAGAGCTGCATTCTGACCCCCTGCGACTTCCCATTCGCTCGCGACGGGATCGCCGCCGAAGCTACCGAGAATGTCGAGACTCTGACCATTGCCGACGTCAATCTGGCCGATCTCACCTGGGCGCGGGCGGAAGGTACGGTCCGCAATCTGGCCGACCGTCGCTTTGACCTATACGGCCATCGCTGGGAGCGGCCGGAAGATGCCGATGCCGACCGCAATCCCCAGGAAACCGCGCCTTTGGGACCTCACCACGCCGGCGGCGGCTGAGGCGCGAGCCCTATCAGCGAGCAGGGTAGCCGCGACGGTCCGGTGACACGGACAAGCAACCGTGCTTGAAAGCCATATGGCCGGAGAGTTCACGATTACACCCGCTCTGTCGGACGCCCTGACCATCCTCGGCGCCGCGGGGATCGTCATTCCGACTTTCGCCCGGTTCCGCATCAATCCCGTCATCGGCTTCATCCTGGTGGGCATTGTCGCCGGTCCATTCGGGCTTGGCGCGCTTACGGTCCGTTATCCCTGGCTCGAATGGATCTCAATCACCGACCCCGAAGGGATCGCGCCCTTCGCCGAGTTGGGTATCATCCTGCTTCTCTTCTCGATCGGGCTGGAGCTTAGTTTCCGGCGACTACTCGCGATGAGGCGAATGGTGTTCGGGATTGGCGCGGCCGAAATGTTGGTCACGGCGGGGCTGATCGGCGGGGCCTTGTGGGTGTTCGGATGGGCCCCCCAGCGGGCCGTATGGCTCGCCCTTGCGCTTGCGATGTCTTCGACAGCGCTGGTGCTTCCGATTTCCGGCACGCAAGGAGCTGTCGGCCGATCCGCCCTGGCTATGCTGTTGTTCGAGGATTTGGCGCTGGTTCCGATGTTGTTCCTGATCGGGGCGGCGGGAGGCGCGTCAAGCAGTCTGGGCGTCATCGCCATCGAAGGCACGCTGGTGATTATTGCCATTCTGGTCATTGGTCGATTTATCTTGCCCGCCTTGTTCGCCCAGGCGGCTCGATCCAAGAAGCCAGAATTGTTCCTCGCCATTTCGCTGCTCGTGGTGATCCTGGCGGCCACCGTCACGGCCTCGGTCGGCCTCTCGCCCATACTCGGTGCGCTGCTCGCCGGCCTGGTCATCGCGGAAACGGACTATCGAAGCGAGGTCGAGGTCGTGACCGAGCCTTTCAAGGGCCTCGCGCTGGGCGTCTTCCTGATCTCGGTGGGAATGCGGATCGACGTTGGCGCGCTGATCATGGACTGGCCCAAGCTGCTCGGCGCACTGGCGGCGGTCATCTTGGTAAAGGCCATCGTGACCGGGGCTCTGCTTCGAATGGCAGGCGCTAGACGAGGTGTGGCGGCGGAGACCGGCCTGTTGATGGCCAGCCCATCCGAAACGACGCTGATCGTGCTCGGCGCGGCCGGCGTCGCGGGCATTCTGAGTGCCGACACCGTTGCATTCTGGTCAGCCGCAACGGCAATCGGCCTAACCGTCACGCCCCTGCTCGCAAGTCTTGGGCGTCTGGCCGCCCGACGGGTGGATCGAGAAGCGCTGGCGGCCCAGCGGGTTGAGCCGACCGAGGGCCGAACGGTGATTTTTGGGTTCGGGCGGGTCGGCCGGATGGTCGCCGACATGCTGATCGAGCACAAATGCCCCTACCTCGCCGTCGACAGCGATATCGATGGCTTCATGGATGCCAGAAGTACCGGCTATTCCGTCCTGTATGGCGATGTTTCAAGGCGCGAATTGATTGAAAAGCTAGGTCTGGACAAGGCGGTCGCGGTCGTACTGACGATGGACGATCCTGTGCTCACCGCCCGCATTGCCAAGCGCCTCCGGATCGAGCACCCGGCTCTCCCCATTATCGCCCGCGCCCGTGACGCCCAGCACGCAGCAGCGCTTTACCGCGCCGGCGTTACCGACGCGGTCCCTGAAGCTTTGGAGGCCTCCCTGCAATTGAGCGAGGCGGTGCTGGTCGACATCGGCGTTGCCATGGGCCCGGTCATTGCGAGCATCCACGAAAAGCGCAGTGTCTTGCGCGGCGAAATCATGCAAGCAGGCGAACTCGAGGTGGAGCCGAGCCTAGGGCGGCGTCGGGTCAGGGATTCCTCGCCAGGTTAGGCCGCAACCTTTTCCAATGCCCGGCGGACCGCATCGAGTGCTTGCGAAGCGTTTGATCCTTCCGGACCGCCACCCTGAGCCATGTCGGAGCGTCCGCCGCCGCCCTGTCCCCCCAGAGCCGCAACCGCTACTTTCACCAAATCGACGGCTGATATGGTTTCGATCAGGTCGTTGGTAACGCCGACGGCAACGCTCGCCCGGCCTTCGTTGATCGCCACCAGCGCGGCAATGCCGCTGCCAAGGCGCTGCTTCATCGCATCGACTTCGCCGCGCAAGTCTTTGGGATCAAGGTTTTCGACCAGCTGGCCGAGGAAAGCATAGCCGCCGACTTGTTCAGGGCCCGCAACCTCGGAAGTAGCCCCGCCGCCCATCGCCAACGCCTTCTTCGCCTCGGCCAATTCGCGCTCAAGCCGGCGCGCATTCTCGACCAGGGTGGTAACTCGGGCAGGCACCTCATCGGGCGCCGCTTTCAGGGCCGCAGCGGTCTCGCGCAGTTTCTCGTCGCGCGCATTGAGCCATTGCCGGGCAGCTTCGCCAGTCAGCGCCTCGATCCGGCGAACGCCCGAGGAAACGGCGGCTTCGCCAATTATTTTGAAGATGGCGATGTCGCCCGTGGCGTCCACATGCGTACCGCCGCACAGTTCGACCGAATAATGCTTCTCGCTCAGCCGGCCCATCGAGAGAACGCGGACCTCGTCGCCATACTTCTCGCCGAATAGAGCCAGAGCGCCCGACTCCACCGCTTCGTCGGGAGTCATCAACCGGGTAACGACCGGCTCATTGGCACGAATCTCGGCGTTCACATCGGCCTCGACCTGCGCAATTTCCTCGGCCGTTAACGCCCTGGGGTGCGAGAAGTCGAAGCGAAGCCGGTCCGGCGCCACCAGACTGCCCTTCTGTGTCACATGTTCGCCCAGCCGGTTGCGAAGCGCGGCATGCAACAAATGGGTTGCGCTGTGATTGGAGCGGGTCGCGGCGCGGCGATCGGCGTCGACCAGTTGGTGAAGCGTTTCGCCGACGCCCACCTCGCCCTTGGCCACGCGGGTCCGCAGCGTGTGCAACTTGCCGAGCGGTTTCGGCGTGTCCTCGACTATTCCCTCGAAGCCCTTGAGCGACGTCAATTTTCCCGCATCGCCAACCTGTCCGCCGCTCTCGCCGTAGAAGGGTGTCTGGTTGAGGACCAGCGTGACGGTCTCCCCCTCCCGCGCATTCTCGACCCGCGCACCATCCTTGACGATCGCCTGGACAACGCCCTCACCCTCGCTGCCCGAGTAGCCGGTAAACTCGGTCGCTCCGAACTCCTCGGCAAGGTCATACCAAAGCTCGTCCGACGCCTTATCGCCCGAGCCTTTCCAGGCAGCACGGGCGGCGGCCTTCTGCTCGGCCATGGCGGCGTCAAATCCGGCGCGGTCCACGGTCAGTCCGCGGGCGCGAAGGGCGTCCTCGGTGAGATCATAGGGAAATCCGAAAGTGTCGTAGAGCTTGAACGCCATTGCGCCGGGCAGTTCACTGCCCTCGCCCAAATCACCCGTGGCTTCGTCAAGCAGCTTAAGGCCGTTCGCGAGCGTTTGACGGAAGCGCGTCTCCTCCTGAAGCAAAGTCGCTTCGATCAGGGGTTGGGCACGAACCAGTTCGGGAAAAGCGGCGCCCATTTCGGCCACCAGTTCCGGCACCAGCCTGTGCATCAGCGGATCCTTGGCGCCCAGCAAATGCGCGTGGCGCATGGCGCGGCGCATGATGCGGCGGAGGACATAGCCCCTGCCCTCGTTGGCCGGAAGCACTCCGTCGGCGACTAGAAAGCCGCTGGCGCGTAAATGATCGGCGATCACGCGGTGGCTGGCCTTCTGCTCGCCCTCCGCCTGTGTCCTGGTCAACTCCTCGCTCGCCGCAATCAGCGCCCTGAATGTATCCGTGTCATAATTGTCGTGAACGCCCTGCATGACGGCCGCGATGCGTTCCAACCCCATCCCGGTATCGATCGAAGGTTTGGGCAGGTCCGACACAATCTCTCCGCCGGCCTGCTCATATTGCATGAACACGAGGTTCCAGATCTCGACGAAGCGGTCGCCATCTTCCTCGGCGCTGCCCGGGGGGCCGCCGGGGATATGGTCGCCATGGTCGTAGAAGATTTCCGAACAAGGTCCGGACGGCCCATCATCGCCCATCGACCAAAAGTTGTCCTTGGTCGCGATGCGGATGATGCGATCGTCGGGGAGGCCGCTAATCTTTTTCCACAGATCCCAGGCCTCGTCGTCGGTGTGATAGACGGTCGCCGTCAACCGGTCGGGAGAAAGGCCCCACTCTTTGGTGAGCAGGTTCCACGCAAACCCGATCGCCTGGTCCTTGAAATAGTCGCCGAACGAGAAATTGCCGAGCATTTCGAAGAAAGTATGGTGACGGGCCGTATAGCCGACATTGTCGAGATCATTGTGCTTGCCGCCCGCGCGGACGCATTTCTGGCTGCTGACGGCGGTCGAATAGGGCCGGCTTTCAAGGCCTGTGAAGACATTCTTGAACGGCACCATGCCGGCATTGACGAACATCAGCGTCGGGTCGTTATGCGGGCACAAGCGGCGCCGACTGTACCCGGGCATGGCCCTGCCCTTCGAAATAATCGAGAAAGCCGCGGCGGATGTCGTTCGTCGATGTCATGCGCCCGCAATTATGCGCGTTGCTGCGGCGCGGCAAGGGAGCGGCGCGCTAACGCCGCTCCCCCGGTCTCCGTTACGAGTAGATCGGGTAGGATCTCCTCGATCAGCCCGCTGCGAGGATCGACCTGGTACACATAGCCGTCGGCATAGCGATACCAGTCGTTCGGCGTGTCATAGTAGCGATCACGATAGGCGAATGGCACGTTGTAGGTACCATAGCCCGCCGGCATTGGCTGTCCGACCGCGAACTGCTGGCCGCTGATCATCTGCACCAGCGCGGTGATCAACTGGGTCGTCGGGTCGACCTGATAGATCCCGCCATTGGCGTAGCGATACTGATATTGCGGCGTGTCGTAATAGAGGTCGCGATAGGCGTAGGGGACGTTATAGCCCGGATAGGCCGCCGGCCATGGCTCGCCGATCAGATAATTTCCGCCATAGGTCGGATAGCGCGCCTCGACCCGCCGCGAATAGGGATCGACCTGATAGATGTAGCCGTCCCCATAGCGGTACCAGGCATCGTCCCGGTCATAATAGGTGCTGCGATAGGCGAGCGGCACGTTGTAGACGCCGTAGTTCGCCGGGAGCATCTGGCCAACACCAAGCTGCTGCCCCAGCAGCAGCGCGACAATGCCGGAAATCAGCTGCGACCCGGCGTCGATGCGATAGATCGCATTGCCGTCGTACCGGTAGTAATAGTCCGGCGTGTCGTAATAATAGTTCTGATAGCCGTAGGGCACATAGCTGCTGCGATAGGTCGTCGGCCATGGGTCGCCGATCGAATATCCGCCAAATAGCGGGATCATCGCCCGAACGATATTGTCGCCTCGATCGATGCGATAGGCGTAGCCATAGTCGTCATCGTAGCGATAATAATAATCGGGCGTATCGACGTAGCGCGTTCGATAAATCGTCGGAATTGGCGCAAACGAGTTGCGCGCAATGCGCTCGCCTATCCTGATCCGCTCCTGCTTGCGGAACGCCTTCATCGGGCGCATCTCGTGGCGTTCTGAAAACTGCGGAATGCCGGCCGCCCGAAGTGCGCGCCGCTCCTTGCGGTCAAGCCGCTGCTCCGCAATGCGGACCGGCCTACTTGCCCGCTCGATATGGCGAATTTCTTGCGCTCCGCCTGTTTGATGTCACCTCGCTCTATTGTGCGCTTGGCACGTTGGGCGTGACGGTCAATCCGCTGGGCTTGCTGGCGCTCCGTGCGCTGCACGCGCTCGACACGCTGCTTGTGTGGGCGCTCGGCCCGCGCCACGTGCTCGATACGCTGCTTGTGCGAACGCTCGGCCCGCTGCACGCGCTCGACACGCTGCTTTTGCGAGCGTTCGGTTCGCTGCGCATGCTCAACACGCGGGCGTTCGGCACCGTGCACGCGCTCCACACGCTGTCGGAGAGGCCGCTCGGCCCGCTGCGCGCTTTCTACACGCTGCCTCTCGGGCCGTTCGGGCCGCTGAGCCTGCTGGCGCTGGGGACGCTCGGCTCGCTGAGCCTTTTGGTGCGACTCCTTCTGGGGACGCTCGGCCCGCGCTGGGGCGTGCTCGCTCTTCTTGCCCCCGCGTTCGGCGCCTGCCGGGCTTGTGAGGGCCATGCCGGCGACACCGGCAATCAACATCAACTTGCGGGTCATGACGACCTCCAATCCTTCATTCAAAATCGTGCAAATTCAACGCGTGAAAGTGCGCTTTTGAGCCTGTGCCGGGCATGAACCCGGTCCGATTTTTGGCTCAACTCGTCCTGATTCCACCCCGGCGCAACGCGCGGTCATCGGGCGTTCATGAAAATCGGGCGGTAAAGCTTGGGTTTGGCACCTTAATCCAAGCCCTTCCCTTTTTGACGGCTATTGCTAGCAAGCGCTAATGGCCCGCAAATCGACGAGCAGCATTCCAGCCTACAGGCGCCGACGGAAGTCCAGGGGCGGGATCGGCCGCTTTTTCGTGAAGCTGATCGTAGCGCTGTTCCTGTTCTCGATCCTCTGGGTGCTGGCGTATCGCTTCGTTCCGCCACCGATCACCGCGACGATGTTGGGCGATCTGTTCACAGGGCGGGGCATCCGCAAGGACTGGATGAACCTGAACGAGATGGACCGCGACATGGTCCGCGCGGCGATTGCGGCGGAAGACGGAAAGTTCTGCCAGCATAATGGCTTCGATCTGGAGGCCATCGAGGATGCGATGAAGCGCAATGCTTCGGGCGGGCGGATTCGTGGCGGGTCGACCATCAGCCAGCAGACCGCGAAGAACGTCTTCCTGTGGCAAGGTGGCGGCTATCCCCGCAAGGCGGCCGAGGCCTATTTCACCTTCCTGATCGAAAACCTATGGGGGAAGCGCCGGATCATGGAGGTTTACCTCAATGTCGCCGAGACTGGCATTGGCACCTATGGCGCCAACGCAGGATCGATGCGCTATTTCGACCATGACGCAAGCGCGATGAGCCCGACAGAGGCAGCGCGGATCGCGGCGGTGCTACCGCTGCCCAAGAAGCGCGGCGCGGTTGCGCCGAAGGGATTTACCCGCCGCTACGGCAATACGATTTCCGCCCGGATTGGTCAGGTCAGGCGCGACGGATTGGACGCTTGCGTCTACCGTGATGCCACCGCGCCGAAGGACAAGGCTCCGCCGCCCAGCAAGGCGCCGCGCGAGCTTCCAGGAGCGGAGTATGAGACCGCTACGCCGCCGCCGCCCGAGTCGAGCGTCGACGCGCCTGAATTGAACGCGGCGGGCCCCGTGGTCGAGCCCACCCTTCCCGAACAACCAGTCGCAACCGAGCCGGAACTCCAGACCGAGCCGGGGGCGCAATCGCCTCCACAACCCGAAATGCAGCAGTCGCCGCCCCCGCCGCCGCCGCCCTCTCAATAGCCGCGAGGACGAGCTATCCCACCAAGGCCAGTCTCGGCGGATCCTGGGTAGTCAACTCGACCGAGTCTTCCCCGAGAATGCGCTGCAATCTCGCGGCTAGGTCGGCATCCAGGGCGAAATGGCGCCCGAGCAGCAAGGTCGCTTGCCGGCCGCCGCTAATCGCCAGCGATACGCGAATAACCCCATTCCCGCCGCTCGCCCCGGAAAGTTCACGAGCGACCGCGGGGATCGAAAGCGTGTCCGGGATCGTCAATCGAAGTTCGAGGCGCGCCTTCCTCGCCAGGCCGTCTAGGGCCTGGAAACGCTTGACCGTGACCCTCGGCGTGTCTTCGCCGGGTCGACGATCCAGCTCGACCGACATGAGCCCGCACATCCCCGACTTGGCGGCCGCTTCAAGTTCGCTCGACGGATCGTCGTCAAAGACGGTCGCTTCATACTGGCCGCTGGAATCGGAAATCGTCGCCATCATGTAGCGGCGGCCCCTTGCCGAGGTGCGCCAGCGCACTCCCTCGATCAGGCCCGCCATCATGGTCGAAGTCCGCCCGCCGTCGGCCGGCCCGGGAATTGCCGCCAACTCGGCGAAGCTGCGCACCTTATGCGCGGCCAGCAGGTGGCGCTGCGCATCGACCGGATGAGCCGAGAAATAGAAGCCGAAGGCGTCCCGTTCCGCCGCCATCCGTTCCGCCAGCGTCCAGCGTGCGTCGCGAGGCAGGCGGATGGGCGCAATTCCGCTCTCGGACGAGCCTCCGAACAGGCCGCCTTGGCCGCTGGTCCGCTGGTCGTGCGCCGAGGAGGCATGGGCCAGAATCGTCTCGGCGGCGCCATGAACCGCGGGCCGATCCGGATTGAGTTGATCGAAGGCGCCCGCAGCGGCCAGGCTTTCGAGTTGCCGCCGGTTGAGCAGCTTTGGGTCGATCCGTTCGGCAAACTCATCCAACGAAGCGAAGGTGCCATTGGTGGTGCGTTCGACGACGAGCGCTTCCATCGCCTTTCCGCCGACCCCCTTAAGCGCGCCAAGGGCATAGCGGACCTTCCCGTCCTCCACGGAAAAGGCCGACTTCGATGCGTTGACGTCGGGCGCTAGACATTCGATTTCGGACCGCCGAATATCCTCGACGAACAAGGCCAGCTTATCGGTCTGGTGAATGTCGAAGCTCATCGAGGCGGCGAAAAACTCGGCTGGATGATGGGCTTTCAGCCAGGCGGTATGATAGGCGACCAGCGCGTAAGCTGCGGCATGGCTCTTGTTGAACCCATAGCCGGCGAATTTATCGATCAAATCGAATAACTCGTTGGCCTTGGCCGGTCCAATGTCATTCCTGGCCGCACCCTCGATGAAACGCGCGCGCTGTTCGTTCATTTCCGACTGGATCTTCTTGCCCATGGCGCGGCGCAGAAGATCGGCTTCGCCAAGGCTGTAGCCGGCGAGGACCTTTGCCGCCTCCATCACCTGTTCCTGGTAGACGAAGATGCCGTAGGTTTCCTTCAGCACCTCCTCCAGCATCGGGTGCGGATAGGCGATCGGAACGCGGCCGTTCTTGCGGTCGCCGAACAGCGGGATATTGTCCATCGGGCCGGGGCGATAGAGCGACACCAGGGCAATAATGTCTCCGAAATTGTCGGGCCTGACCGCTGCGAGCGTCCGCCGCATCCCCTCCGATTCAAGTTGGAAAACGCCGACCGTGTCGCCCCGCTGAAGCAGTGCGTAAACCGCCGGATCGTCCCATGTCAGCGCGGTGAAATCGACCTCGATTCCGCGCTGGGCAAGGAGTTGCTGCCCTTCCTTGAGCACCGACAAGGTCTTGAGCCCGAGGAAGTCGAACTTCACCAGCCCGGCACCCTCGACATATTTCATGTCGAACTGCGTGACCGGCATGTCCGAGCGGGGATCGCGATAGAGCGGGACAAGCTCGTGCAACGGCCGATCGCCAATCACGACGCCCGCGGCGTGGGTCGAGCTGTGGCGCGGGAGGCCTTCGAGTTTCATCGCCAGATCAAGCAGGCGGCGAACGTCGGGGTCGGCACGATATTCCTTCTCGAGTTCCGCCACCCCGTTGAGTGATCTCTGCAGCGTCCATGGATCGGTCGGATGGTTGGGCACCAGCTTGGCCAGCCGGTCGACCTGCCCATAGCTCATCTGCAGCACGCGGCCGGTATCCTTGAGCACGGCGCGGGCCTTGAGGCGGCCGAAGGTGATGATCTGGGCGACCCGGTCCCGGCCGTATTTGGCCTGGACGTACTGGATGACCTTGTCGCGATGGGTTTCGCAGAAATCGATGTCGAAATCGGGCATCGACACGCGTTCCGGGTTGAGGAAGCGCTCGAACAGCAAATTCAATTCGATCGGATCGAGGTCGGTGATCGTCAGCGCCCAGGCGACGGCGCTGCCCGCGCCCGAACCGCGCCCCGGACCGACCGGGATGTCATTGGCCTTGGCCCATTGGATGAAGTCGGCGACGATCAGGAAATAGCCGGCAAATCCCATGCGGGTGATGACGTCGATCTCGAAGTCCAGGCGTTCGCGATACCGGGTTTTCTCGTCTTCCTGCTTGCTCTCCAGCCGCCGCTCGAGGCCCGCCTGTGCCGCCTTCCTGAGCGTCTCATCTTCGTCTTCGCTGAGCCTCGGCAAAATTGGCCGGCGTTGCGGCGCGGCAACGGCGCATCGCTGGGCAATGACGGCGGTGTTGGAGATCGCCTCGGGAAGATCCGCGAACAGCTCGTCCATTGCAGATCCGGGCTTCAGCCAGGCCTCCGGCGACGATGTCTTGCGGTCGTTGTTTTCCACATAGGTTGAGCCGGCGATGCACAGCATTGCATCATGAGCCGCATGAAATTCGGGCTCGGCATATTGAGCCGGGTTCGTCGCGACCAATGGTAGGTCGAGTGAATAGGCCAGGTCGATCAGTCGCGCTTCCGCTGCTTCCTCGACCGGGTCGCCCCGGCGCGACAGCTCAATGTAGAGCCGGTCCGGGAATAGCGCATTGAGCCGCGCGGCATAAATACCTGCCTTGTCGGCCTGACCATCGGCGAACAATCGAGCAAGGGCGCCCTCCCCGCCGGCGCTGAGCGCGATCAGGCCGTCGGTCTGGCCGGCGAGCGCTTCAAACGAAACATGGGGCTCCTCCTCGATTGGGCGGTCCAAATGAGCGGCGGACACGAGCCGGCAGAGATTGTCGTAGCCGATTTCGTCCTGGGCCAGCAGCACAAGCCAATCGAGCGCGCCTGCCGGACTAATGTCGTTGGGGCGCGCCAAGGCCAACATGGCGCCGACGATTGGCTGGACGCCTTGGGCGAAGCATGCATCGCCAAAAGGCATGGCCGCATAAAGCCCATTGCGATCCGCCAATGCCACTGCGGGGAAGCCCAGCTTCGCCGCCTGCTTCGCAATTGCCTTGGGCTCGATCGCCCCTTCGAGCATGGTGAAGCATGAAAAAACACGCAGAGGAACGTAGGGGACAGCCATCCGGCCGACTATGAGCAACCGACCGGGAAATCTCCAGCCGCTTTGCCGACTTATCCCCAATTTTGCGTCAGGGCGCGGATTTTGCCCTTGGATGGTAGGTGAAGTCGAAGCTGGTCGACCAGCTAAGTCCGAAATCGGTCGATTGCTCGCCGTGCTGCCGGACCGAGCCATCGACGTTTTTCGAATAGGTCATGCGGACCAGCGCGTCCTTGCCCGGACCGTTAATGCCCGCCCAATTGCCCGTCAGCACCATCTTGCCGTCGACAAGCCCGCCGACGAACTCAACTCTTGAATTTGATCCGTCGACCCAGGTCTGGCGCCAGCGTCCATCGACGAAACTGTTGAGGCTGCCGCCCGCCGAGCCCTTCAACGGCGTCCAATTTTCCCGGATCGCGCAGCCGTTGTACAGATTTTCGATGACACTGCTGGCGACGACCTTGGGCTTGCCGGTCGGAGTGACCGCCCATTCCCCGACCCAGAAATCAAACTGGCGATGCTCCGGCGCCGTGCAGGCTGGCGGCGGTGACCCCGCCACCTGAATGAGAAACAGCAACGATGACAGCATGGGCTCCTCCACCGCGTAGCCGGTCTGACATCCGCCCGAACCATGCATTGAACCGGTGATCAGAGCAATGCTTCGATATCGCCTTGCAATTCCTCGGGCTTGGTCTGCGGGGCATAACGCTTCACGACCTTGCCCGCCCGATCGACCAGGAATTTGGTAAAATTCCACTTGATCGCCTTCGACCCGAGCAAGCCGGGAGCCTCTTCCTTGAGATGCTTGTAGATTGGCGCGGCGTTTTCGCCGTTGACGTCGATCTTGGCGAAGATCGGAAAGTCGACATCGT
Source organism: uncultured Alphaproteobacteria bacterium (assembly GCA_963750385.1). Lineage (GTDB taxonomy): Bacteria > Pseudomonadota > Alphaproteobacteria > Sphingomonadales > Sphingomonadaceae > Sphingomicrobium. Next base: position 23,803 of record CAVVQJ010000005.1, on the reverse strand, counting down.
AGGTCAGCTTGCAGAAATTGGCGATTTCCTCCGCATCACCCGGCTCCTGAGCGCCGAACTGGTTGCAGGGAAAGCCGAGCACCGTGAAGCCCTTGTCCGCAAAGTCGCGTTGCAGCTTTTCGAGGCCTTCATATTGAGGCGTGAAGCCGCACTTCGATGCAACATTGACGATCAGCATGACCTTTCCCGCCTGGGACGAAAGGTCAGTAGTCGATCCGTCCGCGGTCTTGATCGGAATGGCGGTAAGGTCGGTCATTCAAGCAGCCCTTCGTGCAGCCGTACCACACGATCCATCTTGCCGGCGAGCCGCTCATTATGGGTGGCGACGAGCGCGGCGCTGCCTTCGCCCCGGACCAGCGACAAAAATTCGGCGAGGACCTTGTCGGCGGTGGCCTCGTCAAGGTTTCCGGTCGGCTCGTCGGCCAGGACCAGCGGGGGTCGATTGGCCAGCGCCCTGGCGACCGCGACGCGCTGCTGCTCGCCGCCAGAGAGTTTGGACGGGCGGTGATCGAGGCGATCGGAAAGTCCAAGCTTGCCAAGCAACTTTACGGTTCGGTCCCGCGCGACAACCGGGTCGGTGCCATGGATGATCTGCGGCAGAAGGACATTTTCGAGTGCATCGAAATCGGGCAGCAGATGGTGAAACTGATAGACGAACCCAAGCGCGTCCCGGCGGAGCGCCGTTCGCCCATCGTCATCGAGTGACGATGCCTCCTGCCCGGCAATGCGGATGGAGCCCTCAAAGCCCCCTTCGAGGAGCCCGACCGCCTGGAGCAGCGTCGATTTGCCCGACCCGGACGGGCCGAGAAGCGCAACGATCTCTCCCGGCTGCACGGCAAGGTTGACGCCGCGCAGCACGTCGATCGTGGCATGGCCTTGGACGAAACTACGGCGAAGATCGCGGGTCTCAAGGACGGCCTCACTCATAGCGTAGCACCTGCACCGGGTCGGTCGCCGCGGCATTGCGCGCCGGAAACAGCGTAGCGACGAAGGTCAGGACCAACGTTACGACCACGATTGCCGTGACCTCCAACGGATCGGTCTTGGCTGGAAGCTCGCTCAAGAAGCGCACCGACGGATCCCAAAGATTTTGCCCGGTCACCAGCTGGATGAAATTGACCACCCCTTGGCGGAAAAAGAGGAAGATCGCGCCAAGGATCGCGCCGGCGACAATTCCGACCGTTCCGATCGTCAGGCCCACGGTCATGAAGATCTTGGTCATCGCCGCCCGGCTCGCGCCCATCGTCCGCAGGATGGCGATGTCGCGGGTCTTTGCGCGAACCAGCATGATCAGCGACGAAGCGATGTTGAAGGCTGCAACCAGGATGATGATGCATAGCACGACGAACATCGCGATCCGCTCGACCTCCAATGCCTCGAACAGCGCCGAGTTCATCTGCCGCCAATCGACGATGATCCCCTTGCCCTTCACCAGCGGCCGCAATGGCGCGAGCGTCTCGCCGACCTTGTCCGGATTAGCGACCTGGACCTCGACCATGCCTACCTGATCGCCGAGCATCAGCAGCGTCTGGGCATCCTCCATCGGCATGACGACGAACGACTTGTCATATTCGAAGATGCCGACCTCGAAGATGGCTCCAACCGTATAGGAAACGATGCGCGGAACGGTGCCTACGGGGGTTGCCCGGCCTTCGGGGCTGATCAACGAAATTTCGCTGCCGGGATAGGCGCCTAATGTCTCCGCGAGACGAGCGCCTATCGCGACCCGGCCACTGCCCGGCGTGACCGACTTCAGGTCGCCCGAAACGACCTTGCCGTTGAGAATCGGATTGTTGCGAATATCCGCAAGGCGGTTGCCACGAACCAGCACCCCTTCGACGCGGCCGTTGGCCGATGCCATCAACGGCTGTTCGATCAACGGGGTCGCCGACTGGATGCCGGGGGTCTTGCGTGCAGCATCGGCGATCGATTGCCAGTCGGACAGGCGGCCGTCGTAACCCTGGACGATGGCATGGCCGTTAAGCCCGACGATCTTGTCGAACAGTTCGGCCCTGAAGCCGTTCATCACGCTCATTACGATAATCAGGGCGGCGACGCCCAGCGCGACCGCGCCGACCGAGAAGCCGGCGACGACGAAGATGAACCCCTCGCCCTTCCCTGGAAGCAGGTAGCGCTTGGCGATCATCCGCTCGTAGCTGTTGAGAATCATTCGGTTAGCCGCTTGATTGCAAAATCGATAGGAAGTTCCTGTTTTTCGCCGGTGCGGCGGCTCTTCAATTCGACGACGCCTTGCGCCAATCCGCGCGGGCCGATGATCAGCTGCCATGGCAATCCGATCAGGTCCATCGAGCCGAGCTTGACCCCGCCCCGTTCGTCGCGGTCGTCATACAGCACGTCGATCCCGGCGGCGGTGAGCTTCGCGTAGATGGCATCGGCCGCCTTGATCGAGGCCTCGTCATCGCCGCGCATCGTCACCAGCCCGACCTTCCACGGCGCAACCGCTTCGGGCCAAAGGATCCCGGCCTCGTCATGGCTCGCCTCGATGATCGCTCCGACCAGCCGCGACACGCCGATGCCATAGCTGCCCATCTGGGGGGTCACCATGCTGCCATCCGGACCAGACACCTTGAGGCCCATCGACGCCGAATATTTGTCACCAAAATAGAAAATATGCCCGACCTCGATCCCCCTGCCCTCGCGGCGGCGGTCGGCCGCGACCTCGGCCCAACGGGCCTCGTCATGGGTTTCGTCGGTGGCCGAATAGGTCGAACTCACTTTGGCGAATAGCGATTCGAGGCCAACAGCATCGTCATATCGAAGGTCGGTCTGGGCCCAGTCGAAATCCTCGAACGCGGCGTCATAGAACACCTCACTCTCGCCGGTCGGCGCGAGGACGATGAACTCGTGGCTAAGATCGCCGCCGATCGGCCCGCTCGCCGCCTTCATCGGCACCGCGCGAATGCCCATCCGCTGGAAGGTGCGAAGATAGGCAAGCAGCTGCGTGTAATAGCTATTGCGCGCCCCAGCCTCGTCCAGATCGAAGCTATAGGCGTCTTTCATCAAAAATTCCCGCCCGCGCATCACGCCGAAGCGGGGCCGTACCTCGTCCCGGAACTTCCACTGAATGTGGTAGAGAGTGCGCGGCAGGTCGCGGTAGCTTTTGACGTCACCCCTGAAGATGTCGGTGATCATCTCCTCATTGGTCGGGCCATAGAGCATGTCCCGATCGTGCCGGTCGGTGATGCGGAGCATTTCGGGGCCGTAGGCATCATAGCGGCCCGACTGGCGCCACAGATCGGCCGACTGTAGCGTCGGCATCAGCATTTCGATTGCGCCTGCCCGGTCCTGCTCCTCCCGGACGATCTGCTCGATTTTCCGGAGCACCCGCAGGCCGATCGGCAACCAAGCATAAATGCCGGCCGCAGTCTGGCGCACCAAGCCGGCGCGGAGCATCAGCTTGTGGCTGACAATCTGCGCGTCGGACGGGCTTTCCTTCATTACGGGGAGGAAGCAGCGAGAGAGACGCAAGGAATATGCTTTCTAACAATCGATGGTCGAATTCGGGGCTGTCCTAGAGGCCGCCCCCCTGCAAGGCAATCGCCCGAGTAGATGTGGCGGACCGGCCACAGCTTGATCAAGAATGTGTCCCGAATGCGCGAAACATAGGTGACAAGCCACCGCGTGCAGGGTTAGCCATCCCTCTCGGATCAAGGCCTTGGGCCGGAAGTCCGGGGAGGATGCCGCCGCCCGTCAGGGGGCGAGAGGCGCTTCAAAACTCCAAAAGGGGGCTGACGAGCAATCGTCATGCAAGGACGCCCGGGCTGCAACGCCCGGGCGTTTTGCGTTGGGGCGTTGGTGGCGGCAACTCTTAGAACTCCTGGATGCCACTCACGCGACCGGCAGCCATGACCGGTGATTTTCAGAAGACCTTTGTGGTAGAGAAGAAGGCCCGAATGCTCCCCGCGCCGCCGCTTCGGGCGAGGGGGATGCCCAGCTCTCCGGACCAACGAAATCCGAGGATCGACCCGCGAACGCCGGCGCCAGCGCTGGAGAGCCACTGCTCTTTCGGAAGCCCGGCGGAAGCATGCCCTCTAAATGCGCCACCGCCGTCGACAAATGCAAAAACCTCCAGGTTCGTTGGCAGCGGTTTGACATCGTCCAGGCGATAGCTGAGCTCGAACATTGTGCCGAACCCATGGTCGCCGGACAATTCATTGAAATCAAACGCTCGACCAATGCGGTTGCCACCCAGGGCAAATTCTTCCGGGACGAGGAGAGGCCTGGTCGAATATTGGGCGGCTGTTTCGAGGCGAATGCGAGCGTGCTTCGACAATGGTGCGTACACTTGCATGGCGCCATTGAACTTGGTGAATTTCGAACTTCCCAGCGGGCGCGATGCCAACGGGTCTCCGCGATCCGTTCCCGCGCCGAAACCGAGGCCTTTTGAAATACCCAGTTTCCCATCGATGCGGATGTCAGCAACCCGGCTGGCCTCAAGCCAGATTTCGGGCTGTTTGGATCCGATCTCGCTGGATAATCTCGCCCGATTGCTCCTGCTCGCTTTTCCAATCTCCGATCAGGAAGCGGCCAGTCAATGAAAATGCGCGGCTCTTGGCGAACGGATAGTCAAGTTCGGCGACCAGTTGGCGGGAAAAGCCGTCCCGGTTCGATCCGGACAATCGTTGATCCTGGTCGCCGTAGGACCCGGAAGCGGCCAGTCGAAGGCCGCTCGAACCCAAGGGAATGGAGCCCCTGATTTGAGCGTAGCCATAGCGGAACTTGGCATAGGGGATAGTAAAGAGATCGAGTTGAACCTGATCTCCCGGAACAGCCAACGACGACAGGCTGAAGGACGAGTAGCCTCGGATGCGCGCACCCTCGATGGAGCCGCGGTTGTCCAAATAGGCAATGGCCCCAACCCGGTCGCCCCCAACGGCGACGGTAAGCAAATGGCTTGCCGGGTCGGTCGGTGAGCGACTGATCCGCACGTCCCGGATGACGACGCCAGGGATGCCTCTGCCTAAGCCGATCGTGCGCTCAAGCGTTTCGCCTCGCAGGGGGCGCTCTACGGCAAGTCCCTCGAACAGTCGTCGCACGGCCACCGCAGCACGTCGGTCGCCAGCAAGTCGGACCTTGCCGACGAAGCCTTCGACGACGTGGATGCGAACGATGCCGGATTGGACTGACTGCTCGGGAACCATCGCGTATGACAGCAGGTAGCCGGCCTTCCTGTATCGATTGGTAATGTCCGCGGCGATTCGGTCTAGTTCGGGCTGGCCGACGCGGCTCGCAAGGAAGGGTTCGAAGGCCTGGGCAAGCTCATCTGAACCAAAGACGGTCGCGCCATCGATGACCACGGCGCTAAGGATGAATGAATGCGCGAGGCGGGCGCTGGATGGTTGCTCCGCTGACGGTGTTTCGATTGTGGGACGCTGATCCTGGATTGGATCGACTTTGAATTCGGGCACCGTACGCTCGATTGATCCCGGATCGGATTGGGCACTGGCCGGAGCTGCTATCAATAGTCCCGCCAGCGCAGCGAATGCCTTTAGAATCCGGACTTTCAAACGACCGACCCTTGCAGCGTGGCCCAGCCACCGTTTGGCCCGATTATAAAAATCAAGGGTTAAAAATTAGGAAACTACCTTCGCTTAATATTGCTTAGCCGTGGCGGGACTAACAGGCAGAATGTTGGAAGGAGTCCCAGCTATGCGCCTCTTGCAAATCTTTGCGGCCCTATTGGTCATGTTCTCGTCTCCCGCGATGGCGAAAGACGTGGCTGCCTGGATCGTCACCCAAAAATCGGGAGAAGTTCGCGTTCTGCGCAATGGAATGCAGCCTGCATCGGCACGGCTCCATGCTTCCCTTTCACCTGGGGACGTCGTCGCAACCGGCGATAACGGGCGGGCGATGCTCACCAACGGGGACGACTATGTGGTCGTTTCTCCCGGTAGCAAGCTTGTGCTGCCGAAAGACCAGCAACAACCCGGGTTCACGAGGCTGATTTCAGCAGCTGGGCACCATGCTTTACAAGGTAAAGCGGACCGGCACTCCGCATTTTGCGGTTGAAACGCCGATGCTGGCCGCGGTTGTGAAGGGCACAACCTTCACCGTAGCGGTCGATGACGAGCGGGCTGCGGTTCAGGTTACCGAAGGCGTCGTCGAGGTGAGCTCCGAAAACGGGCTTGCCCGCCGTCTCGTCGAGGGCGGCATGACGGTTTACATCGGTCGTGAGCGGCCCAACGAAATCATCGAGGTGAAATCCAACTCGCCTGCGATTTCGGGAGCTAGCGGAGGGGCCGGCCCGGCGGTCAAGATTGAAGGCAGCGGTGACGTTTCGCTGACAACGATCACCAACCTCACCAACGGACTATTACGCGAAGCCGCAACGACGCCAGTCGTTGCCGGAGCCGCCGTCCAACCAGCCGCAAATATCGTTTCGACCGCGGCCGGTACGACGCCAACGGCTGACAGCCCGGAGCCGTCGTCCGGCTTAACCGATACTGTCCTCCAGGAAACGGATTTAGCGGTGACTGATGTCGTTCAGGATACCGTAACCGCCGTTACCCAGCCCGTGGACAACGTCGTCCAGGTAGTCCCAGCGGTAACAGACCCGGTGGTCAACATTGTCGAAACGGTGGTTCCGGTCGTCATCAACCCCGTGGTCGATATAGTCGAAACTGTGGTGCCAGCGGTCACCGACCCCGTGCTCGACATTGTCGAGACGGTGGTTCCGGTCGTCACCGATCCGGTGGTCGATATTGTCGAGACGGTGGTTCCGGTCGTCACCGACCCCGTGGTCGATATAGTCGAGACCGTGGTGCCGGTCGTCACTGACCCCGTGGTCGACCTTGTGGATGCGGTGATTCCGGGACCCATTTGCGTGCTGCTCTGCGGGCGGTAATCCTTTGGCTACCGGCTAGTGCTATCCTGGCCCCACCATGTTCTTGCACCATCAGTGGGGCCGCAGGTCATCTGTTTTCATTCCGGCATTGCTGGTTGCCCTTTTTTCATGCCTGCTCTTCGGCTGGGGATTGTTTGGACCGGTCGAGGATGCGCTGACTTCGAAACGAGCGGATTGGCAAACTCGTCCGCCAACGGGCGAAACATTGATCGTCGAGATCGACGCCCGCAGCCTCGCCGAACTGCGTAATTGGCCGTGGCCGCGCCGGTATCACGCCCAGTTGGTTCATCGGCTTCACGAAGCCGGAGCATCGATCATCGCCTTCGACGTTGATTTCAGCGCCCGATCGACGATTGAAGACGACGAAGCCTTTGCGGGCGCCATTCGCGAGGCGGGGCACGTAATCCTTCCCATATTCGAGCAGAGGTCGTCGGGCCGCCAGGACGATCGGAGAGTCCTCACCAGCCGCCCAGACCCAAGGTTCAGTGACGCATGGGTCGGCGGGGTCAACATTTTTCCTGACGAGGACGGAGTGGTCCGCGATTATCCGGCCGCGACCTTCGCCGAGGGGTCAATCCAGCCGGCCATCGCCACCTTGCTCGCCGAAAAGAACGGCCTAGGGGACCGCATCTTCCAACCCGATTGGGCGATAGACGCAAATCTCATTCCCCGCCTGTCCTTCGTGGACGTCATCAAGGGACGCATCCCCAATCAAATATTTCGGGGTAAGAGGGTCCTGATTGGCGCGACCGCGGTTGAAATGGGCGACCGCTACCCGGTTCCGCGCTACGGAATATTGCCTGGCGTCGTTGTTCAGGCACTGGCAACCGAGTCACTCCTCCAAGACCGGGCCATCAAGCGTACGGGGCTTGCTGTAACGCTCGTCGGCATCCTGCTGATCGCATTGCTGCTGGCACCGCGGCCCGTCGAACGTCCATGGAGGCGCGCGCTACTTTTCGGCCTTGTGACTGTTTTGATCCTTGTCGGTCCACTGGCGGTGCTGTGGATTTGGCCGGTTGCGATCGATACCGCCGCCTGGCTGTTCACGGCGATATCCGCTGCAGCGGTTCAGACCGGGTTTGAAGCTCGCAGGCGGCTGCGGCAGCGCGAGAACTTCGATGCTGACAGCGGCTTGCCCAACCGTCTGGTGCTCGATCGGTACCTCAGCGCAAATGTGGCTACCTCGCCGCTACTCGTTGCCGCCGCGATTGAGCGCTTCGAAGCAATTCGCGACGGACTTGGCCTTGCTGCAACGAATGAATTGATCCGCAACGCGGCCGCGATCATAGGGCGGCATGTGGGCGGACCCGTGTATCGGGTGGCACCCGATACGCTGGCCTGGGTCCTGACGGATGGCGACGAAGCGACATTGACGCATGTCCTGAAGCGTCTCCAGTCGGCCTTTCGTGAGCCCGTCGTAACCAGTGACGGCTCGGTTGATGCTACCTTCACGCTGGGGCTTGCGCGGATGACGGCCGGTATCGCCCCGGTCCTCCTCATCGAACACGCCCTTTCGGCTATTACGACCGCCCGTTCTCTCGGCAAGTCTCATGAATGGTATCGCGGAACTGATCCGCAGCTTCGGCGCCAATTGTCGATGATGAGCGAATTGCGGGACGCAATGGAGAATGGCCGTCTGAGCCTCGCCTATCAGCCCAAATTATCGCTAAGCACGGGTCGCATTGCCGATGCGGAGGCATTGATCCGCTGGCGTGATTCGACCGGCAAATTTCTTTCGCCCGACGAATTCATTCCCTTGGCAGAGGCGACCGGCGTCATTTGCGAGGTTACCACCTTCGCCCTTCGCACGGCGATGGTAGATCTAACCAAATGGTCCGAGCAAGGCTTGTTCATACGGGCCGCCGTCAATGTCTCGGCACTCGATCTCAACGCCCCCGATTTCGCCAGTCGGGTTTGCGCGGTCCTGGACGAGTTCGACGTCCCGCCATCACAGCTCACCCTGGAGGTGACCGAAAGCGCCCTGATCCGGTCCGCTGCCGACGTCGCCGAGACGCTGTCTACCTTGCGGAAGCAAGGAATTCGCCTGTCGGTCGACGACTATGGAACGGGACAATCAACGCTTTCCTATCTCAAGCACCTGCCGGTCCACGAGTTGAAGATCGACAAGAGTTTCGTGATGAACCTGTCTGATCAGGAGAGCGACATGATCATGGTTCGATCCACGATCAATCTCGCTCATGAACTGGGATTGGAAGTCGTGGCGGAGGGTATTGAAGATCAGCAAACCTTGGGCATTCTTCGGGACCTCGGCTGCAATTACGCTCAGGGCTACGAGATCAGCAAACCGCTCAGTCCAGATGATTTTGCCCAACTGGTTTTGAAGTCGGCCCGCTCTCGCCGCGTTGCCTGACCGCCCAGAACGAGCAGCCACAGAGCGGCTAAGACATTTTGATCTGATCGTCGATCAATGCGTTTCCAGCGCATGACACGAACCACCGAAACGCTTTCCCCGGCCCTGCCCTCTGACATCGAGCGACTGGCGCTTGACGTGTTGAAGTCGACCACGGCGAGCGGCCTGAAGATCGCGACGGCGGAAAGCTGCACGGGCGGCCTGCTGGCTTCGCTGCTGACCGACGTCGAGGGTTGTGGACATTGCTTCGACCGGGGTTTTGTAACCTACACCGACGCGGCCAAATCCGAATTGCTTGGGGTGTCGAGGGAGGCGCTTAGCCGCGATGGCGCCGTTAGCGCCCCCACTGCACTGGCGATGGCCGAGGGCGCGCTGCAACGATCCAAGGCGGAATTTGCAATTGCGATAACCGGATATGCCGGGCCGGGCGAGCCGGGATCGGAGCCGGGATTGGTCTTTATCGCCGTCGGCCGACGCGGCCGCTCGATTGACGTCAAAGAGCATCATTTCGGCGATGTGGGCCGGGGGGCGGTCCGAATCCTCTGCCTCCGCGAAGCGCTGAGAACTTTGGTTCAACTCGTCCAGTCAGATGGTAGCGAAACAGCTAACGGTTGAGATTGTGCTGCCCGCATATCAACTTGGAACGACCGCTACCTGCCCCCGGTAATAAAAGGCAGATTTCTAACGGTCTTGAAAAAAGGCTTTCGCCAAATCATTACCAAGCCTTGGTTTTGGCTGCTTTCCGAAGTTTTTGGTAGCGGAGGAGGGACTTGAACCCCCGACACGCGGATTATGATTCCGCTGCTCTAACCAGCTGAGCTACTCCGCCCCGAAAGGCCGCGCCCATGGGCCGCGCGGGCGAGCCTATAGGGGCCATGCAAATGACCGTCAACAAGGGGTGGAACCGCCACTCCCCATCCTCGTTCAAGGCGATAAGATTGGAGAGTATCACCCTATGGAACCGCTGACGCCGCTCGAGACGCTTTGCCGCATCATCCTTCGTGCTCGGGAGTATGAGGCTCAAGTTCCAACCGACTATGACGGCGGCGAAGCGCCGGAGAATGTCGACGACGAGGGCGAAGAAACGCTCTCCGTGCTGGATGATTCCATCAACACCAGCGTCGAGGAAGAGCTGACGAACGCGCTCGAGGACCTGGCCGACGACCAGTTGCAGGAAGTGCTGGCGTTCGCCTGGGTCGGACAAGGCACCTATGATGCGACCGACTGGGCCGAGGCGGTCGAGGCAGCGACCGAAGAAAACAACATCGTCGAGGAATTGATGGACATGCCGATGCTCGCCTCGGTGCTGGAATCAGGCATGGCGGCGTTCGATATCAACTGCGACGGGATCGGCGACCTTAGCTGACTCCGCGGAACGGATAGCGGGCGATCGTTTCCCAAGTCCCGCCGAGATAGCGATGGAGCGCTAACGCCGCGATCCCCAATGGCCGTGGATGAAATTGCCGGTCCAGCCGGGCCAGCAAGGCTCGTGCTTCCGACGGCTTCGCCTTGTTCTGGATCGTAATGTGCGGGCGCCAGCCAACCGCGTCCTGGACGCTGAGCATTCCGTGAAAATGATCGGCCAATTCGGCTCGGATCGCATCGAGATCGTCGGAAACAATCCGAAAGGCGACTCCTCCTCCAAGATCCATCAAACCCGCGATCGTCGCCTTCGGCGGTAGCCCGCGAGCCGCCATGGCGAGCTGCCGCTTTGCCTCATCGAATGCGGAAGGTGGCAGCGCGTGGAACATCGTCAGGTGGGCAGGAACCTGATTGCGATCCGGCGGGTAGTGGGCTCGGCGCAATCCCTCCAGCCAGGCGAAATCGTCGCGATCGAAATCGGTGGTGACAATTAACGCGGTCAGATTTCGACCTGACTTCCCAATTCAACCACCCGGTTGGTTGGCAGCTTGAAAAACTCCATCGCACTTTCGGCGTTGCGAAGCATCCAGGCGAACAGTTTTTCACGCCAGATTGCCATGCCCGGCCGGGCCGAAGCGATCAGTGTCTGGCGGGCGAGGAAGAAGCTGGTGTCCATCATCTTGAACTGCGGCCCGCATTGATTGACCTTTGACAGCGCGGCCGGAACGTCGATTTCCTCCATGAACCCATAGCGCAGGATGATCCGGAAGAAGCCAGCGCCATGATCCTTGGTCTCGACCCGGCGATCGCCGATGACGAACGGGACGTCCTCGATCCTCACGGTCAGCAGCATGACCCGCTCGTGGAGGACCTTGTTGTGCTTGAGGTTGTGCAAGAGGGCATGGGGCACGCCGGTCATCGACGTGGTCATGAACACCGCGGTACCGGGGACTCGCGTCGCGCTGGTGGCGGCCGACTTGATGAACACTTCGATCGGAAGGCTCGCCTCGGCCATGCGATCGATCATCAGCTTGCGGCCCTTTGCCCAGGTGGTTAGCAGGGTGAAGGCGATCGCGCCGATCAGAAGCGGGAACCAGCCGCCAGCTGGAACCTTCATCAGGTTCGCGCCGAAATAGAGAATGTCGATGGCGAAGAAGATGGCCAGCAATGGCACCGCTTTCCATGCCGGCCACTTCCACAGGCTGAACAGCACGACAGAGATTAATACGCCGTCAATCAGCATCGCGCCGGTGACCGCGATGCCATAGGCGGCGGCGAGGTTTGACGAGGAGCCGAAGGTGGCTACCAGCAGGATGACCATCACCATCAGGGCCCAGTTGACGACCGGAATATAGATTTGGCCGGCGGCGTGTTCGCTGGTGTGGGTGATGCGAAGCCGCGGGATGAAACCCAGCTGAATTGCTTGCTGCGTCACCGAGAAGGCGCCGGAAATAACCGCTTGGCTGGCGATAATGGTCGCGAGCGTGGCGAGGATGACCAACGGCAAGCGGAGCGATTCCGGAGCGAGGAAGAAGAAGGGGTTCTTGACGGTTTCGATTGCCTCCGCAGGGGATTGCGAGAGGAGCATCGCGCCCTGCCCCATATAGTTGATGAGCAAGGCCGGCATCACGAAGAGCAACCAGCTATATTTGATGGGACGGCGGCCGAAATGGCCCATGTCGGCATAGAGCGCTTCGGCGCCCGTCACCGCCAGCACCACACTGCCCATGGCAAAGAAGGCGCGGAACGGTTCGGATAGATAGAATTTGACCGCGTTGAACGGGTTGAGCATTTCCAGCAGGACGGCGGGATGCTTGACGATATGTATTCCGCCAAGGACCGCCAGCGTGACGAAATAGATCAGCATGATCGGGCCGAACATCAGGCCGACCTTGGCCGTCCCCCTCGACTGAATGGCGAACAGGCCGACCAGAATGCCGATCGCGGTCGGAATGACGAAAGGCGCGAAGCCGGCCTGGACAGTGGTCAGTCCCTCGACCGCCGACAACACAGAGATGGCCGGGGTAATCATGCTGTCGCCGTAGAAAAGCGCGGTCGCGAAGACGCCCAGCATGACGATGCCCATCGCCCACTTCTTCTTTTCGCCCTCCGCCGCGGTGCGGTTGATCAGGGCGAGGAGCGCCAGGCTCCCCCCCTCCCCCTTATTGTCGGCGCGCATGATGATCGTGACATATTTCAGTGCGACGATGATCAGCATCGACCAGAAGATCAGGCTGAGAACACCGTAGATGTGCAGCGCGTCGGGTCGAAGCGTGTGGTGCCCAGCAAATGTCTCGCGAAAGGCATAGATCGGCGAGGTGCCGATGTCGCCGAAAACGATTCCGACCGCACCGACCATAAGCTTCGGCAAGGACCCCTGGCCATGCCCTTGGGTCGGCGTCTGCTCCTCGGTGGCGAGTTCAGCAGTTCCCGCGGCGGAAATATTCATTCGTTTACGGCCCTTACGGCGCTCTCCGGCGCGGGGGGTCGCCCTAGCACCCGCAAAAAGGCGCTGCAATCGCGCCGATGCCGGTCTATAGGGCCGCCACTTTCCCAGTTTGGAGCGAACCTATCATGCGCGTCGGGGTGCCGAAGGAAATCAGAAAATCACGAGTATCGCGTCGGTCTGACTCCGGCCTCGGTCGCCGAGTTGGTGGCGCACGGCCATGAAGTATTGGTTGAGACCAAAGCGGGGACGGGCATCGATTTCTCCGACGCGGCTTACGTGAAAGTCGGGGCGACCATCCTTCCGACCGCCGCCGACGTCTTCGCCAACAGCGACATGATCGTGAAGGTGAAGGAGCCCCAGGCGGTTGAGATCGCCATGCTCGAGCCGCGGCACCTGCTGTTCACCTATCTTCATCTTGCGCCCGATCCCGACCAGGCCAAAGGTCTGATGAAGTCCGGCGCCACCTGCATCGCCTATGAAACAGTGACCTCCAATTCGGGGGCCCTTCCGCTCCTGAAGCCGATGAGCGAGGTTGCCGGGCGCATGTCGATCCAGGTCGGCGCGCATTATCTCGAAAAGGAGCAAGGCGGGCGCGGCGTGCTGCTGGGTGGCGTTCCCGGCGTGGCCCCGGCCAAGGTCGCGATCCTTGGCGGTGGGGTCGCCGGGATCAACGCGGCCCAAATGGCGACCGGGCAGCGCGCCGATGTCACCATCTATGACATCAACAACGACCGCCTGGCCGAACTCGACATGCATTTCGGCAGCCAGATCAAGACCGCCTTCGCCTCCAAGGCAGCGATCGCCCAGGCCGTTCAGGAAGCCGAACTGGTGATCGGCGCCGTGCTGGTGCCCGGCGCGGCCGCGCCGAAGCTCGTTACCCGCGCCATGCTGAAGACGATGAAGCGCGGTTCGGTGCTGGTCGACATCGCGATCGACCAGGGCGGCTGCTTCGAAACCTCCAAGGCGACGACGCACGACGATCCGGTCTACGAAATCGACGGGGTCATCCATTATTGCGTTGCCAATATGCCGGGCGCGGTGGCCCGCACCTCCACCTTCGCGCTCAATAACGCGACGCTCCCCTTTGCGCTCAAGCTCGCCAATCTCGGAGCGGAAGCGGCGATGGCCGAAGACCCGCACCTCGCGGCCGGTCTCAATGTTTCGGGCGGCAAGATCCGCAACCTGCCGGTCGCCGAAGCGCTGGGCCTGCCTTACGAGCCGTCTTGAGGCTTATCGGGCGGCGGTTGCGCCGTATCAGGAGCGATCAAGAGCAGTCCATTTTCCACGAGCGGCCGCCAGCTCGCCTCGGCTGGTGCATCGGCGAGAATCTCGCGCCAAAGACGCGCCGCCTCCTGCGGATTGCCTGACCGCGCCTCGGCAAGGCCAAGGAAGAAAGGCGGCGCGGGGTAGCCAGGCGCCAGCTGGGCCGCCCGGGCATAAGCGAACCGAGCTGCAGGGCTGAGCGTCCGGCTGTGGTCGGTGAGCGCATTGCCGAGCCCTACCCACAGTTTGTAGTCATTTGGATGTTCGCGGACCGCGGAGCGAAGTATGCCGACGGCATCTTGGGTGTTGCCCCGCGCGCCGAAATTCTCCGACATGATCAGCCAGCTGTCGGAACGGTCAAATTGGCCCATCAGCGCAACTCGGGCGCCTGTCAGCGGCAATGCTGGCCGGCCTTCGCCAGCAGCGCGCGGGCTTCCGGCGAGATCGGGCCGCCCCTGGAAGGCATAGCCTGCGCATCCGAACGCAATTGCGGCGGCGGCGAGCGTCAGCACCGGTCCGCGCAGCCTCAGCAACCAAAGCAATGCCAGCGTCGCGATGGCGATCAGGGCGAGCCAGGCGAAGGCCATCAGCCGCGCCTCCGCACGAGCCGCTTGCGCAACAGCCAGGCGCCCGCAAGGAGCAACAGCAGAGGCGCAGCCCACAGCGGCCAGGTCAGCGGCTCGACTGGCGGGCGATAACTCACCCAGTTGCCATAGCGATCGATCAACCAATCGCGCACCTCTTCGGGCTCTTCGCCGGCAGCGATCCGTTGCCGGACCATGGCACGCATGTCCCCGGCCAGTTCGGCATTGCTGTCGGCGATCGACTGGCCCTGGCAAACGACGCAGCGAAGCTCCTCCATCAGCGCCTTTGCCGCCGCTTCCTGGCGCGGATCGGGCAGCTGCTCATTCGCCCAGCGAGATGGCGGCAGATCGCTGTCAGCCCAGGCGGGCATCGCGAGAAGAGCCAGGAGCAAGAGAATTCGCCTCACCGCGCCTTCTCCCATTCGCGGAGAATGGCGGAAACATCTCCGGTCTCGATCGGTCCCAGATGCTGATAGCGAACCACGCCTCGGCCATCGACCAGGAAAGTTTCGGGGACGCCGGACGAGCCCAATGCGAGCTGAACGCGGCTTTCGGGATCGGCGCCGATGCGCTCGAACGGATTGCCGTAACGAGCGAGGAAGGCGGCGACGTCGTCGGGCCGGTCCCGGACGGCGATGGCGTCGATTGCTACCCCCTGTCGCTTCAGATCGAGGAGCAAGGGCGCCTCGGCAATGCAGGGCACGCACCAGCTGGCGAAAACATTGAGCAAGCGGGGTTGGCCGGCGGCGAGGTCCTTGGACGTCAATCCCGGAACGCCGTCCGTTGCCGGCGCAAGGGCAAAGGCGGGCACGGGCCGGCCTGTCAGGCGCGAGCGAATCTTCTCGTCGTTCGGGATCAGCAGCCGCCACGTCACCACCGCGACGAACAGCAGCAACACTGCGAGTGGAAGGAAGCGCGTGGCCCGGTTCATTCGAACGCCTCCTCTACCCATCGGCGCTGGCGCCGCGCCCGGAGCGCGCGGCCGAGCAGCGCCAGGGCGCCACCCAGGGCGATGAGCATGCCGCCCAGCCATATCAGCGTCACGAACGGCTTCCACCACAGCCTCAATTGCCAGCGCCCCTGATCATCCTGCTCGCCGAGGACGGCGTAGAGCTGTCCGTTCCAGCTGGTCTCGATCGCGGCTTCGCTCGTGGTTGTCGGGGGGTCGGCGAAGAAGCGGCTCTGCGGCTTCAGCACGGCCACGCCGGAACCGCGCGAGGCGCGCAACTCCCCCTCAAGCGCGGTCCAGTTGGGACCGACGGCAGGCGTTACCTGGCGAAATTCGACCAGCCAGGGACCCACGGTGACATGGTCGCCGGGCTTCGCAGCGGTGAGTTTCTCGCGGGTGAAGGCGCTATCCGATGCCATGCCGATAATCGCTACCGCCACGCCCAGATGGGCGATTGCCATGCCCCACACGGCCAGGGGCGTCCGGCGCAGCGACCGCCCGAACAGTGGCTGGATGCTCGCCGGCAGCAAGCCCGCGCCAACCGCGAGGCCGAAGCGCGGGAGCAGACCGATCGCAGGCGCAAGAATTAGGCTGGCAAGCAACGCGGCCAGCGCCACGATCAAGCCAGGAGCCAGGCGAGGCAGGATCGGCGCCGCGTCCCGACGCCAGCGCAACTGCGGCCCAATCAGCATCAGCGCGGCGAGCACCAATGCGATCGGGCTTGCGACCGAATTGAAATAGGGCGGGCCGACCGACAGCTTCTCGCCTGATACCGCCTCGGCGATCAGTGGATAAAGTGTACCGAGGAAAACGATCCCGAGAATGACCGACAAGAGCAGGTTGTTCGCGACGAGCGCGCCTTCCCGGCTGACGATCTCGAACGGCGATCCCTCCTTGACGGTCGCGATGCGCATGGCGAACAACGCCAGGGCTGCACCTATGTACAAGGTGAGCAGCGCCAGAATGAAGCTGCCGCGCGTCGGGTCGACGGCAAAGGCGTGAACCGATGTCAGGATGCCGGATCGGACGAGAAAGGTCCCGACCATCGACATCGAAAAAGCAACCAGCGCCAGCATCATGGTCCAGGCGCGAAGTCCGCCGCGGGCCGCCAGCACATTGATGCTGATGAAGAAGCGCGGTGGCGGCGAGCCAAGGCATCAGCGAGGCATTCTCGACCGGGTCCCAGAACCACCAGCCGCCCCAGCCCAGCTCATAATAGGCCCAATAGCTTCCGGCGGTGATGCCAAGGGTCAGCATGATCCACGCCGCCAGCACCCAGGGCCGCATCGCGCGGGCGATGGCCGGTCCAACCTCGCGCCGGATCAGGCCGCCGACGGCGATGCTGAAGGCGACCGACAGGCCGACATAACCGACGTAGAGCGTGGGCGGGTGGAAGGCGAGACCGGGATCCTGAAGCAGCGGGTTAAGGCCGCGCCCGTCGATCGGAGCCGGGTTCAATCGCTCGAACGGATTGGATGCCATCAACAGGAACGCGAAAAACCCCAGCGCGAGCGCGGCTTGCGCCCCCAGGCTCGCCCCCAATGTCGGTTGCTCCAGCCGGCGCGCGAACAGTGCCAGCACCGCCCCGGCGATGGCGAGAACCATCACCCACAGCAGCATCGACCCTTCGTGATTGCCCCATGCGCCGGAGAATTTGTAGAGCCACGGCTTGGGCTGTGGCTGTTCTCCGCGACCAGAAGCACGCTCATGTCGCTGCGCGGAAGAGAGCGATCAGCGCGCCGAAGGCGAACAGCGTGAGCAGCACCCTGCACCGACCGCCACCGCCCGGATCGCGGTGACCGCTCGTCCCGGCTCGCCGCCAAGTACCAAAGGCCAGTGCCAGTTGCAACGCCGCCAGCGCCGCGGCCAGCCACAGCGCGGCAAGGCCCGCCTCGGCGATCATTGCCCTAGCGTCTCGCCGGCCTGGTGCTCGGCTGTCAGGTTCGCCGAGTTGTGGCGGCATGTAGCGCTCGTCATGCTTGGCGAGGATGGTGTCGGCGACGAACAGTCCGCGCCACTGCATCCGCCCTTCGGCGACGACGCCGCTGCCTTCCCGGAACAGGTCGGGCGACGATGCCGCGATAAGACGACCGGGCGTCGCTGGCCTTGCCGTCGGTGACGGTGAAGCGGATGGTGACGCCGTCGGGCATCGCGGCTCGACCGATCCCGTTTCGACCATGCCGCCGAGCCGCATCGCCCGGCCGTCGCCGGCCTTGCCGGCGGCGATGTCGGCGGGCGTGAGGAAATAGGCGGCTCTGCTCCTTGAGGCCCCAGCATCGCCAGCAGCACTGCGCCGATCAGCGCGACGATCGCGGCGACGACCAGCGACCAGCCGCTGGTTCTTGGGTTTCATTGGCGCTTCAGCGCGTCGGCGGCGGCTTCGGCCCGGCGCATCGCAGCGCACGCCCAGCACAGCAGCGCCAGCGGTCGCCCAGATCGTCGACCGCATAAGCGGCGATGACGAAGGGCCACGGGTTCATGCCGTGCCATCCGCCGCATCCGCGCCTCGACCTTCGCCTCGGCCAGCTCGGCGCGCATCCGCATCAGCGACCGCCGCGGCGAACAGGCAGGTGAACCCGACCATCGTCAGCGGCAGCGGCCACAGCAGCTCGCGGTGCGATGCGTCGATCCTTGAGTCAGGCTGATGCTCTGGCCCTGGTGAAGCGTGCGCCACCACAGCACCGAATAATGGATGATCGGCAGGTTGATCGCGCCGACCAGACCGAAAATCGCGGCGATTCGCCCTTCGCCGCCGCGCTCCCGCTCGGCCGAGGCCAGCGCGATGTAGCCGAGATAGAGGAAGAACAGGATCAGCATCGAGGTCAGCCGCCCGTCCCATTCCCACCAGGTGCCCCAGGTCGGCCGGCCCCAGATCGAGCCGGTCGACCAGGCAGATCGCAGCGAAAGTCGCGCCGGCCGGAGCGACGGCGCGTGCCGGCGATCGCCGCCAGCGGATGGCGCCAGACGATCTGGCTGATCGAAGCGGCGGCAATGCCGATCCAGCCGGCCATTCCCAGCCAGGCCGCCGGAACGTGAATGTAGAGAATTCGAACCGTCTCGCCCTGAAGATAATCGGGCGGCGTGAGGGCCAGCCCGGCGACCATCCCGGCCAGGCAAGAGCAGTGCCGATACCCAGCAACCAGCTGGTCGCCGGCCGGGCGAATCGCAGGAACCGGGCCGGATTGGCGAACGCGTGCATGGTGGTTGTCCCGGCCCGTAGCCGACGCCGCCCTGTCCGTCAATCAGCCCCTGCCGATGAGCCGCTGAGCCATGGCGTCGGCGACCGCCGCCGGATCGCGCCCGCTGCGGATCGCTTTCCGCCCAGATCTGCTCGAGCCGGCCCGGAATGCCCTCGATCCGCTCGCGCACCAGGCTGGCGTCGCCATCGCCGAGATATTCGGTGCAGACGTTGATGATCCCGCCGGCATTGATGACGTAATCGGGCGCGTAGAGAATGCCGCGCTCCTGCAGCCGCTCGCCGTCCTCGGGCGTCGCGAGTTGGTTGTTGGCGCCGCCGGCGACGATCGGCACCTTCAACGCGGCGATCGACTGTTCGTCGAGGATCGCGCCGAGCGCGTTGGGGCTGACGACGTCGGCCTCGAGCGCCAGGATCTCATCCGGCGAGACGACCGCGCCGCCGACCGCGTTCGGCGCAGTTCTCGCGCCCGCGCCTGCGTCGACGTCGGCGATCGACAGCCTGGCGCCTTCGGCTGCGGCGTGCATGCGCGACCCCGGTAGCGACGCTGCCCGCGCCCTGCATGCGCGATGTGCAGGCCCGTCGAGGCTGTCCTTGCCGAGCGCGTGCTGGACCGCCGCCTTGATGCCGAGGAACACGCCGAGCGACGTATGCGGGCCGGGATCGCCGCCGACCTCGCCGCCGCTCGACCGGGAGGCCGGCGACAAACTTGGTCTGCGCGCGCAATCTCGATCATGTCGGCGACGCTCATGCCGACATCTTCGGCGGTGACATAGCGGCCGCACAAGTGAGTCGACCGCCTTGCCGAACGCGGCGCAGCATTTCGGGCGTCTTGGTGCGGTCCTTGTCGGCGAGCATGACCGACTTGCCGCCGCCCAGCGGAAGGCCGGCCATGGCGTTCTTGTAGCTCATGCCCGCGCGACAGGCGCAGCGCGTCGATCAGCGCATCCGCATCCTCGGCATAATGCCAGAAGCGCGCGCCGCCCGCGGCCGGGCCGAGATGGGTCGAATGGATGGCGATGATCGCCTTCAGGCCGCACTCTTCGTCGTGACGAACTGGATCGCTTCGTGGCGTCGAAATCGGCAAGGCCCCAGGGCGTGGTCATCGGTACGGGTCTATCCACCTGTCGCGCAATGAAAAATGGGGCGACCGACGGGACTTGAACCCGCGACCCTCGGTACCACAAACCGATGCTCTAACCAGCTGAGCTACGATCGCCACGGGAACGCCTTGGAAGGCGCGCGTGCGGTCCTTAAGCGTCGCCGCCACTTAAGGCTTGGCAAGCGATGGAAGGCAAGCGAGGCGAGTCGCATGAACGCGACGATCGAGAAGTTCGGCTATCCGGCGACGCTGGTGCGCGAATTCCAGCCACTGGCTGGTCCTGCTGCGGCCGGCCAGGTGACTTTGGGCTCGCTGGTTCTTGCCGCGAAAGGCGATGCGACCGCTTATCGGCGCCTTGCCGCCGGAGGCGTTCACCGAACAGGCAACGAGTCACGCGCAGATCGAAGCCGTGCTGTCGAAGGCCGTCGGCTATCGAGCGGATCAATTATCTGATGCTGATGATGGTCGACCCCCACGTCCATTTCCACGTCATTCCGCGCTATGACGGCGATCGCGCTTGGGACGGCGTCGAATTTGCGGACGCCGGCTGGCCGGGGCCGCCCGACCTGAAATCCGGTCAAGCCCTTCCGACCCGGACCTGCTCGAGCAGTTGAGCTTCGACTATCTGAAATTCTGGCTAAACTTATTAATAACGGTTTAATTGCCTGATAATTTGCTTGCACAGTGGACGGACGCAGGCGCATCCCGCTTTCCAGGAGGGAGATGCAGATGACGATTCGACGGCGCACGTTCGCCGGCCGACGCGAGCGTGAGCTTGCGCGACACGCTGGTCGCCGCAGGACTGGAAGTCCGCATCTGGCGGACCTGCTCGACGAAATGCCCGCACAAGTTCGTTCAGGTCGATCCGCGCCGGCCCTTCCGCGAGCCGGCGCGCGCGCGCGACGAAGTCATGTTCGTCCGCTCCGGCCTGCTGTGCAAATTCAAGACCGACGCGCAGCGGTCGCCGGCAGATCGTCGCGCTTGCGCTTCCCCGGCGAAGGCATCCTGCCGCGCGAAGGCGATGCCGATTATGGCATCCAGGCGATCGTGCGAAGCGAGGTCATGGTCGGCGAGGCCGAGGATTTCGACCCGATCGTCGACGCCCATCCCGAGATGCAGCGCTTCTTCTGGAGGCTGATCCAGCGCAACGAAGCGATCGGCTATGAATGGCTGGTCAATTGCGGCCGCCGCGATTCCACCGCCCGCGTCGCGCATCTGCTGTGCGAGACAGCAGGTCGCGGCATGCATTCCGGCACGAACCGGCTGATCAACCCGTTCACCCAGCAACAGATCGCCGACATCACCGGCCAGACCTCGGTCAACGTCAACCGCGTGTTCGCCGACCTCGAGCGGCAGGGGCTGATCCAGCGGCGCGGGCGCGAAATCGAATTCAGCGACTGGAGCGAATTCCGCCGCGTCGCGAGCTTCCAGCCCGGATTATCTGCGCGATGTAATAGGCGAGCGCTGCGGGTGCGCATCTGCGACTCGGCCGGGAATGGTGGGCGCGGCAAGGATTGAACTTGCGACCCCTGCGGTGTGAACACAGTGCTCTACCACTGAGCTACGCGCCCATGCCTGATCGGGAATGCGCGCCATATAAGCGAGCGCGCGCACGCCTGTCCAGCCGGCGTCCGCGCTCAAGCGGACTTATTGAACGGCGTCCTTGAGGATTTTGCCGGGCGCGGAATTTGGGCTGCGACGTCGCCTTGATCTGCATCGGCTCGCCGGTGCGCGGATTGCGCCCGATCGACGCCTTGCGCCGAGTGACCGAAAAATTGCCGAAGCCGACCAGGCGCACTTCATCGCCGCGCTTGAGCGTCGCGGTGACCACCTCGAGCATCGTTTCGACCGCGCGGCTCGCATCGTTGCGGCTCAGTCCCGCGCGATCGGCGACGTGGCCGATCAGTTCCTGCTTGTTCATGCCCCGCTCCCCTGATCGCCGCGGAACTCGCGGCGCGGCAGCGCCGGCCATTAAAGGCAAGT
The DNA here is from genome assembly GCA_963750385.1 of uncultured Alphaproteobacteria bacterium. Taxonomy (GTDB): domain Bacteria; phylum Pseudomonadota; class Alphaproteobacteria; order Sphingomonadales; family Sphingomonadaceae; genus Sphingomicrobium. The sequence continues at coordinate 1,679 of CAVVQJ010000005.1, read as the reverse complement.
TGCGGCCCAAGTCCAGCTAGCGCGTTGTCAGAATGGACTTCACTGCTTCGTGGCGGAATCAGCTCGCGCAGTCGTCGGCCGCTGGCTCCCTCGCCCGCGGTCGGCGGGTGGCTCGGCGCGCATGCTCGTCGGCATCGGTCCATTCGATCGGCAGCGACCGGCTCGGCCAGCGCTCGGGCAAGCACTTCATCGACATGGGCGACCGGAATGATTTCGAGCGCCGTCCTTCACCGTTGCCGGAAGGTCGACGAGATCCTTTTCGTTCTCCGCCGGGATCAGCACCGTGCGGATTCCGCCGCGCAGCGCCGCCAGCAATTTCTCCTTGAGGCCGCCGATTGGCAGCACCCGGCCGCGCAGTGTCACTTCGCCGGTCATGGCGACGTCGCGCCGGACCGGAATCCCGGTCAGGGTCGAAATCATCGCGGTGACCATGCCGATGCCCGCCGACGGCCCGTCCTTGGGCACCGCGCCTTCGGGCAAATGGACGTGGATGTCCTTGCGCGCGAAAATACTCGGCTTGACGCCGTAAGCTGGGGCGCGCGCCTTGACGAAACTCATCGCCGCCTGGATCGATTCCTGCATCACTTCGCCGAGCTTGCCGGTGGTCTTGATCTGGCCCTTGCCGGGAACCGTGACCGCCTCGATTGTCAGCAACTCGCCGCCGACTTCGGTCCAGGCGAGCCCGGTTACGGCGCCGATCTGGTCCTCTTCCTCGCCGACGCCGTAGCGGAATCTTGCGCACGCCGAGGAATTCGCTCGATGTTCTCGTCTGTTAACGCAACGTTGTCAATCTTGCTCTCGAGGATTCTGGCGGAGCGACTTGCGGGCGACCTTGGCCAGCTCGCGCTCGAGCGTTCGAACGCCGGCTTCGCGGGTGTAATGGCGAATGATCGCGCGCAGCGCCTTCGTCGCTGATACTCCAGCTCGCCGTCCTTGAGGCCATGCGCCTCCATCTGCTTGGGTATGAGGTGGCGCTTGGCGATCTCGACCTTCTCGTCCTCGGTATAGCCTTCGAGACGGATGATCTCCATCCGGTCGATCAGCGGCTGCGGCATGTCGAGGGAATTTGCGGTGGTGACGAACATCACGTCGCTAAGATCGTAGTCGAGTCTCCAGATAATGATCCTGGAAGCGACTGTTCTGTTCGGGATCGAGCACTTCGAGCAGCGCCGAGGACGGGATCGCCGCGGAAATCCTGGCCGAGCTTGTCGATCTCATCGAGCAGGAACAGCGGATTGGTGGTCCCGGCCTTCTTGAGGTTGGATATGATCTTGCCCGGTAGCGGCCGATATAAGTCCGGCGGTGGCCGCGGATTTCGGCTTCGTCGCGAACGCCGCCGAGCGATTGGCGGGCAAATTCGCGGCCCGTCGCCCGGGCGATCGAGCGGCCGAGCGAGGTCTTGCCGACGCCGGGCGGCCCGACCAGGCACAGGATCGGCCCCTTGAGCTTGTTGGTGCGGGCCTGGACCGCGAGATATTCGACAATCCGGTCCTTGACCTTTTCAAGTCCGTAATGGTCCTCGTCGAGCACCCGCTGAGCTTCGGCGATATCCTTCTTGAGTTTGGATTTCTTACCCCACGGCAGCCCGAGCAGGACGTCGAGGTAGTTGCGCGCGACCGTCGCCTCGGCCCACATCGGCGCCATGCCTCGAGCTTCTTCAATTCGGCATTGGCCCTCGT
>CAVVQJ010000004.1:0-15531 GCA_963750385.1 uncultured Alphaproteobacteria bacterium | reverse complement strand
AGGATTTATGGGTAGCTTATGCCAGATCCTGGTCAAAGTTTCACGCCTATCTTAATTAATATCTCTTTACCTGGCTTCACACTAATTTTTCTTACTGCGGCTAGTTTCGCCGGCATGTACGATAACAGGTACAAACCTTCCAAGGCTTTTTATGCAGCACTTGTAAGCATCATGGTTATGTTGGCCATGTATTTCTTGTTAGCGGAGCGATACAGATTTTCACGAGGTGTAATTTTGTTAGAGGGCGTTGTGGCGGCACTATTCATTACCGTTTTCCGTTGGATCTTAGTTAAGACTGGTATGGTTGAAGTTTACAATAAATACCCTAAAACTGTTGTTGTTGGCACCTCGACATATTGGTGCTCAACGCGGCGATGCTCGGGTCATTGTCGCCGGTGGAGCATCTCGATCCCAAGGAACTCGAGCGCGTCTTCAGGCTCAACGTACTCGCCAACCAGGCGATGATCTCCGCCTTCGACCCTCTGCTCCGCCGCGCGGAAAAGGCCGAGGTCGTCGGGATCACCTCGTCGGTCGGCGCAGAGCCGCGCGCCTTCTGGGGCGGCTATGGCGCGTCCAAGGCCGCGTTCGATACGATGCTCGGCGCCTACGCCGACGAGACCGCCCACGCTGGTCGACTGCGCGTCCAGATCATTGATCCGGGCGCCACGCGCACCCGCATGCGCCAAAACGCATTTCCGGGTGAAGAACCAGAGAGCGTCAAGGCACCCGAAGTCGCCGCCGCGGCGATCCTCGAACACTTGCAGGGCGGCGCGGCAACCGGCAGCCGGATGCGGATCGACGCCTAGCAATCGTCCGCGACGCACGAGGATCAGGCATCGGGGAAGCCTTCCTTCCCGCCCGATCACGCACACCCCAGGGACTTGGCGGCCGAATGACCTCTGACTGTTAGGGAGGAGCTGTCCGGACCTACAGCTGTTCGAACCGAGCCAGCCGCTGTTGGGCGCTGACTTCAATCAGGCGCAGACTTAGTGCATTGCCGGGGATCAGGCCGTCTTGCGCGATGCGGGTGACGACGGGCTCCGTGCACAGCTGAACCCGCGCACCGCGTTCGTCGACATCGGTGACGCGCGCTTCGAAAGCTTCGCCGACGCGGTCCTCCATCGTCACGGCTTCGGCCAGTTCGATAACCGCGCTGTCGACCTGCGAAGCCTTGCTGTCGGCCTTGTCCATCACGTCGGGGAGCCTGGCGAACTTCGCGGCAATTTCCACCGGAACCGGGCGGCCATTGGCGACGGCGAGCACGGCCTGGGTGGTATAACGGTCGGTCAATCGGCGCAGCGGCGCGGTGGCATGGGTGTAGGTGGCTGCCATCGCCGAATGCCACGGCGTCTGGCCTTCGCGCCACGGGGCATAGCTGGCCCGCTCCCCGGCGCGGCGGATCGCCAGCATCATGGCGGCTTGCCTGGCGTCGTTGGGGCCAAGGGAGCGCTCAAAGTCCTGAAGCGGCTCATGGGATGGCCATTCGAGCCCGAACGCGCGGGCCGTTTCGCGCAGTCGTTTGCGCGCGCGCTTGCCCGGTTCGGGCATGGTCCGAAATATGCCCGTTCGTGCCGCCAGCAGCGCCTGGGCGATGGCCATATTGGCCGCCAGCGACAGGCTTGCGTTGTCGCGCTCGACCCCGCCCATGGGTCGGAAGCCGAGCGCATAGCCGTCGTTCGGAACCGCTGATACTTCCTGCTGCGGCGGATCGACCCGCGCCCCTCCCCGAGCCACCTCGGCGGCGACGATTCGCCGGGACAGTTCCGCGAAGGCGGGCGGAAGTTGGGCGCGATCGACATGGGCATAGCCGAGCTTGGCGCGGCTGCGAATGACCGCCCGCTCGGCTCCGTCCAGCCTTACCGCCCCGTCGGGCGCAACGCGGACAGCGAAAATGATTGCGGGCCGATCGACATTAGGCAACAGGCTGGCCGCTCCCTCACTCAATATTGTCGGGTGAAGCGGGACCTTGCCGTCGGGAAGATAAATCGTCTCACCGCGCACCCATGCCTCGGTATCCACCGGATCCCCGTCACGCACGAACCAGCCGACATCGGCAATGGCATAGCGCAGGACCAAATCGCCCCCTGCTTCCTCGATGACGAACGCTTGGTCCAGATCGGTTGAGCTTGCCGGGTCGAGCGTGACGAACGGCAGGACGGTGCGGTCTTCATGATCGGTTGGTGCCATGCGGGCCGCCCTGGCCGCGGCCGCCTCGACCGCCGGCGGAAAGGCAGCGGGCAGTTGATATTGCTCCCGGATGGCCGCCAACCCGGCGGCCAGTGCCCCATGACGATCGCGGATCGCCTTCAAGCCGGCAACGCCATGGTCACCTGAGCAACATCAATTCCGCCGCCGCGGAAGCCGCCTTCGCAGTACATCAGATAATAGCGCCACAGGTTGTGGAATTCGGTGCTGAATTCGTTGAGCCGGCCTTGCTGAACAGCCGTATCGAACCGCGCCCGCCACTGACGCAGCGTTTCGGCATAATCGAGGCCAAAGCCCTCCCGGTCCTCCCAGCTCAGTCCGCGCTCATCGGCCAGCACCTGAAACCGTGGTTCGTCGACCAGCATCCCGCCAGGAAATATATAGGCCTGGATAAAGTCCACGCTCCGCGCATATTGCGCAAAGAGGGCGTGATCGATGCTGATGAACTGCAGCGCCGCCTTGCCGCCGGGCTTCAGGTTGCGGGCGATGCAGTCGAAATAATCGGGCCACCAGCGCAGCCCCACCGCTTCCACCATCTCGACCGAGGCGATGGCGTCATATTGCTCGGAAATCTCCCGATAATCCTGTAATCGGATATCGATACGATCAGACAGTTTTGCATCGGCAATTTTTGTATCGGCCCAACTTTTTTGTTCTGCAGACAAGGTCAATCCGACGACCGTTACGCCGCGCCGCGCCGCCTCGATTGCCAGCGTCCCCCAGCCGCAGCCGATTTCCAGCAAACGATCTCCGGGTTTGAGGTCGAGCCGGTCGAGCAGGTCCGCGATCTTGCGCATCTGGGCGGCATTGAGGTCTTCGCCGGGAGCAAAGCGGGCCGCGCTGTACGTCATGCCTGGATCAAGCCACTCGGCGTAAAAATCATTGCCGAGGTCATAGTGTGCGGCGATGTTGTCGCGGGCGCGGGCAAGGCCGTTGTCGCGCAGCCGGTGGGCCAGCGCATTGATCCAGCGCATCGGCCCCTTGGACCGGCCGGTCCTGCCGAGCGTCCGGGCATTGGCCATGAACAATTCGAACAACCGCACCGGGTCGGGCGAGCTCCATTCTCCCGCCGCCCAGGCCTTGTACCAGCCCACCGATCCGGAAGTCGCCAGCCGCACCAGCGCCATCCAGTCTTTCAGCCTGACGACCGCGACCGGTCCTGGCGCGTGAAAGCCGACCCGTCGGCTGGAGCCATCGGGAAGCACCGCTTCGATCCCGCCGACCTTCAATCGGTGGTGGAGCTGATCGACGATACGTTTGAACGCCGGCGCGCTGAGCCGCCCGATAATGCCGGCGCCCGTGACGAAGCGCCGGTCGGCGTTGACGAGATGCTGTCCGCGCGAAGCCATTATCAGGCCATATCCGCGCCCGAACCGCCCTTGGCAACCATCCCAGGCAAATGTCATTACGACGAAATGGTAAGTTTGCTGAAACTCGGGCGCTCATTCGCCGCCGATCGACGAACAGTTCGTCGTTAATTGGCCGAAACAGAGTTAATGGCGCTGGCTAGTTATCGAAGGTTCATGAAACAGAAGTGACAACTGTCGCGTTGCAACCACGCCATCAACGATAAGGAGTGAATTTCATGCGGAGGACGATGCTGGCGCTTGCCGCCGCAACCCTCACTGTTCCGACGCTTCCGAGCATCGCGATCGCCCACGACCGCGGTTATCAAAGTGACCGGGGATATTATAATGGCAAGGTCTGGCGCGATTCCCGCGGCCGCCTGCGCTGCAAGCGCTCCAACGGCACCACCGGCCTGATTGTCGGCGCCGCCGGCGGCGCGCTGGTCGGACGCGCCATCGATACGCATGGCGAACGCGCGACGGGAACCATTATTGGCGCCGCCGCGGGCGCCCTGATCGGGCGCTCGGTCGATCGCAACCGTCGTGGCTACCGCTGCCGTTAGTCAGCTTCCCAGTTCGGCCGGCGCCGCCTCCCACCCCCTGATCAGGCGCCGGCCACCCATATTGAATGACCGCGTCCAAGCTCCACTTTGTGAAAGCGAAGTGGAGCTTGTGCGTGGAGCAGGCTCTGTGCGACCTGCTGTATTGACACAATAACACACCTGTGCCACCCTGCGCCTACAGGGAGGAAATTGTCCATGTACAGCCAGCACGATCTAGACGAGGCGGTGGCGTCCGGTGCGCTCAGCGCCGATGCCGCCGCCTCGCTTCGCTCATTCGTCGAAACCCAGCGATCCTTGCCAGCGGTCGACGAAGAACATTTTCGCCTGATCACGGGCTTCAACGACATCTTCGTCGCCATCGCCAGCGCCATCCTTCTGTTCGCAGTGGGCTGGATCGGCCAGTCGATCGGGCAGTCGATCGGCCTGACGGTCGCCGAGGTGAATGGACCTTCGCCTCTTGCACCCTTGTTCGTCGCTGCAACGGCCTGGGGCCTGGCGCTGTTCTTTACCGCCAAGCGGCGGATGGCGCTCCCGTCCATTCTCCTTCTCCTTGCTTTTGTCGGAGGCGTTCTCGCCACCACGGGCTTCACGACCGTCCTGGCCCTTGGATCAGACCTTTTTCAGAATAACGCACGGGGGGTCGCCTTGCTGTTCGCTGCATCGTCCGCCATCGCCGCGGCCGGCGCCTGGCTTCACTGGCAGCGGTTCCGGGTTCCCATCACGGTCGCCGCGGGAGCCGCGGCGGTGGCCGGCATTGCCGTCGCCCTGCTGGCATCGGCCTTGGGTGACATTGCCAATCTCGACAAGCTGATCCTCGGCTTTGTCCTGCTGCTCGGCATAGGCGTGTTCCTGTTCGCGATGCGCTGGGACTCCTCGGATCCGGCGCGGGTCACCCGGCGGAGCGATGTCGCCTTCTGGCTTCACCTTCTTGCCGCGCCGATGATCGTCCATCCGGTCTTCACCCTGCTCGGACTGAACGACGGGACCGCGACGGTCGGCGAAGGGCTGGTCGTCATCCTGCTCTATGTCGCGCTTGGCCTGACCGCGCTGGCGATCGACCGCCGCGCCCTGCTCGTGTCTGCGCTCGCCTATGTGCTTTACGCGCTCAGCGAGCTGTTCAAGCAGGTCGGCGCGGTGGAACTCAACGTCGCACTGACGGCGCTGGTAATCGGCTCTGCATTGCTGCTGCTGTCGGCCTTCTGGCACCAGGCGCGGTCGCTGGTGGTTCGGCAATTGCCGAAAACGCTGCGGACCAAGCTGCCCAACCTCGATCGGGTGGCGCCTATTCCCGAACCAGCCGCATAAGCCGGCGCTCGAGCGGGGCCAGCACGCCGTGCAGGTCATGGCCCCGCTTCAGCACCGCGCCATGTTCGGACACCAGCGCAAACGCCCCCTGCTTCACTTGGAGCTGGGGGCGTTTTTCAATCCGCACCTCGGGCCGCTCGGCCGATCGGCGAAAGGCGGCGAATATCGCCACCTCCGGATCGAACCACATGCCATAGTCGCGCCAGTGGCCGGCCGCGACCATTCGTCCGTACAGGTCGAGGATGCGTTGAAGTTCGGCCCGATCAAAGGCAGTGACGGCTCGCCGGTCCCGCGGATGCGGAAACGGCGTCACGACGCTCAAGCGCTTTTGACCTTGGGCTGGGGCTGGCGGCGGGCACGAAGCTCGGCCACCTCACGGCGCAGGCCCTCGATTTCTTCCTCAAGCTCGGCCAGCCTGGCGCGGCCGGGATCGCAATCCTCTCCGCACGGGGTGCCGTACGGCACGAAGCCGGGGCTGTAATGTACCGTGTCGATCGGCACAGCACGGGCGGGAATGCCGACCATCGTCGCGCCGGGTTCGACGTCCTTCGTCACCACTGCGTTGGCGCCGATCTTCGCGCCCTCGCCAACCTCGACCGGTCCCAACACCTGGGCGCCAGACCCGATGACGACGCCGGACTTCAGCGTGGGGTGGCGCTTGCCGCCCACTCCCGTCGACGGATTGGTGCCACCCAGCGTTACATTTTGATAAATGGTAACGTCGTCGCCGATCTCCGCCGTTTCCCCAATCACCGTGAAGCCGTGATCGATGAAGAAGCGTTCCCCGATCCTGGCACCTGGGTGAATGTCGATCGCGGTTATCATTCGCGAAAAATGGTTCACGACCCGCGCCAGGAAATAAAGCCTTCCACCGTAAAGCCAGTGCGCAACCCGATGGAAGGCAAGCGCCCAAACTCCAGGATAAAGCAGTACTTCCCAGCGCGATCGGGCTGCCGGATCGCGCGCCTTTACCGAGTTGAGATAGTGCAAAAAAGTCGAAGCCAAGCTGTTCAGTCCTCGCGTCGTTGACCCCATATTTAAGCTGTCGAGGCCGTAATGAAAAGCCGAATGGCCTCGCTAATGCGCCGGAACCGCTTGCCGCATCGCGGCGTCTTGGGCAGTTAGGAGCGCACAACAGGGTGGAGACAGCGCATTTTTGCCGACCTTCTGGCCGATCCATCTGCCCTGTTGCCGTTCATCCTGATCGGTTTTGCGGCCCAGATGGTCGATGGCGCGCTCGGCATGGCCTTCGGGCAGATCAGCAGCACGCTTCTGGTCAGCATCGGCGTCCCACCGGCCGCGGCGTCCGCCGGTGTCCATACCGCCGAAACCTTCACCACCGCGATTTCGGGCATCAGCCATGTCGCGCACCGGAACGTCGACTGGAACCTGTTCTTCCGGATTGTCGTGCCCGGCGTGGTCGGCGGCATCGCCGGCGCCTATTTGCTGACGCAGATCAGCGCGGAAGTCGCGAAGCCCATCGTGCTGGCTTATCTGACCGGGTTGGGCCTCTACCTATTCTATCGCGGCGTCATGCATCGCCACACCGAACGCCGGCCAAGAGTGGTCGAACCCCTAGGGCTGGTCGGCGGGTTTCTCGATGCGTCGGGCGGCGGCGGATGGGGCGCCATCGTCACCTCCAACCTGTTGGTCCAGGGCAGCAATCCGCGCAAGACGATCGGCACGGTCAACACCGCCGAGTTTTTCCTCACCATCACCATTTCCGCGACATTCATCGCCGCGATCGGGTGGGAGGCCTTCACCGTCGCAACGGTCGGACTGCTGATCGGGGGAGTGCTCGCCGCACCATTCGGCGGCTGGATCGCCAAGCGCGTCAACCCCGACCGGCTACTGACCTTCGTCGGCGCGCTGGTCACCCTGACGAGCGGCTACGGCCTCTATCGGGCGCTAGGCTAGCAGGAAACTAGGACGGCGGGAGCGAGGGGGCAGCGCTCCCGCCGTCAGCTGCCGCTTGCGTGCGAAGCGGCAGGGGGAGATATAAATTGCCAAGTCTAGGTAGGTAGCTGGCTTTAATCGTTCAAGTCGATTATACCGATTTGAATAATCGGATTAGCCAATGATTGTGCACCTGCCGACCCTCAAGCAGCTTCAATATCTGGTGGCGCTCCGCCAACACGGCCATTTCGGCAAGGCGGCCGAAAGCTGCTTCGTCACCCAATCAACTCTGTCCGCCGGGCTGCGGGAGCTGGAAACCCTGCTCGGCGTGACCTTGGTTGAGCGCACTCGCCGCGTCGTCCGCTTTACGCCGTTGGGCATTCGAGTTTCAGACAAGGCGAGCCGGGTTCTTAGGGAATCCGAGGAGTTGGCCGACATGGCCCGGGCGGAGGGCCAGCCATTGACGGGCGAGCTTCGCATGGGCGTCATCCCGACCATCGCGCCATTCCTGTTGCCCGCGATGCTTCCACGCCTGCGCGAACAATGGCCGGCCCTGAAACTTTACCTGCGGGAAGAACCGAGCCAGGCGGCGTGCGACGCGCTTCACCGCGGCCAGCTCGACTGCGTCCTGCTGGCGATGCCGTACGCCTGCGGCGACGTGGAGGCGGTCGAATTGCTCGACGACGCCCTGTTCGTGGCCTTCCCGGCAAGCGAGGCGCCTACCGCCGATTCGGTCAGGGCGGAGGCCATCGACGAAAACCGCCTGCTTCTGCTGGAGGACGGCCATTGCCTGAAGGATCACGCCCTTGCTGCCTGTAACCGGCCCGAACTTCGCGCCGGTGCGACGATGATGGGCACCTCGCTGCACACGCTGGTGCAGATGGTCGACAACGGCCTTGGCGTGACGTTCGTCCCGGCGATGGCGATCGAAGCCGGAATTCTGGATCATACGGGGATTGCCGCGCGCGCACTGGTGGCGGATCATAGCTCACGGCAAATCGCGCTGGTGTGGCGCCGATCGAGTCCGCGCGAAGAGGAGTTTCGGATGCTGGCCGAGGCGTTGCGCGACATCGCGCGCAACGCCATCGGCCGTCCATCCGTCTAATTCAGGTCGAAGCGATCCGCGTTCATCACCTTGGTCCAGGCTGCCACGAAGTCGCGGACGAACTTCTCCTCATTGCCCTTTTCGGCATAGACCTCGGCGGTAGCCCGCAACTGGCTGTTCGACCCGAAGATGAGGTCGGTGCGCGTGGCGCGCCATTTCTCTGTCCGGCCGCCGCGATCATACCCGATGAATTCTTCGTCGGCGCTGGTATCGACGACTTCCCAGAAGGTATCATTGTCGAGCAGGTTGACGAAGAAATCGTTGGTCAGCTGGCCCTTGCGATTGGTGAACACACCGTGCGGCGCATCCTTGTAGTTGGCGCCGAGCACCCTCAGACCGCCTAGCAGGACCGCCACCTGGGGCACCGACAGACCGAGCAGCGAAGCGCGGTCGAGCAGCAACTCTTCGGTCTTCACCGAATGCTTGGTCTTGAGATAGTTGCGGAATCCGTCGGCCGCCGGATCCATCACCACGAAGCTTTCGACGTCGGTCCACTCCTCGGTTGCATCGCCGCGACCACCGGTGAAGGGCACATCGACATTATAGCCGGCATCCCTGGCCGCTTTCTCGACGGCCGCCGTTCCGGCGAGGACGATGGCGTCCGCCATCGACATCGATCCGCGAAGCTCGTCGATTTTGGCGAGCAGCTTCGACAGTTGTTCGGGCTCGTTGACCGCCCAGTCCTTCTGCGGAGCAAGACGAAGTCGAGCGCCATTCGCACCCCCGCGATGATCCGACTTGCGATAGGTCGAGGCCGACGCCCATGCCGTCTTCACCAGTTCGCCAATCGAGAAGCCGGCGTCGAGGATCTTCGACTTGAAAGCGGAAACGTCGCTGTCCGACGGCTTGCTGCCGGACGGCACCGGATCCTGCCAGATCAGATCCTCTTCCGGCACTTCCGGCCCGAGGTAACGGATCTTGGGACCCATGTCGCGATGGGTCAGCTTGAACCAGGCGCGTGCGAAGGCATCCTTAAAGGCTTCGTGGTCATTGCGGAATTTCTCGGAAATCTTGCGGAATTCCGGATCCATCTTCAGCGCCATGTCGGCGGTCGTCATCATCGTCGGTACCCGCTTCGACGGATCGTGCGCCGCTGGCGCCTTATCCTCTTCCTTCTGGTCGATCGGTTGCCATTGCTGCGCACCCGCCGGCGACTTCACCAGCTCATATTCATAGTCGAGCAGCAACCGGAAGTAGTTTTCCGACCATTGGGTCGGCGTGTTTACCCACGCGCCCTCGATGCCGCTGGTGATGGTGTGCTCGCCCATTCCGCTTTCATGTCCGCTGGTCCAGCCGAGACCCTGGAGGGCAATATCGGCGCCCTCGGGGGGCTCTCCCACCAGGCTTGCGTCACCTGCACCATGCGCCTTGCCGAATGTGTGGCCGCCAGCCGTCAGCGCCACGGTCTCCTCATGGTTCATCGCCATGCGCTCAAAGGTGATCTTGATGTCCCTGGCCGATTGCAGCGGATCGGGGTTGCCGCCCGGCCCTTCCGGGTTGACGTAGATCAGGCCCATCTGGATCGCCGCCAGCGGATGCTCGAGCTCCAGCTCTCGTTCAGGCTGGATGCGCGTTTCGGCGGCGTCGACCCATTTCTCCTCGGCGCCCCAATAAATGTCGCGCTCCGCCTCGAACACGTCCTTGCGTCCGCCACCGAATCCGAAGATCGGGCCGCCCATCGATTCGATCGCGACATTGCCCGCCAGGATGAACAGGTCTGCCCAGCTGATGTTCTTCCCATATTTGCGCTTGATCGGCCAAAGCAACCGCCGCGCCTTGTCGAGATTGCCATTGTCCGGCCAGCTGTTGAGCGGCGCAAATCGCTGCTGACCGCTGCTGGCGCCGCCTCGGCCGTCGGCCGTGCGATAAGTCCCGGCGGCGTGCCACGCCATGCGGATCATGAAGGGACCGTAATGCCCATAGTCGGCCGGCCACCAGGGCTGGCTGTCGGTCATCAGCGCGGTGAGATCATTCTTCAGTGCCTGATAGTCGAGCTTGTTGAACGCCTCGGCATAGTCGAAATCCTCGCCCATCGGGTCCGGCGACACGCCGCCCTGGCTCAACACATCGAGCGGAAGCGAGTCAGGCCACCAGTCGCGGTTGGTGCGGCCGAGCAACGAGCGCGCCTTGGTTCCCTTCATCGGGCAGCCCATATCGCCGGTTTTCGCGTCCATCAGTCGATCTCCAAGGTTTGAGGTTTAAGGCCCCTGCTAGGCTTGGGCTTTCAACGAAGGAAACGATTAAACTTGGTCAGTATGACTATGAAAATCGATTAGACGATTTTCTCAGTCCATATGCTTCAGCCCGATGCGAAGATAATCATAGCCCGTGACAAGGGTCAGCGCGGCGGCGGCCCACAGGCTGCCGAGTCCGACATAATGAATCCACTCCTCCGCCGGGATGGCGCCGCCCAGGATCAGCGCCCCAAGCGAAACCAGCTGCAGCGTGGTTTTCCACTTGGCAAGCTTGCTGACCGGCATGGAGACGTTGAGCGGGGCAAGGAATTCGCGAAGGCCCGAAACGATGATCTCGCGCAGCAAAATCACCAGCGCAGGGATGATGTGGAAGGAATGGATGACCGGATCGCCGCTATGGTTGCGCTGCGACACCAGCATGACGATCACCGCGGCGACCATGATCTTGTCGGCAATTGGGTCGAGGAACTGTCCAAGCCTCGAGATCCGCTCCTGGGCGCGGGCCAGATAGCCATCGAAATAATCGGTAATCCCCACCAGGCAATAGAGGACGAATGTGATCGCATAATCGATCGGCGTCGGCCGCCACAGCAGGAACACGAGGATCGGAACCGCCAGAATACGCGATAGGGTCAGCAGGTTCGGAAGGGTCAACATCAATCCCTCGCTAGGCGAGCGAGCGGCATTTTGACAGTCCAAAGGCCGAGCTTGCGGGCTGGGGGGAAGCCGCTATCACTTCACGTCCACACAATGCAAGACAGCGCCCACCTCCTCCGCACACGACGTTTCCTGCCGATCTTCGTCACCCAGTTCCTGGGCGCGTTCAACGACAATCTGTTTCGCACCTCGATGGTGATGCTCGTCATTTACGGCATCTATCGCAGTGCCGAGCAGGAAGCGACGTTCAGCGCCATCGCCGGAGGCCTGTTCATCGCGCCATTCTTCCTCCTGTCGGCCCTTTCCGGACAGCTTGCCGACGCCCGCGACAAGGCCCTTATCGTGCGGATAGTCAAGACCGCCGAAATCCTAATCATGATCGCCGGGGCGGCGGGACTCCTCCTGCACAACATTCCGCTGCTCCTGCTCGCGCTTTTCGCAATGGGTGTTCATTCGACGTTCTTCGGACCGATCAAATACGCCATCCTGCCGCAACACCTTGAGCCGGGCGAAGTGCTGGGCGGCACCGGGCTGGTCGAAGCCGGTACTTACATCGCGATCCTCGTCGGCACGATTCTGGGGGGCGTGTTGGTCATGCAGCGGGCGGATGGCACCTATCATGCCGAATGGGCGGCGCTGGCCGTCCTGCTGGTCGCGCTGATCGGCCGGATAGCCGGCGGTTTCGTTCCCCCCGCCCCGCCATCGCGGGACGGCGAACTCCCGGGATTTCCACAGCGCGGCATGGACTGGCACATTCTGCGCGCCTCGATCCGCCTGGTGCGGGCGACGATGCACATCCCTCGCCTGTTCCTGGCGATCATGGCGATCAGCTTCTTCTGGGCGATGGGCGCGGTGCTGGCCGCGCAATTTCCGCCGCTCGTCAAGAATGCGCTGGGCGCGGATCAAACCGTGGCGACGCTGTTCCTCGCCACCTTCTCGGTCGGGATCGCGATCGGCTCGGTCGCGGTCAACCGATTGCTGCAGGGCAAGGTCGGCGCCCGTTTTGCGCCCGCTTCGGCCTTGCTGATGGGGTTGTTCGTCCTGGACCTCTACCGCCGGGTCAAGGGATGGCCGGCGCCGGTCGCCGAGCTTCGTGACCTCGCGACCTTCCTTGCGATGCCCAATGCCTGGATGATTGTGCTGGACCTGCTCGGCGTCGCAGTCGCGGGCGGCATGTTCGTCGTGCCGCTCTATGCCTTTTTGACGACCACCGTTCCCAAGTCCGAAACCGCACGAACGATTGCCGCGAACAATATCGTCAATTCGGGCCTGATGGTCGCTGCGACGCTGGTTCTGACCGCGGCGGTGCAGATGGGGGTGACGGTCGCCGACACCCTGTTGATCGTCGCCATCGCCAGCCTGTTCGCCGCCTGGCTCGGCTGGAAGCTTCACCTGGCCTGTGACTAGGCGAGGTAGATTGTCATGAACAGAAAGCCGCCAGCAAAGGTCAGCGCGAACAGCCGGAGCTCGTTCGCCAACCTGGTCGCGGGTGCTGCTTCGGCGGCGAGCGCATAGGCCCTGCCGCGTCCGAAACGGCGGACATCGATGGCCTGGATAGGGCGTCGAAACATTCGCATCGTGGCTTTCTTAACAACTTATTTACCACGTCTTCAACGTCCCCGAAGCGCGCAACGATCCAGGCGTCCCAAGGCGGGACGCGGCGATGGTCAGGGATGAACAGGAAAGATCAGCCGGTGCGCGAAATGTTGATCGGTGGCGTCCGCCATATCGGACGCCGTGCTGTTGCGCGAGCGAAGCATGGCGGCGGCCTGGTCACCGGTGGTCGGCTTGCCGAAATACCAGCCCTGGCCGACGGCGCAGCCATAACCCGCGACCAGCGCATGGGTCGCGGCATCCTCGATACCCTCTACGGTGACCGGTACGCCAAGCGCATCGGCCAGCGTCGTCACCGCGCGCACGATCGCGGCGCTTTCCCGATCGTTCTGGATGGTCGCGACGAAGCTGCGATCGATCTTGATGACGTCGAACGGCAGCGAGCGAAGGTGCGACAGCGACGAAAATCCGGTCCCGAAATCGTCGAGCGCCAGGCGCACACCCTGGTTCTTCAGGCTGGTGACAATGGTGCGGGCAAGGTCGAGATCGGCGAACAGCGAGCTTTCGGTGATCTCGACGACCAGCCGCTCGGCCGGAAAGCCGGCCTCGGCGAGAAGCCGGACGATGCGCTGCGCAAGCCAACTGTCGCCCAATTGCGTCGGCGAAATATTGACCGACAGCTTGATTGACGGATCCCAGTCGGCGGCCTGGATCATCGCCGCGAGCATGATCTGCTCCGACAGGCGGCCGATCAGGCCATTTTCCTCGGCGACGGGAATGAAGCGGTCGGGCTCGATCAGGCCGCTGAGCGGATGTTCCCAGCGGGCGAGAACCTCGAACCCGATGAGTTCGCCGGTCCGCAAGTCGATCTGGGGCTCGAAATAGGGAACGAACTGGCCGTGATCGAGGCCGTAACGGATGCCCTGCTCGATTTCGCTATGCGCGATAAGCGCGCGTTCCATGCCTTCGTCGAACCAGACCGGCCGTGCCGTCCGCGTCGATTTGGCGCGGTCGAGCGCAATGTCGGCGCGCCGCAGGAAATCCGGAATCTGTCCGTCGTTGGGGTTGGACGCTGCGATACCCAGAAACGCACCGACCTGGACCATGCGTCCCTCGGCCTCGAACGGGCGGGTCACGGCGCGCAGCAGTCGCTCCCCAAGCTGTTCGACTTCGGCAAAGCTGTCGGCCGGCGCGCGCCAGCGCGACCGCGAATTCGTCTCCCGCCAGGCGGGCGACCAGATGGCCCGCGCGAACGCCCTGCTCCAGCGACGCCGCGATCATCCGCAGCATTGCGTCGCCGACGTCATAGCCGTGGCGGTCGTTGATCGCCTTGAACCGATTGAGCTGGAGCGAGAAAATGATCAGCGACTGGTTTTCCTCGACCGCGGCCTGGCGAAGCTCCTCGCCCTTATCGGCAAAACCCTTGCGGTTGAGCAGCCCGGTCATTCCATCAGTCGAGGCGATCAGAGCGGCCCGCGCCTCGCCTTCCTTGCGCATCTCGGTTTCATGCTGAAGGTCGACGTAGCGGCGCCAGCCGAACAGGATCAGCGCGATGTTGAGGGTCAGGGCGACGGTCGCCACCTTGAGGCCGGGCCCGAGGTCCCTGGAGATTGCAAGGCGTTGAAAGACTTCGCTGCCGTTCCAGATCAGAAGCGCGACGGCGGCGATGAGGATGCCAAGCACCAACATGTCCCGCCGCGCATTGGCGAGCGATACATTGCGGTCCCGCGACGCGGACTTTCCAAACGAAAAACTACGCACAAACGGTGATTTACCGCCGATTGTTTAATATTTTCCTCCATGCTGGAGGTAATGGCGATGCGCTGGCCTACGCTGCGCTTGGGAGCATCAAAGCCCAAGCAATCCCCGGACATCCGGATTTCAGGCTGGTGCGGACGGCGGGACTCGAACCCGCACGCCCATCGGGGCAGAAGATTTTAAGTCTCCAGCGTCTACCATTCCGCCACGTCCGCGCGCCCTGATAGCCCCTGACGGAGCCCTTGGCGATTATTCGGCGGCGATCTCGCCCAGGTTCAGCCGCTCGCGCATTTCCTTGCCCGGCTTGAAATAGGGCACGCGCTTGGCCTCGACATCGACCGCCTCGCCGGTGCGCGGGTTGCGCCCTATGCGCGCATCCCGCTGCCGGGTCGAAAAGGCGCCAAAGCCCCGAAGCTCCACCCGGCCGCCCTTGGCAAGCTGGTCGGTGATGGAATTGAACAGGGCGGACACAATATTTTCGACCTCGCGCTGGCTGAGGTCGGGAAAATCGCTGCACAATTTCTGCACCAGCTCGGAACGGATCATCTAGGTCCCCGCATGAATGTTGTTGGTCGTAGCGCCCCCCTGGCGTTGGCGCCTTGCGTATCAGCCTGTTCGCCAAAGGAAAAGGGCCCGCGGCACACGGCCGGCCCCATCCCGCCAGTTTCGTTCCGCGACGGGACGTTCCCGCAACAGGCCGCGACTTCCTTATGTTCACAAAAGACATGGTGTGACGCGCCTTTTCGTGTGAACTTAAGCGAAGCGAAAACGGGAGGTCGTTGCCGTCGCTGCCTGTTTCACCCTTGGCCAGGTGAGGCAGCGGGAAGGAAGCCGGGTCGTCCATCGACCAGCTTATGCGCGAAACGGGTGCCTGTAGGACAGCGATTTTTCAACGGCGATCGGCCGGGCAGCGAACGTCGGCGGGACGGCAATTAAGTATTGTGTCC
>CAVVQJ010000003.1:0-89369 GCA_963750385.1 uncultured Alphaproteobacteria bacterium | reverse complement strand
GTGTCCCCGGAATTCGGTATTGGGTCCCCGGAATTCCCAGTGTCCCCGGAATTCAAGCTGCAGCTAATTGGGGAATTTGTAAACTGTCACGGAAATTTAGTGTCACGGAAATTTACCAGCGAGGACTCGCGTACGGTGTGCCGGTCAGTCCAGCACTTCCGGGTCGCGATCCAGAGAATGGGCCTGCCACTCAGTGCCCGACATCAGTCGGTGCTTCTCGCCGGCACCGAGAGGAAATCCAGAGCGCGTTCGGCCAACGCTTCGTCTCCCACCAACAAAGTCGTCCACACTTTGGACAAATCTCAAGGTAAAAAAGAGCCGCAACGAGCATAAAGACAACGAAGTCTGCAAATGTAAATGGAATAGAAAATGATTGGAAGACATTCACAACCAGAACGATTGCATATATCCAAAGTCTTAGCTGCTGTGCTCAACGATATGTCATTTGCAGATGTTCCCACCGGAAGAATTACCGTGGAATTACCGTGACAGTTTAAGAATTTCCTATTTAACTCCCGCCGGTTGCCGCGCTGGGTGACATGGTAGGGAAGGCCTGGGAGGACGAGACGGGGAAGGCGAGGCATCCATCAAGCTGCCGCTAATTGGGGAATTTGTAAACTGTCACGGTAATTTCGGGGCTGCCGTTTGGTGCATTTAGTGCACTGTCACCGTAATTGCACTGTCACCGTAATTGTAATTCCTCACCGTAATTTTAGTTGGCTCGCCTTTATCTCGCAGCCGCATCGATTGGACCGACACAAGCCCGCGGGATCAAGGCTCATGGTCTTATCAGCGTCGAGGCGGACGAAAATTGCTGCCACTTCGCCGGCACATGCGTGGCTCGCTATTGCCTCGTTGGGGCCAAGCTTCTTGAGCTGCGGAGCGCGCAAGGCGTCCTTCTGAACAAAGTCCACCTCTACCACAGTGGTTGTATCGTTGAAGAAGACCAAGTTCTGGTTGCAACCTCCTAGGCAAAATGCTGCCACTAACGCGGCGTAATGGTACCTTCTCATCTTGGACATCCCCGCGACTGAGCAAAATCGTCAGCTTCGTTTTCATATGGATTGATCCCACCACGCGCTGCATTTGCTAGATAATCGGCGGGAAAACCAGGCTGCTGATATTGGTAAGTGTGGCCGCTTTCATGCTGTCCCACAGTCGCGCTGGTTGGCGCCCCATTGTAGCGAGCTCCAGCGCTTCCAGGCCCAACATTGGGGCCATAGATGGTCACGTTTCCGAGAGTAAATGCTTGTCCACGGTTACCGAAAAGTCCTCCTTGAAATTGGACGGCATTATTTCCGACAGAAACTTTGGTTGATCCAGCTCCGGCGATCTCGAGAGAGCGCGAGATCTGCATAGCCCAATGCCAGGCCCGGCCAATGTTTCGGGAAGCGCCACAACTTTGCCTAAAGCATCTGTCCAGCCATTCCGTGGACAAAGCCTAGCCTTCGCCTTTTGCGCCGCCCTTCGCTCTCTTGTTCCAGGTTCTCCCCCGAACGAGCCCGTCGGGCGGCCTCCAAACGCGCCGCTTCCCGGACCGAAATTGTGATGAAGGCAGGCCGCTACAACAACCAGATCGTTGGTGCCCGACACCCCGCACAATCCCAACGGATCGACCCAATTAACCGGATCATTCCCGACATAGGCGTAAAGATTGATCCCGCCCTCAACATCGATCGGATCAGTCTGCAGGAACCGCCCGAGCGTCGGCGAGTAGACCCGCGACTTGTAGTAATGGAGCCCGATCTCGGGCAGCCACATTTGCCCGGTGTATTGGAACCGGCCGCTGTTGGTCGCGGCGGGTTTGCCATATTCGTCGTAGCGGTTGATCAGCGTGACCGTGCCGGCGTCGTCGCTGAGCGCGACGATGCTGCCGCGCTCGTCGGCGGCGTACCAGGTGCGGGTGCCCGCGGCATTGTACTGCAGCAGCACTTCATCGACTCCGGGCCCGAACACATAGCGGTATTGGACCGTGCCCGCCGCGTCGTGCTGGCTGATCATGTCGAGCCCGTCATAGGCGAACCGCGCGGTCGCCGCCCCGGCGACCTCGGCCAGCCGCATCGCCGGATCGTAGGCCAGCGTGGCCGGAGTTCCCGCCGGCCGAGGTCCTGAGCAGGTTTTCCGAAGAGTAGCTGTAAGTCTTGCCGGTCGCCGGATCGAAGGTGAGGTTGCCCCTGGCGTCATGCGCCGTGGCTGCGCCGCCGACGCTGGTCAGCTGGTTGAGGCCATTGGCGACGGATGCCATGCTGCCGTTGCCGTGGCCGGTCCAGGCGTAAGCGTCGTTGGTGCGGGTGACGCTGCCGATCTGGCTCGCCGGATTATAGGTGAAGGCCGAGCTTTGGTCGTCGGCGGTGCCGGTGAAATTTTCGGCCAGGGTGGCGAGCCGGGAGTTAAGCATTGTGTCCCCGGAATTCTTGCGCAGGCCAATCCGGTGATTGTGAGGGTCCGCTCAATGAAGGGTTGGAGGCTACTCCTTCCGGCTGCATGAACTTACCCCTTCATCATTCCCTCGACGGCTTAGACGGGCGTCGGGCATTGATGATAACTCCGATATTAGGGTTCGAAAGAACGGGGAGCCTTCACCTTCATCTTGCTGATAAAAAAAGCTCAGCCTCAGTGAGGGACCTGCGTCTCCAAAATTAGAAGCGATCAATAGAACCGCGCCGTCCTTGCGCTCAATATCGGCTTGAACAGGACGACCGATCGGAACGATCGATTTGTCCGCTTTGACGGTTTCCAGGTCAGACTTCGCTGCATTCCCGTACTCGCGAAAACGATATCCAAAGCGATCTGACACCCTTTGAAGCCGACTTACGGCCTCGTGAGCCCCAGTCGGCGATTGGAAGCACAAATCAACAACCTGGTCCGCTCGCTTGCCTCCGGAGCAAGAAGACAAGGCGGCAAGAGCCGACATAGCCGCCACCACGATCTGGCAGGTACCGAGGAAGGAGCGCGCCAAAGTCAGTTCATTTCTTTATGTTGGGCGTGCCATTTTTGGCCGCACGAAATCCGGGGACACAATACTTTAATCGCCATATCCCCTTCGTCCCCCCAGCACCCACCACGGTGGCCCCCTCCATCATACCCTCAATACCCCATTGCCAGTCGCGGACATATACGCATGAAAAAGGGCGCGGGGACTGGGTCCGCCGCGCCCTTGATCAGGCTGGTTTGAGGGAGGATCAGGCCTTTTCGGCCTCGTCCTTCTTGGCTTCCTCAACTTCGGCGTCGTCGGCCTTCTTGGCACCCTCGGACTTGCTCGAGGCAGCCTTCTTCGCCTTGGTTTCCCCCTCGGCCTTGCTCGGGGCAGACTTGGCGGGCTTTTCAGCCTTTTCAGCTTTGGCAGGCTTCTCGGCCCCCTCGGCCTTGCTCGTGACAGGCTTTTCAGCCTTCTCGGCCTTGGGCTCCTTGGCCGGCTTGGCGGTTCCCGCCTTTTCCTTCAGCGCGGCGCCGAGGATGTCGCCGAGCGAGGCGCCGGCGTCGGACGAGCCGTACTGCGCCACCGCCTGCTTCTCTTCGCTGATCTGAAGCGCCTTGATCGAGAAGTTGGGCTTCTTCGACCGGTCGAAGCCGGTGACCAGCGCGTCGAACTTCTGACCGACCTGGAAACGTTCCGGACGCTGCTCGTCGCGGTCGCGGCCGAGGTCGGTGCGCTTGATGAAGCCGGTCGCGCCATCGTCGCCGATCTGCACTTCCAGCCCGCCATCGCGCACTTCGAGCACGGTCACGGTCCGCGTTTCGCCCTTGTTGACGCCGCCCGAGGAGGCTCCGCCGCCGACCGCGACACCGCCCCGCTCAAGCTGCTTCATGCCGAGCGAGATCCGCTCCTTTTCGACATCGACGTCGAGCACGACCGCCTTGACGGCCTCACCCTTGTGATGAAGCCCGAGCGCTTCCTCGCCCGACACGCCCCAGGCGATGTCGGACATGTGGACCATGCCATCGACGTCGCCGTCGAGACCGATGAACAGGCCGAACTCGGTCGAATTCTTGACCTCGCCCTCGACGGTCGATCCGACCGGATGCTTCTCGGCGAAATCGGTCCAGGGGTTCGACTGGGCCTGCTTGAGGCCGAGCGAGATGCGGCGCTTTTCCTCGTCCACCTCGAGGATCTTCACTTCGACTTCCTGGCTGGTGGAGACGATCTTGCCCGGATGGACGTTCTTCTTGGTCCAGCTCATTTCGGAAACGTGGACCAGGCCTTCGATGCCCGGCTCCAGCTCCACGAAGGCGCCATATTCGGTGATGTTTGTGACCCGGCCGGTGAAGGTGCCGTCGATCGGATATTTCGCCTGCGCGCCCTCCCACGGATCGCTCTCAAGCTGCTTCATGCCAAGCGAGATGCGCTGCGTGTCGCGGTTGATGCGGATGATCTGCACCTTGACCGTGTCGCCGATGTTGATGATTTCGCTCGGGTGGCCGACGCGCTTGTAGCTGATGTCGGTGACGTGGAGCAGGCCGTCGATCCCGCCGAGGTCGACGAAGGCGCCATAGTCGGTGATGTTCTTGACCACGCCGTCGATGACCTGGCCCTCTTCCAAGGACTGGATGAGGCCGCTGCGCTGCTCGGCGCGGGTTTCTTCCAGGATGGCGCGGCGCGACACGACGATATTGCCGCGGCGGCGGTCCATCTTGAGGATGACGAACGGTTGCGGCAGGTCCATCAGCGGCTGCACGTCACGAACCGGGCGAATGTCGACCTGCGAACCGGGCAGGAAGGCCACGGCGCCGCCAAGATCGACGGTGAAGCCGCCCTTGACCCGGCCGAAGATCACGCCGTCGACGCGCTCGGCCTTTTCGAATTCCTTTTCCAGCTTGTCCCAGGCGGCCTCGCGGCGCGCGCGGTCGCGGCTCAGCATGGCTTCGCCCTGGCTGTTCTCGACGCGGTCCACATAGACTTCGACTTCGTCGCCGACCTTCAGGTCGGACTTCTGGCCGGGCATGGCGAATTCGCGCAGCGGGACGCGGCCTTCGCTCTTCAGGCCGACGTCGATGACCGCTAGGTCATTTTCGATGCCGGTGACGGTGCCCTTGACGACGCGGCCCTCGAAGGCCTCATTTTCTCCGCCGAGCGATTTATTGAGAAGCGCCGCGAAATCGTCGCGGCTGGGAAATGCCGTGCTGGCCATAAAATCAAAAGTCTTTCACAAATAAGCGTTTCGGCCGCCGCCGGACCAACCTGGTCGGCTCCAGAAGGCGGGCTTGGTGAAACCCTGACCGCCGCGCCGGCCCCATGCCGGCGAAGCATCCAATCGACCTGGAACGAACAGACCGCCCAAGCGCAAAAGAGCGACAGGGTCCGGATCGGCTCCATTGGCCGACCGACCTGTCGCACTCGCCTGAAGACGGGCCGCCCGCGGTTCCAGTCCCACCGGACGGGGGCGCGCATAGCGCAGGAGGGGGTCAAGGGCAAGCAAAGGCCGGCGCCGGCGCCACTGGCCACCCCTTGGACAGCTTCCTAATCCGGGCTTCCAGTCCACTTCACGCCGAAGCGCTGCGTTCAGGCGTCTGCGCCGATCCGGGCGTCCACCAGCTTGATCGCTGTCTCGATCGCCTCCTCGATCGTCATCTCGCTGGTGTCGAGCAAGTCGGCGTCTTCCGCCTGAACCAACGGCGCGGAATCACGGCCGCTGTCACGCTCGTCGCGGGCCTTTATGTCGATCAGCACGTCCGGGAGATGGGCGGGCATGCCGCGCTCCAGCAGCTCGGCGACGCGGCGCCGGGCGCGGACTTCGGCGGAGGCGGTGACGAACAGCTTGGCGGTCGCGTTCGGTGCAATCACCGAGCCGATGTCGCGCCCGTCCAGCACGGCTCCCGAGCCTGCGCGGCGAAACCGCGCTGCCGCTCGATCAAGGCCCCGCGCACGCCGGGATAAGCCGAGATGCGGCTGGCGATCGAGCTGACGGTTTCGCTTCGAAGGTCGGGATCGGCTGGGTCGATTTGCGCCATTCCATCGCAGGCGCGAACCGCTTCAAACTCGTTTCGCCGGATCGCCGCCGAAGCGGGAACAGGCTCAGCGCCACTGCGCGATACAGCATTCCCGTGTCCATGTGAGGCAAGCCGAAATGCTGCGGCCAGCGCGCGCGCAATGGTTCCCTTGCCGCTGGCCGCGGGGCCGTCGACGGCAATGACAGCATCGGGCGGCTGATGGCTCGGCATGGAAGCGGCGCTTTGACAGGGCGGCCGCCCCTATGGCAAGGCGCGCGCCGAATCGACGGACGGGCCCATTGCCGCGCCCGCCACCCTGCATGGAGATCCGACCCGATGGTCAAACCCGAATGGGGCACCAAGCGCACTTGCCCCAAATGCTCGACCCGCTTCTATGACCTCGGCAAGGACGACCCGGTCACCTGCATCAGCTGCGACAATGCATGGGTGCCGGAGCCTGTGCTGAAGTCGAAACAGCCCCTGCCCTTCGAGGCCGCGGTTCCGGACAAGACCAAGGAAACCGACGAGGATCTCGGCGCTGAGGACCTGGTTCCCGACGAGGACGAAGAGCCGAGCGCCGACGACGAAGTCGACCTGGCCACCGGCGACGACGATCTTGGCGTCGCCAAGGGCGACGAAGACGACGACAATTAAGATCAGACGCGCGATAAGGAGGCCGATTTTCCCGTTTGCAGAGCGGGAATGCTTCCCCTAAAGGGCGCCGCCATCCCAGGGATCGATGACGGGGCCGTAGCTCAGCTGGGAGAGCGCTGCAATGGCATTGCAGAGGTCAGGGGTTCGATCCCCCTCGGCTCCACCATCCGTCCAAAATGTCGCGGAAAATTCCCGATTCCTGGCAGCCGCGTAGCCCGCGAAGCGGCCTAGTCTTCGCGAATGACGAGACTGGCCGGACTGGAGCTTGGCGGGACCAACGCGAACGTCATCCTTGGGCAAGGTACCGAAATCGAACAATGTGTTCGGATCGACGTGACCGATGCCAGGGAGACGCTGGCCAAGGTCGCGGCGCAACTTGGCAAGTGGAATGACGAGCGTCCGGTCGACGCCCTGGGCATCGCCAGTTTCGGACCGGTCGGGGTTCGTCCCGAAGGCTGCGATTATGGCCGGATCCTGAAAACTCCCAAGCCAGGCTGGGCCGGGGCGGATGTGCTGGACACCCTGAGCGCGGCGATTGAGGGCCCGACGGCGATCCATACCGACGTCACGGCCGCGGCCCTTGCCGAAGGCAGATGGGGCGCGGCGAAAGGCTGCAGCGACCATATCTACATCACGGTGGGAACCGGGGTCGGCGTGGGAATTATCGCCGGCGGCGAGCCGGTGGTCGGGCAGCTTCATCCCGAAGCCGGCCATGTTCGGGTGCGCCGCACCCCGAACGACCGATTTTCCGGAAGCTGCCCGTTTCATGGCGATTGCCTGGAAGGTCTTGCATCCGGGTCCGCCATCGAGGCGCGGACCGGCCGGAAAGGCGCCGACCTGTCCGACGATGACCCCGTCTGGGAATTTGTCATCGACGCGCTGGCCGATGCATCGGCAAACCTGCTTCTCACGCTGGCCAGCCAGCGGATCGTGTTTGGCGGCGGCGTGATGAATTCGCGGCCCTGGCTGGTCGACGCGATCGCCAAGCGCTCGGCCGAGCGGCTCAACGGCTATTTGCCCTTCGTCACCGATCGGGCGCCGCTGTTCGCGGCCGCGCTGGGCGATAATGCCGGGCCAAGGGGCGCGCTGCTCCTGGCGGAGGAAGCTCTTTGCGGCAATCGCTAGCCTTACGGCCTTGAGGCAAAACGAAAGCGGCGGCGCCTTTCGACGCCGCCGCCCCTTTTGGCTAGTCTTCGAACGATTAGGTGTCGAGCTCGCTCGAAACCTCGTGAAGGTGCTGCCCAGCTGGTTACCGATGTTGCCCATCGCGGCAATCGCGGCAACGGCGATGAGAGCGGCAATCAGGCCATATTCGATCGCGGTAGCACCCTTGTCGTTCTTGATCAGCTTCAGAAACTTGGCCATCTCTGGTCTCCTTAAGGCTCCACAAAGGGGATCCACTTTCCCCACCTCCGCGAAGAATCAGCGCGTAGGTTGAGAACAGGAATTACGGCCGAAGGGTTGAGAAAGCTTTAAAAGCGCCGGTTTCCGAACGTTAACCGTGTTTTTTCTTTCTGGCGGTCAGTTGGCGTCGATAATCTGTTCGACCAGATCGATGATCTCGCGGATCGTCTCGCCTCCTTCGCTCCACTCATCGGGCAGCGGGCTCTTGCGTCGGAAGGTTCGGGCTGGCGGCGTGCGGGACCCGGAACTGCCCTGGCAATGCGGGGCCCGCGCCGTCCGTCGATCGACAATCGCCGGCTGACCATGAAACCGCCGCCAGATCTGCGCCGGGGCGCTGCCGCCGGTGATCTTGCCGAGCGATCCATTGTCGTCCCGCCCGACCCACACCCCTACCACCAGGTTGCCGGCAAAGCCGACGAACAGCGCGTCGCGGTTGTCCTGGGTCGTTCCGGTCTTGCCGAAGGTCGGAGTGGCCAGCGCCGCACGGTGTCCCGTGCCATCGTTGGCCGCGGCCCACAGCAAGTCGAGCATCGCCGCACAGTCGCGCCGCTCGTTCGAGCCGTGCCTCCGCGCGCGGAAGAATCCGACAAGCGCTCCGGCATCCCGCGCATCGGATAGCGGCAGCCCGCGCGGCTCGACCGGATAGCGCCCGCCGGCGACCGCCGCATAGGCCGACGTCAGTTCGAGCAGGCTGACCCCGGCTGTACCCAGCGCCAGGCTCGGGCGGTCGGTCAGCGGCGTGGTGATGCCAAGTCGCGCGCCGCGCGGATGACATTGTCGCGGCCGACCTGCTCCGCCAGTCGCACCGTGGCGGCGTTGCTCGACCGCGCAAAGGCCTCGCGCAAGCGTGATCGGGCCGCGATAAACGCCGTCATTGTTGGCCGGCGTCCAACCGTCGACCGTGATCGGCCGATCCTCGATGATGCTGTCGGGGGTCGTAGCCGGCGCGCATCGCGGCGAGGTAGACGAACAGCTTGAACGCGCTGCCCGGCTGCCGCCGCGCCTGGGTGGCGCGATTGAACGGGCTCTTGCCATAATTTCGGCCGCCGACCATCGCGACCACCCGACCATCGGGCCTCATCGCCACCAGCGCGGCCTGAGCATCGCCGATGTGAGCATTGGCGACGGCCCGCACGGCCAACCGCTGCAAGTCGGCGTCCAGCGTGGTCTCGACCCTCACCTCGCCATAGTCGGCGTCGAATGCCTGCGCCGCCTGCGGTGCGACCCAGTCGGCGAAATAGGTGCCTGTTGGAACGCTTGCCATCCTTGCCGACCGGCCGTGCCGACCGGGTCTCGCGCGCGCGCGCCTGAGCAGATGACGCCGGTATCGGCCATCGCCTGGAGCACCAGCGCGGCTCCGTTTCTGGCGCCAGCGCCAGATTGCGGGTCGGCGCGAGGCGCGAGGGCGCCTGCACCATGCCGGCCAGCATCGCCGATTGGGCGAGCGTCAACCGCTCGGGCTCTCGATCGAAATAATGGCGGGAGGCCGCGCGCAGCCCGTAGACGCCATCCCCGAAATAGACGCTCGACAAATAGCGCGAGAGAATCTCGTCCTTGGTCAGCCAGCCTTCGAGCCAGAAGGCGATGATCACCTCCTGCGCCTTGCGTTTCATCGAGCGGTCCGACGAGAGGAAGCTGGTCTTCGCGAGCTGTTGCGTCAGGGTGCTCCCCCCTGCCGGACACCGCCGGCACGGACGTTCGCGACCATGGCCCGGCCAATGGCGCGTGGGTCGATGCCCCAATGGCTGCGGAAGCGCCGATCCTCGATGGCGATGAAGGCGGCCGGAGTCATCGGGTCGAGCTTCGCCGCCTCGACCGGCTCATCCTTGACCGCGCCGCGCCGCGCGATCGGCCGGCCCTCCTGACTCACCAGCAACATCGCCGGGTCCTCGAGCGGCTCCAGCGCACGGCTCAGCGGCGCGGTCACGATCAGCCAGATCAAAGTGACCAGGAGCAACGCCCCGAACGCGGTGAAGCCCCAGCGAAGCCAGCGCCGCCGCTTCGGCTTTTCAACGGGAGGAGCAGCGCCCGGCGGGACGGAAAAGGTGGCGAATGGGTCGGGCAGATGTTCGACGTCCGTGCCGCCGCGTTGCCAAATGCCGTGCGAGCCATCGAATCCCGGGCCGTGATCGTCCGCCATCGCTCCCTTTCCGGCCACCCGTCAGGCTGCCGCACTGCTTTAGTCGAGTAAAACAGTTCGATGGAAATATCCAGTGGTTGATGAACCCCGGTTTAAGGCTAAACCAGCGGACCGATGGCTATTTTCTGTTTCCGTCCATGCCTGATCATCGCGGCGCTGTGCGCCGCAGTGGGCACCTCGGGCTGCGACCGGGATTCTGGCGGCGTCGCGCGAGTGGCGGCAATCGGGCCGGAGCCAAAGCTGGTCGAAACCGTCACCGCGCCGCTCACGCCGGGCGAAGCGCTGGTTCGCTCCAACATGGCGCAGGGCCTGGTCCGCTTCGACGAGCGCGGGCAGGTCGTGCCCGGGCTCGCGGAACGCTGGAACGTCAGCGACGACGGCCTTAGCTATATCTTCCGGCTGCAAACCGGCGAGTGGGCCGACGGCCGCAAGATCCGAGCCGACGAAGTGGCGCGAATTCTCAACCGCCAGTTGCGCCCGGCAAGCACCAATCCGCTGAAGGATGCGCTGGGCGCGGTCGGTGAGATTGTCGCGATGACCGATCGGGTCATCGAAATCCGCCTAGACGCGCCGCGGCCCAACCTGCTGCAGTTGCTTGCCCAGCCCGAATTCGGCCTTGTGCGCGGGGGCGCCGGGACCGGCCCCTTCCGGCTGCCGACACCGAAAGAGGCCGCGGAGGTTCCGGCGGCAGGCGGAGGCGACAAGCTGCTCAGCATCGTCCATCGCATCCGCATCCCCGACGCCAAGGACCCGGTTGAAAGGGTTCGCATCCAGGGCGGTGACGCAAGCGACCTCGTCGCCGCCTTCGCCGCCGGAAACCTCGACCTGCTACTGGGCGGGACGGTGGGCGACCTGCCCTTTGCGATGCGCGCCAAGGTGCCGCGCGGAACGCTCCGTTTCGATCCGGTGGCGGGCCTGTTCGGGCTTGCGCCGACGAAACGCAGCAAGCTGGTCCAGGACGAGGCGTTTCGCCGCCTTCTCAGCCGCGCGATCGATCGGCCCGCATTGGTTGCCGGCCTCAACGTCGACAACCTTGTCCCCCGCGCCACACTGCTCCAGGCCGGGCTTGAGGGAATTGGCCAGCCGGCCCAGCCAGAGTGGCTGAACCAGCCCATGGATGAGCGCCGGGCCGCCCTTGTCGCGGAAGCTAATCGGTTGCTCGCGGGAACGGACCGTCCAGTGCTTCGCCTGGCGATGCCCGAGGGGCAGGGCGGCGACTTCTTGCTCGCTCGGCTGCGCTACGACTGGGCTCCGCTGGGCATCATGGTCGAACGAGCGCCATCCGCCGCGTCGGCCGACCTTGTCTGGATCGACGAGGTTGCACCCTCCTCCTCCCCCTCCTGGTTCCTTCGCCGCTTTCGCTGCGCAATTGCCGCGATCTGCGTTGAAGGTGCGGAGGAATTGCTGGAGGCGGCTCGCGCCGCCCCCGTCGCGGCGCAGCGAGCGGCGCTGTTCCTTGAGGCCGCGAGGATGATGGATGAGGCGCAGCTGTTTATGCCGGTGGCCGCACCAATCCGCTGGTCGCTGGTATCGGGCCGCGCGCCGGGCTTTGCCGAGAACCCGTTCGCCCGTCACACGTTGGTGGGCCTGAGTGACACCAGAATCAGCGGGGATACGCCATGACGGACATCATTGAACCCCCGACACCCAAACTCCGGCGGGAATTTCCGAGCATGGCCAGCGACCCCGCCTCCGTCCGGCAGCGGATCGAGGGGATGGAGAAAATCCTCGAACGGATGTTCATCATTCCGGGGATCAACAGGCCGGTCGGTCTCGACGTGATCCTCGACCTGGTTCCTGGCGTCGGGACCATCTCGGCCGCCGCGCTGGGAAGCTACATCGCCTGGGAAGCCCGCAACCTCGGCATGTCGAAATGGCAGATTGCGCGGATGGGCGGCAACATCGGGTTCGACATGCTGCTCGGCCTGATCCCGTGGATCGGCGCGATTCCCGATTTCTTCTTCCGGTCGAACACGCGGAATGTACGGATCATCAAGCGCCACCTCGACAAGCATCATCCGGAAGCACGGACGGTCGACGTCGACCCGGGCCGCTAGACGGACGCCCCTTCCCGGATGCACAGCCCCGATCCTCCCGCAATTTCGGTGATCATGCCGGTGTTCAACCGGGCCAAGGCGATTGAGGTTGCGATCCAAAGCGTCCTCGATCAGGATTTTGCCGATTTCGAGCTGATCGTGGTCGATGACGGATCGACCGACGGCACGGTCGTCGCGGTAAACTCGTTTCACGATCCGCGACTTCGCCTCATTGCGCTGCCCCGCAACGTTGGCGGGAACGCCGCCCGAAACCAGGGCATCCAGGCGTCCCGCGCGCCGCTGATTACCTTCCTCGACAGCGACGATCGCTACTTGCCCCACAAGCTGGGCTTTGCGGTCGGGGTGCTGCGCGATCGGCCCGAGCTCGACGTGCTGCTCGACAGCTTCGTCAAAACCTATCGTCCGGAGCGCGACCGGCCGGATGTCGAGCTCCGCAATCCAGTGCTCGATTCCAATAGCGACATCGTCGATGCGCTGTACAATCGCCGCATCTGGAAGGCGACCCCCGCGATCACGGCCCGGCGAGAGGCGGTGTTGCGGGCGGGGATGTTCGACGAGCAATTGCGCCGTCGCCAAGACTTCGACTTCATCTTGAGGCTCGCCGCGGTCGCGCGGTGCGCGACGACCGACGAACTGTTGTGGTGCAAGACCTATTCCAGGGACACCATCTCGGGAAGCTCCGCCAACTTCGTGGACTCGACGCTGGCCTTCTATCGCCGTCACCCGGAATATTATGACAACCCCGCCTATCGTCCGGGCTTCGCGCACGACCTCGGCCGGCATTTCATCCGCCTTTTGAGGAAAGGACGCATTGGCGCCGCCGTGCGTGACGCCGTCCCGCTGGCGCGAGCATTGGGCGTGGGCGATTCCTCGCACTCACCCTTGACGGCATCGGCCGCTTCCGGGCGCGGCGAAAGCTGGTGCGCGGGCTTTAGATCAGGAGGGGGAAGTGGCGGGCCGGGTATATTGGGCCGGAAGCGGTTCGAAGCTTCGGGTCAGCACGCTTGCCAATTGTCCGGCCAGCGTGACCAGATAATAGAGGAGCGAGATGAGCATCGCGATCGGCCGCTGCCAGCCTGGCAAGCCGACCTTCCCGCCATGCCGGATAATATTGCGCCATGACCGCGCCAGCTTTCGGACAAAATATTTGAAGGCGTAGCCAAGCCGTCCCAATCGCGACCGGCTGCCGGTCTGAAACCCCAGATAATCGCTGTCCATGCCGCCGGTCCATGCCCGCCAGGCGAGGAATTTTGCTCCGGGATGCGGGGCATGGATGACCATCGCATCCGCCGTCCTGACGAACTTGTGCCCTTCCGCTGACAGCCCGCGCAGCCAGAAAACGCATTGCTTCTTGAAGGCCGGCAGATCGGGAAAGGGATGGTCCTTGAAGAAGTCGGTGCGGACCGCGCAATTGTTGACATGGATCTTGTTGCGCTTAGCGGTTTTTTCGCGCTCGTGCGGCAGGTTGAACACCCAGCTGAGCGCCATCGCGCGCGATAGCAGGTCGTTGGAGCCGAGCGTCGTGAAGCCGCCAACGACCATGGTCTGGGGATCGGCGAATGGCTTGAGCAAATTCTCGAGCCAGCCCGGCTGGGGCGCGGCATCGCTGTCCAGCATCACCGTCAGGTCGGTGGTCGAGCGGCCGATTTCAAAATTCTTGAGCTTGTAATAGCTCAGGCCTGGCGTCGGAATGATCTCCACGTCGGCCAGTTCGCCGAGCCGTGGCGCGATCTGGTCCAGCGTCCGCTCGATCGTTCCGGCGGGAACGGCCTGCTCGTCGTAAAGATACATGATCCGCGGCTTGGCGGTCATCTGGCTGGCGACCGCTTCCATTTCCCGCTCGAGCGCGCTCATTGCCCGACCGGTCCACTCGTCGGTGACATCGATCGCATTTTCCCACTCGATCACCAGCGTCACGGAGGGCAGCTTTGCGTCGACCTTTGTCACCACTGGACAGCCCTACCCGTTTCATTGCTTACAAGGAACGCCAGTTTATGCGCGGCAGGAGGACAGATAATGGTGCGTAGCAACTTGGCAAGTCCGGCGCCTGTCTGGCGTGGCGACATTCCGCGCGGTCGATGCTGAAAATCGGCTTTCTCGCGCTTGCCCAGGCGCACCAGCATCTCCACTGGATCCCCGCCGCGCTGGAACTTGCCCGCAGGCCCGGGGTGCGGGTCGAGGTGCTTTGCCCCAGTCGCGCCGGAATGAAGTTCATCAGGGGCTTCGATCCGGGCAAAACGCTCGATCTCATCTGGCTTCCCGCACAGCTTCATGACGGCCTGTTCGACCTGCCAGCGCGAAAGCGGGTTCACATCCTGTATCGCTGGTTGTTCCGCCGATACCCGATCCTGGTCACGACCGAATCGACCAGCGCCCGGCTGAAGGACGATCGCGGGTTCCACTCCTGTCTCGTGCGCATCCGGCATGGCGTCGGCGATGCCGCCACCCGGCTCGACGATACCCGGATCGAGCGGTTCGACCTTTCCCTGGTTGGTGGCGAGAAGGACAAACGACGGCTGATATCGGCGGGACTGGCGACCAAGGAGAATGTCGAGGTGACGGGCTATGCGAAGTTTGAGCTGGTCAAGCCGCCTTCGCGCCTGTTCGACAATGATCGCCCGATCGCGCTCTACAATCCCCACAGCCGGCCCGATCTGTCGAGCTGGTTCGGGCTGGGTGCCGGGCTGGTGCGGGAAATGGAAGCGATCGAAGGGTGGAATTTCATCGTCGCACCCCATGTGAAGCTCAAAGGGGGGCCGCGCATAAAGAGCAGGGCCCAGAATATACTCATCGATCGAGGAAGCGCCCGGTCGATCGACATGAGCTACACCCAGGCGGCGACGGTCTACATCGGCGACGCCAGCAGCCAGCTTTATGAGTTTCTGGTTCGGCCGCGGCCGTGCATTTTCGTCAACGCCCAGGGCTTCGAGTGGCAAGGGAAGGAAGAGTTTCGCCATTTCGAACTGGGGCAGGTCATCGAAAGACCGGAGGAGCTCGGTCCGGCGCTCGATCGGGCCGAAGCGCTCCAGCCGAATTTCCAGTCCCTACAGCGGCGGGCGATGCTGGAGTCAATCGATGAAAGCCCCGTGCCCGCGTCCCGGCGTCAGGCCGACGCCATTCTGGACCTCGCGAGGCGGCGCGATTTGATCTGAGCGGTCAGTCGCCCGAAATTCTGGGCTTTCCGACGTCGCCCTGTCCAACGGTTCGGCCCGCCATCTCCAGCATGCGCTCGAGCGGAATGCGCGCCTTCTCCATCACTTCGGGTGACAATTCGATGCGGGGCTCGAGATCGCGCAGGGCGACGTAGAGCTTTTCCAGCGTATTGAGCGCCATATAGGGGCACATGTTGCAGTTGCAGTTACCGTCCCCGCCGGGCGTACCAATGAACGTCTTGTGGGGCGCGGCCTTCTCCATCTGGTGGATGATGTGCGGCTCGGTCGCGACCAGGATCGTGTCGCTGGGCGAATTGATCGCGAAGTCGAGGATCGACTTGGTGCTGCCGACATGATCGGCATGGTCGATGATGTGCGGCGGGCATTCAGGATGTGCCGCGACCGGCGCGCCGGGATGCTGCGCCTTCAACTTCAGCAGCTCGGTTTCCGAGAAAGCCTGGTGGACGATGCAGATGCCGGGCCACAGCAGCATCTCGCGCGCCGAACCTTCGATCGAGATAGCCCCCAAGGTGGCGATCGGGCCCGAAGATGATCTTCTGGTCCATGGGGATTTGGTCGATAATCGATTCGCGCCGCTGACGAGGTGACGATAATGTCGCTAAGCGCCTTCACCGCCGCCGAGCAGTTGATGTAGGTCAGCGCGATATGGTCGGGGTGAGCCTCGCGGAACGCCTTGAACTGGTCCGGCGGGCATGAATCCTCAAGACTGCAACCGGCATCCATGTCGGGCAGCACAACGATCTTTTCCGGCGACAGGATCTTGGCAGTTTCGGCCATGAAGCGGACGCCGCAAAACGCAATCACTTCGGCGTCGGTCGCGGCGGCCTTCCGCGACAGGTCGAGGCTGTCACCGACGAAATCGGCAAGGTCCTGGATTTCCGGTTTCTGGTAATAATGGGCGAGGATGACCGCGTTGCGCTCTTCCTTCAGGCGCTTGATCTCGGCCAGCAGGTCGAGGCCCTTGAGGCTCTCTGGTCGGGGCGGATCATCGTCAGTTCCTTCGATCAGCGGGCAGCCGCTTCTTCCATCACTTCGTTATAGCTTCGGCTGCGGTCAAGGGGCTTGGTCACTGGTGAGCCCTCGGTCGGGTAGCGGGCGACGACCTTGGCATTGTCGAACCCGGCCGCCTGCAGCGGCAGCGCGAAGCTCCGTTCGACCGCCTGTCGGCCGGCTTCTCGAGCCAGGCGCATGGGCACCGACGCACCTGCCTGTTTGCGCAGATCGGCAACGGCGCGGGCGCGGTTGTTGCGGTCGAGCGTTTGCTTGGCGTCGGTCACGCGCCGACAGCACCCCACCCTCGCCATATTCACGCGCCGCGGCCAGATCGACTTCGGGACCCGCGATCTCGATTTCGGGAGCGTCACACTGAGCGTGCTGCCTGCCGCATCCCACCGGACATCGCCAGGACCGAGCTTGGCAAGGTCGAGCTCGTAGCGGACATCGCCGGGCAGGATCAGTGTCCGCTCCGAACTCACCAGCCCGCCGAACCGCTCCTGCCGGCTGCTGACCACCGAGACGTAGCGCGCCACGAATGGCACCAGCCGGTTTTGTGCGCGCATCGACTGAAGCGCGGACGAAGCGACCGTTTCGGGATCGGGCCCGCCGAACAGGCGCTTGCCGATGTCGAGAGCGCCCCCCACGATCAGGCCAAGCAACAGCGCGGCGGCCACCGCGGCGATCACCAGCGGCCGGTTCAGCTTTATCCGGCTTTCTTCGTCCATGTTTCACCCTCCCCCGATTCAACGAGCCCACGCCGTTCCAGGTCCATCAGATGCGCCAGCACCGAGCCGCCCGCCGCGGTGACGAGCCGTTGATCGAGCCCGGGATAGGCATTGGCGACGATGTCCGGAATGTCGCGGGCCTGCTGCTGGAGCAGCTTGAGGATCTGGCGCTCGCGTTGAAGCCGATGGCCGATCATTCCGCGAACAATTGCTGGTTGGGCTTGGTCACGGCCGGACCGTGCGCCGGATAATAGATGCGATCCTGGCGCCGCCGAAGCTTGTCCAGGCTTGCCATATAGGCCGCCATGTCACCGTCGGGCGGCACAACGACGGTCGTCGACCAGCCCATCACATGGTCGCCGGTGAACAGGGCATCGCCGAACGCGAAGCAGAGGTGGTTGCTGGTGTGGCCGGGCGTCGCCACCGCGACCAGGCGCTTGCCGTCGTCGAACTCGATCGCTTCGCCGTCGGACAATATGCGATCAGGCACATAATCATTTGTCGAAACCGGCGTCGGCGCGCGGCCCAATGCTTTCCAGCGCCAGTGGAGCGCAGCCGATAATCGGAGCGCCGGTCGCCAGCCTGGAGCGCGCGGCTCGCCGGGCTATGGTCGCGATGTGTATGGGTGCACGCGATCGCGGCGAGAGGTCGCCCATCAAGCGCGGCCAATATTGCATCGAGATGTTCGGGCAGGTCGGGGCCCGGATCGATGACCACCACCTCCCCTTCTCCGATCAGGTATGTCTGGGTTCCGAAGTAGGTGAAGGGCGACGGGTTGTGCGCCAGCAGCCGGCCGACGCCAGGTTCCAGCAGCTCTAAAATCGCATAAGGCGCGTCCACACCGGGCTCCTGCCACGCGGGCCACGCTTGGGCAAAGGCTTAGTGGATGAGTTCAGGCCCGGACCCAGGCGCTCGCGGACCTGTTCGCGAACATCGTTGCCCGCTCGACCGCACGTCGGCGAGCATGGGCATATACCCGGCCGAAAAGACGTTCCATGCTTTGGCCCCAACTGAACTGGAGCGCATGGGCGCGCGCCTGGTCACCCATCGTACGCATATCGCCGCCGAGCACGGCCAATATGTTAGCCGCCATCGCCTCCCCGTTACCAACTTCGCCGACCAGCCCGAGCCCGCTCGGAACCCGGTCGATCATTGCTCCAGCGGCAACGCCCACCACCGGCAGCCCGGACGCCTGCGCCTCGATGATCGAAATGCCGAATGTCTCGTCGGCCATCGCCGAGACATAAAGGTCGGCGCTTGCCAGCCAGGCTGCGAGATCGCTTCGGTCTCGGCAATAGCCGGGGGCGAAGATCCGCTCGTCTGTTCGCCCGGCAAGCTGCCTCCCGAAGCGGACCATCGCCGAGGAGCAGAAGCGCGGCGCCAAGCGACTCGGCAGGCGCTTGAACGCGTCGACCACCACGTCCGGACGTTTCTCGCCGTCGAGGCGGCCGACGTAAATCAACAGCGGCTGCTCGTCTGTCAGGCCAAGGCGACGGCGAAATCTGGAGCTGCGCTTGGCGGGGGAGAATTCACCCAGCTCGACGCCCAGCGGCACCACCTCGACATTGTCCACGCCAAGCTCGCGAAGCTTCGCCGCCCCGCCATTCTCGCTCATCGCATAGACCGCATCGAACTGACGGTAGAGCCTGCCGCAATAGCGATAACAAAGTTGCGAAGCCGCCGTGGCTAGCGGACGGCCGAGCCATTTGGAAAAGGGTCGTTTGACGTAGACGCTCGGAAAGTCTGTGCAGTAAGCGGCCACCAGCGCGGTCGCCGGATGACGCCGCCCATGCGCGATTGCCGCCCAGGGTAGGTTATAGGCGTCTTGGCATTCGATCAGGTCGGGCCGTTGCGCCTCAAGCGCGGCGCGGACCGCGTGGTTGCGCAGCATCAGGCGATAATGCGGACTTCCGGGGACCTTCGGGGAGGCGATGGACACGGTCACCGCCCGCCCGCCCTCTTCAACCTGGACCGCGTCGCGGCGTCCGGGAATGATCATCAAATGCCGGTGCGGCGTATTTTCCAGGATATGGCGGCGCTTATGGCGAAGATAGGTGCCCACGCCGCCACCCACGTCCGACCAGCTTTGGGTGACGTCGGCGAACAGCCGGCCGGGATCGAGGTTCGGATCGTGGAGCGCCATCCGCGGTCCAACCCCTGACGCGGGAATTGGTGCCAAAATCGCCCGTGCGCCGGCGGCGAGAAAAAAGAAGCATCATAAACCGAATCGCAGCCTGCGACGCCTGGTTACGAGGGTGCCAACGCCACCCCCTTGCGGCACTTCAACCGATCAGTCGTCGTCCAGCGCTTCGATCCGATCGAACTCGGCCTCCGCGGCGCGCACCGATTGCTCGGCGGCGGCGATGCTGGCTTCGATTTGCGCGCGGTCGACCGATGCCAGCGCCTGCCTGGAAATGGAGTCGAAGTCGATGTTCTCGACCGACTTCATCGACGCGCGAATGCTCGCCTTGAGCTGATCGGGATCGACCCCGGCGCGCCGCATTTCGGTCGATCGTGAATCGACTTCGACCATCGCCCGGGCAATCTCTTCGCGCGCATCGGCGAGATCTCGGCGAAGCTCCTCCCGATCGATGCGGCTTTCCCGAAGCGCTTCCTGCACCTCGCGGCGAATTCGTTCGCGATCGACATGCACGCCGGCGATGGCCTGGCGAGCTTGGGCGATCGAGCGGCGAAGCTTGGCCCGCTCCGCCGGGCTCAACTCACTGACTTTCTTGCGCTGGCCGTCGATGATCACCGTGCCGTCCTGGATCGTGAAGGATTTGACCGGCGCAACCGGAACAGCGGGCGCAGGCGCGGCGACCGCCGCCATCGGTGCGACGGGAGCGGTCGGTGCAATGGCACTAACCGGAACGAAGGACGCAGGGGCAACGGCCGGCGCGATGGCAGGCGACACCCGTGCCGGTGGTGCCGGCGCGTCGACGTAATTGGTGGCCCAGGTGGCCGTCAGCGGCAATGAGACCGCTGCCGACACCAAAACCATCAGCCGGCCAGTGTTTCGACGCCCCGCGGTGGGATTGCTGAACATGGAACTAAGCCTCCTCTTCAACGTGTCGCGCCGATCGAGCGCGGATGCGAACATCAGGGCCCGTCCCGAAGCGGCCTTGGCGATTGCTCGACCATATTCGACGCGATGGTCGGTGTTGGTTTTGTCCAGTACCCGGGCATCGCAAGCAGCCTCCTGGTCGAAGCGAAAGGCGGCATGGGCGATCCAGGCGAGCGGGTTGAACCACTGCAGGCAGAGAAGGACAAAGGCCAACAGGTTGATGGGAAGGTCGCCCGAACGATGGTGGGCGAGCTCATGGTCCAGCGCGAGGCGGCGCTCGCAATCGTTGAAGCGGCGGTCGAAATCGACCGGTACCGCGATGACCTTGTCGAAGACCCCAAAAGCAAGCGGGCCGGCGACCTCGGGCGAACGAACGATCCTGATCGAGCCGATCCGGGCCAGTTGGACGGACGAAGCGAGAATGGCCGCCCGCTCCCGGCGGAAATCGGTGAGTCCCTTGGCCAGCATTACCAACGCAACCGCCAGCCAGAATGCAGTCAGCACGACCGGCCATCCCCCCAGTTGATCGATCAGTGACAGGTCCGGCGAGGTAATCGACGCCAGCAGCGTTGGCTCCGCAACCACGGCGGGCACGAACGGCTCGATCGGCGTCGTTGCTTGGAACGGACGCTCGACCGTTCGTGTGAGGGTCGGCATCAGCAGCCTGGCAGCCGGGATCAGCCACAGGCCGTAAGCGACCCGGGCACCGAAATGACGCCGCACGGGCTCTCGCACCAGCAGCACGATCAGGATCAATACGGATGTCGCAACCAATGTGCCCAGCAGCCAGTCGATCATGACTTGAGACCCTTCAACAGCGCCTCGATCGCAGCGATGTCCTCATCGTCAAGCGCATCTTCCTCGGCCAGCCGGGCGACCAGCGGCGAGAGGCGGCCCCCAAACAGCCGGTCGACAAACCGGCGCGACTCATGCCCGACATAGGCTTCCCGACGGATTGTAGGCGAATAAATATAGCGCCTTCCGTCCTCGCGGTGCGTGATGACGCCCTTGGCCTCCAGCCGCGACAGCATCGTCTTGACGGTGGCCAGGGTCCAATCGCGCTGGGCATCGACCCGCTCGGCGACGTCGGTGGCGGTCAGCGGCTGTTTGCTGCCCCACAGCGCTTCCATCACGTCAAGCTCCGCATCGGTGATTTGCTGATCCATGCCTCGCCCTTTCGACTACATCTGTAAGCGGTTAGATTACAGTTGTAAACAAGCTTTGTCCGGTAGCGATGGGGAAAAGCAAAAAAGCGTCAGGATTTTTTACAGGATCAGATCAATCGCGAAATGTGCTCGAAGGGTTTTTGTTGAAAATCCGCCAAAAAACTCAATTGGCACGGCGATTGCAGTACTATTGGCGTCCACTTGGTTCCACGCCAAATCAAAGGGGCGGCAAGCGCGGTTTTCTGGTCCCGCCTGCCGCCCCTTTCATTTTGGGGGCTGCCCTCCCTAAACCCCTGCCAGGGAAGACGAGCCGAGACGTTCAGGCCGTGACGAGCTGCTGGAGCTCCCCGCTCTCAAACATTTCCATCATGATATCCGAACCGCCGACGAACTCGCCCTTCACATAAAGCTGCGGGACGGTCGGCCAATCCGAATAATCCTTGATGCCGGCGCGAATGTCCTGGTCCTGCAGCACATCGACCGTCTCGAATGGAACGCCGAGATGATCGAGGATCGCGACGGCGCGGCTGGAAAAACCGCATTGGGGAAACAAGGCGCTGCCCTTCATGAACAGCACCACGTCATTTTTCTTCACCAGCGCATCGATGCGCTCTTTCACGTCCGTCATTCATGATCTCCACTGGGTTCGGCTGTTTCGAGCTGCAGCGCATGAAGCTCGCCCCCCATTCGTCCCCCCAAGGCCTTGTAGACCAGCTGGTGTTGGCGAACACGGCTCATCCCGGCGAAGCTGGGCGAGATGACCCGCGCGGCATAATGATCGCCGTCGCCTGCCAGGTCCCGAATTTCCACGACGGCATCGGGGATGGCGGCCCGGATCAATGCTTCAATGTCTTCCGCCGCCATCGCCATGTTAGGACCCTAACCCAACGATTCGATTAGCTGGCGGCGGGCATCGACCTGCTTGTGGCCCAGCGCATCGCGAATTCGTCCTTCGTCGATGTCGACGCCGGCGGCGGTAAGATCCCCCAGCACCTTGCGGATGACATCCTCGTCGCCGGCTTCCTCAAAGTCAGCCCGCACCACGTCCTTAGCATAAGATTCGGTCTCGACATCCGACAGGCCCATCAGCCGCGCGGCCCATTCGCCGAGCAACCGGTTGCGCCGGGCGATGATCCGGAACTGCATTTCCTCGTCACGGGCGAACTTGGCTTCGAACGCGCGCTCGCGATCGTCGAATTGGGTCATGGGCGATCCTTATGCCTGGCTTGTCATCGCCAGATAGTCGCGCCGACGCGACCGCGCAATGAAAGACCGCCGGGGGCGCCGGCCGGTCTTTCTAGCAGCTGGCGGCTTTGTCAGGTCCCAATCAGGACGGTCGAACCGACGTCGGTCACGCCGTACAGCTTGGCGGCGAATTTCGACGGTAGCCGAATGCAGCCATGCGACGCGGGATGGCCGGGGTTGTAACCGGCGTGAAGCGCAATCCCGTACTGGTCGATGCGCTGCATGTAAGGCATGGGCGCATTGTCATACTTGCGGCTGTGATGCATCGGCTTCTTCTCTAGGATCGGGAAGATGCCGGTGGGTGTATCGCGCCCCTCCTTGCCGGTGGAAATCGTCGCCGCGGCGACCATGACGTCCCCGCGATAAAGATAAGCCATCTGATCACCCAGGCTAATGACGACGCGCGGCTCGCCGTTGCCGGCCTTGTCGCGCCAGACATATTGCCCGGGCTTCAGTTCCTTGTCGCCAAACGCCTCGTACATGTCCTGCCGGGCGAGGGCCGCGGCATCGCTCGCCGCGTCCTTGGCTTCCTGGGTTTCGATGGTTGCAAAAGCAGGCGCAGAAGGAATCGCAAGTGCGAGCATCCCCGTCGCCAGCAACATGGCCAGCTTTTTCATTGTTTTCACTCTTTTCTAATTGACTTTCATGGATTCAATGCTTGCGAGGCCATTGAAGTTCCGCGAACTGGTCGAATCCGATACTGGAAATCAGACGTCTCTTCGAAGCCGGTCGATCCGGAAGCGTACATTGGCGCGTCCTAGATAGTCGGCGTATCGTCAGGCTCGGGAGATCCCCGCTTCGCGTCAGCTCTGTCCGGCAAGTGCCAGGGGGCAGCAGCTGCAATTTGAGATCCAGGTGGCGACGTCGGACATGAACCAGTCCCAATCGGGCCATGCGGACTCGGTCGGATTCTTCCAGATGCGCTGCTAGTCGATGGTCACGACCAATTTGCCTATCGCGCGCCGGCCGGCCATCGCCGAAATCGCCTTGCCGCCTTCCGCCAGCGCATAGGTCGCGCTCACCTTCGGCCCGATTTTCCCCTCCGCCCACAAGCGGAACAGAGTCTGGACATGCGCCGCGTTCGCCTTGGGATCGCGCGCCGCGAAGGCGCCCCAGAAAACGCCGCACACGTCGCAGCTCTTGAGCAGCGTCAGGTTGAGTGGAAGTCTGGGGATGCCGGCCGGGAAACCGACGACCAGATAGCGGCCCTCCCACGCAATACTGCGCAGCGCGGGTTCGGCATAATCGCCGCCGACCGGATCATAAATGACGTCCGCACCCGACGAGCCAACGGCATCCTTGAACTGCTGCGCCAGCGCTTTCTGCCCATCGCGATCGAACGGGCCTCGTGGATAGACGATTGCCTCGTCGGCACCGGCGTCCGTCGCGGCCGCGGCCTTTTCCGCTGACGATACGGCAGCGATCACCCGCGCGCCCTTCGCCTTGCCAAGCTCGACCGCGGCCAGTCCAACGCCGCCGGCAGCGCCGAGGACGAGCAAGGTCTCACCCTCCGCCAATCGTCCGCGGTCGTAGAGCGCGTGGATCGAGGTGGCGTAGGTCAACAACAGGGCCGCGCCTTCGGTGAAGCTCCGGTCGTCGGGCAACGGGATGGCCGCCTTGGCCGGGATCACGATCTTTTCCGCGAGGCCGCCATGTCCCGGCACCGCGATCAGCCGGTCACCCGCCGTCCAGCCGGAAACCCCCTCACCCGCCGCTTCGACCACCCCGCCAATCTCTCCGCCGGGAGCGAACGGGCGTGGCGGCTTGAATTGATATTTGTCCTCGATGATCAGCACATCGGGATAGTTGATCGCCGCCGCCCGGACCCGGACCAGCAATTCGCCGGGACCGGCGACGGGGTCGTCTACATCGTCCAGCCGAAGCGTGTCGGGACCGCCGGGCGAATGGGACAGAAGCGCCTTCATTGGGCTGCCTTTGGGAAGGCGGGAAGCTTGGCGACATCGTCCGGCTCATGCTGAATGACGACCTTTGCCTTCAGGTTCGCCGCAAGCCGATCGAACCGATCCATCGACGCCAGCGTCTGTGCCCTGCTGGTGTTGAAGGTCGGCACGCCGCGATTCTTCACTTGCGCGGTGAAATGATATTGGTCGCCCGACAGCAGCACCGGGCCGCTGGCGAGCCTGACCAGCAAGGCATGATGCCCCTCGGTATGGCCGGGCATGTTCAGCATCGTCACCCGGCCGTCGCCGAAGACGTCCCTGTCGCCTTCGACCGGCTCGACCTTCGATTTGCCGCCAAGCCAAGGCGCGAAACGGGCCTTGGCCGCCGGCCATTTCTGGACCACGTCCCAGTCGCCCTTGCCGATCAGCAAGGTCGATTGGGGGAAATCGGCAAGCTGGCCGGTGTGGTCATAATGATAATGGCTGATCCCGACGAAGCTGATCGCTTCCGGCTTGACGCCGATCCGCGCGAGTTGCGGCGCGATCCGTTCTTGCAGCAGGCTGCCCTGCTTGTCCTTGGGCTTGCCGGCCAGCGCTCCATCTAGCCCCGTATCCCACAACAGGTAGCGGTCCCCGTCGCGGATCAGGTAGCAGCTTGCGACCAGCGTGCGTTTCTGCCCCGCGTAAAGGCCGGTGTCGGAAAATTGGGCGAGATCGACATCGAGCGAGCCGCAATCGAGCCTCCAGAGTTGCATTGACGGAGCCTGGGCCGCGGCTGGAGCAACCGCGAACATTAGCAGACCGGCAATGATGGCATTTCTCATGGGTTCGCCTCACTCGATTCCGCGCGCATGCGCATCCGCGACAACATCGGCCGCGGTCATGCCGTTGAACAGGTTGCGCGCCGTGGCGTCGGGATCATTGTCGGCATAGCGGCGCCCGCCGACCGTCTTCATGGCCGTGTCGAAGGTCAGCCGATCCCTGATCGACAGGTCACGCCTCGCCTTCTCCGTTGTCTTGGCAAATACCTCTGGCGACGAGCCATCGATGATGGTCGGCGATTTGCCGCAGCCGATCAGGGCCAGTGCCACGACAAGCGCGACGCCCCTCATGCCGGAAGAGGAGCGGCCGGGTCGGACGCGTCGGGCCAGTCGGCGCGGCGGCGGACGAACGGGTTCAGGAACAGCGCCGGCAGCTTCACGAGCAGCATCGTCGCATGGACGATCTTGTCTGCGATCCGCTCGTTCAACCGCGGCTCTCCACCCCGATTGCGCTTGAGCCAGCCGACATAGGGCGCCCAATGCGACGGTTCGTCGACTTCGATCACGTGGAAAATCTTGTTGAGCCGGCTGTCGCCATGGATCAACGGCGATTGGAGTAGCGTTTCCACCGTCCGCATGCCGCGCTGCTCGGTCAACACGATGACCCGGCACAGCCTGGCAAACAGCTCGGGATCCCCGGTGACCCTATCCTGGTCGAGGTCGTCGACATTGCAGCCAAAGGTCAGCCGCACCAGCCGATCGATATGGCCGCAGGTCCGGTCGACCTGAAGCGGCATCACGCCGCGCTTCTCGAACCAGCGGCGGAACAAAAGATAATGTTTTCGCTCGTCGGCACGGTGCTTCTCCACCTCGGCGATGAAACTACTGTCTTCGGGCCACCGGCTTTTTATGGCGGCGAGCACGCGGTCGATGCTCGCATAGCCGCGATGCTCGTTGTAAATATAGATCGAGCCGAGGACATCGAGATAACGGTTTCGAAGGACGCCGAACATGGCGCGAATGCTGTGCGCGACCGAACGGCCCGTCAAGTGCCCGGACGGGACCTCAGGATGGGCGAAGCATAGCCAGGATCGTGCGCGAAGGGCATGGACTCACCGCGATCGAGCGCGGCAAGCACTGCGGCAAAGTCGGTTTGGCAGCGAAAACCAAGCCGCCGTTCGGCAAGCCCGGCGTCATAAACCCGGCCGATTGACCGGGGCAGGGCCCAGCCCTTGCGCGCATAGAGGTCTGCCGCTTGTGGGAAGTGCCGCCGGATCACCGACGCCGCGTCGCGCTTGAGCTCCTCCGCCTCGCTGGGAACGAATGGCGTTGGAGCGGATATGACGAATGTGCCGAAGCCAATCTCGGGCGCCCGGTCAAGCGCCACGACATGCGCTCGCGCCGCATCTTCGACCGTCAAGCGGCGGTGGAGAAATTCATTGGCCTTGAGGTTGGGACCGGACGGCTGCTCATGCGTATCGTCATCCTCCGGGAAAAAGCGCGACGTCCGGAGGATCGCGACCGCCAGCCCATGATCCATATGGAACAACCGGCAGAGACGCTCGGCGGCCAATTTGGTGACGCCGTAGATATTGCGCGGCTCCAGCGGCGACAGGCTTTCATTGATCCACACCGCATGATCAGCACTCTCGTCGCGGATCGCCTGGCTGATCATCAACGACGTTGTGGATGTGAAAATGAAGCGGTCGTGCCCCGCCGCCACCGCCGCTTCGAGCAGGTTGAGCGTGCCCGTCACATTCACGTCGACGAAGGCTTGGCGAGGGCAGCGGACGATATCGGGCTTATGCAGCGCACCACCGTGGATCACGGCTTCGATGCCCTTGCCGTCAAACGCCCAGTCGATCAGCTCGCGATCAGCGACCGAGCCAACAAGCTGCGTGTCCAAGCCGGGAGCAACATCGAGACCGATAACCTCGTGCCCCGCCTCACGCAGCATCGGCGCGAGGAACCGACCAAGCCATCCGGACGAGCCGGTAAGCAAGATGCGCATCGGCTTACTCGACGTAGTTCGCCGACGTCCTGGCCAGAACATCTTCGGCCGTCACGCCGGGCGCCAGCTCGATTAACTTGAATGGACTGCCGTGGTCGGGCCGCTGGAACACCGCGAGGTCGTCGATGTCGATCGTTCCGCAATCGAGCCGCCAAAGTTCGACCGGGGGAGCGGGCTTAGTC
Organism: uncultured Alphaproteobacteria bacterium; assembly: GCA_963750385.1. Taxonomy (GTDB): domain Bacteria; phylum Pseudomonadota; class Alphaproteobacteria; order Sphingomonadales; family Sphingomonadaceae; genus Sphingomicrobium. The sequence continues at coordinate 61,962 of CAVVQJ010000003.1, read as the reverse complement.
GCAGCGCCCGAAGCAATTGCCGACGCGATCAATCCCACCAACCAAAAACGCATAATCTTGCTCCCCGTCGCTTACCGCGCAGAATTGACCACTTCGGCCGCAGTCATCCCATCATAGGTTTGCCGTGCAAGAGCATCCACCTGGGCCGAAGTGGAGCCGTAGCGGCGGCCGGGCGGGTTCCTGACCGCGGCGTCGAACGCCAGGCGATCGCCGATCGGCAGGTCGAAGCGCGCGGCCTGCGACGTCGCTTCGAAATTCTCGCCGGTCGACCCGTCGATGATAGTCGGCTCGCGATTGGAACAGCCGCTGCAAAGCAGTGCGATGGATACAACCGATCCTATTCGGAAGCGGTCAAAAACCATGCCTTGCGCTCCGGTATGTCGAGGATCATCCGGGTCTGCTCAAGCCAGTCGAGCCCAAGGATCACGGCAGGCTTGTCGGCCACTCCAAACACTTCAAAAACGGGTAAGTCGGCCACCAACACCGGCGCCTCGGGCAAATGCCGGCCGCCGAGCAAGACATCCTTCACCGTACCGGAATAGCTCTCGATGGGCACGTTGGTGGCACCATAGATAACATCCCCCGGGGTTAGCGCTTCCGGCGAAAGGGAAAGCAACTTGCCGAGCTTCCAGTTGATGCGGGTCTTCCGCGCTCCGGTGTCGATCACCGCCGTGGCAGGGATTCCCGATATGGACAGTGTCATGGTCAGGAGATCGCCGGTAGTGGTCTGAATGGCCACTGGCCGATCGGTCACTCCCGGCGGAATATGGCCGGAATTGAATAAGGCGAGGCGTCGATTGGGCAGATCGAAGTCGACCGTCATCTTGCCGAACAGATCTAAGCCTACCACCCCCGGAAGAGGGACGCCGTCGGCCCTGGCCGGGAATACGACAGCCTCCAGCGCCTCGGCCCGGCGACCGTCGAGAGTGACTGGCGGGAGGATGACAGTTGGTAGCTCGGAACTGCCTGTCTGGCCGGTGAGAACATCACCCACTCCGGCAGGAAAATTATTTGCCTTCTGGAAATCAGAGTAAACCGCACTCCCGCCTGCACCCGTATCGAATACGAAAAACTCGGTTCCGAATGGGCCGATTACCGGGACCGTCGCATGGCCGGTTTTGGCAATCGTGATCGGCACCTCGGCGCTGGCTGACGTCGAAGCAACCACCACCAGCAATGGGAGTAGAGCGCGAATTGTCATAGTTCGTAATTCGCGGTCGTTTTTTCGCGCACTTCCTCGGCGGTGACGCCCGGCGCCAACTCGATCAGCTTGAAAGCGCTGTCATGATCCGGCCGCTGGAACACGGCAAGATCGGTGATGATCATGTCGACGACATTCTTGCCGGTCAGCGGAAGCGTGCATTCGGGGATGAACTTCGGGTCGCCGTTCTTGGACACATGCTCCATGACGACGATGATCTTCTTGACCCCGGCGACGAGGTCCATCGCCCCGCCCATGCCCTTGATCATCTTGCCCGGAATCATCCAGTTGGCGATGTCCCCCTTCTCGCTGACTTCCATCGCTCCGAGCACGGTCAAATCGATGTGACCGCCACGGATCATCGCGAAGCTGTCGCTGCTGCTGAAATAGGATGAGGATGGAAGCTCGCTAATGGTCTGCTTGCCGGCGTTGATCAGGTCGGCGTCGACTTCGTCGTCATAGGGGAACGGCCCGATTCCAAGCATCCCGTTCTCGCTTTGCAGTGTGACGGTCATGCCCTCGGGAATATTGTTCGCGACAAGCGTCGGGATGCCGATGCCGAGGTTGACGTAATAGCCGTCGCGAAGCTCTTTCGCCGCCCGCGCCGCCATCTGGTCGCGGGTCCAGCCCTTGGCGATGGTGTCGGTGCTCATCAGGCCGTCTCCCTTTCGCGGACCGTGCGGAATTCGATCTTCTTGTCGTACGGCGCGCCGCTGATCAGCCGCTTCACATAGATGGACGGCAGATGGATGCAGTCGGAATCGAGCGATCCGATGGGTACGATTTCCTCGACCTCGGCGACGCAGACCTTGCCGCAGGTCGCCGCCGGCTGGTTGAAGTTGCGCGCAGTCTTGCGGAACATGAGATTGCCCGCCTCGTCCGCCTTCCACCCCTTGACGATGCTGAGGTCGGCGCGAATCCCGCGCTCGAGGATATATTCCTCACCGTCGAAGCTCTTCGATTCCTTGCCTTCCGCGACCTGCGTTCCGACGCCGGTCTTCGTATAGAAACCGGGGATTCCAGCGCCGCCGGCGCGCATACGCTCGGCCAAAGTGCCCTGCGGACAGAATTCGACCTCCAGCTCGCCGGCGAGGAATTGCCGCTCGAACTCCTTGTTCTCGCCGACGTAGGACGAGATCATCTTCTTGACCTGGCGGGTGCGAAGCAGCTTGCCGAGCCCTTCATTGTCGATCCCGGCATTGTTCGACGCGATGGTGAGGTCCTTGACCCCGCTCGCGACCAGCGCGTCGATCAGCCGCTCCGGAATTCCGCAAAGGCCGAACCCGCCAGCGGCGATCGTCATGCCGTCGAACAACAGCCCTTCAAGCGCGGCCTCGGCATCCGAATAGATTTTGCGCATCGGCTCTCCTTTGGCCCGAGCCGATAAGCGTTCGCGTTGGCAGGGGTCAACCAATGGCTTTCAGCGCGCCTTCATTTTGGTCATGGAACGATCAGCACCGGCGCCATTGAAAGAGGGATCGGTCCTGGAACGGGGAATGCTGCTCAGCGAGGCAAGGTCGGACTGCGCCCACCCGATTTAGGCGCCCATGTTGACCCTTTCGGCTGCCCGAGTCAGTTGGCGCGGCTGCTATGCAGTCCGGCTGCGCGAATGCCGGCTTCAGCGCAGGCGGCGTCGTCGGATGGCGCCTCGCCCGAAACGCCGACCGCGCCGATCCGCGTGCGACCTTCGCCGCCAAACACCGGCAAGCCGCCGGGCACGATCACAACTTGCGGAGCATTGGCGAAACCGGGCGTGCCACGTGAATTCTCCAACATCTGGGCAGTCGAAAAGCCCCAGGCGGCGGAAGCCCGCGCCTTGGCCATCGAGAAGTCGAAGATGCCGCTGCCGTTGCCGTCCATCCTGAGCGTGGCGATTGGGTGCCCACCCAAGTCGACCACCACGATTGCATGGCTTTGATTCTTTGCCGCTGCATGAGCAGCGCAGCCGGCGACGATCGCTTGAGCGGATCGGGCATCAAGGACCGTCGCGGGTTGTGCCGTGGCCGGCACGGCCAATATCGCGATGGCAACGAAAAGGAAGCAACGCATGGTTTCCTCCGTCATTGCGAGGCGCTGGCGACGATGCCACTTGGGCGAGGCGCTGGCGACGAAGCCACCTGGTTGGATTCCTTCGCTTTCGCTCGCCATGACGTTTCGACGAACTAACCTCGCAGTTTCGACAATACGCTTTGCAGCTGCATGGCGTTGGACATGTCGCCTTCGACCTTGAGCTTGCCGGTCATGAAGGCGGTCATTCCATCGAGTTGCCCGCTGCTGAGCGCCTGCCAGTCATCCCAGCTGACCTTGATGGTCGTGTCGGCGGCACCGTCATTCTCGCTGACCAGCGAATTCACGCCGTCCAACAGGATCGACCCGTCATCGCCAAAGTCGATCTTGACTGTCTTGCCCGGAAGCCAGGCCCCCGCATCCTGCATCTTCGCGACCAGTTCCGACTTCGTCATGGCGGTTTCTCCTTTTCGCGTTCCCGACTAGCGGCCAGTTGCGGGCGCATCAAGCGAGGCCTATCTCACCCCCATGACCTACGACACAGACCTCCAGCTATTCATCGACGGCGTGTGGAAAAGCGGCGAAGGCCGCGAGGCGCATACGGTCGTCAATCCGGTCACCGCCGACGGCATCGCCGAGGTCCCCTACGCAAGCAAGGCCGACCTTGAGGAGGCGATCGCCGCCGCCGACCGCGCCTGGCCCGAATGGCGTTCGACCGATGTCGAGAAGCGGGGCGCCATATTGCACAAGGCCGCCGCGCTGCTGCGGGAGCGGGCCGACCATATCGGCGCGATCCTGACGCAGGAGCAGGGCAAGATCCTGCCCGAAGCCAAGGCCGAAGTGCTGGGTAGCGCGCAGTTGTTCGATTGGTATGCGGAGGAGATCAAGCGCGACTATGGCCGAACGCTGGTTCGCCCCGCCGGTTTGCTGTCGCGCGTGATCCGTCAGCCGGTCGGCCCGGTCGCGACCTTCACGCCGTGGAATTTCCCGATCTATCTGCTAGCCAAGAAAGTGTCGGCCGCGCTCGCCGCGGGGTGCACCGTCATTTCCCGCCCGCCGCATGAAACACCGGGATGCGCGACCGAGTTGTTCCGTGCGTTGGCCGACGCCGGCATCCCCAAGGGCGTTGCCCAACTGGTTCACGGCGACGCAAACCTGATCAGCACGACGCTGATCGGATCCAGAGAAATCCGCAAGGTCAGCTTCACCGGCTCAACTGCGGTCGGCAAGCATCTGATGCGCTTGGCCGCGGACAGCATGACGAGGATCACGATGGAGCTCGGCGGGCACGCGCCGGTGTTGATTTTCGAAGATTGCGACCTGGAAAAGACGCTCGACATGGTCGTGCCTCAGAAATTCCGTAACGCTGGCCAGGTTTGCGTTTCGCCGACGCGCTTCTATGTGCAGGATTCGATCTATGACGCCTTCTTGAAAGGTTTCGCCGAACGCACCGCCAAGGTAAAGGTCGGCAACGGGTTGGAGGCGGACACGAAGATGGGGCCGCTGGCCAACGACCGGCGCCCTGAGGCGGTTGGGGCATTGATCGACGACGCCGCCGCAAAGGGCGCGCGTGTCCTTGCCGGGGGATCGAAGGGCGACAGCGGCTTCTTCTTCCAGCCGACGCTGCTTGCCGATGTGCCCAACGAGGCGAATATCATGAACGAGGAGCCGTTCGGCCCGGTCGCGGTGACCCGCGCATTCTCGACCTTCGACGAAGTGATGGAGCAGGCCAACCGCCTCCCCTTCGGCCTCGCCGCCTTCGCCTTCACCGAGAACGGTCGCCGGGCGAACTTGATCGGCGACCTGATCGAAAGCGGGATGGTCGGCATCAACACCTTCGCCATCTCCGTCGCCGACGCTCCGTTCGGCGGGGTGAAGGATTCAGGCTTCGGAAGCGAAGGCGGGAAGGAGGGGCTGGAGAGCTACCAGGTGGTCAAGGCGATTCACCAGGCTTAGCCCGTATTACCAAAGCGGGCGCGTGGGCCGGTGGCGTTCGCGAACGACGTCGCCTTTCAGAAGCTTCGACTTGAGCTTGGTGCGGAGCCGCTCGGCGCCCTCCATGCTCATCGTCACCAGGCGAACGCCGCCTGCCGGAATTGCTTCCAGGGCGGAAACGCCGATTTTTTGCTTCTGGCATTCGTCGGTCGCGGCCTGGGTCGACATGTTCAGCAGCAGGACGCGGCTCATGCCGACACCGGCGGGTACGGGCTGCGGGCACCAAACCGGTGATCGATTATGCTGCGGATAATCCGCGCGTCGATGCGATGTCCTTCGCGGCGCGACGGGGATCGAGCTCGTCCGGCGCCATGCAGCGCAATCTGTTCTCGCATCAGTTGGAAATTGAGGTCCATCAAGTTGAATTCCTGCGGCAAAGCGAGAGCTCGGGCGGTCTCTCAGTCACAGGAAGCTTCGGATCGGGATCAAGTGATACCAAGGGTTTAGCACATTGAGGGCGCGCTGTCCGATTTAAGTTCAGCGGTAGGCCCCTTCGCGCAGGTTAATACGATGCTCGGCCCACATCTTGAGCGCCGCGAGCATTTGCGCCCAGCCCATGCAATTGCCATAACTTGCCGTGCGCGCCGCGTCGGTCGAGCGCCAGCCGGCCTCCTCGACCTCAACCTTGGTGCGGCCCTCTTCGACGTCCGAAAAGCGCATCGTCACCTGCAGCTGATAATCGGTGTCCGGCTCATTGGCCTTCCAGGTGAACACGATCTTTTCGCCCGGGACGACCTCGGTCACATCGACTGGAAAAGCGCCGGGGAAATCGGCGAAATCCCAGGTCACCGTTTGTCCCTGTTCCAACCGCGCGCTCGCGCCGCCGGTGGTGAAATAGGACGATAGTTCCTTTGGGTCGGCAACTGCCTCGAACACCTGATGGCGCGGGCGGTTGACGATGATGAATACCTTGAAGGTCGGGTCCATGGCGATTCGCCTCCTTGCAAGGGCAGGCAATATGTTATAATTCTATAACATGTCAAATTCGCCCGAAGCCGATCGCTACGATGCCATCTTCAAGGCGCTGGGCAACGGCACCCGCCGCTCCATCCTCGACACGCTGCGCGATCAGCCGCTGACCACGGGCGCACTCGTAGCGCTGTTCCCCGACATCGACCGCTGTACCGTCATGCAGCATCTCAAGGTGCTGGAAGCGGCCGATCTGGTTCTCGTCGATCGCAAGGGCCGTTCGCGCTGGAACCATCTGAACCCCTTGCCGATCCACGCCATCCATGAACGCTGGATCGGCCCACATGCGAAGGCGGCGGTAGGAATGCTGGCGAAGTTGAAGCAGGACTTGGAGCGGACGCACTAGGGCGGTAAGGCGCCGTCCATGACGACACGCACCGGCGGCCAGATCCTCGTCGACCAGCTCAAGATCCAGGGCTGCGACCGTATTTTCACCGTGCCGGGGGAGAGCTTCCTCGCCGTGCTCGACGCGCTGCACGATGCGCCAGAGATCGACCTGGTGGTTTGCCGGCAGGAAGGTGGCGTGTCCTATATGGCCGACGCCGACGGCAAGATGACCGGGCGGCCCGGGGTCGCCTTCGTCACCCGGGGACCCGGAGCGACCAATGCCAGCGCCGGCGTCCATGTCGCCTTTCAGGATTCGACGCCGATGATCCTGTTCGTCGGCGACCTCGATCGGGCCGACCGCGACCGCGAGGGGTTCCAAGAAATCGACCTGGCGGCATTTTTCGGTCCCATCGCCAAATGGGCGGCGCGGATCGACGACGCACGGCGCATCCCCGAATATGTCGCCCGCGCCTGGCGGATGGCGACGGCGGGACGGCCCGGGCCGGTGGTACTGGCGATCCCCGAGGACATGCTGCGCGACGAGGTAGAGGCGCTCGACCGCCCCCCGATCCCGCCGATCAACCAGCCGCCCTGCGCCGGGGCGATGGAGGCGATGTTCGGCCTGCTCAAGGACGCGACCGACCCGGTGGCGATCATCGGCGGCGCCGGCTGGAACCCGGCCGCGGCCCATCATTTCGAGACGTTCGCCGCACGCCACGGAATTCCGGTCGCGGCCAGCTTCCGCCGGCAGGACGCGATCGACAACAGCTGCCGAGTCTATGCCGGGCAACTGGGGTACGGCCCCAATCCCAAGCTCCAGCAGCGCATCCGCGAGGCGGACTTGCTCCTCGTCGTCGGCGCCCGGCTCGGCGAGGCGACGACCGACGGTTACAAGCTCATCACCGCCGACCACCCCGACCAGCTATTGATCCACGTCCATCCCGACCCCAACGAGCTTGGCCGCGTCTACAAGGCCGACCTGCCGATCTGTGCTGAAATGGACGAATTCGCGGAGGTCGCCGCCGATTGGCACGACCCCGACCTGTTGCCGTTCAAGGCCGGCGAGGAGGCACACCGTGAATGGCTGGAGTGGAGCAAACCAAGCCCCCGTGACAATGTGAAGCTCGACCTTGGCCCGTGCGTGAAGGCCATGCGCGAAGCGATGCCGGCGAACACCATCATCTGCAACGGCGCGGGGAATTTCTCCGGCTGGTGGCACCGCTACTGGCGTTACGGAGTAATGCCGACTCAACTCGCGCCGACCAGTGGTACGATGGGTTACGGCCTGCCCGCCGCCGTCGCCGCTGCGCTCAGATTCAAGGACCGGCCCGTGGTTTGCGTCGCCGGCGATGGCGATTTCCTGATGAACGGGCAGGAGTTGGCGACCGCCGCGCAGTACGGCTCCGACCTGCTCGTGATTCTGGTCGACAATGGCGCATATGGCACCATCCGCATGCACCAGGAGCGCGACTATCCAGCGCGTGTCAGCGCAACGGAACTGGCCAACCCGGACTTCGTCAAGCTGGCCGAGGCCTTTGGCGGCTGGGCCGAGCTCGTCGACGCCACCGAGGATTTTGCCCCAGCATTGGAAGAAGCCCTGAACCGCAAAGGCATCCGCCTCCTTCACTGCATCACCGACGTCGAGGTGATCAGCAACCAGACGACCATTTCCGCGCTCCACGCACGCTGAAATTCAATCGCTGATTAGCGGGACGAAGCGCACGCCGCCGAGATCGGTCGTAACGAATTCCTCCGCGCCATCGCGGACGATCTTGATCAGCGATTGTCCCCAACCCTGACCGCCAACCGGGGCGACGAGCCGCCCGCCCGGATTTCGGAGCTGATTGAGCAAGGGTTGCGGCACACGTTCCGCCGCCGCCGCAACGAGGATGGCGTCAAATGGCGCCGCTTTTGGCCAGCCTTTCGTTCCATCCGCATCGACGATCGTCACATTGGCAAGGCCCAGCGCCTCGATCCTCTCCCGCGCCTCCGCCACCAACTCAGGGTGGCGTTCGATCGCGATCACCTTGCAAGCGACCTTGCCCAGAATGGCGGCGGCATAACCCGATCCCGCGCCCACTTCGAGCACTTGATCCTCTGGACCGATGTCCGCCGCCGCGATCATCAGGGCTACAATGTAGGGTTGGGAAATCGTCTGCCCAATTCCGATCGGCAGCGGCCCGTCGGAATAAGCGCTTGCCTGATATTCGGGCGCCACGAACATTTCGCGCGGAACCGACCTGAAGGCGTCAAGCAACGCGGGATTATCGATACCGCGCGAGGCGATCTGCGTTTCAACCATCCGATAGCGCATCGCCTCAAAGTCGGGCAGCGTCATCGCGAGCCCGCTAGATCAGCCCTGCCAGCGGGCTCGACGGATCGGCATAGCGTCTTTTGCCCATCCGGCCCGCCAGATAGGCCAGCCGGCCGCTCTCGACCGCCAGCTTCATCGCCCGTGCCATCATCACCGGATCCTTGGCCTCGGCGATGGCGGTGTTCATCAGAACGCCGTCACAGCCCAGTTCCATCGCCACGGACGCGTCGCTTGCCGTGCCCACGCCGGCATCGACCAGCACCGGCACGCTGGCGCCTTCGACGATCAGGCGGATAGTGATGAGGTTCTGAAGTCCCAATCCCGACCCGATTGGAGCGCCCAGCGGCATGATCGCCACCGCGCCCGCGTCCTGAAGCTGTTTCGCGGCGATGGGATCGTCGGTGCAATAAACCATCGGCAGGAAGCCCTCGCCCGCCAGCACCTCGGTCGCGCGGAGCGTTTCCTTCATGTTAGGGTATAGCGTCTTCGCCTCGCCCAGCACCTCCAGCTTGACCAGGTCCCAGCCGCCCGCCTCCCGCGCTAGCCGCAACGTTCGGATCGCATCCTCGGCGGTGAAGCAGCCGGCGGTGTTGGGAAGGTAGGTGATCTTGTTCGGGTCGATGTGATCCTGCAGTGTCGGCTGGCCCGGATCGGAAATATTCACACGCCGAACCGCAACCGTGACAATCTGAGCGCCCGACGCCTCGACGGCCGCCGCATTCTGAGCGAAGTCCTTGTATTTTCCCGTGCCGACGATCAGCCGCGACGTGAAGGTGCGGCCGGCCACAGTCCATGTGTCAGTCAACTCAACCACCCCCGACAAAATGCACGATCTCGAACGCGTCGCCATCCGCGACAATCACCTGTTCGAAGGTCGAGCGCGGGACGATCTCCAGGTTGCGTTCGACGGCGACGCGGGCAGGATCAAAACCTGCCTCAGCAATCATCTGCGCCAGGCTAGAGCCTTGCTGCACACGGCGCTGCTCGCCATTGATGGTTACGCCCGCCGTTCCGTCGAGGCTCATGAGACTACGCTTTCGCTTCACGGATGAACTTGGTGCTCATATAGGGGCTCTCCATGGCGGCGCCACCGCCGATCTGCTGCCACTGGACGCGGCGGCCCTGCTCTGACAGGGAGCGCCGCAGCGTGAATTGAGGTTTTGAAAGCATGGCCGATCAAAAGGAACAGCAGCCGATGCGCGTCGATGGCGCGCTCCTTCGTGAACTCGCCGAGCTGCTGTCGACCAATGATTTGACCGAAATCGAAGTCGAGGATGGTGACCGCAAGATCAAGGTCCGCCGTGAAGGGGCGCCGGTCATGGCCTACGCGCCCTCGCCCGCCGTTGTTGCCCCAGCGCCGATCGCGGCTCCAAGTCCGGCCGAGGCTGGCGCCGCTGCGCCGGTGGATGCGGTCAAGTCGCCGATGGTCGGCACTGCGTTCCTCGCGCCCGAGCCCGGCGCCAAGCCCTTCATTACCCCCGGCCAGACGGTCAAGGCGGGCGACACGCTGCTCATCATCGAAGCGATGAAGGTGATGAACCCGATCACCGCGCCTAAGGCCGGCAAGGTCGCGCAGATTCTGATCGGCGACGCCCAACCGGTCGAATTCGACCAGCCTCTCGTCGTCATCGAGTAAGACTGGACATGACCTAGTGCCAATCCAGAAATTGCTGATCGCGAATCGCGGCGAGATCGCTCTTCGCATCCATCGCGCCTGTCACGAGATGGGCATCAAGACGGTCGCCGTCCATTCGACCGCGGATGCCGACGCGATGCATGTCCGGCTGGCGGACGAAGCGGTGTGCATCGGCCCACCGCCGGCCAAGGACAGCTATCTCAACATCGCCAACATCATTTCGGCGGCCGAGATTACTCACGCCGACGCGGTCCACCCCGGCTATGGCTTCCTGTCCGAAAACGCCCAGTTTGCCGAAATCGTCGAGAGACATGGCCTGGTGTGGGTCGGTCCCAAGCCCGAGCATATCCGCGTCATGGGCGACAAGGTCGAGGCCAAGCGCACCGCGGAGAAACTCGGCCTGCCGCTCGTTCCCGGTTCGCCGGGCCCGCTTAAGAATGCTGCCGAAGCCAAGGCAATTGCCAGGCAAGTCGGCTATCCCGTCATCATCAAGGCGGCGAGCGGCGGCGGCGGGCGCGGGATGAAGGTCGTCGAGAGCGAGGACCAGCTCGAAAGCCTGATGAGCCAGGCCGTCTTCAGAGGCCAATGCCGCGTTCGGCGACCCGACCGTCTACCTCGAGAAATACCTCGGCGACCCCCGCCACATCGAATATCAGATTTTCGGCGACGGCGAGGGCAAGGCAATCCATCTGGGGGAGCGTGACTGTTCGATCCAGCGCCGTCACCAGAAGGTGATCGAGGAAGCGCCATCCCCGGCCATCACCGCCAAGCAGCGCAAGGAAATGGGCGACGTTGTCGTGAAGGCGATGGCCGACATGGGCTATCGCGGCGCTGGCACGATCGAGTTCCTGTATGAAAATGGCGAATTCTACTTCATCGAGATGAACACCCGGCTGCAGGTCGAACATCCGGTAACCGAGATGATCAGCGGGATCGACCTGGTGCGCGAGCAGATCCGCGTCGCGCAAGGCGACGGGCTCAGTTGTACCCAGGATCAGGTTCGCCTCCACGGCCATGCGATCGAATGCCGCATCAATGCCGAGGACCCGCAGACCTTTGCTCCGTCACCTGGCCTGGTGAAAAATTATGTCGCGCCGGGCGGAATGCATGTCCGGGTCGATAGCGGGCTCTACGCGGGCTATAGGGTGCCGCCCTATTACGACAGCATGATCGGGAAGCTGATCGTCTATGGCACCAACCGCGCCAGCTGCATCCAGCGCCTGAAGCGCGCGCTTGAGGAATTTGTCGTTGAGGGAATGAAAACGACTGTCCCTCTGCATCAGCGCATCATTCGCGATGAAGCCTTCCTGTCGGGCGACTACACGATCAAATGGCTCGAAAGGTGGCTGGACGAAAATCCCGCCTAAATAGTTTGTATTTGCCCGAATAATGCCGCCGCCGACACGGTAACTACGCGGAAACCAATGCCGGCGGCGACGGCGGCTGACCCCCGCCAGCCGCCGAGCTTGAATCGGTTAGTTGCGCGGGACGGTGCGGAACTTCATCGCGTCGCCTGCCGTGCCAATCTCTCCGCCGGAAACCGGCAAGACGGTTTTGTAACCCGCCGTGCCATCGACCTCGCCCGGCGCCACACCCGTAGCGGGAACGGTCAGCCCGTGGATGATGATCTCACGCAATTGCAGCGAATTGCCCGAGCCGATCACCGACATTTTGTTGAAGGTGTCGGCATAGATCGCCAAATCCTCGAGGTTGAACGTCTGCTCATAATGGATGGTCCCGTCGCCATCGGGGTCGAGGTTTCCGCCATTGTCGGTACCCAGCGTGATGAGGATCGGCCCATAGGTCACCGCGCCCTCGGCCAGCTCGACATATTTGTCGCGATCGCTGTCCTGTTTCGGGCTCGGAATCGAGCTGTCGGCCGGTTCATTGCCGCTGGCAACCAGACCATGGATGTGGCCGACATGAACTTGGTTCTTTTCGAGCCCGGTCGCGTCGATCTTGACGGTTAACCGGGTCTTGTCCGCGTTTAGGATGAGTGAACCCTTGCCGGTCACGCCGCTCTGGTTGAGCGGGCGAAGGTTGACCTTATAGGTTTGCGCCATGACCGGTTGAGCGGCCGCGACCAGCGCCAGCGCGCAGCTACCGATTACCAGGCGGTCCATTATCTTTGCTGAGTATGACATTTGAATTGTCCTGTTCGACGAGTTGCAATGCCTCCCCCGGAATTTCGAAGGCCGAGATGTGCGGCCGGCCCGACAAGGGGTGAACGGGCCGGCCGTCTCCCCTCTAACCGGGGAGAGAGACCGAATCGGTGACGTGAATCACGCCGTTGGACTGAATCACATCGGCCTGGGTGACGTGGGTCATGCCGCCCTTGGCATCGATCAGCATGATCATGCCGCCCATCATGCTGGCCCTGAGCGTTCCACCCTGGACCGTGGTGAGGGTGGCCGTCCCGCCGCCCGCGCGGATCGCCGCCATCAAGTCGGCGGCGGTCATCCGGCCGGGAACGACGTGGTAGGTCAGGATCGACGCCAGCATTGCCTTATTCTCAGGCTTCAGCAGGGTTTCGACGGTTCCCGCCGGGAGCTTGGCAAAGGCGTCATTGGTTGGCGCGAACACGGTGAAGGGGCCCGGCCCCGACAGCGTATCGACCAGGCCGGCCGCCTTCACGGCAGCGACGAGCGTGGTGTGATCGGCGGAATTTACCGCATTCTCGATGATGTTTTTCGTCGGATACATCGGCGCGCCGCCGACCATCGGCACCGCGGCCGAAGCTGTCTTGGCGGAACTGCTGCTCATGCCATCGTCCATCGCGGCGCAGCCCGACAAGGCAAGCGCGGCGGCTCCGGCGATTGCGAACGGCGAGAAGCTGATCATCATATTTCCTCCTGTTGCATCCCCCTCGTTGCAGGAGGTTCATCAGGAGTTACGAAAGGTACGGCGCGTCGGATGCAACGGGTTCAGACCCGGGCGAGCGCTCCGCTCGCGACGACCGGGCCGGTCGGGCCGGGACCGGGCGAGCCACCCTCGGGCTCGACCGAAATGGCGAGTGTGGCGGCCTCCGCGAAATGCGCGGCCAAGTCGGCGGGAATGGAAATGCGGCGCGGCGCGTCGCCTGTGACAATCCCGAGAGAACGCGGAGTCCCGTCGGCCGGGATAATCCACAGTTCATGACTATGGCCGGCGGCTGGGCGCATATTGCCCGGCGCCACCGTCAGGCTTTTGTCGTCGGCTTCCCACGTGGCCGACATGATCATCGCCTTGTCATCGGATGTCAGCGAAGCGACCATGATCGGTCCGCGCTGCGGAGGGGCGACCGCGGGCGGCGGCGGGCGCGTCACGTTATAGGCCACGACCAGCGCGAGCGAGGCCGCCGCGGCGGACGCGGCCGCGGTCATGCCCTTCCACCAGCCGAGCCGGCGCCTGAGATCGATCACGTCGCCGCCACGATCCGCGTCAATCTTGGCCTTGACCCGTTCCCACACGACTTCGGGCGGCGTTTCTTCGCCCATTTCATCGAACAGCGGCGCGAACCGGTCGTCCCACGCCTCCACTTCGCGGACGAACTCGGGATCGGACGCAATCAGCCCACGCGCCTCCACAAGATCCTCGCCTTCGAGGATGCCGAGCGCATGTTCCGCGGCAAGATATTCACGAGGCGTCATCGCTGCAGGCAATCTTTCAGCTTCATCAGGCCGCGTCGGACCCAGCTCTTCATCGTTCCCAGCGGCACTTCTGCCCGCTCCGCCAGATCGGAATAGGTAAGCCCGCCAAAAAAGGCGGAGCGGATGGCCCCGGCCGTCTTGACCTCCAGCTCACCAATGCAGCCGGCCAGCCGCTGTGCGTCCTCCGCCGATTCGAGCCGCGACAGCGCACTCGGCGCCAAATCGGGAATTTCGCCTGCCGCCTCCACGGGTTCGGCGCCGGGGGTTCGCTTGAGTGAGCGCAACCGATCGATTGCTCGATTGCGGGCAAGCGTGGCCAGCCATGTAATCGGGCTGGCGCGCGCAGGATCAAAGCTGCCTGCCCGGCGCCAGACGGTCACATAAACGTCCTGCAACACATCCTCCGCTTCCTGCCTGTTCCCCAAGATACGCAGGCAAATGCCGAACAGCTTCGCGGAGGTTGCCGAATAGACGCCGGCCAGCGAATCCTTCTGACCGCGCGCGACGCGTTGCAGCGCGTCGCTCAACGCTGCCCTGCGATTTGCCAGATCGGATTCCTCGGTCACGAAACGGACGCTGCCACAGCTTCCGGAAAGCAACAATGGGCATATTTTTGCGCTTACGCGCGTTTTATGGCGGTCGACATGGCCAGCTATCGCGCCCGTCCCTCGCGCCCCGATCGCGCCAAGGCGATTGCCGCCGTGGTGATGGTCCATGCGGCCATCGCCGCATTGATCCTGACCAGTCCCGGCACCGTGTCGGCAATCCGCGAGAACGTCCCCACGGTTTTGATCGACATCAAGCAGCCCCCGCCGCCTCCACCGCCGCCTCAAGCGCGCGCCGACCGAGCTCGGGACGAGGAAGGCGCCGCCGGAAAGAAGGCCGAGCCGACCCCCATCGTTGCGCCCAGGCCGCGGATTGTCGTGCCTTCAACACCCCCGGTTGTAGCCGCGCCCTTGCCGGGGCCCGGAACCTCGCCCAGCGCCGGCGCCTCGACAGCCGGCAGCGGCACGGGCGCGGGAGGATCCGGCAGCGGCCGAGGCGGTGGGGGATCGGGCGACACCTCGGGATTTTCACCGGCCCGGCTGATCCGCAACGTCAGTCGCGGCGATTATCGCGCGCTCGCCGCCGGACGTCTTCCAAGCGGCCGGGCAATGGTTGCGCTTCGTGTTCAGACCGACGGAGTGCCCACCGACTGCCGCGTGGTGCGGTCGAGTGGCGACGGAGTCGTCGACTCGGGTCTTTGCCCACTGTTGACGAGACGCCTGCGGTTTCGTCCGGCCGAGGATAATCTTGGCCGGCCCATTCCTTATTCGCTCGAATATGTCGCAACCTGGCGGCTTTAATGCCGCCTAGAAGGTAGCGAGCTGGGTTGTGCCATTTTGCTGTTGCGCCAGCGCAGCCTGATCGCGGCCGTAGATGTCATCATAATAGGTCAGCTGGCCGCCGTCGGGCATCGCAGTCAGATAGCCGATGTAGACCGGAACGGGCTTGGGCAACTCGACTTTCTCGTCCGGCCTGGCGCCCTTGGGATCGAGCGCCTTGCCGAACATCCATTTGCCCAGCCGCGGCGCATCCTCCAGCCGCACACATCCGCCGCTGAACAGCCTGGCCGCCTCGTTCAACAGCTGCTTGTCGGGCGTGTCGTGCAGGTAGACGCCCTCAGCGTTGGGAAACATGAATTTCATCCGGCCCATCGCGTTGCCCGGTCCGGGATTCTGGCGGACGCGCACCATGATCTTTCCATCGGCAACCGCCTGCCAATCGATAGTCGACGGATCGACGCGTTCGGGCGTCTCGCCCCAATCAGACAAGACCACATAACCATGATGCTTGAGGTAACCGAGGCCCTCCTCGACCACATTGGGCGCGATCCGCTCTGCCGCCAGGTCAGGTGGAACCTCCCAATAGGGGTTGAGCGCCGCGTAGCGGATGTTGGCGGCAAGCACTGGCGTCGGGTTCTTCGGCTTGCCCACAACGACCTTCATTTCCCCGACAACCTCGCCATTGTCGATCATCTGCAGTCGTTGGGCGGCGGCGTTGACCAGCACATAGCGGCCAGAACCGGGCAGCATCTTCAGCCGCTGCATGTTTATCCTGATCAGTGCTTCGGGCTGACCGTTGTTGGCCCTTTCGAGCGCCCGCCTAAGCTCGGCGTATGCCGGGTGCATGAAGCCCATATTGGCAACATAGTCGGCCAGGGAGGGCGCTGCTGCGGCTGTGGCCAGTATCTGGCTCGATGTCACGCGTCCCGGCGCCAACTCCTTGTCGACCAGAATCCAGCCGCGGCTCGCGTCGCTCCGAAGCGCCTGGACATAGCGGACCAAAGCCTCGTTGAACTTGTGGTTGGCGTCCATCAGCGCCTGCGGATCACCTCTTTCGGCCCGCCGCAGTGCGCTCTTCAGCGAGCTAATCGGAAATTTGGACGGTTTAAGCCCGTCGAGCTTCGAGGTTTCCAGCAGATCGACCAGCGTCTCCGCCGCCCGGAAATCCCCGTTTTTGAACCATCTGGGGTTCGCAGTGACGTCGCCGACCGCCGCAGTCTTTGCGGCCGCTGCCATGGGCGGCGCCGCCAGCAGCGGCGGGGCAGCGATAAGCGCCACCAAGAGAACCGAGACAAAACCCGCCGGGCGCACGAGGCGACCGGCGGGCTTGCTGGACCATCCGGAGACGATCCGGTCACGCATTAGCCGCGTTCGCCCGACATCGGGGGCGGAGCGGAAGTCGGGGTGTAGCCTTGCGGCGTGCCCTGATAATATTGACCGTTGTAGACGTATCCGTCCACGCGGCCGTCACGGTCATTGTCGGCCCACACGGCACCGGCGAGACCGCCGATCGCCGCGCCAACCACGGCGCCTTCGACTACGCTCAGGCCCGGGATCACCGCGCCGGCAACCGCGCCAAGCGCGGCGCCACCAAGGGCGCCCGTCGCCACGCGGCGAAGGGTCGGGTCATAGCCCTGCGGCGTGCCCGAATAATAAGTCCCGTTCTGGACATAGCCATCGGCATAGCCGTCGTTGTTGTTGTCGGCCCATACTGCGCCGGCGAGACCGCCAACACCTGCGCCGATCGCGGCGCCTTCGATCACATTCACGCCCGGTACCACGGCGCCAATCGCCGCGCCGCCGGCCGCGCCGATCGCCGCGCCCTGGGCAATGTCGCCGGCCTGACGGCTGTCGGTTGCGCAGGCGCCGAGGGACATCGCGCTGGCGAGCATCATCGCCATGATAGTTTTCTGCATAATCTGACTCCCTATTGTCGTTCTTCACGGACCGTGCGCCAGGACCCGACGCCCCCGGCAGCGGTGCACAAGTCACGTGTCGCCTAACGACGTTGGGCGCAGGAGGTTCCGGCAACTCAACGATCTCGGCCTTCGAACGGCCGTAACCGCTGTTATGAGAAGTCTCTCTGTGGCAGCATCGACAACGCCAATTGAACGGAGCAGCAATGAAAGCCACCATCTATCACAACCCAATGTGCGGTACGTCACGCAAGACCTTGGAAATCCTTAATAATGAGGGGGCAGAAGTGACCGTCATCGAGTATCTGAAAGCCCCTCCGAACCGGGAAAATCTCCAACAACTCTATGAGCGCGCCGGAATCTCCCCGCGCCAGGGTCTGCGCGACAAGGAACCGCTGGCCGTCGAACTGGGCCTGACCGATCCCTCGGTCGGTGATGACGCGATTCTCGACGCCATGATGGAGCATCCGATCCTCATCCAGCGTCCGCTGGTCGAAACCGACAAGGGTGTGCGCCTGTGCCGACCGCAGGACCAGGTGCGCGGGCTGCTATGAGCAGAGCCTGACATGAGTCAGGGCCTCGATCCCCGAATGCTGCTGCGCGGCTATGCAGCCGGGATTTTTCCCATGGCCGACAGCCGCGATGCCGGTGACATCTTCTGGGTCGAGCCGCGCAGCCGGGCGATCATCCCGCTGGAATCCTTTCATTTGTCACGCTCGCTCGCCCGGCGGGTGCGGTCGGGCCGCTTCACTGTCACCCGCGACATGGCCTTTCACGAAGTCCTTCTGGCGTGCGCCGATCGACCGGAGACCTGGATCAACTCGGTCATCGAGCGCGCCACGCTCGGGCTCCACGCGGTCGGCCATGCCCACTCGATCGAATGCTGGCATCAAGGGGAGCTGGTCGGCGGTCTTTATGGCGTAAAGCTCGGCCGCGCCTTTTTCGGAGAGTCGATGTTCAGCCGCATGACCGATGCATCGAAAGTGGCGCTGGCCTGGCTTGTCGCCCGAATGAGGCTCGGCCATTTCACCCTCCTCGATTGCCAGTTCATGACAGCGCATCTCGCTTCGCTCGGCGCGACGGCGGTCAGCCGGGACCGCTATGCCGGGTTATTGTCGACGGCGTTGTCGCCCACCGGAACGAGCGGCTCGGCAGGCGGCGTTTCAGCTTCCGGTGGGGAGCTGGTCGCGGGTCGTTCGGCCGGTTCTTCGGAAGGGGCGCTGCCCGCACCCGAGTTCGAGGCGCTCGACCGATTGCTGGAGGCGGAGGGCGCCATTGGCGCACCCGGACCTTCGGGCCAGCTCATCGCGCAGCTCTTGGGCCAGACATCGTAGACTGCGTCCTGGACGACGTTCAGCGACGGGCTTTCCTTGTAAAGCCAGCCTGAAAAGCGTCTGACCCACTGCCCGTCGGGCCGCTTGACGTCCATCTGCACGAAAGCGCCGGTCAGCTTTTCGGTTTCCCACGGGGCGGTCGTTTCGCAAGCGCGCAGCCGAACCGTTACATCCTTGACCCGAATTGCCTGTCCCGGCTTGAGCGTCAGGTCGCGCACGATCCCGTTGCGCTTGTTGAGCAGGCCGAGAACCGCGACCCGCTCGGCCATTGGGGTGACCCCCGCCAAATCGCCTGTGGCCCTCGGCACATCGACCGTGACCGCCTCATTGCCTTCGAACTCATTACCCTGACGATCGCAGCCCGCCGCCGTTGCAAACAGCCCGATTGCCAGCAGAATGCGCCGCCCTGTCACGTCTGGTCGGGCTTCCACGCCTCATAATCGCCGGTCGCCGCAGGGCGCAGCCCTTGGCCGGCCAGCGACCCGCCCGGTCGATAGGCAGCCATCGTTCCCGTGAGATTGGGCTCGGGCGCCTTCTCCCAGGCGCGCCGCTGCGGCAGCGACTTGGCAGGAAGTTCGTCGATCGTCCCTCGCAGCCAGGCGTTCCAGCCGGGCGGAACCCGGCTGCTGTCATTCGACCCCTGGTAGATTACCCAGCGGCGGCGCGGATCCTTGCGGTGTTGGAAATAGATATTCCCCGCCTCATCGCGGCCAACCTCTTCGCCATTGCGGCGCGACATGATGCTGGTGCCCCAGGAGGCGCCGTTCCACCAGGTGAAGGCATTTGCGAAGATTCCCATGACGCGCGCCTTTGCCGCTTTGCCGCCGTCCACGCAACCCGCTACGGTTGCCAGTCGACCTTGTCGCCGGGCTTGATGGCCAGCTCCGCAGCGCGTCCGCCAGCGATTTCCAGAACCGCCTTGACCGTCCCTTCGGACAGTACGGGATCTAGCGAGAGCGGCACGGCATTGGCTTCGATATTGGCGATCGTTCCGTCCGTCCGAACGAAAATCATGTCGAGCGGGATGAGCGTATTTTTCATCCAGAAGCTCGCCGGACGGGGAGGATCGAAGGGGAAGATCATGCCGCGATCGGGCGCCAGTTCGGAACGGTTCATGAGGCCCGTGGCTTGTTCCTCGGGTGTCCGGGCGACTTCGACCGTGAAGCGATGCGTCCGACCCCCCGACGTGACGGTCAGCGGGACCTGGGCCAGTCCGGCTGGAGAGGGGCCCAGTTCGACCGTCTTGGACGCCGAGGGCTGACAAGCGGCAAGCGATGCCGCCAACCCAAGCGCGGCCGCCCGAATGATCAGACTTCGCGAAGGTCGACCGCAGTCAGGCCTTTCCGGCCTTCCGCGATCCGTGCTTCCAGCTGTTGCCCCGGCTGCAAGTCCAGGATTTCCGATTGCCGAACCGTCTCCATATGAACGAAAATGTCCTCGCCATCGTCGCCCTCGCCCGCCCGGTTGAGGAATCCGTAGCCCTTGACGCGATTGAACCATTTGACCTCCACCAACTCATACTCGCCCGCGGCCTCGGCCAGCGCCTTGCGGTCCGCGCGCTCACCCGGTGATGCATGAACCGGCCGGGCCGGCATTGGCAAGGCGGTCGAGAGGTCGATGGACAGGATCTTGCGCGCCTGGAAGCCGCGATCCTGATGCGCCGCGATGCATTCCACGGTTGCACCTTCGGGCAGCGAGCGGCGGCCATGATCCTTCAACACGCTGAAGTGAATCAATATGTCGCCTTCGCAGTCCTCGGAAACGAGGAAGCCGAATCCGCGGGTCGCGTCAAACCATTTGACCCGTCCCGTGCAATGCTGACCATCAGGAATCGATTCATCGGCCGTGGAGATCATCCCGTCCGCTAATCCCTCCTGAGTCGTTTCGGCACTCAAACGCTGCACTCCCGCTGCTTATCACGGTCCGCTGTGTCGTGAAACCGACATTAACTGGCAAATTAACATGAATCGGCGAAACTCTCGATATCGATGTCCGAGCCAGGCTGCCGGTCGATGATCGCTTGGGCCAGCGTGAACCGATGCCCAGCCCGAACCATCGCTGCGAGCGCCTTCTGCCGGGCTTTGGGATCAGGAGCGGCCATCGCGAACGGGCCGAGCAGTCGGCGCCGCGCGAACCGCAAGGCGGCCGCGACGGCCTCCGTTTCGGCCAGCGACCGGGCCTCGGCGCCCTCGTCCTCTCCAATGCCCGCCACCATCAGCGCCTGGCGCACGCGGCGCTTCACCATAGCCCCTCGACGTCAGCGAGCGCGCCTTCGACATCGCATAGGCGCGGTCGTCGACATAGCCGAGCCGGACCAGACGGTCGGTCAGTGCCGTAAGGTCAGGCTCGTCAGCGCCGTCCCACCCACGTTCGCGCAGCTTGCGCTTCAGGTAAGACAGCAATTTGGACCTGCTCGTCGCGAACCTTCCAACATAGCTCAGGGCCATTTCGTTGAGCCGTGCGGCATCAATCGGCGGAAGTGATTTGCGAGGGGCGCGGTTGGCCATGGCCATGTTTGTGCCACAGTCCCCCACCATCAGGCAAAAGGGCCCGACCCAGCGCGGGCCTTCCGGCGCGTGGCAGGCCGGGCGATGAACCATAGGACAGGAATTTCCCGCGTGCTCGACCGCAATGACACGATCGACGCCAGCCTAACCGTGCCGGGCTATACCCCGACCCTCGACCCCCAGCCGCGCCGTATCGCCGACTTCGCCACGCTGGGTGAGGCGCTCGATTACGCCGCTGAAGGCCACCGCGGAATGAATTTCCACGATGCGCGCGCGACGCTGCTGCGTTCCTACCCCTACTCCGAACTGCGCGAGGATGCGCTGAGCCACGCGCGCCGCTTCATCGCCATGGGGCTTAACAAGGGTGACCGCATTGCGCTGATCGCCGAAACCGGCCCCGAATTCGCGGCCTGCTTCTTCGGCGCGATCTATGCCGGCCTGTGGCCCGTGCCGCTTCCCCTGCCGACCAGTTTCGGGGGCCGTGACGCCTATGTCGATCAGTTGCTCGTAATGCTCACCAGTAGCGATCCCCAGTTTTTCCTCTTCCCGCCCGAACTGGCCGAATATGGCATGGCGGCGGCGGACAAGCTTGGCATCCCCGCCCGCGATTGGGACCGACTGGTTGAGATTGAGCCGGTCGATGCGGAACTGCCGGAATCGCATTCCGACGACATCGGCTACCTCCAATATTCCAGCGGATCGACCCGCTTCCCCCACGGCGTCGCCGTCACCCATCGCGCACTTCTCGACAATCTTCGCGCGCACGGCATCGGTGTCGAGGTGCAGGACACCGATCGAGTCGTCAGTTGGCTGCCCTGGTACCATGACATGGGGCTGGTCGGCTGCATGCTCTCGCCCGTCGCCAACCAGCTTAGCGTCGATTATCTGAAGACCGAGGATTTTGCGCGCCGGCCGTTGGCATGGCTTGACCTGGTCAGCCGCAACCCGGGCACCACCCTCTCCTATTCCCCGACCTTCGGTTATGACATTTGCTCGCGAAGGATGAGCTCGCAGACCAAGGCGGCCGACCGGTTCGACCTTTCGCGCTGGCGCATCGCCGGCAATGGCGCCGACATGATTCGCCCCGACGTGATGCAGGCATTCGTCGACAGCTTCGCCGATGCTGGCTTCAAAGCATCCAGCTTCTGCCCCAGCTATGGCCTCGCCGAAGCCACTCTTGCGGTATCGATCATGCCTCCGGGCGAAGGCATCCGGCTGGAACTGGTCGAGGAAAGCGAATTATCCGGGGTCGGCACTCCGGCTCAGGAGCGCCCGCGCCGCTATCGCGCGATCGTCAACTGCGGCCGGGCGGTCGAAGGAATGGAGATCGAAATTCGAGGACCCGACGGCGAAATCCTCGCGGACCGCTCGATCGGCAAGGTGTGGGTTCGCGGCGCAAGCGTCATGGCCGGATATTTCCGTGACCCGGAGTTGACCGCGGCCTGCATGGTCGACGGTTGGCTCGACACGGGCGACATGGGGTATATGTCGAACGGCTACATTTTCATCGTCGGCCGCGCCAAGGACATGATCATCATCAACGGCCGCAACCACTGGCCGCAAGACATCGAATGGGCGGTCGAGCAGCTACCCGGCTTCAAATCCGGCGACATCGCGGCCTTCGCCATCACCGGCCCCAGCGGCGAGGAAACGCCGGCCGTGTTGGTCCATTGCCGGGTCAGCGATCCCGACGAACGCGGCAAGCTGCGCGATGACATCCGCGAGCGGGTCCGCGCGATCACCGGCATCTCTCCGGTCGTCGAACTGATCCCGCCGCGCACTCTGCCGCGCACCTCGTCGGGCAAACTATCGCGGACCAAGGCCCGCAACCTTTACTTGAGCGGTGAGATTCAACCGTTCGACGTCGCGGCCTAAAGGCTTGCGAACACGGCTGCCCGCAGCTAACTCGCGCGGCGGCCCTTTGAAGGGCTCAGGACAGGCCTAGGGTTCCCGCGAAGGTAGGACTTTCATGGGGTCCCGCTAGGGGTATAGCTCAGTTGGTAGAGCATCGGTCTCCAAAACCGAGGGTCGTGGGTTCGAGTCCCCCTGCCCCTGCCATGTCCTGAAACGCCGCGCGCAGCGAAGCGATTGCTCCGCAATAGTCAGCGGCGCGAAAATGCCCTGAAGGCCGGCTAGCGCGCATGGCGGCGACGGGAGCTACGAAATCTGCTTGGCCGGCTGCCCCCAGCGGCGTTCATCCCATCTTGCAAACCCCCCGCCCCCTCGCTAAGTCGCCAGCCCATGCGGACATGGCAGCGAAGCCTTCCCCTCCCGGCCCGGCCGGAGCGGGGTAA
Source organism: uncultured Alphaproteobacteria bacterium (assembly GCA_963750385.1). Classification (GTDB taxonomy): domain Bacteria; phylum Pseudomonadota; class Alphaproteobacteria; order Sphingomonadales; family Sphingomonadaceae; genus Sphingomicrobium. The sequence goes on along the minus strand of CAVVQJ010000003.1, from coordinate 38,508 downwards.
GGGGCCTATCTCCAACCGCCCCATATGCTGAACAGGACTAGACGCGACGTGGCAAAGGTTTCTCCCGGCGAATTCATCCGGCAAGTGCGTGCCGAAGGCAGCAAGGTCGTATGGCCGTCCATGAAAGAGACCCGCACGACGGCGATCATGGTCATGATCATGACGACGCTGCTCGCGGTATTCTTCTTCGCGGTCGATTCGGGGTTCAGCGCAATCGTCAAATTCCTGCTCGGCCTGCTCGGCTAAAAAACTTTCAAGGATCGCCATGTCCCGCTGGTACATCATCCACGCCTATTCCGGATTCGAGAACAAGGTTCGCGAAGCGATCCTGAGCGAAGCCAAGCGCCTCGGGCTCGAAAGCCTGGTCGAGGCGGTCGAAGTTCCGACCGAAACCGTGACCGAGATCAAGCGCGGGAAGAAGGTCCAGTCGGAACGCAAGTTCATGCCCGGCTATGTGCTCGCCAAGTTGGGCATGAACGACGACGTCTATCACCTGGTCAAGAATACACCCAAGGTGACCGGCTTCCTCGGCCCCAACGGCAAACCACAGGCGATCCCCGACGCGCAGGCAGCGCGAATGCTCGACACCAAGGAAGAAGCCGCCGCAGCGCCCAAGCAGAAGGTCAAGGTCGATTATGAGATCGGCGATGCGGTCAAGGTGCTCGACGGCCCCTTTGCCAGCTTCAACGGCGTAGTCGAAGAACTCGACTTCGACCGGTCACGCGTCAAGGTCAGCGTCTCGATCTTCGGGCGCGCCACCCCGGTTGAGCTCGAGTTCGAGCAGGTCGAACGCGTCAAATAGACCGGGCCGGCCGCGCGGACTACTGCATGCCGGCCTCGGTGACTGACGATCGCGCTTGTTAAAATCATAGGGGCGCGGAGGCCGATTGGTTTCTGGGCTTATTCGTTGCCCGCGAGAGTCGAGCCTTCAAAACGCGGCGGTATCTAGGCCAATGTCAGGCCGCAGGATTGAGGCGGATGATCTCGTAATTGAGGAAGCTCGCGAAACTCAACCAAGCGAGATAGGGCGCCATCAGCCAAGCCGAGAGCGGTCTTGATTTGGCGAACATCGCGGTCGTGGCGATGGACAGCCCCAGCATTGCCAGGATGACCAGGAGCGCCATGCGCGCCTCATGCAAGCCGAAGAAAATCGGTGACCAGGCGAAATTCAAGGTCAGCTGCAACGAGAACAGGACAATCGCGGCCGACCGGGCGCTCGATTTGGGCGAAGAAATGATCAGCGCGATCGCAACGCCCAACAAAATATAGAGAAATGACCATGCTGCTCCGAACAGCCAGCCCGGCGGCATCAGCGTCGGCTTTCGAAGCGTATCGAACCAGGAATTGCCAAAGCCCGAGTTGGACAACTGGCCCATCAGAAAACCCATGCCCAGGATGGCGGGAATCGTGAGCAAGGAAAGCTTCAGGGCGGAAGGCGCGGTCTCGGCGGTCGCCACTTCAATCTCCTTGTGGACAGCGTTTCATTTCTTGGAGGGCGCCGCGCTACTCCGCACAAGCACTTCCCGGTTCAACGCAGTACGGCAAATCGAGATGATCCAGCAGTTGCCGGTGATCGGCTGGCATGACATTCCTCAAATTGCGAGAAGTATCTAGCACAGTGTCAGGAGTTGGCCATCGCCTCGCGCTTGGAAAGATCGAGCTCGCCTTCCTCATAGCCATCCCAATAGTGCAGCCGTTCCGCCTCCACCCGGATCAGCGTGAGCCCAGGGGTGTGGATACCGTCCTTGAACCAGGACTCGAGGTCCTTGGTCCAATGTTCGGCGAATTTCGCCTTGTCCTGGATCAGGCTGGCCCGCCCTTCAACCGTCACGAAAAAGGGTTTCATTCCCAGCATCCCTGACTTGGACTGGTACCCCAATCCGACATTGGGATCGCGACGGATGTCCGCCACGCTTCGCGCATCGTCGCAGGTAAAGAAGTAGCTGTCGCCATCGAACTCAACGTCACGATTGTTGCTCATCGGTCGCCCCGCGACTGACCCGCCTTCGCTCCGCGTCGACAATATGGCGAAATCGATATCGCGCATTTTCTCACTGATTTCTTCTAGCTTTAACTGGGCCATGCCTACCTCCGGTTCGATCGCGCTATCAACGCCAGCGGAACGCCAAGGTTCAGCCACCAGCCCCAAACCCCTAATACCTCACCCCGATTTTCCCTGGGTCAGCTAGAAAATCTTAGTCCTAAGTCCCCTCGCCCGCGCAAAGGTCAGCCCATGAAATTGGACGCGGGCCGAGGATCGCAAAGTTGCATGCCATCTCGTTTACGCCGCGACCTGGTTCCGGCACGTCGTCGCTCATCGAACGCGGCCCTGGACTGCCAGCCAAGACTTGAACTTGAGAGGCTTTCTGTTAAAGGCCCGCGCTTCCGACAATATGTTTGGATTGCGGGAGGCCGCCTTCGGGCGTCCGTCTGGACCGCTAAACTTGAACGGGAAGCGGCTTTGCCGCGACCCACTACAGAGTGAGAAAAATGGCAAAGAAAATTACGGGCTACATCAAGCTCCAGGTGCCCGCTGGCATCGCCAATCCCTCTCCGCCGATCGGCCCCGCGCTGGGTCAGCGCGGCGTCAACATCATGGAATTCTGCAAGGCGTTCAACGCCGCGACGCAGGACCTTGAAAAGGCCGCGCCGATCCCGACGGTGATCACCGTCTATGCGGACCGCAGCTTCTCCTTCACCACCAAGACGCCGCCGGCGAGCTTCCTCTTGAAGAAGGCCGCCAAGCTCAAGTCGGGCTCGAAGGAGCCGGGCAAGGTTTCGGCCGGAACAATCCGCCGCTCGCAGCTGGCCCAGATCGCCGAGGCCAAGATGAAGGATCTCAACGCCAACGACATCGAGGCCGCGACGAAGATTATCGAAGGCTCCGCTCGCGCGATGGGCCTTCAAGTTGTGGAGGGCTGATCCGATGGCCAAGCTGACCAAGAAGCAGAAGGCCCTCGAGGGCAAGGTCGAGCCGATGAAGCTCTATGCCGTCGATGAGGCAATTGGGCTGGTAAAGTCGCTTGCGACTTCCAAGTTCGATGAGACCGTCGAGGTCGCGATCAACCTGGGTGTCGACCCGCGCCACGCCGACCAGATGGTCCGCGGCGTCGTCAACCTGCCCAAGGGCACCGGCAAGGACGTCCGCGTCGCGGTATTCGCGCGCGGCGACAAGGCCGAGGAAGCCAAGAAGGCGGGCGCAGAGATCGTCGGTGCCGAGGATTTGATGGAAGCCATTCAGGGCGGCCAATCGGACTTCGATCGGGTCATCGCCACGCCCGACATGATGGGCGTCGTCGGACGCCTCGGCAAGGTACTGGGCCCCAAGGGCCTGATGCCCAACCCGAAGCTGGGCACGGTCACCCCGAACGTCGGCCAGGCGGTCAAGGATGCCAAGTCCGGCCAGGTCGAGTTCCGGGTTGAGAAGGCGGGGATCATCCACGCCGGCATCGGCAAGGCGAGCTTCCCCGAGGGCGACCTCAAGGCGAATTTCGATGCCTTCGTCGACGCCATCGTCAAGGCAAAGCCGACCGGTGCCAAGGGCAAGTTCGTCAAGAAGGTCTCGCTGAGTTCTTCGATGGGCCCCGGCGTCAAGATCGACACGGCCGAAGTCGCCGGCGCCTGATCCCCAGCGGCATCATCGCCAAGCAATAGGGCCGGTGCGAAAGCATCGGCCCTTCTTGTCTCGCCGCCTTCACAATGCCACTCTCCGCCGCTGGGAGTGCGAGCATGAGCGGAACGTCGGTACTGAGCTGGGACCAGTATGAAGAGCTGCTCAAGCCGCTCACCAAGGAACTGAGCGACGCAGCGCGCTGGATCCAGGAAACCAACCAGCGGGTTGTCATCGTGTTCGAGGGCCGCGACACCGCCGGCAAGGGCGGTTCGATCGATGTCTTCTCCCGAACGCTCAATCCGCGCCAATGCAAGGTTGTCGCCCTCGCCGCCCCGTCGGAGCGCGAAAGCGGCCAATGGTATTTCCAGCGCTACATGGAGCATCTGCCGACCCGGGGCGAACTGACGCTGTTCGACCGCAGCTGGTACAACCGCGCCGGCGTCGAAAAGGTGATGGGCTATTGCAGCGAAGCCGATACGGCAGCTTTCCTGAAAGCGGCGCCAGAGTTTGAGCGGCACCTGGTCGACGACGGCATTTTCCTGTTCAAATATTGGCTGTGCGTCGACCAGGACAAGCAGGAGGAGCGCTTCCAGAACCGGCTCCAAAACCCCAGGCGACGTTGGAAGCTTTCCCCTATCGATATCGAATCACGTACCCGCTACGAGGCCTACACTGACGCGCGCGAACAGATGCTTGCTGCGACCCATACCGACTGGGCACCTTGGACGCTCATCGACTTCAATGACCAGCCGATCGGACGGCTTACCTTGCTGCGCGATTTTCTCGACAGGCTGCCGGACACGAATCTGCCGATTACCGATATTCCCTGGCCGCCCATCCCAACCCCGCCGATGAAGGAGCGCTACACCGTGCTGCAGCCGATTCCCCCTTACCAGCGCGCAATCCCCGACTAGCTTGCCATTGCGGCGAAATGCCGTAGCTTTCCGTCATATCGCTCCATCATGCCCAGGGGGAAACAGGCCATGCGAGCATCACGACTAATTGTGCAACTCATCGTCTATTATGTCGCGCTGTTCGCGATCGTATGGCTAACCCTTCGGACCTTTCCGGAATTTCGAGTTTACCTGCCGATCGGCGGCGCGGAAGAGCTGATCAATCCGTCGGGCAAGAGCAATGCCCTGCAAGCCGTCGTCGAAGGGGAGTCGGTCAAGACGCTGGGTCAAAGCATCGGTTGGCTGGCGACGGCCATCACGGGCGCCCTGGTCACCGCTCTTCCCGTCAGTTGGGTCTATATGGCGACCCGCTCGGCCGAGGAGTATGACCAGTCGCTGATCAGCTCGATCCTGATCCTGCCGATCGTCGTCACCTCGATCGTGATCGTCGTCCAGCACAGCCTGGCCCTCGCCTTCGCGCTGGGCGGAATTGCCGGCGCGGTCCGGTTCAAGAACAGCCTCAAGAGCTCGGGCGACGCGCTCTACATTCTGTTGTCGGTCGGCATTGGCCTGGCGTCGGGCATCGGCGCGGTCGAGCTGGCGCTGGTGATGTCGGTCGGCTTCAACTTTTGCTTCGTGCTGTTGTGGATCAGCGAATATGGCGAGCGCGAGGGAATGAAGCGCTACATGATCGACTTCGACGCCGATGGAAGCGTTGTTGCCACGCCACCGGTGGTCCCGCCGCCGCCGCCAGGTCCCGCCGCCTAGCTAGCCCATGCATTTGGTGAGAATTCGGCTCTGGACCGATTGATCGGTCGCGATCTCCTCGAAGAAACGCGAAAGGAACGACAGCGCCTTGGCGCGCGTCCGCTCCTCCATCGACGGGATCTGGCTGAACAGCGCCTCGATCGCCGGCCGCTGGCCCCGAAATTCGGCGGCTACCGCGATCGCCGCGCCATTGTGGCGGCAGAAGCCCTGGTACACGCGACTTCGAACGCTCCTGATTTTAAACTGCTCGGGCGGTACCGCGTAAGGAGCATCGACTAGGCCCGAATAGTCGAAATCATAGGGTATCGGGACCATCGCGCCGCCAGCGCCGGCCAGCAGGCGGGCGTTGTGGCAGCAGCCTTCACCCGCCGGTCCGGCCCGCATCGACCAGTCGAGGTTGCCGATCATATATTGGAACAAGGCGACCCTGGCCGCCTGCCGTGCCTCCAGCTGCTGGGAGGGTATTCTATCGCCAACCACGGCCTGCCTCAGGCCATTGCGGCGCGCGACATCAGCTGTGTCTTCGATGAAAAAGCCGAGGCGCGTGGTCAAATTGCGTCCGTTCGGTTCAACATAGTTGATGGTCGCGAGCCGCGCTCGGTAGCTGGTCGGGCTGAGCAGGTTGAAGATGCGGTATGCTGCATATTCCAGCAGCAGATACTGCTGGAATCCCGCCGACCCGCGGCAATGGGTGACAAGCTTCATCCGCCGCTGCCCGGCTAACAGCGAAGCCGCCGGGGCCGGCTGGGCAAGCTCAACGCGCAATGGCGGAAAGTCGCAGGTCTCCTTTCGGCGGCGAGCAAGTCCGCGCGGCGAAAGACGAATTGCATGAACTTCGGGCGACCCGGCGAGCGCCAGCGTCGCCTCGCGCGGCGCGGTCGATTGCTCCGCGCCCCGGGCAAGGGAAGATATCGGTCCGCTAATGGTCATCTCGATTGGCGCATCGCTGGCGAACAGAGGCGTTGGCGGGGCCGCAGCTTCCGCCGCCGGCGCAGCCACAAGGCATAGGGCTGCCCCCATCAAATATCTCATCGCCGCCTCCCTTTATGATCCCCCGGGCCGGGGCACGCTGTGCGCAACCGCCCGGTCGCCCATGATTTCGAGATAGGAGGGTACGCCGCCATAGGCGCGGCTATTGCCGCTATCGGCGCGCCATAGATGACCATTGGATGCGGACACGATTCCCGACAGAGCGGGGGTGTGACCGACGACGATCCGCTTCACTGCATAGGAGCGAAGAACCAGGTCGATTTCCTGGTCGATGCTCAGCGCCGGCACCGCGGCGCTTGGCGTCGGCGGCGCCATCATGGTTTCATCGGACCCCGAGCGGGTAATGAGGCCGCGATACCAGAGCGGGCCGCGCGGATCGTTGATGATCGCGGTTGGCGTTTCGTCTCTTGCCTTGAGCGCTTCGGCGATGCGTCGATTAATCTCGTCGATCGGCATGGTCGCATATGCGGCGCTGATCCCGCCGTGCACGAATAGCGTATCGCCGATCTTGACCACCGCCGGGTTGCCGACGACCCAACGGCCAATCTCACCGTCCGGCAGCCAGGCCGCCTGATGTTCTACCTTGCCGAGCGGGGTGGCCTTGATCCACTCGTCATGGATCGCCGTCGGCGACTTCGCAGGGTCCCGAACATGGTAGGCATCCTCGATCGTCTTTTTATTGGCTTGATAAACCAGCTCGCGCCGCCGTTCCGAATTGCGATCGGCGAAAGCGGCGAATTCGCCAGGATGAACATAACGAAGGTCATTCGTCATGTTCATCGCCTCATGATTGCCGACCAGGGTCACAACCCTCCCGCCCTGGCGGGCAGCTTCGCGCTGAAGGCGCATGAGATCGCGAATGATCTTGAGACTGTCCGGCTCACGGTCGACGACGTCGCCAAGCTGGACGAAAATGGCCCGGCCGCCCGTCCATTTCCCCTGGCGGTTGATCAGACCGGCCGAACGCGCAATCGCGATCCAGGCATCGTGATCGCCGTGAAGATCGCCGACCGCTACAATCCGGGACGGCTCGGCTGCGCGCGCCGGAGCGAGCCCCGAAAGCAACGCCACCGCGAAAGCCAGGAAAGGCCAAACCAACGGCCGCACCATCGCCAACCCCCTCGCTAACAAGCGCTGAAAGGGGCACCTCCCCGACCACTTTGTCAAGCAACCGGCCGGGTGCCAGGAACGTTATTCGTCTGACTGCTGCGAGTCCGCAGGGTCGGCAAAGGAGCGCAAGCCCATGCGTATGGCCCAACTACTGGCATTGCCATTAATATTGATCGGCGGCCCGAGCGCGACGGCGCAGGCCCCGACGGTCCTCGAGATTCACCTGTCCAACTTCCGCTTTACGCCTCAATCGATCGTGCTCGACCATGGTCGGCCCTATGTGCTGCGACTCGTCAATGACGGCGGCGGCGGACATGATTTCACTGCGTCCGAATTCTTCGCCGGATCGGCCATCGCGCCGCGAGACCGGGCAATGGTCATGGAAGGAGAGGTTGAAGTGCCAGGCCATCAGGTCCGGGAGGTTCAGCTTACCGCCCCGCGAGCAGGCCATTACAAACTCAAATGTTCCCACCCCTTCCACAAGACCTTCGGCATGAAAGGCACGATCGTCGTGCGCTAGGCCAGGCAACCTGTTTGACTTTTCACCCGCCCCCGCTATGAGCGCCCGGTCGCATTCCCACGGGAACGCTACTCGTCCGAGACAGTCGCTGCCCCAGATTCACTTTGGAGCTTAATTCGCGGCCTAGACGGGGACATGAATTAGACCGGCGCCGTCAAGGCTCCTGTCGTGCGATGCCGCTACCGGCTTCGCCACCGATCCATCCCCCCGGACAAATTTGCTTCGTCGCCACCCGGCGGCGAGGTCGTTTGAACCTCGGTCGGAGCTCGCTTCGGCCGATAAGGAGTATGGCATGGATCGTTCGCAAAAAGCCGATCTGGTTGCCGAGCTGAAGAACGTCTTCACCGAGACCAGCGTGGTGGTTGATCACCCGCAATCTCGGCCTGTCGGTCGCCCAGTCGACCGACTTGCGCCTGAAGATGCGCGACGCCGGCGCCCAGTTCAAAGTTGCGAAGAACCGGCTTGCCCTGATTGCGCTCGAGGGCACGAAGTACGGACCGATCGGCGACATGCTGACCGGCCCGACCGCTTTGGCCACCTCGACCGACCCCGTCGCGGCCGCAAAGGTCGCGGTGGAGTTCGCCAAGACCAACGATCGTCTCGAGATCGTTGGCGGCGCAATGGGCGACACGCTGCTCGACCTGAACGGGATCAAGGCCTTGGCCGCGCTTCCGTCGCTCGATCAGCTGCGCGGTACGTTGGTTGGGCTCATCCAGGCGCCCGCCACCAAGCTTGCGCGCATCGCCATCGAGCCCGCGAGCCTTTTGGCCCGCGTGACCGGGGCGTACGCCGCCAAGGCAGCCTGATTTTCGCAAAGAATTTATCGCACGACATTGGGGCTGTGTCCCCGCAAGGAGTTTGAAATGGCAGACCTTAACAAGATTGTTGATCAGCTTTCCGAGCTGAGCGTTCTCGAAGCCGCCGAACTGGCGAAGCTGCTCGAAGAGAAGTGGGGCGTTTCGGCCGCCGCTGCCGTCGCCGTTGCCGGCCCGGCCGCCGCCGCCGCGGGCCCAGCCGCTGAAGAGCAGAGCGAGTTCGACGTGATCCTCACCGGCGACGGTGGCAAGAAGATCAACGTCATCAAGGAAGTCCGCGCCATCACCGGCCTGGGCCTCGGCGAAGCCAAGGCGCTCGTCGAAGGCGCTCCGAAGGCCGTCAAGGAAGGCGTCAACAAGGAAGAGGCCGAGAAGATCAAGAAGCAGATCGAGGAAGCCGGCGGCACCGTCGAGCTCAAGTAACTGCTTCGGGCTTTTCGCTCGAACCGAACAAGGAAGGGCGGCTCCGCGAGGGGCCGCCCTTTTTGCGTCAGGCCGGCAGAGCGTCCTGCCTGGGCGCCACCGGCTTCTTGCCTGCATTCCAGCCTGCCCAGCCAACGGCGGCGCCAAACAGCGCCGCGGCGATCGCCAACGGCAATGCCGGAACCTCGGCGAATCCGGGATAGACCGACCACCACCAATCCGCTCCGCCGGGAAATTCGAACAGCAGCGCCGACAGCAGCACCAAAAGGCCGGCAATGGCGAACGGACGTCCGTTGCGTCCCGATCGCCACGCGATCACGAAGGCAAGCAGCACCGTCGCCAGATTGCCCCAGTGAAAGCTCATGTACATTTGCTTGAAAGCGTCGGGGCTGTTGAAGTCGATCCCCATCGCGAGCGGCGCCAGGCGGCCCAGGATGGGCGGCATCAGGAAGATGGCGGTGGCCAACAGGTAGCTGCTGTGCTTGCCGACGAAGCGTCGATGTTTGAGGGCCTGGAAGTAGAAATAGGCGAGCCCGCCGATCGCCACGAAATCGAGCCACGCGAGGCGCGGCGGATAAAGCTCGTAGAAGGCATTGGGAGGGGCGGCGAAGCGCTGCGCCATACCTACGAAGATGGTCGCCCCGCCCGCCATGAACAGCGGAAACAGCGCGAAGCTGACGAGCCCGTTGGTCCGGTGGAAGGAGCGCTGGCCGTGATGGATCGACCAGCTTTGGATCGCTAGCAGGATCAGCCACAGGGAAGCCGTCAGGCCATGAAAATGAAACGACGGCGGACTGGTTGACAGGGTCGAGATGTAGTTTGGCCAGAAGGCCAGAGCGGCGAGCGGAAATAATCCCAACACCCACCAATGTGCATGGCGAAACGGCATGGCTGGCCCCCTTTTGCCAAACCAAGGTTAACACAGATTAGCGGGCCGGCAAGCGCCTCGTCAAAGGCCCGCGCTTCCGGCCATCATTGACGCGACGATGAATGGAGGCGGGGCCGCCAGCGCTTCCACCAAGGCCACCGCCACGGCTCACCTTGTCCGCGCTAGTCGAAGATTGTCAGGTCGAGCGGCTCGCTTGCACCAAACCAGATTACGTTGTGGCGATGGTCCTGCCGGTCATCGCCGGTCGATGCATGGGCGAAGATGGTAAGTCCGGCCCGGTTGACCGCAAGCCATGCCGCCACGTCGCCAAACAGCTCGGTCGGGACCGTCATCTGAACGCTGCCCCGGGGATGCGGTCCGACCGGACCCGGATGGAAATGGCCGATCGCCAGTCCGAACCGCCGCCGCGCCTCGGCGGCCAGGGCTTTTGCTCGATCGACCTCACCGGGATCGTAATAAATATGGGCGTGAAAATCGCGGATTTCGGTCATGGGGTGCTCCTCGAGTGCTGCCCGATTCACGATACGGGCGCGTAACGTCTGAAACAAACCCGCGCCGTGTTTGTAAGTGCCTGCGCAACAGGAGACCATTGATGAAACGTTTGTCACTCGCCGCCACGACGCTGGTTGCTGCCTCCGCCATCGCGCTCGGCGCCTGCTCCGGCAACGAAACGGCCAACAACGACTTGGACATGACCAATGATATGGGCATGTCGAATGACATGGGCATGACCAACGATATGGGCATGAATGACATGAACATGTCGAACGATATGAATATGTCCGATGATATGAACATGTCGAACGACATGGGCACTGCCAACAGCATGTAGGCGGGCCGATTGCGGCTCCGCAAATAATTGAATTGGTAAGCGATCCGGCCCTTGCAACCTGGCCGGATCGCGCTATATCCACATTATCCAACATTTGACGGCTCCGCCGCACGGCTTCGTGCGCCCGGGGCCTTTCCTGTCCTCACCGGGACACGGACCGAACCCGCGCAACGGTCCGAACGTATGGTGAAGAACAAGCAGGAGCCGCGCCGGACTTCAATTTAGGGTCCGCGTGCCTTGACGCGTGCCCGGAGCGCAGGGACTAAACATGGCGACCAAGCAAAAAGACGTGCCGACCATGGCCCGCAACACCAACTCGCGCCGCATCCGCAAGATTTTCGGCAATATCCACGAAATCAGCGAAATGCCGAACCTCATCGAGGTCCAGCGCGAAAGCTATGAGCAATTCCTCCGCTCCGACCCCGCGACGGGCTATGTCTCGGGCCTCGAGAAGACGCTCCGCTCGGTGTTCCCGATCCAGGATTTCGCGGGCACCGCGCACCTCGACTTCGACCGCTACGAGCTTGAAGACCCCAAGTTCGACACCGACGAGTGCCGCCAGCGCGGGCTGACCTATGCCGCGCCGATGCGCGTCACGCTGCGCCTCACCTCCTTCGAAATCGACCCCGACACCGAGGCCAAGTCGGTCATCGATATCAAGGAGCAGGACGTCTACATGGGCGACATGCCCCTGATGACGGGCAACGGCACCTTCATCGTCAACGGCACCGAGCGCGTCATCGTGTCACAGATGCACCGTTCGCCGGGCGTGCTGTTCGACCATGACCGCGGCAAGACCCACGCCAGCGGCAAATATCTCTTCGCCGCGCGGGTCATCCCGTATCGCGGCTCGTGGCTCGACTTCGAATTCGACGCCAAGGACATCGTCAACGTCCGCATCGACCGCAAGCGCAAGCTGCCGGTCACCGCGCTTCTCCACGCGCTTGGCCTTACCAGCGAGGAAATCCTCAACACCTTCTACAACCGCGTGGTCTATGTCCGCGGCAAGAACGGCTGGCAGATCCCCTATGCCTCGGAGAATTGGCGCGGCCAGAAGCCGAACCACGACGTGGTCGACGCCGACAGCGGCGAGGTCATCTTCAAGGCGCACGAGAAGATCACCCCGCGCAAGGCCAATGCCGCCGGCAAGGACGGCCTGAAGAACGTCATCATCCCGACCGAGGAAATCTTCGGCCGCTTTTCGGCCTATGACCTGATCAACGACAAGACCGGCGAGATTTATGTCGAGGCCGGCGACGAGATTTCGGCCGAGAATCTCGAGATGATGGACAAGGCCGGGGATCGACCGGCTCGAGCTGCTCGACATCGACTATGTCAACACCGGCCCGTGGATCCGCAACACGCTGAAGGCCGACAAGTCGGAAGACGGCGACAGCGCGCTGGCCGACATCTACCGCGTCATGCGCCCCGGCGAGCCGCCGACGCGCGAGACCGCCGATGCCCTGTTCTACGGCCTGTTCTTCGATAGCGAGCGCTATGACCTGTCGGCGGTCGGCCGCGTCAAGCTCAACATGCGCCTCGGCCTCGACGCCGAGGACACCGTCACCACGCTGCGCCGCGAGGACATCCTCGCCGTCGTCAAGGAACTGGTGAACCTGAAGGACGGCAAGGGCGAGATCGACGATATCGACAACCTTGCCAACCGCCGTGTCCGTTCGGTCGGCGAGCTGCTGGAGAACCAGTATCGCGTCGGCCTGCTCCGCATGGAGCGCGCGGTGAAGGAGCGCATGAGCAGCGTCGACGTATCGACGGTCATGCCCAACGACCTGATCAACGCCAAGCCGGCGGTGGCCGCGGTGCGCGAATTCTTCGGCTCGTCGCAGCTGTCGCAGTTCATGGACCAGACCAACCCGCTGTCGGAAGTCACCCACAAGCGCCGCGTGTCGGCGCTCGGGCCGGGCGGCCTCACCCGCGAGCGCGCGGGCTTCGAAGTCCGCGACGTCCACCCGACCCACTATGGCCGCATCTGCCCGATCGAGACTCCCGAAGGCCCGAACATCGGCCTGATCAACTCGCTCGCCAGCTTCAGCCGGGTCAACAAGTATGGCTTCATCGAGACGCCGTACCGCAAGGTTATCGACAACAAGGTGACCGACGAGGTGGTCTATCTGTCGGCGATGGAAGAGGCCAAGCACACCATCGCGCAGGCCAACGCCGAGCTCGACAAGAAAGGTGGCTTCGTCGAGGAAATCGTCTCGAGCCGCCGCAACGGCGACTTCCTGATGGCGCCGCGCGACACCATCACCCTGATGGACGTCAGCCCCAAGCAGCTCGTTTCGGTCGCCGCCTCGCTGATCCCGTTCCTGGAGAACGATGACGCCAACCGCGCGCTGATGGGTTCGAACATGCAGCGCCAGGCGGTGCCGCTGATCCAGGCCGATGCGCCGCTGGTCGGCACCGGCATGGAAGAGACCGTGGCGCGCGATTCGCGGCGCGGCGATCGCCGCCCGCCGGTCCGGCATCGTCGACCAGGTCGACGCGACCCGCATCGTCGTGCGCGTCACCGGCGAACTGACGCCGGGCAAGTCGGGCGTCGACATCTACACGCTGATGAAGTTCCAGCGCTCGAACCAGAACACCTGCATCAACCAGCGTCCGCTGGTGAAGGTCGGTGACACGGTCGACGCCGGCGAGATCATCGCCGACGGCCCCTCGACCCAGTTCGGCGAGCTCGCGCTCGGCCGCAACGTGCTCGTCGCGTTCATGCCGTGGAATGGCTACAACTACGAGGATTCGATCCTCATCTCCGAGCGCATCGTGAAGGACGACGTCTTCACCTCGATCCACATCGAGGAATTCGAGGTCATGGCCCGCGACACCAAGCTCGGGCCGGAAGACATCACCCGCGACATCCCCAACGTCGGCGAGGAAGCGCTTCGCAACCTCGACGAGGCGGGCATCGTCTACATCGGTGCCGAGGTCGAGCCGGGCGACATCCTGTGCGGCAAGATCACGCCGAAGGGCGAAAGCCCGATGACGCCGGAAGAAAAGCTGCTCCGCGCCATCTTCGGCGAAAAGGCATCGGACGTTCGCGACACCTCGCTCCGCCTGCCGCCGGGCGTCGCCGGCACGGTCGTCGAAGTGCGCGTGTTCAACCGCCACGGCATCGACATCGACGACCGTACCCGCGCCATCCAGACCGAGGAAAAGGAACGGCTGAAGAAGGACGCCGACGACGAAAGCGGCATCCTCAACCGCGCCACCTTCTGCGCGCCTGCAGGAAATGCTGCTCGGCCAGGTCGCGACCGCGGCGCCGAAGGGCATCAAGAAGGGCGCGACGCTCGACGACGCCATGCTCGAGGCGACCGACGAAGCACGAATGGTGGAAGATCGCCGTCAAGGACGACAAGCGCCAGGCCGACCTCGAAGCGCTCAAGGCCCAGTATGACGAGGCCGTCGCGGTCATCAACCGCAAGTTCGAGGACCGCGTCGAGAAGCTCGAGCGCCGGCGACGAGCTGGCCGCCGGGCGTGCTCAAGATGGTCAAGGTGTTCGTCGCGGTGAAGCGCAAGCTGCAGCCGGGCGACAAGATGGCCGGCCGTCACGGCAACAAGGGCGTCATCAGCCGCATCCTGCCGAACGAGGACATGCCGTTCCTCGAAGACGGGACGCCGGTCGACATCGTCCTCAACCCGCTGGGCGTGCCGAGCCGCATGAACGTCGGGCAGATCTTCGAGACGCATCTGGGCTGGGCCGCGCGCGGCCTGGGCAAGCAGATCGGGGAGATGCTGGAGGACATGCACGCCCGCGGCACCGAGTTCGCCGGCAAGGACGTCAAGGAAATGCGCGCCAAGCTGAAGGACATCTACGGCGACAACTATGCCAAGGACATCGACGGCCGCGACGATGCAGGCGTGATGGAACTGGCGCAGAACCTGGTCGGCGGCGTTCCGATGGGCACCCCGGTGTTCGACGGCGCGCGCGAAGCCGATGTGTCGGACATGCTGGAGAAGGCCGGGCTCGACACGTCGGGCCAGGTGACCCTGTTCGACGGCCGCACCGGCGACACCTTCGACCGCAAGGTGACGGTGGGCTATATCTACATGCTGAAGCTGCACCATCTTGGTCGACGACAAGATCCACGCGCGTTCGATCGGGCCGTACAGCCTCGTCACCCAGCAGCCGCTGGGCGGCAAGGCGCAGTTCGGCGGCCAGCGCTTCGGCGAAATGGAGGTGTGGGCGCTCCAGGCCTATGGCGCCGCCTACACGCTGCAGGAAATGCTGACGGTGAAGTCGGACGACGTCATCGGCCGGACCAAGGTCTATGAAGCGATCGTCAAGGGCGACGACACGTTCGAGGCCGGCATTCCCGAGAGCTTCAACGTGCTCGTCAAGGAAATGCGCTCGCTGGGCCTCAACGTCGAGCTCGACTCGATCGTCGACCCCGACGCGGAACCGACCGCCATCGCCGCCGAATAACTGATTTGCCTCAGCCCCTCCCCCGAGCGGGAAGGGATCGGAGAATGAGAATATGAACGAGCTGACCAACTTCGCGAACCCGGTGGCCAAGCCGGAGACCTTCGACCAGATCAAGATCGGCATCGCCTCGCCGGACAAGATCCGCTCCTGGTCGTTCGGCGAGATCAAGAAGCCCGAGACCATCAACTACCGCACGTTCAAGCCCGAGCGTGACGGCCTGTTCTGCGCGCGCATCTTCGGTCCGATCAAGGATTACGAGTGCCTGTGCGGCAAGTATAAGCGCATGAAGTACAAGGGCATCGTGTGCGAAAAGTGCGGCGTCGAAGTCACCGTCTCGAAGGTCCGCCGCGAGCGCATGGGCCACATCGAGCTGGCCGCGCCGGTCGCGCACATCTGGTTCCTGAAGTCGCTGCCGAGCCGCATCGGCCTGCTGCTCGACATGCAGCTGAAGCAGCTTGAGCGCATCCTCTATTTCGAAAGCTATGTCGTGATCGAGCCGGGCCTGACCCGCGCTCGAGAAGTATCAGCTGCTGACCGAGGACGAATTGCTCGCCGCGCAGGACGAGTATGGCGAGGACGCCTTCTCGGCCGGCATCGGCGCCGAAGCGGTCAAGCATCATGCTGATGGACCTCGACCTCGAGGGCGAGCGCAAGGACCTGCTCGACGAGCTCGCGGTCACCAAGTCGGAACTGAAGCCGAAGAAGATCATCAAGCGGCTGAAGGTCGTCGAAAGCTTCATCGAATTCGGGCAACCGGCCCGAATGGATGATCCTGGAAGTCATTCCGGTCATCCCGCCCGAGCTTCGCCCGCTGGTGCCGCTCGACGGCGGCCGCTTCGCGACGTCGGATCTCAACGACCTCTACCGCCGCGTCATCAACCGCAACAACCGCCTGAAGCGGCTGATGGAGTTGCGCGCGCCGGACATCATCGTCCGCAACGAAAAGCGCATGCTCCAGGAAGCCGTCGACGCGCTGTTCGACAATGGTCGTCGCGGCCGCACCATCACCGGCGCCAACAAGCGTCCGCTGAAGTCGTTGAGCGACATGCTCAAGGGCAAGCAGGGCCGCTTCCGCCAGAACCTGCTCGGCAAGCGCGTCGACTATTCGGGCCGTTCGGTCATCGTCACCGGTCCGGAGCTGAAGCTCCACCAGTGCGGGCTGCCGAAGAAGATGGCGCTCGAGCTGTTCAAGCCGTTCATCTACTCGCGCCTTGACGCCAAGGGTCTGTCGATGACCCTCAAGCAGGCCAAGAAGTGGGTCGAAAAAGAGCGCAAGGAAGTCTGGGACATCCTCGACGAGGTGATCCGCGAGCATCCGGTGCTGCTCAACCGCGCGCCGACGCTCCACCGTCTCGGCATCCAGGCGTTCGAGCCGGTGCTGATCGAGGGCAAGGCGATCCAGCTTCACCCGCTGGTCTGCTCGGCCTTCAACGCCGACTTCGACGGCGACCAGATGGCCGTCCACGTGCCGCTGAGCCTCGAGGCCCAGCTGGAAGCGCGCGTGCTGATGATGAGCACCAACAACATCCTGTCGCCCGCCAATGGCAAGCCGATCATCGTCCCCTCGCAGGACATGGTGCTGGGCCTCTATTACCTGTCGATGGAAAAGAGAACGAGCCGGGCGAAGGCATGCTGCTGGCCGACATGACCGAGGTTCACCAGGCGATCGCCGCCGGTGCGGTCACGCTTCACACCAAGATCACCAGCCGAGTCCCGCAGACCGACGAGGACGGCAATGAATATATGAAGCGCTTCCAGACGACGGCGGGCCGCATGCTGCTGGGCGAAACGCTGCCGAAGAGCCACAAGGTGCCGTTCGAAACCGTCAACCGCCTGCTCACCAAGAAGGAGATCGGCGACGTCATCGACACCGTCTATCGCCACACCGGCCAGAAAGAGACGGTGCTGTTCGCCGACGCCATCATGGGCCTTGGCTTCCGCCACGCGTTCAAGGCCGGCATCTCGTTCGGCAAGGACGACATGGTCATTCCCGACATCGAAGGTCGCGCTGGTCGACGAGACCCGCGCGCTCGTGAAGGATTATGAGCAGCAGTATCAGGACGGCCTGATCACTCAGCAGGAAAAGTACAACAAGGTGATCGACGCCTGGTCGCGTTGCGGCGACCGCGTCGCGAGCGAGATGATGAAGGAAATCTCGTCGGTGAAGAAGGGCGAGGACGGCCGCGAGCTGCCGATCAACTCGATCTACATGATGGCCCATTCGGGCGCTCGTGGCAGCCAGGCGCAGATCAAGCAGCTGGCCGGCATGCGCGGCCTGATGGCCAAGCCGTCGGGCGAGATCATCGAGACGCCGATCATCTCCAACTTCAAGGAAGGCCTCACCGTCCTTGAATATTTCAACTCGACCCACGGCGCCCGCAAGGGCCTTGCCGATACCGCGCTCAAGACGGCGAACTCGGGTTACCTGACCCGCCGCCTGGTCGACGTGTCGCAGGACGCGGTGATCATCGAGGAGGATTGCGGCACCGACCGTGCGCTGGAAATGCGCGCGATCATCCAGGGCGGCGCGGTCATCGCCTCGCTCGCCGACCGCGTCCTGGGCCGCACCACCGCCGAGGATATCGTCGATCCCAAGACCAGCGAGACGGTCATCGCCGAAGGCACGCTTGCTCGACGAGCCGATGGTCGCCCAGATCGAGGAGATCGGCCTGCAGGGGATCAAGATCCGCTCGCCGCTGATCTGCGCCGCAAGCAGGGCGTCTGCGCAAAATGCTATGGCCGTGACCTCGCCCGCGGCACCCCGGTCAACATCGGCGAGGCGGTCGGCGTGATCGCCGCGCAGTCGATCGGCGAGCCCGGCACCCAGCTGACGATGCGGACCTTCCACATCGGCGGCGCGGCGCAGCTCAACGAGCAGTCGAACCTCGAAGCGCCGGTCGACGGCACGATCGAGCTTCGCGACATGCCGACGATCACCGATCCGCGCGGCCGTCATCTGTCGCTGTCGCGTTCGGGCGAAATCGCCATCCTCGACATGGACGGCCGCGAACTTTCGACGCACCGCATCCCGTATGGCGCGCACCTGATGGTCGACAACGGCCATATCGTCAGCCGCGGCGACCGCGTCGCCGAATGGGATCCGTCGTTCAGCCCGGTGATCACCGAGCGGGCCGGCACGGTGAAGTATCAGGACCTGTTCGAGAACCGCACCCTGGTCGAACAGACCGACGAATCGACCGGCATTTCGCAGCGCGCGGTGATCGACGACCTTGCCAAGTCGAAGAAGGAGGACCTGCGTCCTCGCCTGACCCTGATGGGCAAGGGCGGCGAAGACGAGGCGGGCGTTTATCGCCTGGCCCCGGGCGCGGTCATCGCGGTCGAGGACGGCCAGACGGTCGAAGCCGGCGAAGTGCTGGCCCGGATGCCGCGCGAGGCCGCCAAGACCCGCGACATCACCGGCGGCCTGCCGCGCGTCGCCGAGCTGTTCGAGGCGCGCAAGCCCAAGGACAATGCGATCATCGCCAAAATCTCGGGCAAGGTCAGCTTCAAGAAGGACTATAAGGCCAAGCGCAAGATCGCGATCGTCCCCGACGACGGGTCGGATCCGGTCGAGTATCTGGTCCCCAAGTCCAAGGTCATCGACGTGCAGGAAGGCGATTACGTCAAGCGCGGCGACAATCTCGTCGGCGGTTCGCCCGATCCGCATGACATCCTGGAAGTGCTCGGCGTGGAAGCGCTGGCCGAATATCTCGTCAGCGAAATCCAGGAAGTCTATCGATTGCAGGGCGTGAAGATCAACGACAAGCACATCGAGGTGATCGTTCGCCAGATGCTGCAGAAGGTCGAGATCACCGACGGCGGCGACACCGTCCTGCTGGCGGGCGAACAGGTCGACCGCGAGGAAATGGACGAGGTCAACGCCAAGCTCGAAAAGAAGCAGAAGAAGGCGGAGGGCAAGCCGGTCCTGCTGGGCATCACCAAGGCGTCGCTGCAGACCCGCAGCTTCATCTCGGCGGCCTCGTTCCAGGAAACGACCCGCGTCCTCACCGAAGCATCGGTCCAGGGCAAGATCGATACGCTCGAATGGCCTCAAGGAAAATGTCATCGTCGGCCGGCTTATCCCGGCCGGTACCGGCGCGGGCATGAACCGGATGCGCATTGCCGCCTCCAGCCGCGACGCCGCGCTCCGCGCCCAGCAGCGCAAGCTGCAGGAAGCGCTGATCGCGCCCGAAACGGCCGCCGAGGAGCATGCCGCCGAACTGGCCCAGGGCCCGGAAGCGGCGATCCACGGCGACCCGCTCGACAGCATTACGCCCTCGGGCAACGGTAGCGATGCCGATGCTGGTGAGTATCTGACCGATGCCGAGGCCAAATCCGAATAGCAAGCTTCGGTCCGGTCAACATAAAGAAGGTCGTCGCCCCGCCGGGCGGCGACCTTTTCTTTCCATTACGACGTAGGCTACGCCCGTCGCGGAATCGATTTCACAGACGGGGCGAACCCGGTCGAGATCGCTTATTAATCGCGGCCCGATTGACGAGAGGCGCGCCGTTCTGGGCGGTTATTGGTCGGCCTTACTATCGCGGCCGCATCTACGGTACCGAGATCGCGTGCGGGCTGGACGTTTCGCTTTGCGGCCAAGCGCCATGCTCAGCGCCAACTGCGCGGATCGATTAAGGGCTCTACCACAAAAAAAGCCCCGCCGGGACAAACCGGCGGGGCTTTTTTCTTATTGTTGCTCTCTCGGCTGATCAGCACCGTCCGCCGTTGATCGCATTCTCGGTGCAGTTCGCAGCCGAGCCTAGATCCTCGCCGGCGCCGCGAACCGTGTTGCACGCTGCAATTACCAGCGCGCCACCGATCACCAGCAACGTCGTCACCTTACGAACCATGGTCGAAACTCCCTCTCATAGCGTAACGACCATGGCCGAAATCAGGTGGCGTTGTCGACCGCGTTTGCTGCCGAATTTACATCTGCGGCGGCGCCGCGAACGGTGTTGCACGCCGCGATGGCGATACTGCCACCAATCAATACCATCGTCATTACTTTGCGAAGCATGGGACTTTCTCCTGTCTAGCGGCTGAACGAACGCGGCAAATCGCGTTAGGTGCCATGACGCAGGCGAAATGTTTCTAAACCGCGATGGGCGCAGCGATGGACGGATGGGGATCGTAAGCCTCGAACGCGAAGTCGTCGGGCTCGTAATTGTCGATGCCCTGCCCGCGGTCATTCATCACCAGGCGAGGCAAGGCGCGCGGCTCGCGGGCCAGCTGCAACCGCGCCTGATCGAGGTGGTTGGAATAAAGGTGGACGTCGCCGCCGGTCCACACGAACACGCCTGGCTCCAGCCCGCATTCGCGCGCCAGCATGTGGGTGAGGAGCGCATAGCTGGCGATGTTGAAGGGAACACCAAGGAAAAAATCGGCGCTTCGCTGATAAAGTTGCAGGTTAAGTCGCCCGGCAGCGACCTGCGTCTGGAACAGGCAATGGCAGGGGGCGAGCGCCATGCGCTCGATCTCGCCCGGGTTCCAGGCGGTCACGATCTGCCGTCGTGAGCCGGGATCGCGCCTGATTAGTTCGGTCAGCTGCTTGATCTGGTCGATGTGCCGGCCATCGGCAGTCTCCCAGTCACGCCACTGCTTGCCATAGACCGGGCCGAGATCACCATGGTCGTCGGCCCATTCGTCCCAGATGCTGACCTTGCGCTCCTGCAGCCAGCGAACGTTGGTGTCCCCGCGCAAAAACCACAGCAGTTCGACAATGATTGATCGCAAATGGAGTTTTTTCGTCGTCAGTAGCGGGAAGCCTTGGGCCAAATCGAAACGCATTTGCGCCCCGAACAACGAAAGCGTGCCCGTTGCCGTCCGGTCCATCTGCTCGACGCCCTCGTCGAGAATCTTCTGCATGAGGTCGAGATATTGGCGCATGTCTCCACCCTAGCCGTTCGGCGTCCAGCGTCCAGCACCCAACGAGGCATCCCGTTGGCTCCAATATGGACCGGTTCCCCTTAGGACCAAACGGCGGCGCGCGCTTAGGCTTTCATCCATGCGTTATCAGCGTGCCGAATCACCTGCGCTTCTCAACGGCTTCGATGCCGCCCACCGTTTTTTCGAGTCCTGCTTCACTCTGGAAGATCGCGCTTGCGAAAGGCTGTGGGTCGCCCACCTCGATGAGGCGGCACGGTGCATTCATCTCGAACGCTATGAAGGCGATCAATCGTCGGCCGCCGTTCCGGTCCGCTCCATCATCGAGGACGCAGCCCGGCTTGGCAGCGCGGGCGTCGTGCTGGCTCATAATCACCCAAGCGGCGACTCGCCCCCCAGCCAGGCCGACTTTCGGGCCACGCGAGCGCTGGCGATCGCCGGGGAAAGCATCGACCTCCCCATCGTAGACCATCTGATTTTCGCCAAGGGAGCGCCCTGTCGCAGTCTGCGGCGAATGGGGTTTCTCTAAGCTTTGAGCTTGCAGGGCTGGATGTCACCGGGTTCGGGGCGCGGGCTCGCGATTTTGAAGGCTACGAAATAGGCGTCGCTGCCTGTCAGGCGGGCGGTTCTCACCGGCGCAAGCCCGAGCGACTTAAATTCGCACATCAGCTGCGCGGGGGGCATGCCGTGCCGTTTGATCTGCCGGTCTGCATCGACCACGATAATCAGCCCGTTGTTCTTCAGGCCCTCTCGCAGGTGCCATAGAAACTCATATGGCTCGGTCACCTCATGAAACATGTGGACCATGAAGATGCGGTCGAAGGAGTGAGCGGGAATGCTGGGGTCGGCGGGCTGGCCCAGCCTCACCGCGACATTGTCGAGCCGTTCACGCTGCACGCGCTGGGCCAGCCGGTCACGGGTCTGGGGCACGATGTCCTGCGCCAGCACGCGGCCGCGGTGCCCAACAATCGGCGAGAGGCGAACCGTGTAATAGCCCTCCCCCGCCCCAATGTCGGCGACCGACATGCCGGACGCCACGCCCGCCAACCCCATCACTTCCTCGGCCTCGCCGACGCGGTCGCGTGCATCCTCGGTCGAAAAACTGTCCGACACGATCGACGCGACCGGCCGGTCGGCTTCGGGAAAGCGGGACGGCTGAGGCTCGGCGCGGCACGCGCCAAGCATGGCGAGGCAAAGCAGCGGCAGCCCGTTCGACCTGAGCGACGTTGTAGAGCCCCGGCGTTGCCCTACCTCGACACGTCTTTTTACCCCGCGCCTCGGGCTCGGCTCCGGACGAAAGCCCTTACTCGACATCCTCGACCTCGACCTTTTCGCCGGTCACGCGCTGCGACAGGGCAGCGGCCATGAACCGGTCGAGATCGCCGTCGAGCACGTCCGAGGGGGCGGTCGAAGTCACCCCGGTGCGCAAATCCTTGACCAGCTGATAGGGTTGCAGCACGTAGCTGCGGATCTGGTGACCCCAACCAATGTCGGTCTTTGACGCCGCGCTGGCGTCGGCTTCCGCCTCGCGCTTTTGAAGTTCGACCTCATAAAGCCTGGCCTTCAACTGCTTCATCGCCTCGGCGCGGTTCTTGTGCTGCGAACGCTGATTTTGGCATTGGACGACAATGTTGGTGGGAATGTGCGTGATCCGCACAGCGCTATCGGTCGTGTTGATGTGCTGTCCGCCCGCACCTGACGCGCGGTAAGTGTCGATCCGCAGCTCGCTCTCATTGATCTCGATCTCAATGTCGTCATCCACCTCGGGATAGACCCAGACACTGGCGAAGCTCGTGTGACGCCGCGCGGAGCTATCGTAAGGGCTGATCCGCACCAGCCGGTGAACCCCGCTCTCGGTTTTCAGATTGCCGTAGGCATTTTCGCCCTTGATGAGCAGCGTCGCCGACTTGATCCCGGCCTGCTCCCCCGAATGATGATCGACCAGTTCGACCTTCATCCCGTGCCGCTCGGCCCAGCGCGAATACATGCGTTGCAGCATCCCCGCCCAATCGTTGGACTCAGTTCCGCCAGCGCCCGAATTGACCTCGACATAGCTGTTGTTGGCATCCGCCTCTCCGGCCAGCAGTGCAGCGACCTTGTCGCGTTCGGCGCGCTCGGCCAGTTCGCCAAGCGACGCGACGCCGTCGTCGACCAGGCCGGTGTCGCCCTCGGCCTCGGCCATCTCGATAAGCTCGACCGTGTCCTTGAGTTCGGTCTCGATCTTGCGTGTCGCGCCAATCGCTTCTTCCAGCCGCCGACGCTCGCGCATGACATTTTGCGCCGCCTTGGGGTCATCCCAAAGCGTCGGATCCTCGACCTGGTCATTGAGCTCGCCCAGCCGCCGGTTAGCCTGATCCCAATCCAGGAAACGGCGAAGCAGCGCGGTCGCAGCCTTGATCTGGTCAATATGGGCTTGCGCTTCGGCGCGCATGGCAATCTTTCCGATCGGGGTATAGTCGCGACCCGCCTAGTAAATCCCGCCCTGCCTTTGCAAGAATTCACCGCTGTCGGTGGGTCCATTGCTCCTCGCACGCTCCGAGCGCTGGGCAACCGCCCGCCGTGCGGCGGCGGCGGTGGTGCCGGCCTGCGCCTTCGCTAGCTCGACGCTTCGCCGGAAGGAACGGCGTGGCTCGGTCTCGGGCTGGAAGGCCTCCCAGATGACCGAGGATTTGGGATCCACGGTGGTCGGAAACGTACCAAATACGCGCTTGCCGGTCGCGCGATCGATGCGGACCATGCGAATCCCGGGCGGCGCGACGAACGGCACCTTCGACATTCCCTGCAATGCGGCTTGGGCGAACTGCTTGAACACCGGCGCGGCGACTCGTCCGCCTTGCGCATAGCTGCCCATCGGCCGCGGCTGGTCGTACCCAAGGTAGACCCCGGCCACGATGTCGGGAGTTCCGCCAACGAACCAGACGTTGGTCGGGCCGCTGGTCGTTCCAGTCTTGCCAAATAGGGGCCGATTGAGGTCGCGAAGTACGGTCGCGGTGCCGCGCTCCACCACGCCTTCCATGATATGAATCATCTGATAAGCGGCCTGTGCATCGATGATCTGCCGATCGCGCGATGGCGGGCGCGGCATGGCTTTGCCGTCCCAATCGGCGGCATTGCACGCACCGCCATTGTCGTCCTGCATGATCGCGCAGCGATTGTCGGTGCGGTAGACGACCTTGCCGTTGCGATCCTGGACATAATCGATCAGCGTCGGCGTGACCGCGCGTCCATTGTTGGCGAGGATCGCGTAGGCATTGACCAGCCGCTGCACGGTCGTTTCACCGGCGCCAAGCGCGATCGACAGATAACGGTCATATTCGCCGACCCCCATCTTCGCGGCGTTGGCCACCACCTTGTCCATGCCGGTTTGCGAAGCGGCGCGGATCGTCATCAGGTTGCGCGACTGTTCCACCCCCCAGCGCATCGTCTTGGGGCCCGAATATTTGCCGTCGAAGTTGCGGAAGCATTTGTTGCCAAGGCCGGCACCCTGCCACACGCAGAAGGGCGCATCGACGATGATCGACGCCGGGGTGAGGCCATTTTCCAGGGCCGTGACATAGACGATCGGCTTGAACGCCGAGCCTGGCTGACGAAGCGCCTGGGTTGCCCGATTGTAAGACGAGCCGACAACATCGAACCCGCCCTGCATCGCCAGAACGCGGCCGGTGTGCACCTCCTCGGCCAGGAAGCCGCCACCGATCTCGGGGATTGAGCGGATCGCGTAGCTGTCCAATCCCAGCTGCTTGACGATGATAATCATGCCTGGACGCAGATTGCTGAACGCGGATCCGCCTCCGCCGCGCTTAGGCTGCTGGGCGGCCGAGGCTGGAAGCGTTCCGGTCGAGCCGTCGGAAAATCCGATCCGTGCGCTATTTCCCGACTTCGACAGGACTACCGCCTTTTTCCAGTCCGGAAAGCCGGTGCCGAGCGGCGTGATGCGCAGCTGTGTTTGCCAGTCGTCGCTGACGTCGATGCTGAGCTCCGTGTCGCGCCAACCGCGCCCGCCGTCGAATTTCGCCAGGCCCTCGCGCAACGATTCGGCGGCGGCGTCCTGCATTTTGGGCACCATCGAGGTGCGAACCCACAGACCGCCGGCATAGACGCTGTTCGGGCCGTCTTCCGCCTTTTCACCGAAGCGCTTCAGCAGGTCGCGGCGAACCTCTTCCATATAGTAGCCGCCCTGATCGCGGAACTTGGCGCTGCTGCCATAGCGGATCGTGCCGAGGCTGGTTGCCGATGCGGCCGCCCGTTGCTCTTCGGTAATGTAGCCGTTGCTGGCCATTTCCCGCAGGACATAGTTGCGGCGCGAGAGCGCTCGGCTGGTGGCCCGGACCGGATCGTAATTGCTCGGCGCTTTGGGGAGCACCGCCAGATAAGCGGCCTCCGGCAGGGTCAGGTCGGCGACGTCCTTGTCGAAATAGGCTCGGCTGGCCGCCTGCACGCCATAGGCGTTGCGACCGAGAAAAATCGAGTTGAGGTAAAGTTCGAGAATTTGCTCCTTGCTCAGCGTGTCCTCGAGCCGGAATGCGAGGATCGCCTCCCGGATCTTGCGGCTGATGGCATATTCATCGTCCTGAAGCAGATATTTCGCGACCTGCTGGGTGATCGTCGACCCACCCTTGGCCCGGCCGCCGCCGGTCGCGGATTTGGTGGCGAAATCGGCCACCGCGCCAATCAGGCCGGGATAATCGAGGCCGCCATGACTGAAGAAGGTCTTGTCCTCGGCCGAGATGAAGGCCTGGACGACCAACGGCGGATATTCATCATAGGCAAGTTCGACCCGGCGCTCGCGGGCAAAGGTCTGGACCGGGTTGCCGTTATAGCCGCGGACGTTGCTGGGCAGCGGCGGTTGATAGGCCAGTAGCTTTTCCGAGCTTGGGAGCCCCGCCGCGAAATAGACGAAAACGATGCTGCCAAGGATGAATGCGACGACGGCGGCCCACGCCAGCCGGCGAACCCCCTTGCGCTCGAACCAGGGGTCGATCCGATCATGGACGCGCTGGTTGAATGCAACGAGGTCGGGCAGGCGGATGGCCGGAGGGCGAAAAGCGGTAAGGTCCATGGTCGTGCCGTCCGTCTAGCGGGTTCGGCTGGCGGGCGGAAGCCGCCGCGTCATCGCCGCCCCCGGGTGGCGAGGTCAGCTTCGACGGACTGTGCAAGCGCAAGGACAAGCGGTGCCCTTCCCTCGCGGGTCTTCAGCCGCGCCTCATCGTCGGCATTGCTGATATAGCCCGCTTCGACCAGCACCGCCGGCGTTTCCGCCCTTCGCAGCACGTGGAAGGCGGCGAATTGGTGCGGTCGAGGGCGAAGTTCCAGACGGCCTTGGGCGCGCCGCAGCAGGCGCTCGGCAAGGCCCGCCGATGCTTCCATCTGCTCGCGAAGCGCGACATCGGCGAGCAGCGCGCGTACCGAGCCGTCGGGCTCGCTCGACAACGCTCCATCCGACGCATTCTCCGCGGCGGCAAAGCGGGCCGCCTCCGCACTCGACGCGACGTCGGACAGCGAATAGACGGTCGCACCGGTCGCCAGGGGGTTGGGTGCGCTGTCCATGTGAAGCGACAGGAACAGGCCTGCCTGAAGCCGCCGGGCAAGTTCTGCCCGCTGCTCCAGCGTCAAATAGCGGTCCCGTTCGCGAGTTAGTGCGACACGGACCCGTCCGCGCTGCTGCAGCAGGTCGGCCAGCTCCTTCGCCATCGCGAGGGTGAGGTCCTTCTCCGACGTCGTCCCCGATACGCCCGGCGCCCCGGGATCGCGTCCGCCGTGGCCTGGATCGATCAGCACGATCGGACGTCCCGGCATCCGCGCTTGTCGAACCCGCACATCGGCGACGGCTTCCGGCAATTCCATGGTCAGCCCGCCCCGGCGTGCTTCGCCATTGAGGGCGATTCCCGCCGGTTCGACCACCGTGCGCACATTGGCAACGCCGAACGCGAGCAACGCCGAAGCGGCCAGCAAGGCCACACCCACCGTCAGTCCAATCCTTACCCTCCGGTCCATGAGCCGAGGTTAGGGCCAGCGAAACCTCACGCCAAGGGCGGGTTCGAGCGATTTATTGACCGAGCGAGGTGTTGCGGGTCCGCTAGCGTGGTGCTAACCGAGCTTGTCCTTCCGGCCTTTCGGACGGACACCAGCCGCGGCCTCTCGGATCCGCGGTTTTCAAGGTTGAC
This sequence comes from uncultured Alphaproteobacteria bacterium, assembly GCA_963750385.1. Lineage (GTDB taxonomy): Bacteria > Pseudomonadota > Alphaproteobacteria > Sphingomonadales > Sphingomonadaceae > Sphingomicrobium. The sequence goes on along the minus strand of CAVVQJ010000003.1, from coordinate 11,168 downwards.
GCTGCATGATGCCACAGGACGCCTTTTCTACGCTCTTTGATGAGCGTGGCCATGCGTCGGTCGCGACAGATTTCGCGAGGCAGCAAGCAGCAGAGGCAATTTCCGCACATCTCGCCACCGCGCCAGGCGCGCTGGCCCATTTCATCGCGCGCCGCCGGTCCCTGCAGACCGCGCGCCGTGCTCGGAGAATCTTCAATGTCCATGCGCATGCTAATCGACGCGCGCCACCCGGAGGAAACCCGGGTTGCCGTCGCCCAGGGAAATCGAATCGAGGAATTTGATTTCGAATCCTCGGAGCACAAGCAGCTCAAAGGCAATATATATCTAGCCAAGGTAACGCGGGTCGAACCATCGCTCCAGGCGGCGTTCATCGACTATGGCGGCAACCGTCACGGCTTCCTCGCCTTCAGCGAAATCCATCCCGATTACTATCAGATCCCCAAGGCGGATCGGGACGCGCTGCTGGCCGAAGAAGCCGAGCATGCCGCCGAAGAAGAACGGCTGCGCTCCGCCGAATATGATGACGACGACGCTGAGGCCGACGCCGACTTCCCGGAAGATACCGGGGAGGATGCCGGCGGGACCGAAGCCGAAGGTGAAGAGGCCAATGTCGTTGGCACCGGCTCTTCCCGTTCACCGGTCGACGAAACGGCTGCCGAGGAGCTTCGCAAGAAGCGCCAGGCGCTTCGCCGCCGCTACAAGATCCAGGACGTTATCCAGCGCCGCCAGGTGCTGCTCGTCCAGGTGGTCAAGGAAGAGCGCGGCAACAAGGGTGCCGCCCTCACCACCTACCTGAGCTTGGCTGGTCGCTACTGCGTGCTGATGCCCAACACGTCGCATGGTGGCGGGATCAGCCGGAAGATTTCGAACGGCGCCGACCGCAAGCGGCTGAAGTCGATCATCTCGGACTTGAAGCTGCCATCGACGATGGGGCTGATTGTACGCACGGCAGGCCTGTCGCGCACCAAGACCGAGATCAAGCGCGACTTCGATTATCTCGCCCGCCTATGGGACGAAATTCGCGACAAGACGCTGGCCAGCGCCGCCCCTGCCCTGATTTATCGCGACAGCGACCTCATCAAGCGTGCGATCCGCGACCTCTATCACCGCGAGATCGACGAAGTCGTGGTCGAGGGGGAAGAAGGCTACAAGGCGGCGCGCGGCTTCATGAAGCTGCTGATGCCGAGCCACGTCAAGCGGGTGCAGAATTATGCCGATCCGACGCCGGTCTTCCAGCGCTATGGCGTCGAAGATCAGCTGACCGCCATGTACCAGCCGGTCGTCCAGCTGAAGTCGGGCGGCTATCTGGTGATCAACCCGACCGAAGCGCTGGTGTCGATCGACATCAATTCGGGCCGTTCGACGCGAGAGCATAATATCGAGCAAACCGCGTTTGCGACAAACCTTGAGGCCGCGGCCGAAATCGCCCGTCAACTGCGTCTGCGCGACATGGCCGGCCTGGTCGTCATCGACTTCATCGACATGGAGCAGAATGGCCATGTCCGAAAAGTCGAGAAGGCGATGAAGGAGGCGCTGAAGAACGATCGCGCCCGAATTCAGGTCGGTCGAATTTCCGGCTTCGGCCTGATGGAAATGAGTTGCCAGCGGCTGCGCACCGGCGTGCTTGAAGCGTCGACCAAGGCTTGTCCGCATTGCGAGGGTACGGGCTTGATGCGCACCGCATCTTCTTCCGGCCTAAGCGCATTGCGCATTATCGAGGATGAGGCCGCGCGAGGGCGCGGTGATCAGATTACGCTCCGCGCCGGGCGCGAGGCCGCGATTTACGTTCTCAACAAGAAGCGCTCGGAACTCGCCGAGATCGAGGAACGCTACGGTGTGTCGGTCGAGGTCGTGATCGACGAGGCGTTCGAGGGCGCACGGATGACCGTCGAAAGCTCGGGCGCACGCCCGCAGCCCAAGGAGCGGCCTGCCCTGCTCCCGATCATCGACGAGGATGACGACCTTCCCGAGGCCGAAGAGGACGAAGAGGACGAGGCCGAGGAAGCACGCGATGAGGGACGCGACGAACGCCGCGACGAGGAAGACGGCGAACGAGGCGCCCGCCGTCGCCGTCGCCGCCGCCGTGGTGGACGAGGCCGCAATCGCCGGGACGAAGAACCGGAGGGCGCGAGCCAGGAGGACGCTGGCGCGCCCGTGGCGGATGGTGAAGAAACGCCGGACCAGGCAGCTGCCGAGGAGGGCGAAGAAAAGCCTCGCTCCCGCCGCGGCCGCCGAGGAGGGCGAGGCCGTCGCGGCCGGGAAGAAACCGTCAGCGAGACGACTCCGGACGCCGAACTCGACCAATCGCCGATGGTCGAAACGCCGGTCTCGGAAGAACAGACTCTTTCCAACGTGGATGAGGAGGTCGAGGAAAAGCCCAAGACTCGCCGCCGTCCCCGTGCTCGGAAAAGTGCGGAGCCGGCGACCGACACCGCTCCGGCCCCGGAGCCGGCCGTCGAGCCCGAAGCCGCTGTCGAAGCCAAGACGCCCAAGCGGCGCCCCGCCGCGAAAAAGCCCGTGTCGGGCAAGAAGGCCAAGGCCGCGACGCCCGCCGCGACCGATGGCCCCGCCCCCGCGCTGGCAGCCAGCAATGACGCCGCCGAGGAGGATGAAATGGAGAGCCTCGACGCGGTTGGTGGCAGCGCACCTTCGGCTGATGTCACGCCTTTCCTCGACGGGGAAGGAGACCGCCGAACGCAACTTGCTGGTGGACCAGGTTCCTCCAGCGGCCAGCACGCGTATAGCCCCGGCATGGCGGGATGCGGTCACTTTCATCCGGCGTTCAGGCGGGCGATGGGACAGCGGGGCATGACCGTACGGCTATCCCGCCTGGCCCGGCTGATGATGCTTGGCCTCGCGCTGTATTTCGCCGCCGCGCAGCCCGCCGCGGCACAATCCCTGCTGCGCGACAGCGAGACCGAACTGCTGTTCAAGGACGTCAGCGACCCGCTGATCCAGGCTGCCGGGCTCGACCCCAAGAGCGTCAAGGTCGTGCTGCTCAACGATCCCGAGATCAACGCCTTTGTCGCGCAGGGCCAGGTGGTCTACATCCACAGCGGCCTTCTGACCGCTGCCGACAACGTTAATCAGTTGCAAGGAGTCATCGCCCACGAGTTGGGGCACGTCGCCGGCGGCCACGCCATTCGTATCTATGACGGCGTCAACAAGGCGACCGTCATCACCATCCTAAGCCTGGTTCTCGGCGCCGCGGCCCTGGCCGCCGGTGCTGGTGATGCGGGGATGGGTATCCTGTCGGCCGGACAGCAAGTCGCGCTGGGCAACTTTCTGGCGTTCACCCGCGCGCAGGAGTCCACGGCCGACCTCGCGGGCGCTTCCTACCTTCACAAGGCGGGGGTCAGCGGCAAGGGTAGCCTGGAATTTTTCAAGAAGCTGCAGAACCAGGAATATCGTCTCGCGGTCTACGCCAAGGACAGCTACGACCGCACCCACCCGCTGTCGAGCGAGCGCATCACCACGCTTGAGCAGATCTACAAGAAAGACCCGGCCTGGAATCGTCCGGTCGATCCGGCACTCGAGGCGCGCTTCGAGCGGGTAAAGGCCAAGCTGATCGGCTATGTGACCCCCAAGCAGGCGGTCAATTTTTATCCCGAAAGCGACATGAGCGTCCCGGCGCACTACGCCCGCGCCTATGCCTACCACTTGGGCGCTTATCCCGATAAGGCCAACGCCGAGGCCGATACACTCCTCGCTACCGCACCCGACGATCCCTTCTTCCTGGAACTCAAGGGCCAGATCCTCCTGGAAGGCGGCAAGCCGATGGAAGCGATCGCTCCGCTGCGCAAGGCGGTCGCCCGCGCCCCTGACATGCCGATGATCGCGGTGATGCTCGGACACGCGCTGATCGCGTCGGAGGATCCGAAGAATTTTGCCGAAGCCAAGCAGGTGCTGAAAACCGCGGTCAACCGCGACAATGACAATCCTTTCGCCTGGCTCCAGCTCGGCATTGTCTATGACCGTGAGGGCGATGAACCCCGCGCGGCGCTGGCAACCGCGGAACGAAGCAATCTGGAAGGCGAGAACAAACTCGCGCTCGCCCATGCCAAGATGGCGATGGCGGGCTTGAGGCCGGGAACGCCGGACTATCTTCGCGCGCAGGATATCGCCATGGTGTCCGAGGAGGCCGTCAAGAAAGACAAGAAGGGCAAAAGGGACAAGTGAGCGATACTCGCAAGAATGCCTGGGGCGCAGCGATTGGGGGCGGCGTCGCCGGGGCCGTACTCACCGCCGGCGCGTTGATGCTGGCTGGCCCGTCGCTCTTCGGCGAGAAGATGGTGCGCGACGCGCTGTTGTCTAACCCCGAAATCCTCATGGAAGCGGGCGAAGCTTTCCGCGAAAGGCAATTTGCCGAGACTCTCGCTCCGATCCGGGCGAGCCTGGAAACACCGTTCCACTCCAGCTGGAAGGGCGCGGCCAAGCCCGATGTCACGCTGACCTATTTCTTCGATTACGCCTGCGGCTATTGCCGGCAAAGCAATCCGGACATCGAGCGGCTGTTGGCCGAGGACAAAAAATTGCGCGTCGTTTACCGCGAATTGCCGATCCTTGGCCCCGAAAGCGTCGAGGCCGCGCGCGTTTCGCTGGCCGCGTCCAAGGCAGGCAAGTTCGCCCAATATCATGATGCGCTCTATGCTGCAGGCAGGCCGGCGCCCGAGACCATCGCGCTGGCTGCCCGGGCGGCGGGGGTTCCCGCCCAACCAGCAGAAGACCCCGCGCAGGAAGCCGAGCTTCGCGCCAACATGGGCCTCGCCAGCCAGCTCGGCGCGACCGGAACTCCGCTGTTCGTCGTTGGCGACCGGGTGATCAATTCAGCTGCGGGGTATGAAGCGCTGAAAGCAGCGGTCCAGGCGGCCCGGAAGAGCTAGCGCGTGGCCAAAAGGCCCGCCTCCCACTCCACCGCCTCCTTCACCAAGGTCTTGTGAGCGCCCGCGACTTGCCGCATATTTCCCCGGACTCGGTTTGGTGGGAGAAGAGCCGTGGTTTGCTTCAAATTCATGCCGCGAGGCAAAATATTTGCGGTTGGCGCGATGGCGATGGCTGCGACCGCGCTATGGATTGCCCCGGCGGGAGCTCAGTCGCAATTCGACGAAAACCTCAGGACCCAAGTCCCTGACCAAAATATGTTGGCCAGTTACGCCTCCTGCGTGGTCAAGGCCAAGCGGCCACTTGCGTCGCGGTTCGTGCTCGACCGGACTACCCTCGAGTTCGACAGGGCGTATCGAGCGCTTGACGACACAAATTGCATGAGCGGCGTATCGGGTGCCGACGCTCAGATCGGGCACGCGATGAGTGGAGAATTGATGCGGTTTGCCCTGGCCGAGGCTCTGCTTCGCGATGAATTGGCTTCCATCGATCCGGCTGCGTTGCCCATGGCGGCGCGCCTGGATATACCGCAAATTACCGCCGCGAATTATGAGCCCAAGGCCTATCGTGACTATTCGTTGGCCGACATGAAGGGTCTCGACGAGAAACGGCGGAAGCATCAACTCGCGGTAATCATGTACAAATTTGGCGAATGCGCTGTACGGAGCAACCCTCAGGGCGCCAGGACCCTGCTTCAGGCGCCGGCCAATTCGGCCGTTGAATCACAGGCGCTGCAGTCGGCGATGCCAGCCTATGGCGCTTGTCTGGAGCGAGGAACCCGATTCCAGCTTAGCCGCGCAGAACTCCGGGGCGCACTGGCATTTGGCTATTATTCGCTCGCTCACGCGCCGACGGCGACGCCCTAGCTGGGCGGGTCAATCCGCCCCTTGAAGCCCTGGGCGATTACGTACCATTCGCTGCTGTCCTTGCGGCTCGCCGGCGGTTTGGCATGCTTAACAGTCGTGAAGTGTCGTTTCAGCTGTGCGACCAGGTTATGGTCCGCTCCGCCGGCGAGCACCTTGGCGACATAGGCGCCGCCTGGTTTCAGCACGTCGCAGGCAAACTCCATGCCTGCCTCGACCAGCGCCATGGTGCGCAGATGATCGGTCTGGGGGTGGCCGACCGTGTTGGCCGCCATGTCGGACAGGACCAGATCGGCTTCCCCGGCCAGCGCCTCGCACAAAGCGGCTGGAGCGCCCTCATCCATGAAGTCCAATTGCAGAATTTCCACGCCCTCGATCGGGTCCGTAGGTAGGAAGTCGATCCCGACGACGCGGGCGGCAGGAGCCTTGCGGCGCACGACCTGGCTCCAGCCGCCGGGCGCGATTCCAAGATCGACGACGCCCCGGACACCCTTCAGCAGCCCGAACTTCTCATCCAGCTCGATCAGCTTGTAGGCTGCCCGGCTGCGATAGCCTTCCGCTCTCGCGCGCTTGACGTAAGGGTCGTTCAGCTGCCGCTCGAGCCACCGCGTCGAGCTGACCTTGCGCCCTTTGGCGGTCTTGATGCGCTTCACAATTGATAGCCGTCGCGCGCCATCAACGACCGCAATATCCCTTCGCGAATTCCGCGGTCGGCAATGCCGAGCATGTCGGCCGGCCAGATATCCAGGATCGCCTCCAGAATGGCACAGCCGGCAACCACCATATCGGCGCGCTCGGTGCCAATGCAGGGAATTCCGCTGCGCTGCTTGAAGTCCATCTCGGCGATCATCGACGAAATGCGGCGCATGTCCTCGACTGGAACGTGCAAGCCGTCGACCATCCGTCGATCATAGCTGGGAAGCGCCAGATGCACGCTGGCGAGCGTGGTCACCGTGCCGCTGGTTCCCAGCAGGCGAACATTATCGAGCTGATCCGGAAGCATTTCGACGAAGCGGGCGAAGCTTCTCAATACCCGCTCTCTCATTCGGCCATAGGCCGCGACGCGATCCTTTCCCTCGATCGCTTCCCGCCCTTCGCTTTCGGTCAGCGACACGACCCCCCAGGGTGCCGACCACCAGGCGCGGATGCGCGGCGCATGCTCGCCCTGCTCCACCAGCACCAGTTCGGTCGATCCGCCGCCGATGTCGAAAATGAGCGCCGGACCATCGCCGGGCTCGAGCAGCTTGTGGCAGCCGAGTACCGCCAGCCGCGCTTCTTCCTGAGGAGCGATAATTTCCAGGACGATCCCGGTTTCGTCCTTCACCCGGGCGATGAAATCACGGCCGTTGGCGGCACGCCGGCAAGCCTCGGTCGCCACCGATCGGGCCAGCGTCACATGCCGCCTGCGAAGCTTGTCGGCGCATACCCCCAGCGCCTCGACCGCCCGATCCATCGCGCCTTGGGTCAGCTTTCCGCTGGTCGACAGCCCTTCGCCCAGCCGAACGATGCGCGAGAAAGCGTCGAGCACGACAAAGCCGCCTTCATTCGGGCGTGCAATCAACAGTCTGCAATTATTGGTCCCGAGATCGAGTGCGCCATAAATATCTCGTTGATGCCCCCTGCGGGGCGGCGGTGTTCCGCCTGCCGGGCCCTGGAACCGCGGGGCCGGCGCATTGGCGACCTGCTGCGCCATCGTCACACACCCATTCTATCCTTGGCCGCGCAGGGATGCCGCACGGCTGACTTGGCGCAAGATTAACCTGAATAAGTCCAACGGTGCAACTGGCCCCGCGCCGTTGACAGTGAAGGGCGGGCTTTCTATCTGCCCGCGCGGCGACCTTCGTTGCCCGATCGTCTAATGGTAAGACTACGGACTCTGACTCCGTCAATCGAGGTTCGAATCCTCGTCGGGCATCCAGCCTCCCCCTTCGCCCGCCCCTTGAACAGCTCGCCGGGCCAGCGCATGGGGCCGGCATGAAGATCATTGGCAGCTTCGTCAGCCCCTATGTCCGCAAGGTCCTGGTGTGCCTGGAACTGAAGGGCCTCGACTATGAAGTCGACCCGATCACGCCCTTTTTCGGCAATGATGAGTTCGAGCGGCTTAGTCCGCTTCGCCGCATTCCCGTCCTCATCGACGGCGATCTGGTGCTGACCGATTCAACGGTCATTTGCGAATATCTCAACGAGGCCCATCCGGATCCGCCGCTGCTGCCATCGGAGACGAGGGAACGCGCCCGCGCGCGCTGGCTGGAGGAATTCGCCGACACACGGCTCGGCGACGTCTTCATCTGGGGGTTGTTCTATCCCAAATTGGTCAGTCCCCGCGTCTGGAACGAGCCGATCGACGAAGAGCGGATCGCCGCGACGCTATCGACCGGCATTCCAGCCGCGCTCGACTATCTGGAGGGCGAGCTGGCGGAAAACGGCTTCCTGTTCGGCGAGATGGGCCTGGCCGACATTTCCATCGCCACTTTCTTCCGCAATGCCGAATATGCCGGCTTCACGCCTGACACGGGGCGCTGGCCCAAGACCGCCCGGCTGGTGGCCAAGGTTCTGGCCCACCCCGCTTTCGCCAAAATCCACCGGCTGGAAATGATCCAGCTTTCGACCTCGATCGAGGGACGCCGCCAGGCCTTGCAGGATGCTGGGGCCAAACTGACGGCGGAAAGCTATGGCCAGCGCGAGCCGCGCCGCGGCGTGATGCGCCTCTAGTGCTGCGTGCCCGCGATCCAGTGTTCAAGCCGGGTTTTCAATGACCGACGCGAGGGAATGAACCCCGGCTGCCCCTCGCCGTTGCCCTGATCTTCCTGGACCTGATCGTAAAGGGTGAGGTTGACCGGCATCCGTGGACGCAGCGTCTCGCGGCCCCTCATCAGATCTTCCGCGGCCGCGAGGCTGCGGTGGATGTCTTCCGCGGTGAAAGGCTTCATCAGACAGCCGAGTGCCAGGTCCGGCATCGGAAAATCGGGCGCCTTGCCGGTGATGAAGAAGCATGGAATGTCGAAATCGCCCATCCGGACGGCGACCGAAAAGCCGGTGGTGCCATGGGCCAGACGAAGGTCGACCAGCGCCAGGTCGGGCAAATGTTCCTCGGCAGCGGCGACCGCGCTGTCGAGGTCGTCGGCCGTGGCGACGACCCGATAACGCGGATTGTCCTCGACCAGATATTTCAGTGTGGTCGCCAACTGCGTGTCGTCTTCGACGATCAGGATCTTCAGCACCGCCAGGCCTCCCCGCCCTCAACCGGATTAAATCCTTGCCTTCAAAAGGATTTTGCGCGCCTTAAAGGCAAACGCGAATCCCCCTTGAACAAGGTTAACGCCAGGGCGAGACCGCCCTGCGGCAGGACGTTGATTTAGCTGCGGTAGAAGATGTGGGCGCCGATTTGTTCGACCCGCTGAAGATTGCTGCTCCACCGCGGAGCGACATAATTGGCGTGATACCAAAGGCATTCCCTGGGCACGCTGGTCACCGCGTTGGCGACCGCCAGCCGGGTAATGCCGACGGCTTTGCGCCAGGCAGCCGAGCCTTCGTCGACCGACGGAAACTGACCGTGACGGACGAAGGAGAATTGCCAGGGCTGCTTGACCACACCGCACCAGCTGGCCGGATATTTGCCGGACGCTGCACGGTTCATGATCACCTTCGCAACCGCCAGCTGGCCCTCTACGCTTTCACCGCGCGCTTCGTGATAGACCGCCACCGCGATGCAGTTCGCTTCGTCGGAAAGCGGCGCGCCGGCGCTAAACTTGTCGACCAGCGCATAAAGCGGCCAACCCGCCCTTTGCAGCCATCCCGCTTCGCGAGCGACCGCTGCATCGGCGCTGGGAAGCGCAACCGACTGCGTGACCGGCGAGGCGACGGCCGGAGCCGGAACGGCGGTGCGGGCAACGGCCTGCACGACCGGAAATTCTTCACTTGCTGGGCCAGGGCCTGACCCGAACCGCCTACTGCAAGCAACATTGCGGCGGCGAACATCGACGCGCCGCCGGCACCTAAAAACTTCTTCAATTTTTTCTCAAACTATGGCGGCCGGCCGTCCGACGATCGCGTTAAAAGCAACAGAAGTGTCACCGGCGATCGCGGGAGGGCTCGTCCGTCTTGCCCTGGGATCCCAAGTTTCCGACAAACCGAAAACGCCGGGGATCCACCCGCTCATGTAATTGCTGCAGTGCACATAAAAGATAAATTCAGCCCCGCAACCGGCCCAACGGCGAGTTGAGCCCATCGCGGGGTGAATGACGGGAACCGTGGTCGAATTGACAGATTTCAGGCATTTAATCTTTCCCGATCACTTGCCAAGCAGGTCCGGTGCGGCTGTAGAAGACCGCGAAGGAGTGCGCGCTGATGGCCTATTGGCTGATGAAATCGGAGCCCACCAAATATGGCTGGGACGACCTGGTCAGGGACGGATCGACCGATTGGGACGGCGTTCGCAACAACGCCGCGCGGCTGCACCTGAGGGCGATGCAACCGGGTGACGAGGCCTTTTTCTACCATTCGATGGCGGACAAGGCGATCGCTGGCATCATGCGCATCGCGGGCCCGCAAAAGCCCGACGGCGCCGACGGGAGCTGGGTCAAGGTCCCCGTCGAGCCGGTCCGCCCCCTGCCCCGCCCCGTCACGCTGGCCGAGATCAAGGCCGAGCCGAAGCTGGAGAAAATGGAGCTGATCCGCCAGTCCCGCCTGTCCGTGGCGCCGGTGCGTGACGAGGAGTGGAACCTCATCCTTGAGATGGCGAATGTCGTATAACTTAAGTTAACTACTCGGAAGTTAACGCGAAGTTTATCTTCTTGCGCCGCCGACTTATGGGGCCGGCCTGTCGCGTTTCCTCGAACATGTGGAGGAAGGGCATGACATTTTATCGCAAGATCACCACTGGCTCCGTCGCGGTTGCGACCATCGCCTCTCTGGCCTTCGCGCCCGCGTTCGCCACGCCGGGTAACGGCTTCATGCCGTCGCCGATCGTGAACGGGCATTTTGGAACGCTCAACGAGAATACGGCGAACGGCAAGACCGGCAAATGGGGCATGATCCTGAAGACGCTGGACAGCACCGACATCGGGGCCGACCGGCTGACCACCCAGCCGCAGGGTTACAGCGGCTGGCACAGCCACCCCGCCCCGGTCCATGTGACCGTCACCCAGGGTACGATCGAATGGTACGGATGGTCGCTGTGCGCGGCCCACGTCTATACGGCCGGCCAGTCGTTCATCGAGCCTGCCAACCGCGCCCATAATGTCCGCAATCCGGCGGCACCGGGCGGACAGGTGGCGGAATATGTCGCCATCGTGATCAAGCCCGCGGGCTTTGTCGGCCCGGCATTCCGGATCGACGCCGACGAGCCGAGCAGCTGCGGCAACTAGCGGGGGCTAGCGGAGGCGGCGCCACGCCGCCTCCGTCTTCCTTGCGCGCCGGATTTGG
>CAVVQJ010000002.1:0-219683 GCA_963750385.1 uncultured Alphaproteobacteria bacterium | reverse complement strand
CGAAATCCGCACCTGGGACGAGGATGATGAGCCCCTCGCGCTGGTCGCGGGATTTATCGGCGAGCGCAGGCTTGCCGGGCTTCCGGTCGGAATGGAAGAGACCAACCGCTATTTCATCGTCGACCGGCTGCAAGCGCAACTGCCGAAGGCGCGGATCGTCAACGCCAATCCGGTCGTCCGCGCCTTGCGCATGCGCAAGTCGCCGGCGGAAATCGCGCTGATGCAGGCGGCGGCGACGATCACCGCAACCTCCCTTCGCTACGCGGGCGAGCGGACGAAGGCGGGAATGACCCCCGACCAGCTCGACGCAATGATCGCCGCGGCCCACAAGACGCTCGGCGGGGCCTATGACGGCGGCCTCATCCTGCTCAACGAAGCGTCGGCCTATCCCCACGGATCGCACGACCGCAGCTGGTCAAGCGCGGCGAGGTGGTGCTGCTCGATTGTGGCTGCTCGGTCCACGGCTATCAATCCGACATTTCGCGGACCTTCGTGTTCGGGCCGATCCAGCCCGAACAGCGCAAGGTGTGGAACCAGATGCGCCGGGGGCAGGACATCGCATTTGCCGCGGCCAGATCGGCGTCGCCGCGGGAAGCGTCGATGACGCGGTCCGCTCGGCTTACGACAGCTGGGGATATGGCCCGGGCTATGAGCTGCCCGGCACGTCGCATCGCACCGGCCACGGCATCGGCATGGAGGGGCATGAGCCGGTCAATCTCGTCCATGGCGAGATCACCCCGCTCGACGCCCGGCATGTGCTTTTCGAACGAGCCGGGAATTTATCTGCCGGGCAAATTTGGGATCAGGCTCGAGGATTGTTTCCCCATGACCGAGGCCGGGCCCGAAATACTTCACCGTGCCGCCGCCGTCTATCGACCGGCCCTTCGACTACCGGGCAGCCGCTTGACCTTTGCCGCCGCCACCGCGAAGCCTGACGGGACTGAGCAAGACAGCCGAACGATGAAATGATGGACGAAGCGACGAAGAAGAGCGGCCTCGGGCTGCAATGTCAGATGCTGATCGGCTTCCTGGTCGGCCTCATCGCCGGGCTGGTCGCCTATTCGACGCAGCGCGACGCCGCATGGGTCGAATTCGTCACCACCTACATGACCCAGCCGATCGGACAGATTTTCCTGCGCTTGCTGTTCATGCTGGTCATCCCGCTGCTGTTCTCGGCGTTGGTCGTCGGCATTGCGGAGATGGGCGAAGTCGATCGTTGAAGCGGGTCGGGCTGAGCACTCTCGCTCTATACCATCATCGTCTCGTCGATCGCGGTCGCCGTCAGCCTTGCAGTGGTCAATTTTTTCCAGCCCGGCGCCGGAGTCGACCGGGCAGCGGCCGCGCCGATGCTTGCCGATTCGGCCGGCCGCGCGGGGAGATCGTCAAGGTCGGCGCCGAGCAGCCGTCGGGGATCGACGCGTTCATCAATATCATTCCCAACAATCTGGTCGAGGCGATGGGATCGAACAGCGCGATCCTGTCGGTGATGTTCTTCGCCCTGTTCTTCGGCATCGGCCTGCTGCTGACCGACACGCCCAGCAGCGCAGCACCCTGCAGCGCGGCTTCGAGGGGCTGTTCGATGTCACCATGCGGCTGATCATGATCGTCATTAGGCTCGCGCCGATCGCGGTCGCCTGCTTCATGTTCAACCTCGCCGCCTTGTTCGGCTGGGACCTTTTGATTCCGCCTAAGGTCGACCTCTCGCCCGTCAACAATCTGGTCGGCTAGCAGCAAGGCAGCGAACAACAGCTGTCGCGATTCGGACAAGGTGCCGAGGCCCGACAAAGCCTCGCGGCTCTTGGCGTCGACCAGGGCTCCGGCGGCGCGAAGATTTTCTTCCTCGCCGTTGCGGCAAGCGACGCGGTAGGGGCGTCCGGCGATGGTGAGCTCGACTTCCGCCATCAGCGGCCTGCCTCGCGGATAAGCTCGTCAAGCTCGGTCAGCACCCCGGCAACCTTGGAGCGGAGCGTGTCGTCGCGGCCTTGATCCAATGCTCCACGGTCCATCGCCCGTTCGATGCGCAGAAGCGCTCGCTCGGCGCGGTCCAGTGCATTTTCCAGCGGCTTAGCGTCCATCGTTCACTGGCCTATTCAACTCCGCGCCTCCTCGCAAGCCGGTCGCGAGGTTGACGCATCAATGCCGAGCGACAATAGGCACCAAACCATCGGCCAGCCAAGTCCCTCCATGCGGCCGACCCATGGGAGATTTCATGCCGACGCAACGCCGACTCGCCAACGCCATCCGCGCTCTGGCGATGGATGCGGTCGAGGCCGCCAACAGCGGCCATCCGGGCCTTCCGATGGGCATGGCCGACGCCGCTACCGCCCTGTTCACGCGCCACCTGAAATATGATCCGGCCGATCCGAAGTGGCCTGACCGCGACCGGTTCGTGCTTTCGGCCGGCCACGGCTCGATGCTGCTCTATGCGCTGCTGCACCTGACCGGCTACGCCAGGCCGACGATCGAGGACATCAAGAATTTCCGCCAACTGGGCAGCCCATGTGCCGGTCATCCCGAAAGCTTCGAACTGGCCGGTGTCGAATGCACCACCGGTCCTTTGGGCCAGGGATTCGCCAATGCCGTAGGAATGGCCATCGCGGAACGTCATTTGAACGCCGTCTATGGCGACGATCTGGTCGATCACCGAACCTATGTCATCGCCGGTGACGGCGACCTGATGGAGGGAATCAACCATGAGGCGGCAGGAATTGCCGGGAATCTCAAGCTCGGACGGCTGATCGTCCTGTGGGACGACAACCGCATCACCATCGACGGGCCGACGGACCTCAGCCGCAACGAAGATGTCGGCGCGCGTTACGAAGCGATGGGCTGGCACGTGATCGAGTGCGACGGTCTTGATTCGGGCAAGGTCAGCCAAGCGATCGACAAGGCGGTGGCCGACACCCGGCCATCGCTGATCCGGTGCCGGACCATCATCGGTTTCGGCGCACCGCACAAGCAAGGCACGGCCGCGACCCACGGTTCGCCGCTTGGAGCGGATGAAGTCGCCGCGGCGCGGAAAGAGCTCGGCTGGGACAGCCCGCCGTTCGTCGTTCCCGACGACGTCGCCCAGGTATGGCGCGACGCAGGAAAGCGCGGAGTGGCTCCGCATACCGAATGGAAGGCCCGGCTCGAGCAGAGCGGCAAGAAGGCCGAATTCCTCGACCGCATCGGGGGGAAAATCGGCGACGATTGGCTCAAACCGCATCTCGACGGGCTGATTGCCAATCCGCAAAAGGTCGCGACCCGCAAGGCGTCGGAGCTGGCGCTTGATGCGATCAACGCCGCGGTTCCCCAGACGATCGGCGGCTCCGCCGACCTCACTCCGTCCAACAATACGCTGACCAAAAACATCCAGCCGCTCGACGCTTCGAATTATGGCGGCCGTTACATCCATTACGGCATCCGCGAGTTCGGCATGGCGGCGACCATGAACGGCATGGCGCTCCACGGCGGCGTGCTTCCCTATGGCGGGACCTTCCTGGTGTTCAGCGACTATTCGCGGCCGGCCATCCGTCTTGGGTCGCTGGAGGTTGCCAAGGTCGTCCACGTCATGACCCATGATTCGATTGGGCTTGGCGAAGATGGGCCGACGCATCAGCCGATCGAGCAATTGCAGGGTCTTCGGGCAATTCCCGGCCTGCACGTCTATCGGCCCGCGGATGCGGTCGAGACCGCCGAATGCTGGGCGGCGGCGCTGGCCAATAAGGGGCCGAGCCTGCTGGCCCTGTCACGCCAGAATTTGCCGCAATTGCGCACTGAAACAGCAAGGGACAATCTCAGCGCGAAGGGCGCTTACCGGCTCAAGGCTGCGCAAGGCCCGCGCAAGGTGATACTTATTGCCACGGGGTCAGAAGTCGAAATCGCGGTCGGCATCGCCAAGGAGCTCGAGGGCCAGGGCATTGGCGCCGATGTCGTATCGATGCCTTGCACCGAGGCGTTCGACGGGCAGGATGCAGCCTACCGCGAGGAGATCCTGCCCGATGTTTCAAACCGCGAGATCCTGCGCGTGTCGATCGAGGCGGGGACGACCTTTGGCTGGGAACGCTACACCGGCCTGCACGGCCTCCGCGTCGGCATTGACCGGTTCGGCGCCTCGGCGCCCGGACCCGACCTTTACGAGCATTTCGGGCTGACCGTGCCCAGCATCACGAAGCGCGTCCTCGCGCATATGGATCAAAGGGAATTTGCATGACCAAAGTCGCCATCAATGGCTTCGGCCGCATCGGCCGCCTCGTCGCTCGCGCCATTCTGGAGCGTGACGACCATGATCTAGAGCTAGTGGCGATCAACGATCTGGCGGACGCCAAGGCGAATGCCATGCTGTTTAAGCGCGACAGCGTCCATGGGCCGTTCCCAGGAGACGTAAAAGCCGAAGGCGATGTGATGATCGTCAATGGCAAGCGGATCAAGGTGACAGCCGAACGCGATCCGGCCAAGCTTCCGCACGGCGATCTGGGTGTCGACATCGCACTCGAATGCACCGGTTTTTTCGCCGACCGCGAGGGAGGGCAGAAGCATCTTGACGCCGGCGCCAAGCGGGTCCTGATTTCCGCCCCCGCCAAGGGTGCCGACCTGACCGTCGTCTACGGCGTCAACCACGACAAGCTGACGACGGACATGAAAATCATCTCCAACGCCAGTTGCACGACCAATTGCCTGGCGCCGGTCGCCAAGGTGATGAACGACGCGATCGGCATCGAACGCGGGCTGATGACCACCATCCATGCCTATACCAACGACCAGAAGATTCTCGACCAGATCCACAGCGACATGCGGCGGGCACGGGCCGCCGGCATGTCGATCATTCCGACCACCACCGGCGCCGCGCGCGCTGTCGGCGAAGTGCTGCCCGAATTGAAGGGCAAGCTCGACGGATCGGCGGTTCGCGTGCCCACACCGAACGTCAGCCTGATTGACCTGACCTTCACGCCAAAGCGCGATACCAGCGTCGAGGAAGTCAACAAGCTGCTCAAGGAAGCATCGGAGAAGGGGCCGCTGTCGAGCGTGCTCGACTATACCGATGAGCCGCTGGTTTCGATCGACCTCAATGGGTCGCCGGCCAGTTCGACCGTCGACAGCCTGGAAACCGCGGTGCTGGAAGGTAAGCTGGTCCGCGTCGTTAGCTGGTATGACAATGAATGGGGCTTTTCGAACCGCATGGTCGACACCGCAGGCGCGATCGCGAAGCTGATCTGATCGTGGGGGCCAGGTTCAGGACCCTCGACGATCTCCCTGCCGACCTGACGGGCAAGCGGGTGTTGGTGCGCGTCGACCTGAACGTGCCGATGATGGGCGCGTCGGTGGCCGATGACACGCGATTGCGGGCGATGCTGCCGACGGTGCTGGAACTGAGCGACAAGGGCGCGATCGTGCTGCTGCTGTCGCATTTCGGCCGGCCGAAGGGCGAGGTTCGTCCGGACATGTCGACGGCTCAGCTGGTCAGGCCGCTGGCCGGGCTCAGCGGCCGGTCGGTGCGGTTCATCGAGGATTGCCAGGGTCCGGAGGCCCAGCGGGGCATTTCGACCATGCTGCCGGGCAACGTCGGCATCCTGGAAAATACGCGCTTCCATCTGGGCGAAGAGACGAATGATCCGGCGCTAGCTCGGGGTATGGCTGAGCTTGGCGACTATTATGTCAACGATGCATTTTCCGTCTCGCACCGCGCCCATGCTTCGACAGAGGGCGTGACGCATTTCCTGCCCTCCTTCGCCGGACGCGCGATGGAGGCGGAGCTCAAGGCGCTGGAAAAAGCGCTCGGCGATCCGGAGCGGCCGGTGGCCGCGGTGGTCGGTGGCGCCAAAGTGTCGACCAAGCTGGCGGTGCTCGGACACCTGGTCGGCAAGGTCGATCACATGATTATCGGCGGCGGCATGGCCAATACCTTTATCGCCGCACGCGGAGTCGAGGTTGGCAGGTCGCTTTGCGAACATGAGCTGATTGGCGAAGTGGAAAGCATCTTCCAGCGAGCGGAAGAAGCCGATTGCATCATCCATTTGCCCTATGACGTCGTGGTCGCGAAGGAATTTGCGCCCAATCCGCCGAGCCTCAGGACCTGCAACGTCCATGAGGTAGCCTCGGACGAGATGATCCTCGACATCGGCCCGGCCGCCGTCGAGGCCCTCGGCGATGCGCTCAAGACCTGCCGAACGCTGGTGTGGAACGGTCCGTTGGGCGCGTTCGAAACCCCGCCGTTCGACGAGGCGACGGTGGCGCTGGCCAAGACCGCTGCAGCGTTGACGCAGGACGGCAGCCTGGTTTCGGTCGCCGGCGGAGGCGACACGGTGGCCGCGCTCAACCACGCCGGGGTGGCCCAGGATTTCACCTTTGTTTCGACCGCTGGCGGCGCATTCCTTGAATGGATGGAAGGGCGGACGCTTCCGGGCGTGGCGGCGCTCGAAGCTTAATCCTCACGATGCTCCGGGTTCGGCCAGCCTGGCTTCAGGCCCGCGTCCCATTGCTTGCGCACATTCCCGACGGCGGGAATTCCGTCCGCATCCTTCAGCATCTTGGCGAGGTGGAGCAGGTTGAAGGCCATGAAGGTCGTATTGCGCTGCGTGAATTTATTATCGAAACCGACCCGGCCTGATTCGTCCGCCTTCTCGTCGCCATAGGAAGGTCCGGGGCCCGCCTCGCCAATCCACCCGCAATCCGCCTGCGGAGGGATGGTGAGGCCAACGTGGCTCATCGCATAGAGCACGCCAGCGGCGACATGCTTGATGCCGTCCTCATTCCCGGTCACGACGCACCCCCCGACCTTCCCGTAGAACCGATACTGGCCCTTGTCGTTGGTCTGGCCGCTGTGAGCATATAGCTTTTCGATGAAGGCCTGGGCGATCGAGCTTTTCTCGCCAAGCCAGATGGGCGTGCCCAGGACAATGATGTCGGCGCCAAGCACGCGCGGGCTGAGCCTGGGCCAATCGTCCTTGTCCCAACCATGCTCGGTCATATCGGGATAGACACCCGGAGCCAGATAAAACTCGCTGAGCCGAATGCGATCCACCTCGACCTTCTGGCTAGCGAAGATCTCGTCGACCACGTCGAGCAGGGTATCGGTATGCGATTTTTGCTCCGATGGCTTCAGCGTGGCGTTGAGGATGACCGCCTTTAGGCCGGAAAAGTCGCACCCGCTATTGTCGCAAATGTCACGCTGGGCATCGCTAAGCATGGCTCATAGACTGGTGAACGCGCCGTCGGTTCCCCCGTTGCTAGTCGGCACGCGCATGGCTAGAGGGCGCTCGCAGCTGTTTAACCACTTAGTTTCGGGGAATTCATGACGTTCGACCGCGACCAGATGCGCTCCAGGATCAAGCAGGGTGACGGCTTCATCGCCGCGCTCGACCAGTCAGGCGGTTCGACCCCCAAGGCGTTGAAGGGCTATGGCGTCGAGGAAGGCACCTGGTCGAACGACGAGGAGATGTTCGGGCTCATCCACCAGATGCGTTCCCGAATTGTCACCTCACCCAGCTTCGGCAGCGGCAAGGTGCTCGGCGCGATCCTGTTCGAGCGGACGATGGATGGCGAGGTAAATGGCAAGCCGACCCCGCAGGCTTTGATCGAGCAAGGCATTGTCCCTTTCATCAAGATCGACAAGGGCCTTGAGGACGAAGCGAACGGCGTCCAACTGATGAAGCCCATGCCGGACCTCGACGCGCTACTGGCTCGCGCAAGGAGCCTGGACGTGTTTGGAACCAAGGAGCGCTCGGTGATCAACCTCGCCAACCGCGAGGGGATTGCCGCGGTGGTCGCGCAGCAGTTCGAAGTGGCGCGTCGGGTGCTTGCCCATGACATGATGCCGATCATCGAACCGGAAGTGAACATCAAGAGTCCGCAACGGGCGGAAGCGGACTCGATCCTGCTCGACGAAATCCTCCGCAACCTCGATGCGCTGCAGGACGGGCAGCAGGTCATGCTCAAGCTGTCCATCCCCGCGGAGGCTGGCCTGTTCCAGGCGTTGGTGGACCATCCAAAAGTGCTTCGCGTGGTTGCCTTGTCCGGCGGTTTCAGCCGCGAGGAAGCCTGCCGCGAACTGGCGAAGAATCCCGGCATGATCGCCAGTTTCAGCCGCGCGCTGCTGTCGGATCTGCGCTGCCAGATGAGCGACGAGGAATTCGACCGGTCGCTCGGAAACGCAATCGACCAGATTTACTCGGCGTCGATTGCCTAGCGTTCGAAGGCAAAGGTGAATTGATAGGAGTCCTGATCGAGTGATCCCGACGCGCCTTTGGGCGGGTCCACTCGGATAAGGGTGAGCCTGCCGCCATAGACGTCAGCCGGCTCGCCGAGCGTCAGGTCCCGCTGCGTAATTTCGCCGCCCTGCGGTGCTCCGATCGAGACCTTGAGACGAAAACGTCCGGCCCAGATGCATTCTACGTTCGCTGGACAACGGCTGTCTTCGAGAACCTGCTGGGGCCTCAGGCGCAGCCCGTTGACGTCGGCCGGTTCGCCAAGGCCAGCGACCGGCCCGGGCGGTACGGGAGGCGGCGGGGTCGCGCATGCCGCCAAGGCAAGAGCGGCGATCAAGGGCAGCATGTGTTTCATTGGACGAAGCCTCACCTCACGCTAATGAGCGGCGCATGAATGAGGATGAAGTCGATCTTGCCGCCTTTTCCCCGCCCGAGCGCCGCGAGCCTTGTCAGCTATACCTGATCAGCCCGCAAGAGGTCGGCGGAAACTTCCCCGATCGGTTGAGGTCCGCTCTGGCGGGCGGCCCGGTCGCCGCGTTCCAGCTTCGGGTCAAGAATGTCGAAAGCCATCAATTGGCGCGGCTTGCGGAGCCGTTGCAGCGGATTTGCGCCGACGCGGATGTCGCGTTCATCGTCAACGACAGCACCAGCCTGGCGAAGCGGCTGGACGCCGACGGGGTGCATCTCGGCCAGTCCGACGGTGATCCGCGCGAAGCCCGCTCGATCCTAGGCCCGTCGAAACAAATCGGGGTGACTTGCCACGCGAGCCGCCACTTGGCGATGGAGGCGGGCGAGGCGGGCGCGGATTATGTCGCGTTTGGAGCCTTCTATCCTACCACGACCAAGCCGACTGAGCATCGGCCAGATCCGGCGATGCTAAGTTGGTGGTCTTCGCTGTTCGAGATTCCGTGCGTCGCAATCGGGGGTATTTCGCCCGGCAATGCGGCGCCCCTGGTTACGGCCGGGGCGGATTTCCTTGCGGTTTGCCAGGCGGTGTGGGGCGCCGATGATCCCGGGAAATCGGTGGCCGAATTCGGTGCCCTGTTTGCCGGCGAATAGGAACGGCACGGAAACAAGCCTAGCTTGCCGCGTTGCATCGGGGACATCCTGACAGGAGAATGCCTCGTGCTGCGTTTGCGTACCCTCATCCTTGCCGCCAGTTCACTCGGCCTCGTGGCCAGCCTTGCAACAGCCCAGCCCGCGCCTGCCTCGAAAGCGGAAGCGCCGTGGGTGCCGCCCGGAACGCCCGGAAGCCCGATCGACGGGACGATTTTCCACGCCCAGGTCCTGCTCGACATGGCCGGCTTTTCACCCGGTGTCATCGATGGCCGTCGAGGATCGAGCTTGAGCGAGGCGATCCAAGGCTTCCAGGAAGCTAATGGCCTCACCAAGAACGGCAAGCTCGACGGCGCCACGCGGCGCGCCTTGCTCCAGGCTTCCCGCCCTTCGACCATCATGGTCAAGCTATCGCCTGAGCAGGTCGCCGGGCCGTTCGTCTATCCATTTCCCAAGGACCCTGAAGACCAGGCCAAACTGCCGATGATGAGTTATCGAAACATGCTGGAGAAGGTGGCGGAGGCCTATCATACGACACCCCGAACAATCGTGGCTTTGAACGGCCCGCAAAAGCTGATCGGTCCGGGCCAGGTGCTGCGGCTGCCCAACGTCGTGCCCAAATCCGCGGACTATAATGTCCACGGCAAGGACGAGATGGTGCCGTGGATGAAGCTGCTCAATGTCGACACCTCGCTTCCCAAGGGCGATCATGTGGTGGTCGACAAGTCGGAAGGGCTGCTCAAGGTGATGGACGAAAGCGACCGGATGATAGCCCAATTCCCGGTCACTACGGGATCGAGTCACGACCCGCTGCCTCTTGGGACATGGAAAGCGACAACCTACGCCTATCTGCCGCCGTTCAACTATCAGCCCGACCTGTTTTGGGATGTCAGTAATGAAAAAGACGAGCAACGCCTTCCGCCGGGTCCCAACGGCCCGGTCGGTTTGGCTTGGCTCGATCTGACCAAGGAGCATTACGGGATCCACGGCACGCCCGAGCCGCAAACGATCGGCAAAACTCAAAGCCATGGCTGCCTGAGAATGACCAATTGGGACGTGCTACGGCTGAGCCAGATGCTGAAGCCCGGCTTCCGGGCTGTGTTCAAGGCCTAGCGAGGCTTGATGGGGTCGATCGTCAATCGCATTGGCTGGGTGGTGGTGACGGCGGTACTGTTCGCCGCCGCCGGGCTGTTTTACCTCGGGATCAGCGGCAGCCTGAAGCCGGGCCAGATTGCCGTTCGCGACCGGACCGTGGTCAATCCGGCAGGACCAGCTGGGCCGATCGCCATCGGAACAGTCACCGTCGGTCCCGCTGGCCTCGCCTTGCCGGTCGCAGGGGTGAAGCCGCGTGAGCTGGTCGACACCTTCACCCAGGCTCGTGCAGGCGGCGCGCGAGTCCATGACGCAATCGACATCATGGCTCCTACCGGAACGCCGGTGGTGGCCGCAGCGCCGGGACGAGTGGAAAAACTGTTCTTCAGCAAGGGCGGCGGCGGCATATCCACCTACATTCGCTCGGACGACGGGCAATGGACCTATTATTACGCGCACCTCAGCGCCTATGCTCCGGGTCTTCACGAAGGCCAACGCTTACTCCGTGGCGCACCGGTCGGCTATGTCGGCTTCACCGGCAATGCCAACCCCGCCGGCCCGCACCTCCACTTCGCCATCAACCGCATGGCGCCGGGCGAGAAATGGTACCAGGGGACAGCGATCAATCCCTATCCGCTGCTTGCCGGCTCGCGCCCGAAGCGTTAGGGGCGCAACGCGTATTTGCCGGGAACCCGCGACAGCGGGACCCGGGGCTCTTTCAACCAGTCAAAGCGGAAAGCGGATCGCATGAAGATCAGCGGCGTGGACATTCGTCCCGGCAATATCATCGAATATGAAGGCGGCATCTGGCGCGCCGTCAAAATCCAGCACACCCAGCCGGGTAAAGGCGGCGCCTATATGCAGGTCGAGCTGAAAAACCTCATCGACGGCCGCAAGAACAATGTCCGCTTTCGCTCGGCCGAGACGGTCGAACGCGTCCGGCTCGACACCAAGGACTTTCAGTTCCTGTTCGCCGACGGCGACATGCTGACCTTCATGGACAAGGAAAGCTACGAACAGATCAGCCTGCCAAGCGACCTGCTCGGCGATGCCTCGGCGTTCCTGCAGGATGGCATGGATGTCGTCATGGAGCTCTATGACGAGCGCCCGATCTCGGTTCAGCTGCCCGACACAATCGAAGCCATGATCGTCGAGGCCGACGCGGTGGTGAAGGGACAGACGGCATCGTCGTCCTACAAGCCCGCGATTCTCGACAATGGCGTCCGCGTGATGGTGCCGCCCCACATCGGCGCCGGGACCAAGATCGTGGTTGACGTATACGAGCAAACCTACGTCCGTCGCGCCGACTGATGGTTTCCCATTCCGGATTGATCACCGTCATGACGCGCGCCGCCCGCAAGGCGGCACCGCGGCTTCGTCGCGACTATAATGAAGTCGAGCAGCTGCAGGTCTCGAAAAAGGGGCCCGCCGACTTTGTCTCGATGGCCGACAAGCGCGCCGAGCAGACGCTGATCGACGAGCTTCGCTTTGCGCGACCCGATTGGGCGATTTTGACCGAGGAATCGGGAGTGATCGAGGGCGATCCGTCGAAGCCGCGCTGGATCGTCGATCCCCTCGACGGCACGACCAACTTCCTTCACGGCGTCCCTCATTTCTCGATTTCGATCGCGGTCGAAGAACCGCTTCCCGGCGGCAAGACGGGCATCAGCCACGGCCTGGTCTATCAGCCGCTGACCGACGAAACATTCTGGGCCGAAAAGGGCCGGGGTGCCTGGCTCAACGACCGCAGGCTTCGCGTCTCGGCGCGGCGCGACCTCAACGAAGCGATGATCAGCACGGGGATTCCACATTTCGGCCGCGGCGATATCGCCCGCTGGTCGCGCATCTTCGGCGCGATCGGTCCGGAAGTGGCGGGGATTCGGCGGATGGGCTCGGCCGCGCTCGACCTTGCATGGGTCGCCGCCGGCCGCTTCGACGGCTTCTGGGAAGACGATCTCGACATCTGGGACACCGCCGCCGGGCATCCTGCTGGTCAAGGAAGCAGGCGGGTTCATCAGCGACTATCGCGGGCAGGACCGGATGGTCGAGCGGCGCGAATATCTGGCCGCCAGCGGCGAGCTGCACAGCAAGCTGCACAAGCTGCTGGCCGGGGCGCTGCGGTGATCCTGACCGCCGTCGCCGCGCTGGCCCTGGCGGCCGCGCCGGCGACGGTGCTGACCGTCGATCCCAGCCATCGCCTGATCGAGGGCGTCGCCAGCGACGGGAAGACCATCTGGCTGTCGAGCCTGATCAACCGCCAGATCCTGCAATGCCGCAAGCGCTGTACGACCATCGCCACGCTGCCGGAGGGGCTCCACCCGTTCGCCATCGCCTGGGACCGGAATCGCCAGCGGCTGTGGGTCGCGGCCGATTGCCCGCCGGGTGTCCCGTTCATCACGGCCTGCGAACGCGGCGCACTGATCGCGTTCGACCGGCAGGGCAAGGTGCGGACGCGGATTTCGCCGTTCGTCGGCCAATTCCATCCCGGTGACGTGTCGGCGTCCAACGGCGAGGTGTTCGTCAGCGACAGCCAGAACGGCATGGTGTTCCGCCTGGTGTCAAACGACCGGGCGATCATGGCGGTCGTCCTGCCCGGCATCGGCAAAAGCGCTCAGGGCACCGCGCTCGATGCGGGCGGCAGTCAATTGGTCGTCGCCGACTACAGCCAGGGGATCGGCATCACCGGGCTGGCGACGTTCAAGCGGCAGCTGCTGCCCCGGCCGGATGGCAAGCCGCTGCGCGGCATCGACGGGCTCGCCCGCTGCGGCTCGAACTATTACGGCCTCTATAATGGGGCATCGCCCGGCCGGCTGATCTCCTTCACCATCGAAGGCGCCGGAATCACGGTCACCGATCCGGACATCCAGTTGCCCGACCCGACCCAGATCGCGTTCGACGGCAAGCGGTTGCTGGTCGTCGCCGACAGCGGCTGGGAGCAAGCGATGAAGGGCGTCCCGCGGGCCACAGGCGCGCCAATCGTCGCCATCCCCCTCGGCAAGGACTGCAAGCCGCTCTAATCCGCCTTTTTGAGAATCATTCTCACCGTTTCAGGCGCTTGCCCGCTCTAGCCGAGCGTCCTAAAGCGCCGCCAACCTAGTCACCCTTCGGGAGCCCCCTCTTGGCCAGTGTCGCCGCCGGATATCTGCCGATCCTGCTGTTCCTCGCCGTCGCGCTGGCGTTGTCGGCGGCATTTGTCGTGCTGCCGATGCTGGTCAGCCGGCTGACCGGCACCCACCGGCCGCGATCCGGAAAAGCTCAGCGAATATGAGTGCGGCTTCCCGGCCTTCGACGACAGCCGCGCCCAGTTCGACGTCCGCTTCTACCTGGTCGCCATCCTGTTCATCGTGTTCGATCTCGAAGCGGCCTTCCTCTTCCCTTGGGCGGTCAGCCTGATCGGTAGCGGTTGGGCCGGCTGGGTTGCGATGATGATCTTCATCGCCGAACTGGCGCTCGGCCTCGCCTACGCCTGGAAGAAGGGAGCTCTCGAATGGGAGTGACGCTGAGCCCCGCCGAGGACCGCTTTCCGACCGAGGATGAGCTTGCGCGGCAGGCCGGGCTCGTTCCCGGCAGCCCGGAAGAGGCGCGGTTCCTGGAAATGCGCCGAGACCTCGACGAGAAGGGCTTCCTCGTTGCCTCGCTCGACGATCTCGTCACCTGGGCGCGGACCGGATCGTTGTGGTGGATGACCTTCGGTCTTGCCTGCTGCGCGGTTGAGATGATCCATGTGAACATGCCGCGCTATGACCTCGAGCGCTTCGGCGTCGCGCCGCGGGCTTCGCCTCGTCAGTCCGACGTGATGATCGTCGCCGGCACGCTCTGCAACAAGATGGCTCCCGCGCTGCGCAAGGTTTACGACCAGATGAGCGAGCCGAAATACGTTATTTCGATGGGCAGCTGCGCCAATGGTGGCGGCTATTACCATTACAGCTACTCGGTGGTGCGCGGCTGCGACCGGATCGTGCCGGTCGACATCTATGTCCCCGGCTGCCCCCCGACCGCCGAGGCCCTGCTCTATGGCATTCTCCAGTTGCAGCGGAAAATCCGCCGCGAGGGAACGATCGAGCGGTGAAGTTTCAGATTCCCCAGATCAAGCCGCGCGAGGGTTTTGTCGACGCCTACAAGGCGGCGATCGGCGCCGCCTATGTCTCGCACAAGGATGCGGTTGGCGAGCTGACCTTCACGGTCACGCGCGACGGGCTGGTCGAGGCAGCGCGGATCGCTCGCGACCAGTTCGATTATCAGCAATTGATGGAAATCGCCGGGGTTGATTACCCCGAGCGCGCCGAACGCTTCGAGGTCGACTATCATCTGCTGTCGATCACCGCGAACCACCGCATTCGCCTGAAAGTCACCACCAGCGAAGAAATCCCGATGCCGAGCCTGACCGGGCTGTGGCCGGTCGCCGGCTGGCTGGAGCGCGAAGTGTTCGACATGTACGGGGTCGCCTTCTCGGGCAATAGCGACCTTCGCCGGATCCTCACCGATTACGGGTTCGAGGGCTATCCGCAGCGCAAGGACTTTCCGCTGACCGGCTATGTCGAGCTTCGCTATTCCGAGGCCGAAAAGCGCGTCGTCTATGAACCGGTCAGCCTGCCCCAGGACTTCCGCACCTTCGACTTCCTGATGCCGTGGGAAGGGCCGGAATATCGCCTGCCCGGCGACGAAAAGGCGGTTCCGGAAGCGCCCGGCGCGCCGAGCCCCGCGCCTCCGCCCAATCCGGCCAAGGTTGGCGCCAAGGCGCCGCCCCCCACGCCTAAAACGACCGAAAAGCCCGCCGATACGGGCGCCGGAGCCAAGGCGAACAAGGCGGCTGAAAAGAAGAGCAAGGCCGCACCCAAGCGCAAGGCCTCAGTTCAGGCGAAGGGCAAGAAGGCATGACCCAGACGATTGATGTCATGGTCGGCGCGCCCGAGGCTGGCGACACCACCGCCGGCGACGAGACGATCCAGAACTATACGATCAACTTCGGCCCGCAGCATCCTGCCGCGCACGGCGTGCTGCGCCTGATCATGGAACTGGACGGGGAGATCGTCGAGCGGGTCGATCCGCATATCGGCCTGCTCCATCGCGGCACCGAGAAGCTGATCGAATATAAGACCTACGCCCAGGCGCTGCCCTACTTCGACCGGCTCGATTACTGCTCGCCGATGTGCATGGAGCATAGCTACGTGCTGGCGGTCGAGAAGCTGATGGGCCTCGAGGTGCCTCTTCGCGCTCAGTACATCCGCGTTTTGATGGCGGAGCTGACCCGTATCTCCAACCATATGCTCAACCTTGGCGCCCACATCATGGACGTCGGCGCGATGACGCCCAACCTGTGGCTGTTCGAAGTGCGCGAAGACACGATGCAGCTGTACGAGGCGGTGTCGGGCGCCCGCATGCACGCCAATTACTTCCGCGTCGGCGGGGTCCACCAGGATATTCCGGAGAAGGTGCTGGCCGACATGTCGACCTTTCTCGACAAGCGCATGCCGCTGTTCGAGGACGCGATTTCGCTGGTCGCCGACAACCGCATCTTCAAGCAGCGCAATGTCGATATCGGCACGGTCGCCAAGGAAGACGCGCTGGCGTGGGGCTTCTCTGGCCCGATGATCCGCGCCGCCGGTATCCCTTGGGATTTGCGCAAGTCGCAACCCTATGAAGTTTACGACCGGATGGAGTTCGACATTCCGGTCGGCACGCGCGGCGACTGCTATGACCGCTTCATGGTCCGGGTCGAGGAAGTGCGGCAGTCGGCGCGGATCATGCGCCAGTGCCTGAAAGAAATGCCGTCAGGCCCGATCGGCACGCTCGACCGCAAGGTCTTCCCGCCCAAGCGCGCGGAAATGAAGCAGTCGATGGAAGCGCTGATCCACCACTTCAAGCTCTACACCGAGGGCTATCACGTCCCCGCCGGCGAAGTGTACGTGGCGACCGAAAGCCCCAAGGGCGAGTTCGGCGTCTACCTGGTCGCCGACGGCACCAACAAACCCTATCGCTGCAAGATCCGGCCGACCGCGTTCAGCCATTTGCAGGCGATGGACTTCATGATGAAGGGCCACATGTTGGCGGACACTACCGCGGTGCTCAGCGCCATCGACGTCGTCTTCGGGGAGTGCGACCGGTGAGTAAACTCGTCGACATTCTCGTTTGGGTTTGCGTCGGCGCAAACTTAGCCTTCATTGCCACAATGGAAGCCATGAGTGGTGTGCTCGCGTCGGACGGTGCCGTATTGAACGCCGCTCAGGTCGCTCATGAGCGTACGAATTTCTTCAACTTTCAAACGACGGCGTTCATTGCGATGATAGTGATTGGAGCGGTCAGCCTGTTCCTTCGCCGTCAACGCACCACGGTGTCCAATGGCTGAGCGCGCTTTCGCCCCTGATACTCCCGAGCTCCGCGCCGAGTGGGGCGACTTCGCCTGGACCGAGCATCATGCGAAGTCGGCGAAGGAAATCGTCGCGCGCTATCCGGCGGGGCGGCAGGCGTCGGCGTCGATTCCGTTTCTCGACCTTGCCCAGCGGCAGGTCGGCGAGATGACGGGGACTCAAGGGTGGCTGCCGATCCCGGTGATCGAATTCGTCGCGCGCGAACTCGACATGCCGCCGGTCCGCGTCATGGAGGTCGCCAGCTTCTACACCATGTTCAACCTCGTGCCCGTGGGCAAATATCACGTCCAGGTGTGCGGCACGACGCCGTGCATGCTGCGCGGCTCGGATGCGGTGCTGTCGGCTTGCTTCAAGCGGGGCCTCAGGAAGGGCCACACCACGTCGGACGGCCTGTTCACGCTGACCGAGGTCGAATGCCTTGGCGCCTGCGCCAACGCCCCGATGGTGCAGATCAACGACGACAATTACGAGGATTTGACCGAGACCAGCATGAAGGCGATCCTCGACTCGCTGGCGATGGGGCAGACGCCCAAGCCCGGCCCGCAGATCGAACGTCAGACAAGCGCGCCGGAGGGCGGCCCGACCACGCTGAAGAAAATGGCGGAACGCAACTATGACTATCGGGGGCAATGGTAATGGGAACGATCGTCCGCGCCATCATTGCAATCATCGTCATCGTCATCGCTTGGAAGCTTCTTAAGGGCATCATCGGCCTGGCAGTCGGCGTCGTCATCGCTGTGATCATCTTCGTGGCCGCCAAGCATTTGATTACCGGCGGCGGCAACGGCCGCATCGGGGGCCCCGATGCTCGCTGACAAGGACCGGATTTTCACCAATCTCTACGGATATCAGTCGCCCGACCTGAAGGCGGCGATGCAGCGCGGGGATTGGGACAAGACCGCCGAGCTGATGAAGGTTGGGCAGGACCCAATCATCGAGGCGATCAAGGCGTCGGGCCTTCGCGGGCGCGGCGGAGCGGGCTTCCCGACGGGCATGAAGTGGAGCTTCATGCCCAAGGAGCCGACCGCGGGCCGTCCCAATTTCCTGGTGATCAACGCCGACGAATCCGAGCCGGGAAGCTGCAAGGACCGCGAGATCCTGCGCCACGACCCGCACAAGCTGGTCGAAGGCGCGCTGATCAGCGGGTTCGCGATGCGGGCGCGGGCCTGTTACATCTATGTGCGCGGCGAGTTCATCGTCGAGACCGACGCGCTCCGGAAAGCGGTCGCGGAGGCTTATGACGCGGGCCTGCTCGGCAAGAATGCCGCCGGTTCCGGCTACGACTTCGACCTTTTTGTCCACCGCGGCGCCGGCGCCTACATCTGCGGCGAAGAAACCGCGATGCTCGAAAGCCTGGAGGGCAAGAAGGGCATGCCGCGCCTCAAGCCGCCTTTCCCGGCCGGAGCGGGCCTCTACGGCTGCCCGACCACGGTCAACAACGTCGAGAGCATCGCGGTCGTCCCGACCATCCTGCGGCGAGGCGCGGCATGGTTCGCCGGCATTGGACGCGAGAAGAACGAAGGAACCAAACTGTTCCAGCTGTCGGGCCATGTGAACACGCCGTGCGTCGTCGAGGAAGCGATGGGCATCAGCTTCCGCGAGCTGATCGACAAGCATGGCGGGGGCATTCGCGGCGGCTGGGACAACCTCCTCGCCGTCATCCCCGGCGGGTCCTCGGTCCCGCTGGTCCCGGCCGCCGAGATCATCGACGCGCCGATGGATTTCGATGGGCTGAAGGAACTAGGCTCCGGCCTCGGCACCGCGGCGGTGATCGTCATGGACAAATCGACCGATATCGTCCGCGCGATCAGCCGCATCAGCTATTTCTACAAGCATGAGAGCTGCGGCCAGTGCACCCCGTGCCGCGAAGGCACCGGCTGGATGTGGCGGATGATGGAGAAGCTGCGCGAGGGCGACGCCCATGTCGGCGAGATCGACAAGCTGTACGACGTCACCAAACAGGTCGAAGGCCACACCATCTGCGCGCTGGGCGATGCGGCGGCATGGCCGATCCAGGGCCTGATCAAGCATTTCCGCCCCGAACTGGAGCGGCGCATCGCGGAGCGCCATGCGGGCATGCAGGAGGCGGCGGAATGAGACGTGGATTCCAGACCTTGATTGCAGCGGCCCTGATCGCCGGACCTGCCCTGGCCGAACCGTCGACCGGATCCCGGTTGGGCGATCGAAGCTATTCGGGCTTCAAATATACCGAGGAGCAGGCCGACGAGGCGGCGACCAGGATCGCTAGTTGCATGGTCACCAAGCGCGGTTCCGCGGCCCAAACCTATGTCTCGGCGACGACGGTCAAGGAACTCGACGGCGCGCGACGGACGCTGTTCAAGGAAATCCAGTGCATGTCGCACGCCAATCTGACCGACATGTCGGATACGACGGTCTTCCACTTTGAGACAGACACGCTGCGCGGCAAGCTTGCCGAAGCACTTCTCAAGAATGACAAAGACGCGATCAATGCGCTGCCGATCCTGCCGCTGGGCAAGGATTATTCGCGGACCTGGTTCGCGGCGACGGGGCGCGATGCGGTGATCGACGAAATGGCGGTTTGCGTCGCGGACACGAACCCCCGGGGCATTGCAGCGCTGATCGCCACTCGTGGATTCAGCAAGGAAGAAGGGGTGGCGTTTGGTGCGGTGGTCCCGACGCTGGGCACCTGTCTTCGCGTCGGCGCCAAGCTGCAAGCCAACCGCCCCGCTCTTCGTGCGGCGCTGGCCGACGCCCTCTATCAGCGCATCCATTCGCCCTATTCGGCGCCGGCGCCCTCCACGCCGACGGCAGGGGCCAAATAATGCCCAAGGTCATCGTCGACGGCGTCGAGATCGAGGTCCCGCAGGGCGCGACCGTATTGCAGGCGTGCGAGCTGGCGGGGAAGGAAATCCCGCGCTTTTGCTACCACGAGCGGCTGAGCATTGCCGGCAATTGCCGGATGTGTCTGGTCGAGGTCGCTCCGGGGCCGCCCAAGCCTCAGGCGTCGTGCGCGCTTCCGGCCGCCGACGGGCAAACCATCAAGACCGATACGCCGATGGTGAAGAAGGCGCGTGAGGGGGTGATGGAGTTCCTGCTCATCAACCACCCGCTCGACTGCCCGATTTGCGACCAGGGGGGCGAGTGCGACCTTCAGGACCAGGCGATGGCCTATGGCCGCGGCCATTCGCGCTATGACGAGAACAAGCGCGCGGTCGACGACAAATATTTCGGTCCGATCGTCAAGACCGCGATGACCCGCTGCATCCAGTGCACTCGCTGCGTTCGCTTTGCCGAGGAGGTGGCGGGGACGCCCGAGATCGGAATGGTCTTCCGCGGCGAGGATGCGCAGATCACGACCTACCTGGAAAAGGCGTTCCATTCGGAGCTGGCCGGGAATGTGGTCGACCTCTGCCCGGTGGGGGCTCTCCTGTCGAAACCCTATAGCTTCGAGGCTCGGCCGTGGGAGCTGAAGCGCGTGCCCGGCATCGACGTCATGGACGCGGTCGGCACCAATATCCGCATGGATGTTCGCGGGCGGCAGGTGATGCGAATCCTGCCGCGCATCAACGACGCGGTGAACGAGGAGTGGGCGCACGACAAGACCCGCCATCATGTCGACGCGCTGGTGCGGGGCCGGCTCGACCGCCCTTGGGTGCGGGAGAAGGGCAAGCTTCGCGAGGCGAACTGGGGCGAGGCGCTCGATGTCTTCGCCAGGCAATTCAAGAAGGCCGGAAGCAAGGTCGCGGCCATTGCCGGCGATTTGCTCGACGCCGAGACGATGTATGCGGCCAAGGCGCTGCTGGCCGGGGCGGGGTCCAAACTGCTCGAAGGGCGGCAGACCGGGCTCGACTATGACGTTACGAGCCTAGGCGCGGTTCGGTTCAACACACCGATCGCCGAGATCGAGAATGCCGACGTTGTGCTGCTGGTCGGCTCCAATACTCGTTGGGAAGCGCCGCTGGTCAATACTCGCATCCGCAAGGCGGTGCGGCGCGGGGCGAAGGTGTTCGCGATCGGGCCGGAAGTCGATTTGACCTACAAGGTCGAATGGCTGGGCGATGATATGGCGCTGCTCGGCAAGCTGCCCAAGGAAATCGGCGAGGCCAAGAAGCCGGTGATGATCGTCGGCCCGGGCGCGCTTGGGGCAGGGGCGCTAGGCGCCGCGTTGGCCGCTTCGGGCGACTTCATGCGCCCTTCGACGGGCTCAGGACAGGCCTGGAACGGCTTCAACGTCCTCCACACCGCCGCAGCGCGGATGGCGGGGCTGATGCTTGGCTATGCGCAAAAGGGCGGCATCGCGGAAATCGAGAAAGCCAGTCCGGAACTGGTGATCCTGCTCGGGGCGGACGAGGTGCCGGCAGCCAACTTCTCCCACGCTTTCAAAGTTTACATCGGCCATCACGGCGACCGGGGCGCGGCGCAGGCCGATCTCATCCTGCCGGGCGCGGCCTATGCCGAAAAGCATGGCACCTATGTCAACATCGAGGGCCGGGTGCAGCGCGGCGAGCGCGCCGCTTTCCCGCCGGGCGATGCGCGCGAGGATTGGACGATTTTGCGGGCGATGTCCGACCTGATCGGCAACCCCTTGCCGTTCGACCGCTTCGACCAGCTCCGCGCGGCAATGATCGCCGAGGTTCCGGAGCTTGGGGCCGATGGCATCATCGATATGCCTTGGTCGCCGCCCAAGCTGAAGGCGAACGCGTCAGGGCCGGTCGGCTACCCGATCAAGGATTTCTACCTGACCAACGCCATCTGCCGCGCGAGCCCGACCATGCTGCGTTGTTCCGAAGAATTGGTGCACGGCCGCGAGTATCTGGAGGCGGCGGAATGACCGCGACCTTCGTCGATTGGGGAATGGCCTACGATTGGGCGTGGTTCGTTGCGACCATCGTCGGCATCCTGGTCATCGCGGTTCCGCTCATGCTGGCGGTAGCGATGGTGATTTATGCCGAGCGCAAGATCTGGGCGGCGATCGCGCTTCGCCGCGGGCCGAACGTGGTCGGGCCCTGGGGTCTGCTGCAAAGCTTCGCCGACGGCCTGAAAGTCTTCCTGAAAGAGACGATCATCCCGTCGAGCGCCAACAAGGGCTTGTTCCTGATCGCACCGATCATCACCTTCACCGTCGCGCTGATCGTGTGGGCGGTGGTGCCGTTCGACGTCGGCGTGGTGCTGACCGACATCAACGTCGGCCTGCTCTACATCCTCGCCGCATCGAGCCTTGGCGTTTACGGCGTGATCATCGCCGGCTGGGCGTCCAATTCCAAATATCCCTTCTTCTCCGCCTTACGCGCCGCCGCGCAGATGGTGAGTTATGAGGTGTCGATCGGCTTCGTGCTAATCTGCGTCGTGCTTTACGCCGGCACCTTCAACCTCACCGGTATCGTATTGGCGCAGAAGGGAAATATTGGCTTCGGCCTCTTGAACGGCTATGGCTTCAACCCGCTGCTGTTCCCGATGGCGGTGGTGTTCCTGATCAGCTCGATGGCCGAGACATTCCGCACCCCGTTCGACCTGGTCGAGGCGGAGAGCGAACTGGTCGCGGGTCACCAGACCGAATATTCGTCGATGAGCTTCGCGCTCTTCTGGCTGGGCGAATATGCCAATGTCATCCTGATGTGCGCATTGAACGCTATCCTGTTCTGGGGCGGGTTTTTGCCGCCGCTCAATATCGGTTTTCTCTATGCTGTTCCGGGCATCGTCTGGCTGCTGGCGAAGATGTGTTTCTTCTTCTTCGTCTTCGGCTGGGTGAAGGCGACCGTGCCGAGGTACCGATACGACCAGCTGATGCGCCTGGGATGGAAAATCTTCCTGCCGCTGAGCCTGTTGTTCGTCGTGCTGATTTCGGGCTGGCTGATGCTCACTCGCTATGGAGGCGGCCTGTGATTGCGCGCACCATCAAGGCTTTTACGCTGTGGGAGTTCGTCAAGGCTCATGCCCTGACCCTGAAATATTTCTTCAAGCCCAAGGCGACCATCAACTATCCATACGAAAAGGTGCCGCAGTCGCCTCGTTTCCGCGGCGAGCATGCGCTGCGCCGTTATCCGAACGGCGAAGAACGCTGCATCGCGTGCAAGCTGTGCGAGGCGATCTGCCCGGCGCAGGCGATCACCATCGAAGCCGAGCCGCGCGAGGACGGCAGCCGACGCACCACCCGCTATGACATCGACATGGTGAAGTGCATCTATTGCGGCCTGTGCGCGGAGGCCTGCCCGGTCGATGCGATCGTCGAGGGACCGAACCTCGAGTTTGCGACCGAAACTCGGGAGGAATTGCTCTACGACAAGGTCAAATTGCTGGCCAATGGCGATCGCTGGGAACAGGCGATTGCAGCCAACCTTGCCGCCGACGCGGCGTATCGGTAGGCGGCGCGCAACCTCATGATTGCAATCCTCGCATTTTACCTGTTCGCGACGCTGACCATTGCTTCGGCGGTGGCGGTGATTTTCGCGCGCAACCCGGTGCACAGCGTGCTGTGGCTGATCATGGCCTTTTTCAACGCGGCCGGCCTGATGCTGATCCTGGGCGCCGAGTTCATCGCGATGCTGCTGGTGATCGTCTATGTCGGCGCGGTTGCGGTGTTGTTCCTGTTCATCGTCATGATGCTCGACATCGACTTTGCAGCGCTGCGATCCGGCTTCACCAAAAACCTGCCGTTTGGCTTGATCGTGGCCTTCGTGCTGCTGGCGGAGATTGTCATCGCCGTATCGGCATGGAAAGCCGGTCCGGTCACCGGCGGTGCCCAGCCGGCGCCCACGACCCAGCCCAATATCGAGGCGATCGGCGAGCTGCTCTACACGCGCTACCTGTTCCCGTTTGAAATCGCCGGTTTGATTCTGCTGGTCGCGATGATCGGGGCGATTGTCCTCACCCACCGCAGCCGCGGCGACGTGCGCGGACAGAAGGTGTGGAAGCAGGTCGACCGCCGTCCTGAGGATTCGGTCAGGATGGCCACGCCGGCAGTAGGCGAGGGGGTGAAGCTGTGATCGGTCTCACCCATTACCTCGCCGTTGCCGCGATCCTGTTCACGCTGGGCGTGCTTGGCATTTTCCTCAATCGCAAGAACATCATCCTGATGCTGATGGCGATCGAGCTGATCCTCCTTTCCGTGAACATCAACCTGGTCGCGTTCAGCGCTTTCCTGGGCGACCTCACCGGGCAGGTATTCGCCATGTTCGTTCTGACCGTCGCCGCCGCGGAGGCGGCCATCGGCCTTGCGATCCTCGTGATATTCTTCCGCCGCCGCGGATCGATCGCGGTCGACGACGTCAACCGGATGCGCGGCTGATGCATCCTGTCATCTTCATCGTTTTCCTGCCCTTGCTGGCAGCCATCATCGCCGGCCTTGGCGGGCGCGTGATCGGCAAGACCGCGTCAAAGGTCGTCACCACCGGCTCGCTGTTCATCGGAGCGGCGCTCAGCTGGCCGATCTTCATTTCCTACCTAGGCGGCAATGCCGAGGCGCAGGTCGTACCGGTGCTCGACTGGATCCGGTCAGGCGATCTCAGCGTCGACTGGGCCCTGCGCGTCGATGCGCTGACGGCGGTGATGCTGGTCGTGGTGACCAGCGTCTCGAGCCTCGTCCACC
This sequence comes from uncultured Alphaproteobacteria bacterium, assembly GCA_963750385.1. Lineage (GTDB taxonomy): Bacteria > Pseudomonadota > Alphaproteobacteria > Sphingomonadales > Sphingomonadaceae > Sphingomicrobium. Next base: position 195,414 of record CAVVQJ010000002.1, on the reverse strand, counting down.
TCTACAGCTGGGGCTATATGGAGGAGGATCCGAGCCAGCCGCGCTTCTTCGCCTATCTCTCGCTGTTCAGCTTCGCGATGCTGATGCTGGTGACGGCAGACAGCCTGGTACAGATGTTTTTCGGGTGGGAAGGCGTCGGTCTCGCCTCCTACCTGCTGATCGGCTTCTGGTACCACAAGCCCAGCGCCAACGCGGCGGCGCTGAAGGCGTTCGTCGTCAACCGCGTCGGCGACTTCGGCTTCTCGCTCGGCATCTTCGGCACCTTCCTGGTGTTCGGCACCGTCTCGATCCCGGCGATCCTCGCGGCCGCGCCCTCGATGGCCGGATCGACCATCGGTTTCGCGGGCCTTCGCGTCGACACGATGACCCTGCTCTGCCTGCTGCTGTTCGTCGGCGCGATGGGCAAATCGGCCCAACTCGGCCTCCACACCTGGCTACCCGATGCGATGGAAGGCCCGACCCCGGTCAGCGCGCTGATCCATGCGGCGACGATGGTCACCGCCGGCGTGTTCATGGTGTGCCGACTGTCACCGATGTTCGAGGTTAGCCCGACCGCGCTCAGCGTGGTGACGTACGTGGGCGCCGCGACCTGCATTTTCGCAGCCACGATTGGCACCGTCCAGAACGACATCAAGCGGGTGATCGCCTACTCGACCTGCTCCCAGCTCGGCTACATGTTCTTCGCGGCGGGCGTCGGCGCCTATGGCGCGGCCATGTTCCACCTGTTCACCCACGCCTTTTTCAAGGCGCTGCTGTTCCTCGGCGCGGGCTCGGTCATCCACGCCATGCACCATGAGCAGGACATGCGTTTCTACGGGAATTTGCGGAAGGAGATTCCGATCACCTTCTGGACGATGATTGCCGGCACGCTGGCAATCACCGGCGTTGGCCTGTTGGGCATCGGCTTTGCCGGTTATCACTCCAAGGACGCAATCCTGGAGAGCGCCTTTGCCAGCGGCAGCGTCCACGGCAACATCGCCTTCTTCCTCGGAAGCTTCGCTGCCCTCCTGACCAGTTTCTACAGCTGGCGCCTCATCTTCATGACCTTCTTCGGCAAGGCGCGCTGGGCGGGCAGCGAGCATATCCAGCATGCCGTCCATCATGTCGAAGAGCATCAGGAGGAGATGGCGGCCGACAACGACAGCGCGCATGACCATGGTGTGAAGATGGTTGAGGGCACCGCTGGTTATCATCCGCACGAAAGTCCGCTGACAATTCTGATCCCGCTTGGCCTGCTGGCGCTCGGTGCGGTCGTCGCCGGCTACCTATTCCATGGCGCCTTCATCGAGCCGGACAGCGGTGAGCATTTCTGGCGCGGAAGCATCGCCTTCAGCGAGCACCTTGCCCACGAAATGCACGGCGTTCCGGCTTGGGTGAAGTGGACTCCGTTCGCGGTGATGCTGGTCGGGCTCTATATCGCCTGGCGCAACTATATCCGAGTGCCCGGCGCGCCGGCCGCATTCGTCGCGCAGTTCCCGGGCCTGCATAAATTCCTGATGCACAAATGGTATTTCGACGAGCTTTACGACATCTTGTTCGTCCGGCCGGCGATGAAGCTTGGCCGCTTCTTCTGGAAGCGCGGCGACGAACAGACGATCGACCGCTTTGGCCCGCACGGCGCGGCCTATGCCGTCGGCATTGGCAACCGTCTGACGACGCGGCTGCAGTCGGGATATGTCTACAGCTACGCTCTCGTCATGTTGCTCGGCCTGATCGGCGCCGCGACCTGGGTCTTCTGGTGGGTGAGATGACGGGGCTGCCGATCCTTTCGTTCCTGGTGCTGTTTCCGCTGATCGCGGGGATCGTCGCGCTGTTCCTGTCGGCGAACGGCGCTCGCTGGCTCGCGCTCCTCACGACGCTCGCCAGCCTCGCGCTCGGCATAGCCTTGTGGGCAGCCTACAATCCCGACGGTGCACAGTGGCAATTCGTCGAGCATTACGGCATCGGCGGCGGCATCGCCTGGGCGATGGGGATCGACGGCATCGCACTGATGCTGATCATGCTGACGCTGTTCCTGATGCCGATCTGCATCGGGGCGAGCTGGCGGGCGATCGAAAGCCGGGTGCCCGAATATATGGCCGCCTTCCTGCTGATGCAGTCGCTGATGATCGGGGTGTTCTGCGCGCAGGACCTGCTGCTGTTCTATATATTCTTCGAAGGCGGCCTCATCCCGATGTATTTGATCATCGGCATTTGGGGCGGCGCCGAGCGGATCAAGGCGAGCTATAAATTCTTCCTCTACACGCTGGCCGGATCGGTGCTGATGTTGATCGCGATGCTGGCGATGATTTTCACCTCCGGCACCAGCTCGATCCCGGCGCTAATGGCCTATGATTTCGCGCCGTCGCTGCAATGGTGGTTGTGGCTGGCCTTTTTCGCCAGCTTCGCGGTCAAGATGCCGATGTGGCCGGTCCACACCTGGCTTCCCGACGCCCACGTGCAGGCGCCAACGGCGGGCTCGGTCATCCTGGCGGGCGTACTGCTGAAGATGGGCGGATACGGCTTCATCCGCTTCAGCTTGCCGATGTTCCCGGAAGCCTCGGCCGAATTCATCCCCTTCGTCTTCGTGCTGAGCGGCATTGCCGTGGTCGTCACTAGCCTGATCGCGCTTGCGCAGAACGACATGAAGAAGCTCATCGCCTATTCGTCGGTGGCGCATATGGCGTTCGTCACTTTCGGCCTGTTCGCCTTCAATCGGCAGGGGATCGAAGGCGCGCTGATCGTCATGCTCAGCCATGGCCTGGTGTCGGGCGCATTGTTCCTGTGCGTCGGCGTCATCTACGACCGGCTGCACACCCGCGAGATCGCGCGCTATGGCGGGCTATCCGACAATATGCCGATGTATGCGCTGCTGTTCATGGTCTTCACCATGGCCAGCGTCGGCCTGCCCGGCACCAGCGGCTTCGTCGGAGAATTCCTCAGCCTGGTCGGAACCTATGCGGTGTCGAGCTGGGCGGCGATTGTCGCGACGACCGGCATCATTCTCGGCGCAGCCTATATGCTCTTCCTCTACTGGCGCGTCTGTTACGGGACCCAGCGCAACGCCGACGCGGCGGCGATGAAGGATTTGAGTGCTCGCGAGCTGTGGCTACTGGCCCCGATCGCGGCGGCGGTGCTGTGGATGGGCGTCTATCCCGAAAGCTTCCTCAGGCCGATGCGCGCCGATGTCGGCCGCCTGCTCGAGCGGGTCGACCGCGCCAAGCCACCGGGTGACGCGCACCTGACGGCCGGCAAGCCCGTTGCGGCAGCAGCCCCTCACACGACTTCGGAAGCGCATTGATGAACTTCGCCGCCATCCTTCCTGAGGTCATTCTCACCGTCGGCGCACTGGTGCTGATGATGGTCGCGGCATTCCTCGGCCGAAGGGCGAGCGCACTGTGCAGCTGGGTGACGGTTGCGTTGCTGATCGGCGCTTCGGTCGCGCTCATCGGCGAACCGCAAAGGGCCGGCGCCCTGTTTGGCGGACTGATTGCCGCCGACGGCTTTGGGGCGTTCGGCAAGCTGGTCATCTACCTGAGCGCCGCGGTGGCGGTGATCATGGCGCAAAGCTGGTTCGAGCGTGATTTCGAGCATGCCGCCGAATATCCGGTCCTGATCCTGCTGGCAGTGGTCGGCATGTCGGTGATGGTATCGGCGACCAACCTCATGTCGCTCTACGTCGGCCTGGAGCTCAACAGCCTCGCTTCCTACGTGCTCGCCGCCTATCGCCGGACTGACGAGCGGTCGGCCGAAGCGGGGCTCAAATATTTCGTCCTGGGAAGTCTCGCTTCGGGCATCCTGCTCTATGGCATTTCGCTGCTTTACGGCTTTACCGGCACAACCCAGTTTGAGGGCGTAGCGGCCGCTTTCGCCCGCGACGGAGCGACCTCGGTCGGTCTGCTGTTCGGCCTGGTCTTCACGCTCGCCGGCATGGCCTTCAAGATCAGCGCGGTCCCATTCCACATGTGGACACCCGACGTGTATGAGGGCGCGCCGACGCCGGTGACCGCCTTCTTCGCCTCCGCGCCCAAGGTCGCCGCGGTTCTCCTGGTAGTCCGCCTCTCGCTCGACGCATTAGGCCCGGCGATCGACGGCTGGCGTCAGATCATGACCTTCGCCGCGCTGGCCTCGATCTTTCTCGGCGCGATCGCGGCCTATGGCCAGAACAACATCAAGCGGCTGCTTGCATACTCGTCGATCAACAATGTCGGCTTTGCACTGATCGGCCTTGTCGCAGGGGGCGTCGCGGGTGCCTCCTCCGTTTTGTTCTACATGGCGGTTTACGTCATGATGACGCTCGGCGCCTTCCTGTGCGTCCAGCGCATGAAAAATGAAGCCGGCGAGCCGGTAGAAGGCATCGATACCCTGTCTGGCTTGTCGCAAACCCGTCCAGGCCTTGCCGCGGCGTTCGCGATCTTCATGTTCAGCCTTGCTGGCATACCGCCGCTGTTTGGCTTCTGGCCCAAGCTGATGGTGTTCAACGCGGCCGTGGCCGAAGGCCTGTATCCGCTGGCGATCGCAGGAATTCTGGGCACGGTGGTCGGCGCCTTTTATTATCTGAAGATCATCAAGGCGATGTACATGGACGCGCCGGGCGAGCCATATGCAAAAAGCGGCAGCAGGCTGGAAACGGCATTCATTGCCCTGGCAGCGATCGCGGTTTCTCCGCTCGGTTATTTGCTGATTGGTCCATTGGGCCAGCTTACGCAAAACGCCGCGGGAAGCCTGTTCTGAGCCGTATTCGCATCGTCGAGCGGATCGGGTCGACCAATGGCGCGCTGCTCGAAGATCCTCAGGCGATCGAGGGCGATTGGCTGATCGCGCGGGCCCAGGACAGAGGGCGGGGGCGGCAAGGGCGCACGTGGCAGACGATCGAAGGCAACTTCTTTGGTTCTACCATTATCGAACTCCGCCCCTACGATCCGCCCGCTCCGTCGCTGGCGTTGGCATCCGGCCTTGCCCTGATAGAGGCGGTCGAGGCGGCCGCTCCGGGCGCGCCGCTATCGCTCAAATGGCCGAATGACTTGATGCTTGGGCCGGCCAAGCTGGCCGGAATTCTGCTTGAGCGGTCGGGCGATCGGGTGGTCGCCGGCTTCGGCGTCAATCTGGCGGCGTCGCCGGAGATCCCTGGCCGAAATACGACGTCGCTGAAACCGATTGCCGACGTCGATTCTCGCTCTTTCGCCCCCCTGCTGGCAGACGGCTTTGCGCGGGTGCTGGCTGCCTGGCGGAGCGCCGAGCCCCCGGCCTTTGCCCAGGCTTGGCTGGCCCGGGCCCATCCGATCGGCACCCCGCTTGAGGTGCATAGCGGGCCAGGCGAGCGAATATCCGGCACATTTGACGGGATTGAACAGGACGGTGCCATGCGTCTTCGCCTGAGCGACGGTCGGGTAGAGGTCGTTCGCGCTGGCGACATCAGCCTCGCGTGACCCTCGCAATTCCAGTCGCTTCCCGCTAGGCGTCCCGCATGCTGCTCGCCATCGACGCTGGAAACACCAACCTTGTCTTCGCGCTCGTCGAGCAGGGGGAGATCAAGACGCGTTGGCGCATCGCCACCGACCCGCGCCGAACGGCCGACGAATATGCCGTCTGGCTGCATCAACTGATTGAACTTGAAGGCTTCGCGCGCTCGGACGTCACGTCGGTGATCATCGGCACCGTCGTCCCCCGCGCGCTCCATAATCTTGAAGTGCTCAGTCAGAAATACTTCAATGTCGCGCCGCTGGTGGCGGGGCAGGGCGCTGCTGCCTGGCCGATGACCCTCGATGTGCCCGAACCGGAAAGCGTCGGCGCGGACCGCGCGCTCAACGTAATCGCGGCCCATGCCAATCATAAGGGCGATTTGATCGTCATCGATTTCGGGACCGCTACCACTTTCGACGTGGTCGACTTCGGCGGGGCCTATAAGGGCGGAATCATCGCGCCCGGCATCAACCTCAGCCTGGACGCGCTGGTGCAGGCCGCCGCCAAACTACCGCGTATCGCCATCGCCGCACCGACGGACGACAGCGTCGTCGGCCGAACCACCGAAACGCAGATGCTGATCGGGGTTTATTGGGGATATGTCGCGATGATCGAGGGCCTGGTGGCAAGGCTTAAGGCGGAGATTGGCCGGCCGGTCCGGGTGATCGCCACGGGCGGCCTGGCGGTCCTGTTCGACAAGCACACCGACGCGTTCGACGTCATTGAACCGGATCTGACAATTCAGGGTCTTGCACTGCTGGCGGCCGGGACACGCCGATGACTCCAGGCGAAGAACTGCTGTTTCTTGCGCTCGGCGGGTCCGGAGAAATTGGCATGAACGTCAATCTCTACGGCTGCCGGGGCAAGTGGCTGATGGCCGATCTGGGCCTGACCTTCGCCGACACCGACTATCCTGGAATTGACCTCATCCTCCCCGATCTAGAATTCATCGAGCAGCGCATGAAGGACCTGGTGGGGATTGTCCTGACCCATGGACATGAGGACCATATCGGGGCGCTTCCCTATCTCGCAGCCGACCTCAAGGTGCCGCTCTACGCCACGCCGTTCACCGCTGGGCTGATCGCGGGGAAGCTGGAGGAAGAAGGGCTGACCGGACAGGTCAAGCTGCACATCATCGAACGCGACGGATCGATCAACCTCGATCCGTTCCGGGTGACTTATGTGGCGCTGGCCCATTCAATTCCGGAAGGGAACGGCCTGCTTATCGAGACGCCGTTCGGCAACGTCTTCCACACCGGCGACTGGAAAGTCGACGAGACCCCTGTGCTGGGCGAGCCGTCGAGCGTCGACGCGCTGACCCGCATAGGCGACGATGGCGTGCTCGCGCTGGTGTGCGATTCGACCAATGTTTTCCAAAATGAGGCTTCGGGGTCCGAAGCTGGCGTTCATCAGGGGCTTCACGATGCCGTCGCCGCCGCCAAGGGCCGGGTGTTGATCACGACCTTCGCCTCCAACGCCGCCCGACTGGAAACGATCGGTCGGGTCGCCAACGAAACGGGCCGGAGGGTTTGTGTCGCCGGAAGAAGCCTCGACCGGATTCTGAGGGTCGCGCGGGCAACCGGTTATCTCAAGGATTTTCCCGAGCCGATTCGCTTCGACGAAGCCATGCGCCTGCCCCGCGAAGAGGTGCTGATCATCGCCACCGGCGGCCAGGGCGAACCGCGCGCGGCGCTAGGCCGGATCGCGTTCGGAACCCATGAACTGAAGCTGGTGGCCGGGGACACGGTCATATTCTCGTCCAAGATTATTCCCGGCAACGAAATTGCGATTGGCCGGACCATGAATGCGCTGGGCGATCTGGGCGTGAAGATCGTCACCGATCGTCAGGCGCACGTCCATGTCTCCGGCCATCCCGGCCGGCCCGAACTGGCGCAAATGTATCGCTGGATTCGACCGAAGATGGTCGTCCCGGTTCACGGCGAAGCCCGCCATATGGCCGAGCAGGCCCGGCTTGCCCTGTCCGAAGGCGTGAAACACGCGATCTATCAGAAGAATGGCGATGTCATCCGGCTGGCGCCCGATGGCCCGGAAAAAATCGGCGAGGAGCGAACCGGCCGGCTGGTGCTCGATGGCGACGTCATACTGCCCGCCGAAGGCTCGACCATCAACGAGCGCCGCAAGCTTGCTATCAATGGTCTCATCACGGTCGCCTTGCCGATCGGGCAGGACCGGAAGCTGATGGGCAGCGCGATGATCCGGCCGCTCGGAGTGCCCGTGGAGGAGGATCGAGCCGACTTTATCGCCGATGCGACCGATGCGGCCGCGCGCGCCTATGACCCGGGCGGCGATGTCGAGAAGGTCCGGGAGGCGGTGCGGCTGGCCGTAAGGCGCTGCGCGACGCTGTGGACGGGGAAGAAGCCGGTCGTCGACGTCATGCTGGTCGAGGTGGCCTAGGTGGAATTCGGCCGATGAAATGGACCTCGGTCCTTGCGATCTATTTCCTGATTTTCTGTTTTTCTGCCTTCGTGACGCTGCCGTTCGGCGTGAAGACAAATGAGGAGGTGGGGGCGGAGCCCGTGCCGGGTCAGGCCGACAGCGCGCCGCATCGCTTCGATCTTCCCTGGCATTTGAAGCGCGCGGCGCTGCTCGCGGCGCTGCTCACCGCTGTCTATGTCGCCAATTATCAGTTTGGCTGGATCTCGGTCGACGATCTCGACTTTTACAATTGATCGGCATGCCGGACTGCCAGGGGCAGTCCGGGCTGTCTCAGCGGCGGCGATCCACGGCTTGGGCGAGCGCGGCATAGAGTTTGCCCATGTCCGAACTCATCAGCGTCACCGCGATCATCCCGCCGTCGCGCTCGGCCAGCACACGGCGCAGCATCGACTCGAAATCGTGGACGTAGCGGTTGACCGAGCCCTGGAATTCCGGATCGCCCTCATATTGCGCGGAGATCGCGCGGGTCTCGGTTCCGCCCAGCAGCCTTACCGCCCGCCGCGTGAAGACGCCTCGGTTGCCCTTGAGGTAGTTGGTCCAAGCCTTGTCATCGATTTCGTCGCTTAGGATTTTCTGAACGTCGATCGACGCCGAATTCATCGAGTTCATCAGCAGCGAGACCCGGCGGGCGAATTCTTCGCCGCTGTCTTTGCGCTGCGCTTCACGGCTGCGCTCGATATGGGCCTCTAGCGCGGCGGCGCTCTGGCCGATCGACAGCATCTGCGCGGTCAGGCGATCCGAAGCCTCGCGCGCTGTCTCGACCGCACGGGTTGCGACCGTGTCGAGTTCGACCAGCTTGGACTCGACGCTTTCGCGGACCGCGGCCTCCAATGCCGCTCGAGTCGCCTTGCTGAGCTCGCTCGCGCTTTCCGGAATGACCTTGGCGATGGCTTCGCGTGCCCGGTCCGCCGCATGGCTCGCGGTTTCCCGCACCTGAACCAAGGCCGCGACCAGGGCTGGTCCCGTCTCGCCCGACAGCCGGTTCGCCTCGTCGCCCGCGGTAACGATCGCGGCGGTCAGCTCGGTCAGTCGAAGCTCGGCCTGGCTAACGCCCAGGTCGACCGAGGTCATCAGCGCGGCAAGGCGTTCGTGCTGCGCATCGACGTTGGATGCGCCGGCTTCGATCCTCGTCGCGGCTTCAATCGCTGCGTCGCGCATCGAGTCGACGTGCGGTCGGGCGGCTTCGGCCGAGGCGAGCAGGCGAGCGGCGCCAGCTTCGGCCTCACTCAGCGTCGTTGCCATTTCGCCCTGCAGGGCAACGCCTAGATCGTCGACACCCTGACGAAGGGCTGCGGTGCGCTCGGCCAGGCCTTCGATCGTCGAATCTTGGGTGGCCGTGCTCGTGGAGAGGGTTTCGAGCTCGGAGCGGAGCCGGGCAAGCGCCGTCTGGACATGGCCGGCCCGCTCGTCGCCCGAACGTGCCAGGTCGAGGAATCTCTCGTCGAGCGCGGCAAGGCCCACGTCGAGTTCGGACATGAGCCGTTGCGATGCGCGCTCTTGCTCCGCAATCCGGGAGGTCAATCCGTCGAGCGCCGTTCCGGCACTGGCCAGCCGCTCGCCAAGCAATTCCGATGCGTCGATCCCGGCACGGCCGATCCCCGCCTGGCTCTGCGCGACCAGAGCGGCGACGGCGGCGGCCTGCGTGTCGATCCCACCACGGATTTCGGACAGCGCTTCGGCCGATCGGGCCAGCAACGCATCGACCATCGTGCCGGTCTCGGTTCCTGCGTCGGATACTCGAAGCGCCGCCGCGGCGCCCGCACTCTCAATGTGGGTCAGATGGGCCAAAAGCCGCTCCGAAGCCTGATGAACGATAGTGTCTGCCTGCTGGGCCTGTGCAGCGAGTTGATTGACCTGGGTCTCGAAGCCCGCGGCCTGCTCGCTCGCCGTACGGCCGGCCAGGCGCAGCGTTTCGGCCATCCGGCGGGCGCTGTCTTCAGCCTGCGGCAGGTCGGACAGCAGGATGCCGATGTCGGAGCGCGCGGCTTCCGCCGCCCGATCGAGCGCTGCGCCATGTTCGGCGAGGACGCCTGCTCCCGCATTAAGCTCGCCGGTGATCGCGCCGAGTCGGGTGGCGGCCTGGTCGCCAAGTCCCATCAAATTGCCGGCCATCAGTCCGAGCGCCGCATGATTGTCCTCAATCTGGCGCGATAGAGCGCCGAGAATGTCCTGCAGCGACCGGGCCTCGGTCCGCATCGCGATGACCGAGCGGGTAAATCTTTCCGCTTCCTTGCGGCGAGTTCGGCCGAACATCAACCAGACCAGGCCCATCAGGGCGAGCGGTCCCGCCAGGATCGCGAGCCATTGGGCAACGGCGGGGCTGGACAGCTGCTGATCGGCTAGCACCCGGCCAGCCGACCAGGCGGCATAAGCCGTCCAGAGCAAGGCCAGCAGAGCCAAGGCCCAGCCAAGTACCATCCGCCCGCCGGCGCTGGCCGCCTCATGCTCGTCGCGCGCTTCGACCCAGTGCGTCTGATCGAACTGCGGCTCATGGAGCAGCTCTTCATGTTCGATGATGGGGATGGCGTGCTCGTCGAGAGACGGGCGATGATCGCTTGGCGCGCGGTGCGGGCTGATGCTCATGATCAGGGAGTTTACCACCTTTGTTACGAGTGGAAAGCGACAAACGGCGTGTTGCGGGGTGGAAATGTTCGCGCCGACTGCCCTATGTCGCATTGTTCAGGGGGAAATCAGTCTGACCCGGGGAATGCCATGACGCTTGGCGCCTTGATCGGTGCCTATCAGGAAGACGATGCGGGGGGGCTTCGCGCCTTGCTCCCGCTCGCTGGTCGGACCCTGCTTGAATATCAGGCGCGATGCCTCGCCGCGGCTGGCGCCTCGCCGCTGATCGTGCTGGTGGAACGGGTCCCGGTCGCTCTCAACGACGCCTTCGAACGGCTTCGTGGCGAAGGAATCGCCGTGGTCGCCGTCAGCGAGGGAAGCGAAGCCGCCAGCCGGTTCGAGGCGGGTAGCCAATTGATTCTGCTGGCGGATGGGATAGCGCCCGACATGGGCGACCTTACCAGGCTGATCGAGGAAGCCGACAGCACGATCCTCACCGTCCCCGACGATGAGGCGCACGCGGCGTTCGAGCGCATCGACGGCAGCCATCGCTGGGCCGGATTGGCCCGGGTGGATTCCGCGATGCTGGGCGCTACGGCAGCCATGCTTGGCGACTGGGATCTTCAATCTACCCTGCTGCGCCGCGCGGTGCAGTCAGGGGCGCGGCTGGCTCCGTCCTCCACGGAACAGGGGCGCGGTCCGTTTCTCGCCGCGGACGAGGCAGCAATGACCGGCTTCGAACGCCGGCTTCTGGTGGCGTCGAGGTCGGCCCGCGAGGACGTCGTCAGCAAATATCTGCTGCCAATGGTCGAGGAGGTCGCCACCGAGCAGCTGATGGAAACGGGCGTCAGGCCCGCATGGCTTGTTCAGGCCGCGCTGGTGATGACCATCGCCGCCGCCTTTTGCTTCACGCGCGGCTGGGGTTGGGCGGCGGTGGCTTTGCTTGCCCTGTCGACGCCGCTCGACCTGGTGGCGCAGCGTCTAGCCACGCTGCGGCTCAAGCCGCTTGGTTCGGCGATGCCCGCCCGGCGGCTGCTATGGCCGGCGGCCGGCCTTGCGATGCTCGCGCTCGGATGGTTTCAGACGCGCCACGGAGCGGGCTGGGGCGCCATGGTGTCCGCCTTGACGGCCGTCGCTTTTGCCGAGGCTGCCCGCCTGGAACGGCCCGCCCAAGCCGTCCCGGCGGGCGAATGGCTGTTTTCGCGTCGTTCGGCGATTTGGCTGGCCATTCCCTTCGCGGCCGGCGGCTGGTGGAACGGCTATCTGGCGCTCGCCGCCCTCTATGCGTCGGTAAGCTTCTTCGTCGTGCAGCACGTGCGGCATCGCCTTGAGCATCGCGATCGTAATTGACCGTGCGTTAACTCCATCTGTTTTATAGCAACGGGATGATGCCCGTGGACTGGCCGCTTGCTGCGTCGGCAGCCGACCGCCCGACCGAGCCTGCGCGCCTGCGCGCGGGACGGGACCGGCTGGCCGTGGTTCTCGCGGACTTTTTCCTCGATGAAAGCGGCCGGCTGACGGACGAAGAGCGCTCGCTCATGGCCGCCATGCTGCGCGGTCTGGTGATCGACATTGCGGACGAATTGATTGCCGGCCTTCCTCCCTTGATGGCGGCGCAGGCCGATGCGGCCCGCGACGGCGCGTATCGAACCCTTCGCAAGGCCGGCCTGCTTGAGCGCTTCGGGCTTGTCGCGCTGCTCCTTCGCCGGGCCGACGAGCAGCAATTGTCGGCACGCATGGACCGCGGCCCCGATGCATCGATTGCCGCCTTGGTGGCCGACGAGGATGCTGCGGTGGCCGAGGCGGCGATGGCTCTGACGCTCGCGCGCGGCCGTCGGCGGGACAGGTTCGGGCGGCTTGGCATCGAATTTGACGATATGGAGGCGGAAGACGCCGTTGCGGTGGTGCATGCGGTGGCCGGCGCGCTGCGCGATGGGTTGGACCGCGAGGCGGACCAGCCGCTCGGTGCCGCGGCGCAGGGGTTGCTCGCCCGCCACGATGAAGGCCGGCGGCTGGAGGCAAGCGTCGCCGCCCTGGCCCGCGCCTTGGAAGCGACCGGTCGTGCGGGGGACGAGACCGTGCGGCGCCTCGCCCAGGATGGCGATGCGGCGATGCTCGTTGGGCTGCTCGGTCGGCGGGCGGGCATAGACGGCATCGACGCCTGGAATTTCTTCAGCGGCGGCGAAGCAATGCTTCTTGCGCGCCTGGCCGGCTGCGACCGGGCCACCGCCGCGCAGATTCTGGCCGCGTTCGAACTCCATGTTCGGCCAGGCTGCGGCGGACCGCGTGATCGACGGCTTCGACGCCATCGATGACGAGCGGGTCGAACGCTGCCGCCGCTGGATGCGGCTCGATCCCCACTATCGATCGGCTCGCGACGCGTTGGAACGAGACCGTGGCTAGCGCTCCCTCCGGCATGGACCCGGTCACGGGCCGCGTGGATCGCGAGGGGCGGCTGACCCGGGCCGACCCGGCGCTTCTTCGACTGCAGGAAGATGCGGGGTCGATGCTTGGCGCTCCGCTTGCCTTGCCGCAGCTTGCGGCGGTGGTCCGTTCGGCGATGAAGCTGGGCGTACCCCTCTCTAGGTCCGTGATCGCCGCTTCGGCCGATCAGGACCTCGACCTGTGGGTCCGGGCCGAACCGGATGAAGAAGGAGCGACGCTGACCATCGAGGGATGGAAGGCGCGGCCGCCTGCCCCGCCGCGGCTGACCCTGGTCGGCAGCGAACCCGCAGAGGCGGAATCCGGCGCCGACGGCACGGCCATGACGCTCAGGACCGATGCGGAAATGCGGCTGGTCTCGATCGGGGAGGCGCTCGCGGCGCGATTGAGCATAGATCCGGCCGAGGCGGCGGGCCAGCCATTGACGCGCTATTTCATGCTGATGGATGGCGACGACGGCATGATGCCGCTCCTTACCGCGATCGGCAGCCGCCAGGATTTCGAAGACCAGGTGGCGCGGGTTCGCGGCGGCGATGATGAACAACGGGTCGCACTTGCGGGATCGGCCATTCAAACCGGTGGCGGGAAATTCGCCGGCTATGAAATTCAGGTGTCGCTTGAGGGCGGCGGCGCTTCGGACGCCGTTGGTATGTTCGATCCGGCGCTGGATGAGGCGCTTCGCTCGCCGCTCGACCGGATCATCGCCGCGGCCGACCGGATCGTCGATCGAAGCGAAGGGCCGCTGCGCAGCGATTATGCCGCCTATGCCGGCGATATTGCCGCCGCCGGCCGGCACCTCCTGTCCGTCATCCGCACGATGACCGAGCAGGAAGCGCTTAAATCGTCGCGCGTCGACCTCTCCCAATCGGTCAACGAAGCAGTGCAACTGGTACAGGCCCGCGCGGCCGAACGTTCAATTGCGATCGAAGTGGTCGGCACGGATCGGCCGATGGTCGCAACGGGCGAATCACGCGGCACGGTACAGATTCTCGTCAACCTGCTGGGCAACGCCGTTCGCCACTCCTCGCCGAACAGCAATGTCGCGGTGATCATCGAGCGGCGGGGCGAGATGATCGCGGCGACGGTCGCGGACGAAGGCGCGGGGATCGCCGAGGCCGACCAGCAACGCATCTTCGAACGCTACGAGCGGATCGGCGATGCGCCGGGCGGAACCGGCCTTGGCCTGGCCATTTCCCGCCGCCTGGCACAATCGATGGGCGGCGACATCGAACTGGTCAGTGCGTCAGGCGAGGGCGCCCGCTTCACACTGGTGCTGCCGGCGGCCTGATGCCGCACGGCTTTGCTTCAACGATCGCTCAGCGGGACATAGTCGCGTTGAGTCGCGCCGACATAAAGCTGACGCGGACGTCCGATCTTCTGTTCAGGATCGGAGATCATCTCATTCCATTGCGCGACCCAGCCGACGGTGCGGGCAAGGGCGAACAGGGCAGTGAACATCTCGGTCGGAAAGCCGATCGCGTTGAGGATGACGCCTGAATAGAAATCGACGTTCGGATAGAGCTTCTTCTCGACGAAATAATCGTCGTTGAGCGCGATCTGCTCCAGCTCGCGCGCGACGTCGAGCACCGGATCGGAGACGTTGAGCTCCTTGAGCACCTCCTCGGCGGTCGCCTGCATCACCTTCGCGCGCGGATCGTAATTCTTGTAGACGCGGTGGCCGAAGCCCATCAGCCGGAACGGATCGTTTTTGTCCTTTGCCCGGGCGATATATTCCGGGATGCGCTTCACGTTGCCGATTTCGCGCAGCATGTTGAGCGCGGCCTCATTGGCTCCGCCATGCGCAGGGCCCCACAGGCAGGCGATGCCAGCCGCGATGCACGCGAACGGGTTGGCGCCCGACGATCCGGCGAGGCGGACGGTCGAGGTCGAGGCATTCTGCTCATGATCGGCGTGGAGGATGAAGATGCGGCGCATCGCATTTTCGATGATTGGATTGACCTCATAGGGCTCGGCCGGAACGCCGAAGGTCATGCGCAGGAAGTTGCCGGTGTAGCTGAGGCTATTGTCCGGATAGAGGAACGGCTGGCCGATGCTGTATTTGAAGGCCATCGCCGCGATTGTCGGCATCTTGGCGATCAGCCGGTGGGAAGCAATCAGCCGCTGCTTGGGGTCGGTGATGTCAGTGCTGTCGTGGTAGAAGGCGCTTAGCGCTCCGACCACGCCGCACATGATCGCCATCGGATGCGCGTCGCGGCGGAATCCGCGATAGAAGGTCGCCAGCTGCTCGTGCAGCATGGTGTGGCGGCTGATCGTGTAGGTGAACTCGTCCAGTTCCTTCTGCTTCGGCAGATCGCCGTGGAGCAGCAGGTAGGCAACCTCCATGAACGTCGATTGCTCGGCCAGCTGATCGATCGGGAAGCCGCGGTGAAGCAGGAGGCCTTTGTCGCCGTCGATATAGGTGATCGCACTTTGGCAACTGGCGGTCGACGTAAAGCCGGGGTCATAGGTGAACATGCCCGAACTCGCCATAGAATTTGCGGATGTCGATGACGTCGGGACCGACGGAGCCTTCGAGCACGGGATAGGCATGGTTGTTGCCATCGGCTTCAAGAGTGGCAGTTTTGGTCATGCATTCGGCTCTTTCATCTGATCTTCGATGCGCGCGAGGCTCTCGGTTTTTCCGAGCAAAGCCAGGACGTCGAATATCCCCGGCGACGTGGTTTGCCCGGTCAGCGCCGCCCGGAGCGGCTGGGCAAGCTTGCCTAGCTTAACTTCCTTCGCTTCCGCAACCTTTCGCACTGCAGCATCCAGCGTATCATGGTCCCAATTCGCAACTGCACAAAGCGTTGCATGGGTCGCGGCAAGGTGCCCGCGAGCCTCTTCCGTGAGGAGCGCCACCGCCTTGTCGTCCATCGACAGTGGGCGTTCGGCAAACAGGAATCGCGCCCCGGCCGCCAGTTGATTGAGGTCGTGCGCCCGGGCCTTCAACTCCGGCATGGCGCGCAGCAGCAGCGCAACACCGGCTTCGCCAATCCCTAGCCTGGGCGCAATCAACGCGGCCAGCCGTGCATCGTCTGCCTCGCGGATATAATGGCCGTTGAGATTCTCGAGCTTTTTAAAGTCGAAGCGCGACGGACTCTTGCCGACATGATCGATGTCGAACCATTCGATCGCTTGAGCCTGGCTGATGATCTCGGCGTCGCCATGACCCCAGCCAAGCCGCAGCAGATAGTTGGAAAGCGCCTCTGGCAAAATGCCCATTTCATCGCGGTAGCTGTCCACGCCCAACGCTCCGTGCCGCTTGCTGAGCTTGGCCCCGTCTGCGCCGTGAATCAGCGGGATGTGTGCGTAGGCAGGCTCCGGCCAGCCCATCGCGCGGATGATGCACAGCTGGCGGAAGGCGTTGTTGAGATGATCGTCGCCGCGGATGATGTGGGTGATGCCCATGTCATGGTCGTCGACCACCACGGCGAGCATGTAGGTCGGTGTCCCATCCGAGCGGAGAAGCACGAAATCGTCGATTTCGGCATTGGCGACCTTGACGTGGCCCTGGACCAAATCGTCGATCGCGGTCTCGCCCTCGTTGGGCGTCTTGATCCGAACGACGTGCGGCTTGCTTTCCTGCTCCGGCCCCGGCGTGCAGTCGCGCCATTCGCTCTCGATCCGGAAGGGGCGGCGCTCGGCTTGCGCCTTTTCCCGCCGGGCGGTGAGCTCCTCGGGCGTCAGATAGCAGCGATAGGCGGCGCCGCGCTCGATGAGCTGGTGCGCGACTTCGGCATGGCGCTTTTCGAATTGCGACTGGAAATATGGGTCGCCATCGCCGCTGATTCCAAGCCAGCCCAGCCCGTCCAGAATCGCGTCGATCGCGGGCTGGGTCGAGCGCGCCTTGTCGGTATCTTCGATGCGCAACAGATATTTCCCGCCGTGGTGGCGAGCGAACAACCAGTTGAACAGGGCGGTGCGGGCGCCGCCAATATGGAGATAGCCGGTCGGCGAGGGGGCGAAGCGCGTCACGACGCCCTCGATTTTGCTGCTTGCGTTATTCATTGTTGTAACCGCTTGCGCTGAGGCACGCTTTCCTCTGTCTTGGGCCCTGGATGGACTGGGTGAGCGCCCCTAACATAGAGGATGAGCGGGCGGAACCAGCGCCCGGACGCTTTTCGTTCGCCTGGCTCGGCCTGATCCGCTCCGTGATCGAGGTCTTTCTCGAACGGGAGCGGGCCCAGTTGCCGCTGTGGTTCACGGTGACCTTTGGAACCGGAATCGCGGCGTGGCTGTGGATGCCGGGACCCAGGCAGTGGACGGCCTTCATCATCCTGGCATTCGGGATCGCCGCGGCTGGCCTGGCGTCGGGACATGGCCGGTTGAGCCGATCGCTGGTCTTCGCCGGCATGGCGATGGCTATCGGCTGCTCACTCATTTGGTGGAGAAGCGATTTCGTCGCCGCGCCGCGAATTGACCGGCCGATGATCGCGAGCATCGACGGCCGGATCGACAGGGTCGAAACGCGAGCGGCGAAAGGCGATCTCCGCTTGACCCTCACCACACGATCACCCGGCCTGCCGCCAGTCGTCCGCGTTTCGTTGCCGGAGGATGGGGCGCCGGCCGGACTAGGCGATGGAGCGATCGTGAAGCTTCGAGCGCGTCTTCAGCCGCCACCACCGATGGCGCTTCCCGGCAGCCATGATTTCGCACGCGACGCCTGGTTTCAGGGCATTGGCGGCGTCGGAAGGGCGATCGGGCCGGTTGAGGTTATCACTCCTGCAGGTGGCGGAGGGCTGGACGCCCTTCGCGACCGCCTGGGCCGCCATATCCGCTCGCAGTTGCCCGGAGCCAGCGGTGGAATTGCGACGGCGTTCGCGACCGGGGACCAGGCGGCGGTGAGCGAGGCTGACGCCGAGGCGATGCGGCGGTCGGGCCTGACCCACTTGCTGTCGGTCAGCGGACTGCACATCGCGGCGGTGGTCGGCGCGGCGATGTGGTTGGCGCTGAAGCTGCTCGCGCTGAGCGAGCGCCTCGCGCTGCGGTTCAACCTGGTGCTCGTCGCCGCGGGGTTCGGCGCGGCGGCTGGCATTGGCTATACATTGCTGACGGGCATGCAGGTACCGACTATGCGCGCCTGTATCGCGGCGGTGCTCGTCCTCGGCGGGATCGCACTGGGCCGCGAAGCAATCAGCCTCCGCCTGGTCGCTGTCGGCGCCATGGTGGTGCTGCTGTTCAGGCCCGAGGCCCTGGCGGGCGCCAGTTTCCAGATGAGCTTTGCGGCGGTCACTTCGATTATCGCGCTTCACCAATGGCGACCGATCCGCGCCCTGCTGGCGCCGCGTGAGGAAGGATGGCCGATGCGTTTTTTTCGCGGCTTCCTGGGACTTCTTTTGACCGGCCTTGCCGTTGAAGTCGCGCTGATGCCGATTGCGCTCTACCATTTCCACCGGTCGGGACTGTACAGCGTCGGCGCGAACTTGATCGCCATTCCGCTTACGACTTTCGTCGTCATGCCGCTCGAAGCGGGCGCCCTGATGTTGGACGCGATCGGCCTTGGAACGCCATTGTGGGCGGCAACCGGATGGGCGACCGACCTCATGCTGGCCCTGGCGCATCGCGTCGGCTCGGCGGAAGGGGCGGTGGCGATGCTGCCGACCATGCCGCGCTGGGCATTCGCCTTGATGATCGCCGGCGCTCTGTGGCTTGCGCTGTGGACCAGCCGTGTCCGTTTGTGGGGTGTAGGCTTGTTCATGGTAGGCGCGGTGGGCGCGGCCCTTGCCCCGGTGCCGGACATCCTGATCACGGGAGACGGTCAGCATCTCGCCGTGGTGCGAGAAGATGGCGTGCCCGTCCTGCTGCGCAGCCGAACCGGAGATTTTGTCCGCGACCTGATGAGCGAGGCTTCGGCCTATGACGGCGACCCGGCCAATCTCGAAGAGCAACGGTTCGCCCGCTGCAGCCGTGATGCCTGCGTCGCCGATTTGGCCGAAGGGGCGCGCGCATGGCGCTTGCTTGCCATTCGCAGCCGGGAGCGGATCGATTGGAAAATTCTCACCAAGGCATGCGCCGACGCGGATATTGTCGTCGCCGACCGGCGCCTCCCGCGGGGATGCGTGCCACGCTGGCTCAAGCTCGACCGTCGGGCGTTGGAGGAAAGCGGCGGCTTGGCCATCAGCTTGGGAGCGGAGCCGAGCGTCAGCAGCGTCTCAGGCCGGCTGGGCGATCATCCCTGGGCTGGCCGGGAAGAACCGATCCTTAATGGTCGCTCCAAACCGCCAGCTCGCTTCCCGACGGATCGATGAAATGAAATCGGCGGCCGCCGGGAAAACTGAAGATGGCCTTGGCGATGGTGCCACTGGCCTTCACCACCGCGTCATATGCCTGTTCGAGATCGTCCACGCGAATGACCGGTAGAGGCGCCGACAGCGCTTCGTCCGGATGCCCATTGAGTCCGACATCGACATCGCCCGTCGTGGTCGCCGAATAATCCGGCCCATAATCGGTGAACTTCCAGCCAAACGCCTTGGCGTAAAAGCCCCTGGTCAGCTCATGCGCGGTTGCGCTGGGCAATTCGACATAATCGATCCGTGCCATGGCCAGCCTAATAGCGCCGGATCAGGCCGGCCAGGCGGCCTTGGATGGTGATCTGGTCGGGGCGATAGCGCTGTGCCTCATAATGGCGGTTGGCGGGGTCGAGACGGATCATCGAGCCTTCGCGCCGGAACGTCTTGAGAGTAGCCTCCGCCTCGTCGATCAACGCCACCACAATTTCTCCGTCGCGAGCCGTGTCGGCCTTGCGAATGAGCGCATAATCGCCGTCAAGGATTCCCTCGTCGACCATCGAATCGCCCGACACCTCGAGCGCATAATGTTCGCCCGGCCCGAGCAGCGCGGCCGGTACCGCAAAGCCTTCGGTGCCTTGCAGCGCCTCGATCGGAGTGCCTGCAGCGATCCGCCCATGCATGGGAATCTCAATCGTGTCGTTCGCGGCGGTCGGAATCACCGGACGCACCGCGCCGGCCGCCGGAGCGGAAATTTCGGGCATCCGAACGACTTCAAGCGCCCTGGCGCGATTGGGCAGGCGGCGGATGAACTGCCGCTCCTCCAGCGCCGAGATCAGCCGGTGAACACCCGACTTGGATTTGAGGTCGAGCGCCTCACGCATCTCGTCGAAGCTGGGCGACACGCCGGTCGCTGCCAGACGGTCGTGAATGAAATTCAACAACTCATGCTGTTTGGCGGTGAGCATCGGCCTCTCCGTATAGGAACGAACGGAGAACGTGTAGGAAACGAAACGGCTTTCGTCAAGCGGGCGCATGAGATTGGAGGATAAACGCCAGCAGCAAGGCTTTTCCCTTCTCGGAGGCAACGCTTTCCGGATGGAACTGAACTCCATGAACCGGCGCTTCGCGGTGACGCATCGCCATCACCGTGCCATCCTCGCTCCAGGCGTTGGCGATCAGTGGCGGGCGCGGGTCGCTGACCGCGAGCGAGTGATAGCGTGTCGCCGAAAACGGTGAAGGCAGGCTGGTGAACAGCCCGCTCCCGTCATGGCGCACCGATGCGACCTTGCCGTGGACGGGATAGGTTCGCTCGACATTCGATCCACAGGCCAGCGCGATCGCCTGATGACCAAGGCAGACGCCGAGAAGCGGATGGCGGCGTTCGATGCAGCGGCGGGCCAGTGCGACCGAAATGCCGGCATCTTCGGGCGTTCCCGGCCCTGGCGAAATGAGAATTCCGTCCGGCCGCAAATGGAAAACTTCCTCGACTGTGAGCGCGTTGTTCCGTTCGACGTGAACGTCGGCTCCGAGGAACATGAGGTAGTCGACCAGCATGAAGGTGAAGCTGTCGACATTATCAAGGACAAGGATTTGGGGCGCGGTCATGGCAAGCGACCGGCCCGCCGATCAGTTGCCGCCGCCGGTGATGCGCTGCCTGGCTGCTGCGATCGCCTTGTCGTTGCGGTCCACGCCCTGATCGGCCTTCATCGCCGCAACCAGTTCCGAGGCGAGCTCGTCGGTCGCGGTTTGCTGAAAGGCGGTCTGCGTTTGCGCGATCAGCGCCGGGTTCGACAGGGCGTTGCCGGGCACGATCTTGTTTGTCTTGACGATGAAGAATGCCCGACCCTGGGGGTCGGCTACCAGGCGGCTTTTCCCCTGGGCCAGCGAGAACAGCATCTTGAGCGGCGCGACCGTGTCCGGATTGGCCTGGGAAATTTGGATTCGGCGGGCCGAGATGGCTTCCGGCGCCGGTAAGGCAACGCCGGCTTCCCCAACCGCCTTGTCGAACGCCATGCCGCGCGCGATTTTGGCGGCGATGTCTGACGCCACGGCGCGGGCGCGGGCGCGGGCCTTGTTCATGATCCAGTCCTCGCGAACTTTCTCGCGAATGGTCGCAAGCGGCGCGGGCGCGGCCTCGGCGATGCGATCGACCGCCACCACCGCATAGCCGGCTTCATCGGGAAGAGTGACGACTTCAGGATCGTCGTCGGCCGCCATCGCGAACCCGGCCTTGAGCGCAGGGGCCAGTTCGGCCGGCAGGCGGTAGGCGCCATCGCTCAGCGACGCGCCCGACCCGGTGATGGCGGGGGTCGTTGTAACAGGCAGCTTCGCGGCGGCCACGGCTTCGGCGAAGCTCGCTCCGCCGTCGATCTGGTCCTCGACCTTCGTAACGATGTTGGTCACCGCCTCCTTGCCCTTGTTGGCCGTCAGCAGCTTGGCAATCTCGTCGTGCGCCTGCGCCAGGCTCCGGCCCGAGGCGGCGCGCACTTCGTCGATCTTGATGACGTGCCAGCCTAGGTCGGAGCGGATTGGCCCCACGATGCTGCCCTTGGCGGCCGCGAAGGCGGCTTTCGCGACGGCATCCCCGGCAAGGCCCTCGAATTCGGCCTGGGTCTGCGGGCCGACGCTGATGTCCTGCGCCGACAGGCCGGCGGGCGCGGCGGCGGCGACGAAGTTCGCACCTGACCGGGCGCGACGGGCGACCGCGTCGGCCGCGCCCTTGTCCTGGATCACGGCCTGGCTGATGACGCGTGTCTCACTGCCCCCGTAAGTCGACTGGTTGGCCTGATAGTAAGCGGAAATCTCGGCCTCGCTCGGCTTCGCGCCGGCCGCGTCGGTTCCGATCTTGGCGATCCGGAGCACTCGCTGCTCCGGAACCATGTAGCTCTGGCGCCGCTGTGCGTAGAAAGCCTGCAGATCGCCGTCCGAAGGATTCAGCCCGCCCCGGAACGCTTCGGCGGGGACCAGTGCAACCTGTCCCTCGCGCTGCTCCAGCAGCATGCTCGCATAGGGCCGCGCCACGCCGATTGGCACCCTTGCATCGACCACGGCCGGGGCAAGGACGAGACGTTGCGTCAGCGCAACCTGAAGCAGCCGCCTGAGGTCCGCGTCGGTCATCTGTTGCTGCTGAAGGAAGGCGGCATAGGCCTGCTGGCTGAACTTGCCGTCCAGCCCTCGAGTCTGCGGCAGATTGGCGATTTCGGCGTCAATCAGTCGCTTCGACAGCATGAAACCATGATCGCTGGCAAAGGCGAGTAGCGATCGTTCGTCTATCAGCGAATTGATGATGGCGCCGAACTTTCCGGCGATGGTGGAATAGGTGGCTTCGGGGTTCTGCTGCCGTTCCTGTTCGAGCACCCGGCGCATCGCCGAATCGAGATCGCGGTTGGTGATCCGCTCGTCGCCGGTCCGGACGAGCGTGTCGCTGCCGAGCCCGAGCCCTCCGCTTCTGACGCTGCCGATGTCGGCAATGGCGAAGGAGGCCAGGATCGCCAGCAGGAACAACACCATGATGGCCGTTCCAAGGGCGGATTTGGACAGGCTGCGAAAAGCGGAAAGCATGAGGTTACGGATCTCGTTCGACCAATGAGGAAGCGCTGCTTTAGGGGCGGGAAGAGGAAGGTTCAACGGCTTGGCGCGGCGGGCAGTGATTGCTAGGCGGCACACATCTCAAAGGAGGGAACGGGGAATGGAACGGCGAAAGCTGGTGGCGGGCAATTGGAAGATGCACGGGGTCGCCGCCGACCTGGGCCAGGTCACGGTCATTTCCATCGCGGCGGAGACGATCGATGTCGATGTCGCCCTGTGCGTTCCGGCGACCTTGATCGAGCGCGCCGTGTGCGCCTCGCCCGGCTTTTGGATCGGTGGTCAGGATGTCCATCCCGCCGACAAGGGCGCCCACACCGGCTGCGTATCGACTGCGATGCTGGTCGACGCCGGCGCCCGGCTCACCATCGTCGGCCATAGCGAGCGGCGCGAGGCGCAGCGGGAAACCGACGGCGATGTTAAGGCCAAGGCGGAGTTGGCGCTGGCCGCCGGGCTCGGCGTAATCCTGTGCGTGGGCGAGAGCGATGCCATCCGCGAGGCTGGCGATGCCGTTGCAACCGTGTCGGCCCAGCTGGATGCCTCGTTGCCGCAAGGAGATGCCGCAGCGGCGGGCGTACCTGAGCGTCTTTCGATTGCCTATGAACCGATCTGGGCGATTGGGACCGGCAAGGTGCCGTCGGTTGGCGACATAGGCGAAATGCACGCCGCGCTCCGCGAGCGATTGGTCGCCGCTTATGGTGAAGCCGGACGGGAAGTGCGCATCCTATATGGCGGCTCGGTCAAGGGGTCGAACGCCGCGGAGATATTCGGGGTTGCCGACGTCGACGGCGCCCTTGTCGGCGGAGCTAGCCTAAAATCGGCGGATTTCCTGCCGATCGTTGACGCGGCGGCCGCCGCCTGACCATCATTCACTTGCCACTAAGCCTCGATAGGCTATGAAAATTCAATTCAATCAATGGGAAAGGCTATCATGCAGCGTCGTATAATTCGTCTTGCCTCGTTTCTCCTCATCGCCGCCCCGGTTGCTCCGGCGTTCGGGCAAGCGGCCCCTGCGCCCGCGGCCCAGGCCAATGCATTTGCGGTCGGGACCGTCGTCACCGATGCCAAGGGCGGTGCGGTCGGCACCGTAACCGCGGTCAATGGCGATATCGTCACGGTCCGAACCGACCGTCTTGACGCCAATCTCTCGAAATCGAGTTTCACGCCCAACAATGGCAAGCTGCTCGTCGGCATGACCCAGGCCGAACTCGACGCCGCCGTTGAACAGGACAAGGCGGCGGCCGAAGCCTCGCTTGCGGTCGGAGCAGAGGTCAAGGGGACCGGCGGCGTCGCGGTCGGTACGATCGACGCCATCGACACCGAGTTCGTGACGATCAAGCTCGCCTCGGGCAACAAGGTCCGCATCCCGCGCGCCGGGATTGTCGGGAGCGCCGCCGGGGCCGTTATCGGCCTGACCGCCGAGCAGCTTGAGGCGCAGGTTACCGCCACGGCGCCCGAAGCCAGCTAGGTTTCGAACGCAAGCCGGGCCAGCGCGCGTTGAGTTTTGTACGCGTGCTGGCTAAAGGCTGCGGCAATCCATCTCAGTCAGGTCTTTCACGCCCATGTTCACCTTCCTGCTTATCGTCCAGACGATCGTTGCGGCTTCGCTGGTCGCCGTCATCCTGATGCAGCGTTCGGAAGGAGGCGGGCTCGGCGTTGGCGGCTCGTCGGCGGGTCTGATGACCGCTCGCGGAGCGGCGGATTTCCTGACCCGCGCCACCGCCATCCTCGGCGCGATCTTCATCATCCTGTCGATCGTTCTGGCCGCGATCGCCGGCGTCGGCCGCGAATTGGCGACGGTCGACACGACGCTGGCCAAGGAACAACCGTTCCAGCCCGCGGCTCCGGCCACGGCCCCGGGCCGGCAATGAACCCGTTCCTGCGGTCCCGCTGGCCCAATAAAGCACAGTTTTTTCGACTGATTTGATTCCAGCGCTTGCCAGCGGCGGGCGCTTGTCCCTAAGGCCCGACTCCCATGGCGCGGTATATTTTCATCACCGGCGGCGTGGTCTCTTCGCTTGGCAAGGGTCTTCTGGCTGCCTCACTCGGGGCGCTTCTCCAGGCGCGCGGCTATTCGGCCCGGATCCGGAAGTTCGACCCCTATCTGAACGTCGATCCGGGCACGATGTCGCCCTATCAGCACGGCGAGGTCTATGTGACCGACGACGGGGCGGAGACCGATCTCGACCTTGGCCACTATGAGCGCTTCACCGGCGTGTCCGCCCGCCAGTCCGATAATATCACTTCCGGGCGCATCTACCGCGACATCATCGCCAGGGAACGGCGCGGCGATTATCTCGGCGCGACGGTGCAGGTTATCCCGCACGTCACCAACGCCATCAAGGAATTCGCACTGGCCGAGACCGACGGACTCGATTTCGTCATCTGCGAGATTGGCGGGACAGTCGGCGATATCGAAAGCCTGCCGTTCGTCGAGGCGATCCGGCAGCTCAGGAACGACCTGGGCCGCGACCGCTGCGTATTCGTTCACACCACGCTGGTGCCCTACATCGCGGCCGCGGGTGAGCTGAAAACCAAGCCGACCCAGCACAGCGTCCGCGAACTGACCAGCTACGGTATTCAGCCTGATATTCTCCTGTGCCGCGCCGACCGCCCGATTCCGGAGGGCGAGCGGGCCAAGATCGCCCTGTTCTGCAATGTTCCTCAGTCGGCCGTGATCCAGGCGCTCGATGCGCGCTCGATCTACGATGTCCCGCTTCAATATCATGGCGAAGGGCTCGATGATGAGGTCTTGCGGGTCTTTGGGATCACCGACGCGCCCGACCCGGACCTGGCCCGCTGGGGCGATATCATGGACCGTGTCGACCACCCCGAGGGAGAGGTGACGATCGGCGTCGTCGGCAAATATGTCGGGCTTCCCGATGCCTACAAAAGCTTGCGCGAGGCGCTGGTTCACGGCGGCATCGCCAACCGCATCAAGGTCAATATCCGCTGGCTCGACGCCGAGCTGTTCGAGAAGGAGGACGCCGACCTCGCCACCGAGCTGGAGCCGCTTCACGGAATTCTTGTCCCCGGCGGCTTCGGCGAGCGCGGCAGCGAGGGCAAGATCGCCTCGGTCAGGTTCGCCCGGGAACGCGAAGTGCCCTTCTTCGGCATCTGCCTGGGGATGCAGATGGCCTGCATCGAGGGTGCCCGGAACACCGCCGGCATCGGCGATGCCTCGACCACCGAATTTGGCGAGACCAGCGAGCCGGTGGTCGGGCTCATTACCGAGTGGATGAGCGAGGAGGGCCTGCAGCAGCGTTCGGCGCAGACCGATTTGGGCGGGACGATGCGGCTTGGCGCCTACAAGGCGAACCTGGCCGGCAACAGCCATGTCGCCTCCATCTACGGCAAGACCGAGATCAGCGAGCGTCACCGCCATCGCTATGAGGTCAACGCGCACTACAAGGACGCGCTGGAGAAGGGTGGGCTGCGCTTTTCGGGTATGTCGCCCGACGGCCAGCTGCCCGAGATTGTCGAGCGGCCCGACCACCCCTGGTTCATCGGCGTCCAGTTCCACCCGGAGCTCAAGAGCCGGCCATTCGATCCCCATCCGTTGTTCGCCGGTTTCATCGGCGCCGCGCTGAAACAGAGCCGGCTGGTTTGAGGCGGTCGCCGTCGCGGAGCGAATCCGCGATATAGATCCGGCCTGCCGATTCATTTGCCGTTCATGCCGGGAGTCGCTAGATGATCGGCATGCAGGGGAAGTTCATCATCGGTGCAATTGCCCTGGCGGCCCTGACGCCGGCCGCTGCGCACGCCGGTGCGCCAGCCAAGCAACCATCCTGCTCCAAGGCAGAACCGCCCCAGTCTGCCCAGCAGCGCCCGCAACAGGCGCAGCCGCGTACCCGCCCGGCATGGTGTCCGGCGACTCGGACGATCCCGCCGATCGTCGATCCGACGCCGACCTTCCTGCTCTGACCGAAAGCCTCGTCGGGGAACGTCCCTGGCGGCCCATTGCGGCGGCGCACAGCCGCCCTTAAGTGGTCGCCATGACCAACATCGTTTCGACCCGCCTGCTCGTCCTCGGCTCCGGCCCGGCAGGCTATACCGCCGCCATCTATGCCGCGCGCGCCGGCCTCTCGCCGATCGTCGTCCAGGGCATCCAGCCCGGCGGACAGCTGACCACCACCACCGACGTCGAAAACTATCCCGGCTTTCGAAATGTCATCCAGGGCCCGTGGCTGATGGAGGAAATGCAGGCCCAGGCCGAACATGTCGGCACCAAGGTCATCTGGGACCATGTGTCGGACGTCGACCTGTCGCGTCGGCCGTTCGTGCTGAAGGGCGATGGCGGCGCCGAATATCATGCCGACACGCTGGTCATCGCCACCGGCGCCCAGGCGCGCTGGCTCGGCCTTCCGTCGGAAGAGCATATGAAGGGGAAGGGCGCCTCGGCCTGCGCCACCTGCGATGGCTTCTTCTATCGCGGCAAGAAGGTCGCGGTGATCGGCGGCGGCAACACCGCGGTCGAGGAAGCGCTCTATCTGACCAACCACAGCCACGATGTGACCCTGATCCACCGCCGCGATTTGCTCCGCGCGGAGAAAATCCTCCAGGACCGGCTATTCGCCCATCCCAACATCAAGATCATCTGGGACAGCGAGGTCTGCGAGTTCGTCGGCGGGGGGATGCCCGAGGCGCTGGTCGGGCTCGACGTTCGCAATGTGAAGACCGGGGCGATCACTCGCCTCGACGTCGAGGGCGCCTTCGTCGCGATCGGCCACAGCCCGGCGACCGAATTGTTCGCCGGCAAGCTCAAGCTCGACAGCGACGGCTATATCGAAGTGAAAAGCGGCACCACCCGCACCAGCGTCGAGGGCGTCTTCGCCTGCGGCGACGTGATGGACAAAATCTACCGCCAGGCGGTGACGGCCGCCGGCACCGGCTGCATGGCCGCGCTGGATGCGGAGAAATTCCTCGCCTCGGAGGAATTCGGAGCGCTCCAGGCGGCCGAGTAAACCGCCGCTCGAATTCCGCTTTGGGTGGAAAGCGGACGCTCAGCTCGGCGCCAAAGTGTGGCGTGGCGGAGTGGCAATGAGTTCGCAGTGCAGCACGAAGTCCTCACCGTCGCGGGTGTCCTCGACATCCTTCAGTTGTAGCTGCGCTGGGTCATAGACCCAGAGGTTATCTTGCAAGATGCGAGGCGCAGTCTCCACCTCGATGCGACGGATGTGCCAGTCAAAGATGAGAGGTGGTGCGCCGCTCTCGCTTGAGCGCCTCTCGAAATACGGGAAAGGGTCCACTCCTAGCCAGATTTCTCCTTCAAACCGCTTTGGTGGAGATGGGAACGAGTAGAGTTCGCGATAGGCGGGCATTCCTACGTCGATGACAGCCCACTCGGGTGTTAGATGAACCGTCCTTCCGGTCACCGCGTAACGGCTCCGCTCCAGTAGCTTGTGCCGGCGCCTGTCGCGGCTTTTGGGCAGAGGGCGCAGTTCGTGTTCGTTGTAGTATTCGAGGGCGAACGAACGCATTTCGCCGACCCTGAAGTCGACGTAGTTACCATCAGCGATAATCCAAGAGTTCAGGCCCACCTGAATAGTCGCGGCGTTCGCATCCTCCATCTGTCGACAATGCGGCAGAGCTCTAACGTCCGCTTTGGGTCGAAAGCGGTCATTAGAGGTCGCCTAAGTCAGCGCCAGTCGTTTGGCGAGGCTCAGCAA
The DNA here is from genome assembly GCA_963750385.1 of uncultured Alphaproteobacteria bacterium. Lineage (GTDB taxonomy): Bacteria > Pseudomonadota > Alphaproteobacteria > Sphingomonadales > Sphingomonadaceae > Sphingomicrobium. The sequence continues at coordinate 167,027 of CAVVQJ010000002.1, read as the reverse complement.
GCGTCCGAACGTCATCAAATCCTCGGCCTCGACATCGTCATCCTCGATCAGGATTCCGAGCCGTTCCTCCATCTCGGTCAGCAGGGTCGCGACCGCCATGGAGTTGAATTCGGGAAGTGCGCCGAACAATTCGGTTTGGTCATCGAAGCTGGCGACGCGCGACTTGGCCAGGCCGAGCACGTCCACCAGCAGGGAGCGCACTGTCGCGTCCACTTCTTCGCGATCGTCCAATGCCAAGTTTCCGTCCCCCTCCAGCATTCCGCCCGCGCCCCTAGGCAAAGGCCGCGGGCGAGGCAAGCCTTGCGCCCGATGCCGTCATGCCGAGCGAAGCGAAGCAAGCCAATTTCTTGTCTTGCTGGATTGCTTCGTCGCTCCGCTCCTCGCAATGACGGACTTTGATGACGCCTGATCCAACACCCTATCCGCTCGATCATCTCGCGCTTCGCGGCGCGAGCGAGGCGGTCGCGTTGACCGTAGGCGAAGCCAGCCTGACCTACGCCGAGCTCGACGATGCAGTCGGGCGCAACGCGGCGCATTTGCTCGCCCAGGGGCTGAAGCCGGGCGACCGCATTGCCAGCTGGATGGGCAAGACCATGCTCGCCTGCGTCCTGCCCCTCGCCGCGGCGCGGGCGGGGCTGGTGCATGTGCCGATCAATCCGGTGCTTCGGCGCGCCCAGGCGGCGCACATCCTCGGCGACAGCGGCGCTCGGCTACTGATCGCCAATGATGCGCGGCTCCGGTCGCTCGAGGCGGGGGATCTGGCCGAGGCACGGCCAGTGCCGCTCGAGGCATGGCTCGCGCCCCCGCCGGCCCTGCCGGCTTCATCCCACGACCCCGACGACCTCGTCGCGCTGCTCTACACTTCCGGTTCGACCGGCCGGCCGAAGGGCGTGATGCTCAGCCATTCAAACCTCTGGCTCGGCGCGATCAGCGTGGCCTATTATCTTCACCTGTCGGCGGACGATCGGACGTTGTGCGTCCTGCCGCTCGCCTTCGATTATGGCCAGAGCCAGCTGCTTTCCACCTGGGCGGCGGGCGGCTGCGCGATCGGCTTCGATTATCTCCTGCCCAAGGACGTGGTTCGGGCGGTCGGACGTCATGACGTCACGGTGCTTGCGGGCGTGCCCCCGCTGTGGCTTCAACTTGCCGAGCAGGATTGGGGAACCGCTGGTGCGTCGCTTCGCACCCTGACCAACAGCGGCGGCCATCTTCCCGAGCCGCTCGTCCGCCGCTTGCGCGCCCTGTTTCCACGGGCGAAGCTGCACCTCATGTACGGCCTTACCGAAGCTTTCCGCTCCTCAAGTCTCGACCCTGATCTGGTCTACGATCACCCGGACAGCGTCGGCGCCGCCATTCCCTTTGCCGATCTGCGTATCGTCCGCCCCGATGGCGGCGAAGCAGCGCTCGGCGAGGAAGGCGAGCTGGTCCACGGCGGGCCACTGGTGGCGCAGGGCTATTGGAACGACCCCGAACGGACCGCCGAGCGCTTTCGCGGCGGCTTAAATGGCAAGGAAGTCTGGTCGGGCGATACGGTCGTGAAGGGCAATGACGACCTGCTCCGCTTCCGCGGCCGTGATGACGCAATGATCAAGGTCAGCGGCAACCGCATCAGCCCGACCGAGATCGAGGAGGCGGCGCTTGCCAGCGGCGCGGTTCGCGATGCCGCCGCGTTCGGCGTCGCGGATGACAGGCTAGGCCAGGCGATCGTGCTGGTGGCGGTGGCCAGGGGCGAGGGGGCCGAACAGCAGCTCCAGGCATATTTGCGCCGTGAACTGCCGCCGCACATGCAGCCGGCGCGAATTGTGTGGAAAGACAGGCTGCCCGCCGGGCCGAATGGCAAGCTCGACCGCACCGCGCTCAAGAGGGAAATCGCGTGAAGGCGCTCGGTCCGATTCCGCCTGGTTTTGAAAGCGATTCGGAAGGCCATCTGCTGATTGGCGGATGGAGTGTCGAAGCGCTGGTCGGGGAAGCGCGGGGAACGCCCCTATTTGTCTACGACACCCGCCGCATCGCCGATCAGGTCGCCCGGTTCCGATCTGCCTTTCCGGACGAAGTGGCGCTTCATTATGCCGTGAAAGCAAATCCTTACGCGCCGTTGCTCGAAGCGATTGCTCAAATGGTCGACGGCTTCGATGTCGCCTCGGCTGGCGAGTTGGGCCGCGTCGCGCATCTCGGCCTGCCGATCAGCTTCGCTGGCCCTGGCAAGCGCGATCAGGAACTCGAAACCGCGATCCGCGCGGGGGTCACCATCAATCTCGAAAGCGAGGGCGAGGCCGAGCGCGCGCTGGCCCTGTGCGAGCGAGAGGGATTGACCGCCAAGCTTGCGGTGCGAGTGAATCCGCCCTTCGGCCTCAAGGGGTCGGGCCAGAAGATGGGTGGCCTGCCGAGCCCATTCGGGATCGACCACGACCGCGCCCCGGCGTTGATCCGACAGATCGTGAAATCGGGGGCCGACTGGCGGGGCCTGCACATTTTCGCGGGAAGCCAGGCGCTTCATGCCGATGCCCTGATCGACCTTCAAACCGAAACCATCTCGCTTGCCGCCGCGATTTGCGAGGAAGCGGGCCAGGTCCCGCCGCACGTCAACCTCGGGGGCGGATTCGGCATCCCTTATTTCGCCAAGGATGAGCCACTCGATATCGAAACGGTGGGAACGGCATTGGCCAAGATATTGGCGGAACGTCCAAAAATCCTCGCTGACTCGAAATTCGCGATCGAGCTTGGCCGCTGGCTGGTGGGGGAGGCAGGGGTCTATCTGACCCGCATCGTCGACCGCAAGGAAAGCCGGGGTCGCACCTTCCTGGTCACCGACGGCGGCCTTCATCACCAGCTCGCCGCCTCGGGCAATTTCGGCCAGCTCCTCCGCCGCAACTACCCCGTGGCCATCGCCACCCGCTTCGGCGCCGAGCCCAATGAGGAAGTCACGGTCGTAGGCTGCCTCTGCACCCCGCTTGACCTGCTCGCCGACGAAGCGCTGCTCCCGCGTGCCGAGGTAGGCGACCTGGTCGCGATCTTCTGTGCTGGCGCCTATGGGCTCAGCGCGAGCCCGACAGCATTCCTCAGCCAGCCAATGGCTCGGGAATTGCTGATCTAGGGATAAATCGCCTCTACGAAATAGAGACCCTCGGGCGGCGCGTTGAGGCCCAATGCGGCGCGATCCTTGGCTTCCAGTGCCAAACGAATATCATCCGGCGTCCACAGCCCGCGCCCGACCAGCGCGAGGCAGCCGACCATCGATCGCACCTGGTGGTGAAGGAAGCTTCGCGCCGCCGCCCGAATGTGGATTTCATCACCGGCCCGCTCGACTTCCAGACTGTCGAGCGTCTTTACCGGGCTCTGCGACTGGCAGTGGACCGATCGGAAGGTCGTGAAGTCGTGATGGCCAACCAGGTGCGTCGCACCCTCTGCCATGGCTACTGCGTCCAACTCCGCCGTCATGTGCCACACCTTCCCCTTGTCCAGCGCGGGCGGAGCCCGTCGGTTCAGGATTCGATAGAGGTAGCGCCGCCCGATACAGGAAAATCGCGCGTGCCAGTCGTCGGCGACCGGCTCGACCGCGGTGATGCTGACGGGTGACGGTCGTACCAGCGCGTTCAGCCCCTCGCGCAGCCGGTGCTCGGTCAGATGCTTCACCACGTCGGCATGCGCGCTCATCGCCAGGGCATGGACCCCGGCATCGGTCCGCCCGGCGGCATGGAACGCCGCCATTTCCCCAGTCATCCGATGCAGCGCCGTCTCCAGCGTCTGCTGCACCGACGGCCCATTGTCCTGCCGCTGCCAACCCACGAACGGCCCGCCATCATATTCCACCGTGAGGCGCCAGCGCGTCATGAAAGCTGCGTTCCTCCAGGGATGGCGAACCCGCGCAGCAACTCGTCAGCCGGCATCGCTGACCGCCCGGCGCGCTGCAGGAGGGTTGTGCGCAGGGCACCCGCTCCGCACGCAATCGTCAGATGATCGTCGAGCGTCTCGCCCGGTTTTCCGCTGCCCGTGGCCTCCTCGGCGGCAAGCAGCTTGATCCGCTCGCCGCGGATCTCGAACCAGGCGCCGGGAAAGGGGGCAAGGGCCTGAACATGGCGGATCAGGTCGCGGCTCGGTCGATGCCAGTCGATCCGCGCTTCTTCCTTGCCGATTTTGGAGGCGTAGGTGATCCCCTCTTCGGGCTGGGGGATAGGCTCGAACGAGGGCAGATCGACCAATAGCTCGACCATCATCGATCCTCCGAGTTTAGCCAATTCCTCCATGAGTTGCGCCGCGTTCTTGTCGTCGATCTCGACCGCGCGCTTCAGCAGCATCGGCCCCGTATCGAGCCCAGCCTCCATCCGCATGATCGTGACTCCGGTCACTTCGTCGCCGGCCATGATCGCCCGCTGCACCGGCGCCGCGCCACGCCAGCGCGGCAGGAGCGAAGCGTGGACGTTGAGACATCCCTGCTTAGGTGCGTCGAGGATCGGCTGGGGCAGGATTAGGCCATAGGCCGCGACGACCGCCACATCGGCCTCCAGCTTGGCGAACGCCCTCTGCTCGGCCTCGCCGCGCAGCGACTTGGGGCTTCGCACCTCGATCCCCAGCTCCCGGGCGCGCAACTCGACTGCCGTCGGCCGTTCAGCTTTGCCGCGTCCCGCGGGGCGCGGTGGCTGGGTATAGGCGGCCACGACCTCATGACCGGCCTCGACCAGCGCATCGAGCGTCGGCACGGCGAACTCCGGGCTGCCCATGAAGATGATCCGCATGGGATATGCCTATGGCGCGGCTTGCGCCCGCCGCCAAGCGCCCCCTATGTCGCATCCATGGCCTCGCAGCAGATCGAAGCATTGACCCAGGCGCTGGCGCGTTTGCCGGGGCTCGGGCCGCGTTCGGCGCGCCGCGCGGTGCTTCACCTCATGAAGAAGCGCGAGGCGGCGCTGGAGCCGCTGCTGGCCGCGTTGAAGGGCGTTTCGGAAACACTGTCGACCTGTTCGACCTGCGGCAATGTCGACACCAGCGATCCGTGCAGCATCTGTCGCGATGCGCGCCGGGACAATCGGCTGCTGTGCATCGTAGAGGAGGTCGCCGACTTGTGGGCGCTCGATCGATCGCGTCTGTTTCCCGGACGCTTTCACGTTCTTGGCGGACGGCTGTCGGCGCTGGAGGGCATCCGTCCGGAGGATTTGTCGATCGACAAGCTCCTGGCGCGAGTGGGCGCTGGGGGGATCGACGAGGTGGTGCTGGCAATGAACGCCACGCTCGAGGGGCAGATCACCGCTCATTATCTGGCCGAGCGCCTCGAAAAATTTCCCATTCGTCTCACGCAGTTGGCGCACGGCCTTCCGGTCGGCGGTGAACTCGACTATCTCGACGAAGGGACGCTTGCGCAGGCCTTGAGGGCGCGTCGCCCGGTCGCTTGAACCCGTTGCCCTGAAAGACTAAATCGCCCTCATGGCTTTATTGCGCATCTACGAAACGCCCGACCCCATGCTCCGCCAAATCTCGACTCCCGTCGAAAAGGTGGACGACGAGCTGCGCGCCCTGATCGCCGATATGTTCGAAACGATGTACGAGGCGCCCGGGATCGGCCTTGCCGCGGTCCAGGTCGGCGTGCCCAAGCGGCTGCTGGTCATGGACCTGCAGGAGCCGGAAGACCCGGACGATCCCGAGAGCAAGCCGGTGAAGGAACCTCGGGTTTTCGTAAATCCCGAGATTCTCTCTCATTCCGATCATGAGGTTCCCTATCTCGAAGGCTGCCTCTCGGTCCCCGACCAATATGCCGAGGTGATGCGTCCCGACCGTATTCGCGCCCGCTGGCTGGACGAGCAGGGCGAGAGCCACGAAGAGGATTTGGACGGGCTGCTGGCCATCTGCCTGCAGCATGAGATGGACCATCTCGAGGGCGTGCTGTTCATCGACCATCTGTCGAAGCTGAAACGCGACATGGTGCTGAAAAAGCTCGCCAAGGTTCGGAAAGAGCGGGCTCTTCACGCCGCCTGACGCCGTCAATACTTCACCTTGCGGGCAGGTGGCGCCAAGCGGCTAAGCTTCGCCAGCCATGAGCGACTTTCTCATCCGAGCCGCTACCCCTTCCGATGGCGCGTCGGTTGCCGACATCTATCGGCATCACGTCCTCCACGGCACCGCATCGTTCGACACCGTCGCCCCCGACGAGGGGCAGTGGACGGCCAAGATTAAGCGAGTGCTCGGCCGAAAATGGCCGTTTCTCATCGCCGAGTGCGATGGCCAGGTGGCAGGCTACGCCTATGCCACTCAGTTCCGCGACCGGCCTGCCTATCTCCGCACATGCGAGAACAGCATCTATATCGCGCCCGATCACCTCGGTGAGGGAATCGGGTCGAAGCTTCTCCCGGCCCTGCAGCGGGCGGCGCGTGAGGCCGGCTTCGACGAGATGATCGGCGTCGTCGGCGGCGCCGAGCCAGCTTCGATCGCGCTGCACGTCAAATGCGGCTTCGTCGAACGAGGTCGCCTTCGCAACGTGGGAATGAAGTTTGGACGCCGTCTCGATACGGTCTATTTGCAATTCAGCCTTGGCGCGCCCGTTTAGGCCAGGCTGGCCGCCGCATTCGCGCAATCGCTGGCGCATTCGCGGCAGATCTGGGCACACAGCTTGCAATGCTCATGCTCATGCCGTTCGCACTCCGCCGCGCATTGCTCGCACATGCGCGCGCAGACCTCGAGCAGCTCGCGCAGCATCGGCTGGTCATCACCCGTGCGTCGCGCTCCCAGCCGAGCGGTCACCTCGCAAATGTCGGAACAATCGAGGCACAGGCGGACGCACTGCGTCATGTCCATCGGCTCGGCCATGCAGGCGTCGGCACAGGAAAGGCACATTTTCGAGCAATACATGAGGTGATGCACCGCGTCGGCCAGGGCCTGGTTGTTCTGATCCTTGGGGTGAAGTGCGATCATCTTGCGAATGGACATAGGCTCTCCCTTTGCTCGCTGGAGAGCGAAGCACGTCCCGATCGGTTCCGCCACCCCCGCCCGAAGGCGAGGGTGGCGCTCAGCCCCCGCTGACAACCGTTATCGAGTGGTGAAATAGATATCGGGCGCCGGCGACGTCCCTCCGGGGCGCGATGACGAAAAGATCAGAGTTCTCCCGTCCCAACTGACGAACGGGCGGGCATCGAACGCATTTGCCGCATTGAGCGAGTCAAGGCGCTGGGCGGTACCCCAAATGTCATCGGTGCTCGATCGTGTCGCATACCAAAGGTCGGGAGTGGCCGGATCGGCTCCTCTGGACGAATCCCAGAAGATTGTCTTGCCGTCGTGGGTAACGCTTGGCCGGTTGTCGCCGGCCGAACTGTTGACGCCGCCCTGGACCAGGCTTGCCGGTCCGCCATCGACGCTTTGGAATATGTCGCCCGGATTGGCCCCGTTGCGGCGAGACCAGAGCATTACCTGGCGACCTTGATCGTCCTCATAGACGGCGGCAACCTCGTCCTGGATGCCTGGCTGGTTGATGTTCGGGCCAAAGCGCTCCGGCGCCGACCATCCCTTGGGGCCCAGGCGGGTCAGGTAGAGGTCACCCTGGAAGTCATCCCGGCTGCTGGTGAAAATCATCCGCTTGCCGTGCAATAATGTTGGGCAGTTATCGGTAGCCGGGCCGTTGACTGGCGCTGGAAGCCGTTCGGGCTCTCCGAAACCTTCGGACGTGCTGCCGCGTCTGGCGATGTAAATGTCGAAGTTTCCGGTGCGGTTGCTGTTGAAAGCAAGCATTAACCCGTCCGCCGACAGGCTCGCGCAGCCGTCGACGGCAGCCGAATTGATATTGTCCGACGAGCCGGACAGGGCTTCGATGCTTTGCGGCGCATTCCACTCGCCGAATGCCGGCAGTGCGAGGGCGGCGCTCCCCGCCAATAGCGAAATGCCGATGAAGGTCAGGGTCCTATGCTGTGGCACGAAATGGTTCATGATCGTCTCCTCTTCAGGCGGCCGGGCGATCGGGGAAGGTCAGGGCCCGGTCTTGCTCGCATGCTGCGGCTGGCCAGCCCCAAAAGACGATGATGAACAGCCGAGGATTTGCCGATGATCATGTGATTGCGGGCTTGAGCCATCGGCCAAATGCCCATAAGTTCGCATTTCGTTCCGCATCAGGAGGGCCCGTTGGACGCCAATCTCATCGCGATGCTGCTGGTTGGGCTGGCGGTTGGTGCGCTGCTCGGCTGGCTGGTCGGATCGCGGTCCGCGGCGGCGGGACAGGGCGTGGCCGACTCGCTTCGCCTTCAGCTTGATGGGGTGCGGGAGGAGCGGGACGCCCACGCGGTGACGCTCAATTCACTGCGCCGGGAACATGGCGAACTGGCGAGCATTCACGCGGCCCTTGTTGCCGGGCAAGAGGCGCGCGACCGGGCCTTCGAGGAACGGCTGGCCGAGCTGACCGCCGCCAAGGAGGTCCTGACGGCCCAGTTCGCAGAAGTCGGCGGCAAGCTGCTCGAAAGCGCGCAGAAACAATTTCTGGAACGCGCCGAGCAGCGCTTCAAGGAATTGGAAGCGACATCGGGCAGCAATTTGAAAGCCTTGCTGCAGCCGGTTCATGAGCGGCTGCAGAAATATGAGGAGACGGTGACCAAGGTCGAAAATGAGCGCAAGGACGCCTTCGGTCTCCTCACCGGCCATATCGAGGCGATGAAGAGCGGCACCGAGCGGGTGTCCGCCGAGGCCGCCAAGCTGGTCAATGCCCTGCGCAACGCGCCCAAGGCTCGCGGACGCTGGGGCGAGCAGCAGCTTCGCAACGTGCTCGAAAGCTGTGGCCTGTCCGAACATGCCGACTTCGCCACCGAGGTCAGCCGCGACAGCGAGGATGGTGGGCGGCTGCGCCCCGACGTCATCGTTCGGGTGCCGGGCGGGCAGAGTCTGGTGATCGATGCCAAGGTCAGCCTGAACGCCTATCAGGACGCCTTCGGAGCGGTCGACGAGGCGGAGCGAGCGCTGCACCTCGCCGCCCATGCGCAGGCCATCAAGAATCACGTCAATTCGCTCGGCAACAAGGCCTATTGGGCGCAATTCGCTGACGCTCCCGACTATGTCGTCATGTTCATCCCCGGCGAACATTTCCTGTCGGCCGCTCTGGAACAGGACTCGGCGCTGTGGGACTTCGCGTTTGACAAGCGCGTTCTGCTGGCAACTCCTACCAACCTCATCGCAATCGCCCGGACCGTCGCGGCGGTTTGGCGGCAGGAAAAACTGGCCAAGGAAGCGCGCCAGATCGGGGAATTGGGCAAGGAACTTTATGACCGCCTGGCCAAGGCCGCCTTCGACTTGCGCAAGGTCGGCGGCGGCCTGACCACGGCGGTCAATAATTACAACAGCTTCGTCGCCAGCTTTGAAAATCGATCCCTGGTCACCGCCCGCAAGTTTCGCGATCTCAATATCGAACCGGGCGCGCGAGAGATTGAAGCGGTCCCCCCAGTCGAGACCCTGGCTCGCTACGGAGACGACAAGATATTGCCGCCGCCGCCCTCGAATGAGGACGACGCGACAGCGTAATTGCCGATTTCGCTGGCAATGTAGGAATTCATTTGCGAGCGACGTTGCCGCTCTTTGACAGCATCGGATCTGAACAAACGGCGCTCAATGCCCAGGGTGACGAAGCTTACAAAGCTTACAGCCCCCATTTTTTGGCATCGACTGTAAGCTTCGGTCCCTTGGAACCGCTTTACCGGTCCGAACGCACCAGGTCGATCGAGCCCGCGTTATTGGACAGCACCAGGCGGTTGCCGCTCCCCGCGATGTTCATCGGTCGGGCCAGGATGGCCGATCCCTGGTTCTCGAAGCTCATGTCGGGGCAGGCCATGCGGGTCGCGATGACGGCGCCGGCATTGAGGATATTGCCGGCGACGCGGTAGCCGGCGCCAAGAGAATTGCAGCCGAATTTGGCCCCGATCCGGTCGGGGAGGAAGTTCATGTAGAAATTGTTGGGCGGGGTGGGGCGGCCGTTGATCGCAACGACGCGCCAGTTGGTGCCGGTGAGGACCATTGCTCCCGATCCGGGATAATTGGGCTGGCCGGTCTCCCCGACCTGTCCGAAGAAGGCGATCGGGGCGCCGCAGCCGCGGAACTGGCGGCCGTCGACGGTGACCTGCACCGTGTCGGGATAGCTGCGGTCGCTCATCCCGTCGCTGCAGCGCGAGTGGACGATGTTCACGTTGAGGCGCGGGGTTTGGTAGATTTCGCCGGCGACGCCGTTGATCGGGCGCGGCGTGGGCTCGACGACCCGGAAATTATTGTTGCCCCGGTCGGTGAAAACCATGTCACGGCCGATTTCCAGGTCCCAGAATGGCTCGGTGCCGATCGCTCGATAGCCAGCTTCGACCTGCGGCGGATAACCCGGATCGGGCGGATAGCCGGGGCCTTGGGGATAGGTCTCACAAGCGGCAAGACTAAGCGCGAGTAGCGGAGCCAGGAAAATCGTTTTCATGGCGCAACCAACCCGCGAAGCGGCTCAGCGGTTCCGCCAGCTTGCGCGCACCTGGAACGCCATTACCGCCGCCGCCACCGCCGCGTTGAGACTGTCCGCCCGGCCCATCATCGGAAGTTTGACGAGCAAGTCGCATTCCGCCTCATACGCTGCCGGAAGCCCTTGGCTTTCGTTGCCGACCAGCAGTAAGCAGGGCTGTTGGTAGTCGGGTTCGAGGTAATCCCGGTCCGTCTGCAGGCTCGTTCCGACCAATTGGCCCGGTCCGGAGCGCAGCCAGGGGACAAATTCTTCCCAGCGAGCGACCGCGATCTGTTGGGTGAAGATGGCGCCCATCGACGCCCTGACTGCTTCGACCGAAAAGGGATCGGCGCTGTCGTCGAGGAGGATCAGCCCGCCGGCGCCCGTGGCATCTCCGGTCCTCAGGATCGTACCGATATTGCCGGGATCGCGCAGCGCCTGGGCGACCAGCCACAGCGGCGAGGCGTCGCGATCGATCCCGGACAGGCTTGTGTCGGGTTGACGGTAGGCGCCCAGGATCGCTTGCGGATTATCCTTGCCCGACATTTTGGAGAGGATGTCGGCGGAAGTTTCGATAACGTCCGCCCCCCTTGCCTCGGCCGCGGCAATGATCTCGACGGCAAGCGGATGAACCCCGCCGGCGGCGGAAAAGGCGACGATTTCGGGCAGGAGGCCGCTGTCGCGAGCCTCGGTCAGGATTCTCAGTCCCTCGGCCAGGAACAGACCTTCGGCTTTCCGCGCCTTCTTGTCGCGAAGGCCGCGCAGTCGCTTGACGGTGTCATTGGAGAAGGAAGTGATCTGGCGAGGCATCATTCCTCCCCAAATCGGCCCTCAACCAAGGCGGCAAGCTGCTCGATCGCCCGGTCGCAGCCATCGCCTTCGCAATGGATGGTGATGCTGTCGCCCATCGCGGCGCCGAGCATCATCAGGCCCATGATCGAGGTTCCAACGACGCGGTTGCCGTCCTTCTCGACCTCGACCCTGGCCCCTAACTCGGACGCAAGATTGACGAATTTGGCGCTGGCGCGGGCGTGGAGCCCACGGCGGTTGGTAATCTCGATGGTGCGCGAATGGGCGCTCAAGCAGCGGCCTCGCCAAGGATTTCGGATGCCACCGAGATATATTTCCTTCCCGCCTCACGGGCGGCGGCGACCGCAGCGCGAACGCTCATTGCCTTGCGGGCGCCCTCGAGCCGGATCAGCATCGGCAAATTCACGCCCGCGATGACCTCGACATTCTCGCTTTTCATCAGGCTGATGGCGAGATTCGACGGGGTGCCGCCGAACAGGTCGGTGAGGATGATGACCCCTTCGCCCTGGTCACACCGCTGGATCGCCTCGGAAATTTCCTTGCGGCGCATTTCCATATCGTCGTCGGCATCGATGCAAATGCCTTCCATGGCCTGCTGCGGGCCGACGACATGTTCCATGGCGGTGATGAACTCGGCCGCGAGTTGGCCGTGGGTCACCAGCACTAATCCGATCATTCACTCACCCGCTTCATCACTCGCCCGCGCCCCTGGATTCGCGGGGTTTCCTTCAATTGTGTCGCTCGGCGGTGACGCAAGGTCCCGGTGGCGGACATTCGGAGAAAATCCCGCGCCACGCAACCGCTTCGCCATTTCGACTGCCGCCGCCACCGAACGGTGACGTCCCCCGGTACAGCCAAACGCCACCGACAGATAGCTTTTGCCGGCGGCCCAATAGCGGGGAATGAGGGAGGTTAACAGGGTCTCGATCTGTTCCATCGTCGGGTTCCAGGCCGCGTCGCGTTCGCAATAGTCCTGGACTGCCTGGTCCTTGCCGGTCAGCGGACGCAGTTCCTCAACCCAGTGCGGGTTGTCGGCAAACCGCATGTCGAACACCAGATCGGCGGTTCGCGAGATGCCGCGCGCGAAGCCGAACGAGGAGATGGTGAGGACCGGCTGGTCGACCTCGCCGCCGTATCGCTGTCTAAGCTCCTCGCGCAACTCGGCCGGCGTGAAGTCGGTGGTGTCGAGCACCGTGTCGGCGATCTGGCGCAGCGGAGCGGTTGCACCCCGTTCCCGGGCGATCCCATCCTCGGCCGGCCGGTCGGGCGCAAGGGGATGCCGCCGGCGGGTTTCGTCATAGCGGCGAATGAGCTCCGCTCCGCCGCAGTCGAGGTAGAGGATTTCAGGCGTGAAATCTTTGATCGAGCGGAGGAGGGCGGGAATCGCCAGGGGATCGAAGCCGCGACTTCGGACATCCATTCCGACCGCCACGGGCGCCTTTTCGCGCACCTCTCGACCGCCTTGAACAAAGTCATTGAGCAGCGCCGTCGGAAGATTGTCGACGCAGTCCCAACCCATGTCCTCGAGCGCATCGAGCACAGTCGATTTGCCCGCGCCGGACATACCGGTAACGAGCAGCAGGCGAGGCAGGGATAATCGTCGCGCCGCCACTGGTCAGAGCCTGAGACCGAGGCGGTCGAGGGCCACCGCGACCTTCGATGGCGCCGAAGCCGTCATCGCATCGACGCTTATCATCGGAATGCTCGTCCCAAGGATTAACCGTTCCTGGCTGTCGTCGGGTAATCGCTGAATGTCGCTGGTGAGTTCGACCACTAGGGCGACGGGAACGTCGACCGTACAATCCACATCAACGATTCCGATCCCTCGAATCTCAAGCTTGCCCTTGATGGTGTCGGGCGCCGACGCGATCAGCTTGTCGCCTAGCCGTCGAACGATCGTGCGATCGTCGCTGACCAGAGTGAATCCCCGATCGAGCAATCGAAGCGCAAGGTCCGACTTGCCTGATCCCGATGGGCCGGAAATGAGAACCGCCCGTCCATCGAGCGAAACCGTCGAGGCATGGAGGTTTTCGGAGCTGAGACGCGGTCCATTCACGGCCGGTCCGCCGCCTTTAGGATAATTGTAAAGCGGGCGCCGGAAGGCGCGTCATCGCGGTCAGCCACGTCAATCTCCCCGTCATGGCCCTCGACGATCGCGCGCGCGATCGCAAGGCCGAGCCCTGAATGGCGACCGAAGCCCTCGGCTACGGGCCTGACTGAATGGAATCGGTTGAAAATGGCTTCGCGCAGGTCGGCGGGAACGCCGGGTCCCTCATCGTCGATGCGGATGCGGACGTCGTCGCCGACATGGGTCGCGGCGATCTCGACCAGCCCGCCGGGCGGGGAAAAGCTGATGGCATTGTCGATCAGATTGTCGATCGCTCGGGCAAGCCGACCAGGTTCCCCCATCACGATGGCGCTTGCACGCCTAGGCCGGGCAAAGGCGATTCGGACGTTGCCCGTCTCGCGGCGGGTCTCCCATGAGGATACCAACTGGCCTATCAGGTCTCCCAGGTCGACCGGCTCGAACCTGGCTCTCGCCAATTCAGCGTCGGTGCGCGCGGCCTCTCCGATATCGCCGATCAGCCGGTCGAGGCGCCGCACGTCCTGGCGAATGACGTCTATCAGCTGCCGCCTGAGGCCGGGATCCTCGATCCGCTCCAGTCCGTCGACCGCGGAGCGTAGCGATGCCAGCGGGTTCTTGAGCTCGTGGGTGACGTCGGCGGCAAAGGCTTCGATATTGTCGATCCGGTGGCGCAGCGACTGGCTCATGTCGCTCACCGATCGAGCCAACAGTCCGATTTCGTCGCGGCGAGAGGGGAGCCGGGGAACCTTCACCTCCCTCGCACGGCCCATTCGCACACGATGCGCCGCGAATGCGATGCGGCGCAGCGGCCGGACGATGGTGCGCGCCAGGAACAGGGACAAGAGTATTGAAAGCGCGGCCACGGCGGCGAGCGCCAACAGCAGCGATCGCCGCTGCTTTCGAACCGTTCGGGTGAACGCGCGGTCGTTATCCGTGACGAGCAGGGTCGATCCATTGGCCACCGGCGCTGCGGCCGAGAAGACGGGGGTGAGTTCGGGGGCCTGCCGGATACGCGTTTCGGCTTCACCCGACGCGCGTGATTCCACGATTTCGTCCCATGCGCCGGCTTGATCGACGGTCGGCTCGACAAAATCCTCGTCATTCTCCTCGCCGACCAGAGCGTTGAATCCGCGATCGAGCGCCCGGGCGATCCCCTTGGTCCATTTTTGCGTGGCCGGGTCGCGCAGGCGATAGGTCGGCCCCACTGTACGCCAACTATCGAGTTGAAGCCGGCCATCCGGCCCGTAAAGCCGAATGCGGGTTCTGTTTTGCCTCGACAGGTTGGCCAGCAATGTTTCGCGGCGCGGTGCTGAAACGGATTCGAGGGCGATGGCGGCCAGGCTTGCTTCGGCCGCGACCTTATGGACCCGTTCCCTCTCAAGCCGGTTTCGGTAGCTATCCAGATAGACGATCGCGAGCCCGACGAGAACGAGAGTCAGGACGTTGACCGCCAGGATGCGGTGCGTGAGCGTCCATCGTCCTGACCAGGTCAGGGCGAGATCCGTCTCGCTATTCTTCTCCGAAGCGATATCCGACACCATAAAGGGTCTCGATAGCATCGAACTCGGGATCGGCCCCGCGAAACTTGCGGCGAATGCGCTTGATGTGGCTGTCGATGGTCCGGTCGTCGACATAGACGTCGTCTTGATAAGCGATATCGAGCAGCTGATTGCGCGATTTGACCACTCCAGGGCGCTGCGCAAGCGCTTCAAGGATCAGGAATTCGGTGACGGTCAGGGTGACATCCTTGCCGTCCCAGAGCACCTTATGGCGGGCCGGGTCCATCACCAGCCTGCCCCGCTCGATCAGCGGGGTGTCCTCAATCCCGGCGGCGCCCTCTGAACCCTCCTCGCTCCGCGCAAGGTCCTGGCGCCGCAGGAGGGCGCGAATCCGGGCGATCAGCAAACGCTGCGAAAAAGGCTTAGAGATATAGTCGTCGGCGCCCATCGCTAGGCCGAGCGCCTCGTCGAGCTCGTCGTCCTTGGAGGTCAGGAAGATGACGGGCATCGTGCTGGTTTCGCGAACGCGCCGAAGCAATTCCATCCCGTCCATCTGGGGCATCTTGATATCGAACACGCCAAGGTCAGGCGCATTGTCGGCGAATGCTTTCAGCGCCGTCTGTCCGTCCGTGTAGACGCGAGTCAGGAATCCCTCGGCCTGGAGAGCGATCGACACGGACGTCAATATGTTGCGATCGTCATCGACGAGCGCGATCACATGGCTCATGCCGGCTCCTTCACTGGCATCATGGCGATAGCCAGTGGGCGAGCGCGAAACAAGGGCGCGACCAGCCGCTTTGACCGCGAGACACGCCCTATGTATAGGCCCAGCCAAGATGGTTGCGGCGATCGTCCCGAGTGGGTGTCGCCCTTGAAATTTCAGGGAGAATCGACGTGAGCGAGCGGACCCCCGCGCACCTGCTGGCTGCACAGGGCATTGAAACCGGAGCCGAAGTGCACTGGAACCTGACCACCGCGCCGCTGGTGGAACAGGCGGTCGCACGGGGTGAAGGGCAGCTCGCAAAAGACGGCCCGCTCGTCGTCCGCACCGGCAAGCACACGGGTCGCAGCGCCAACGATCAGCTTCGTTGTCCGCAACGCGACCAGCAATGAGGCGGTGTGGTGGGGCAAGTCGAACCGCCCGATGGAAGCCGATGCCTTCGATCGTCTGTACGCGGACTTTCTGGCAGCGCTGAAGGCCAAGGAGGCGCTGTTCGCTGCCGACCTCTATGGCGGCTCGCAGCCCGAGCACCGCGTCAAGGTACGGGTGATCAACGAGTATGCCTGGCACAACCTGTTCATCCGCACGATGCTGGTACGTCCCGAAGCCGGCGAACTGCCCGGCTTCGTCCCTGAATTTACGATCATCGACCTGCCGAGCTTCCGCGCCGATCCGGAGCGCCACGGCTGCCGCAGCGAGACGGTGATTGCGGTCAATCTCGACCGAAGAAGCTGATCCTGATCGGCGGCACGGCTTATGGCGGCGAGATGAAGAAGTCGGTTTTCGGCCTGTTGAACTTTCTGCTTCCGCCGCAGGGCATCATGCCGATGCATTGCTCGGCGAATATCGGCGCGAAGGGCGACACGGCGATCTTTTTCGGCCTTAGCGGCACCGGCAAGACGACGCTGTCTGCCGACCCCAACCGGACGCTGATCGGCGACGACGAGCATGGCTGGTCGGACACGGCGGTCTTCAACTTCGAAGGCGGCTGCTACGCCAAGATGATTCGCCTCTCGGCCGAGGCCGAGCCGGAGATTTTCGCGACGACCAAGCGCTTCGGTACGGTCCTCGAGAATGTCGTGATGGACCCGGAGACACGCGAACTCGACCTCGACGACAACAGCCTCGCCGAGAACAGCCGCGGCGCATATCCGATCGACTTCATCCCCAATTCGTCCGAAGCAGAACATGGGTCCGCTGCCGAAGAACATCGTGATGCTGACCGCCGACGCGTTCGGCGTGCTGCCGCCGATCGCCAAGCTCACGCCCGACCAGGCGATGTATCATTTCCTGTCGGGCTATACCGCCAAGGTCGCCGGCACCGAGATCGGCGTGACCGAGCCCGAAGCGACCTTCTCGACCTGCTTCGGCGCGCCGTTCATGCCGCGCCATCCCTCGGTCTATGGCAACCTGCTCAAGAAGCGGATCGCCAAGGGTGGAGTCGATTGCTGGCTGGTCAACACCGGCTGGACCGGCGGCAAATACGGCATCGGCAAGCGCATGCCGATCAAGGCAACGCGCGCGCTGCTCAATGCCGCGCTCGACGGCAGCCTGAACAATGCCGAATTCCGCAAGGACCCGAATTTCGGCTTCGAAGTCCCGGTCGCGGTGCCGGGCGTCGACGGCGCCATCCTCGATCCGCGCTCACCTGGGCGAACAAGGACGAATATGACGCGACGGCGGCCAGGCTGGTCGACCTGTTCGTCGCGAACTTCGCCGAATTTGCGGACCATGTCGAAGAAGGCGTGCGACAAGCGGGCGCCGCAAAGTAAGCGCCGCCGCCTGACCGCCCGGTCATCCGATCGGGCTTTTGTTCGAAAGTCCGATCGATGACCGAATTTCCAATCCGCCACTTCGACAGTGATGAAGCCGTCGCCCGCGTGGGAGAGGGTCTTCTCGCGCGCACCTTGCCGCGCGCCGGAATGGACCCATGAGGCGCATCTTGGCCGCGACGACCTATCTGTCCTGACGCATCCCGAGATCGATCTTGATGCCGAACTTCCCGGCCTCATCCGCCGCTTAATGAGAGCGTCGGCGGGGTGAACGACGACACGCAGGGCTATCACGACACGATCACGCGGGCTTATCTGCGCGGCGTGCGGCTATTCCTGGAAGAGGCCGACGAACCGCGCCCGATCCACGAGTTGGTCAACGAGCTGCTGCATTCGCCGATGGGCACCCGCGACTGGCCGCTGCGATTCTGGTCACGGGAAAAATTGTTTAGCGTCGAGCGCGAAGGGCTTGGGTCGCGCCCGACCTGGCGGCCATGCCCTGAACGACCTGACGACTTCGGATCAGGGTTGCGAGCATTACCGGCTCCCCTTCAACCTTCATTTCAGGCCCAGCAACCTGATTGACCTGGCAGATGCTGATGAGGCGGAGGGAGATCCCACTGCTTGATCAAGGTCGCGTAAAGAACCTGTCGCTGGGAGCTTTGAAAAACGCAATAAGCATTTTGTCCCGCGTCAAATAGCTTTGAACCCATTCGACATCGGGTACGACGCCATGAAGGGTGGAACAGGAGCGCCGCACCGACTGGTCCCGCTGGAAGGGACTGAGCTCGCCGAGGCCGGGCATGCTCTTTTCAATCACGAACAGAGGCATCGGCATCCTCCCTTATACGCGAACTATCACAAGCGGCTGCAAATGTCCGGTTAGGGTTGAATTTGGCCGCTAGCCTTTTCGCGACCGAGATATAATCGGCCCACATTCTTTGCCAGGACGTCCATCGGAACGTTGCCGCCTTTGACCACGGCGTCGTCGAAATCGCGGAGGTCGTATTTTGCGCCCAGCGCGGCCTTGGCCTTGTCGCGCTGCCGGTTGATTTCAGTGTGGCCGATCTTGTAGCCGCAGGCCTGGCCGACCCAGCTGCAGTAGCGGTCGACTTCGCTGGCGACTTCCTCTTCCTTCGAGCCGTTCTTCTCGACGAAGTAGCGGACGCCTTGCTCGCGGGTCCAGCGCTTGTGGTGGAGCCCGGTGTCGACCACCAGGCGGATAGCGCGGAAGGCAAGGCTTTGCAGATAGCCGAGGCGCCCGACCACGAAATCGTCATAGACGCCCAATTCGTCCGCCAGTTGCTCGGCATAGAGCGCCCAGCCTTCGGAATAGGCGTTGAACGCCAGCATGGTGCGGATGAGCGGCAGCTGGTTCGAATATTCGCCTTGCCAGACGTGGCCCGGGATCGCCTCATGATGAGCGAGGTCGGGCAGGTCGTATTTGCGGTGCAGGTCGGTCGTCCGAAGATTGATCCAGAATTTGCCGGGGATGGATCCGTCGATCGATCCGGCGCCGCCATAGGCGCCAGGCGCGCCCGGTTCCTCCTCGGGCGGAAGACGCTTCACCTCTAGATTGCCGCGAACCAAGGTACGGAATGCGCGGGGGAGCTGGGCGCGGATGATCTTCAACCGCTCCTGGATGAAGGCCATGATCTCGGCGCGCCCCTTGTCGCCCTCGCTGAACTTGTAACGCGGATCGTTGGACAAGGCGGTCATGCGGGCGCCGACCGATCCTTTGGTATAGCCAAGGCTTTTCAGGATGACGTCCATTCGTCCGTGCAGCTCGGCCACTTGGTCGAGCCCCATCTTGTGGATCTCGTCGGGCGTCATGGTGGTGGTTGTCGAAGCCTTCAGCGCCCAGCGGTAAAATTCCGGCCCGCCGGGGCGCGCCCACATACCGGCGTCCATGGTCGCGCGGGCCCGCTGTGCCTTGAGTTCGGCAAGCTGCCGTTCGAGCGCCGGAGCGACTTTCTGTTGGGCGATTGAGCGGGCGCGAGCTCCCCAGTCGCCGGGAATGTCCCGGGTTCGGCGCTCGATCGAACTCTACGAGACTGCCGCCTTCGCGCGTTCCCTTCACGCTCATCGTCATCTGGGCGAGCGCCTTGTCGATCAGGAAGGCCGGCGCGATCAGCCCTTGGCCGGCAGCATGTCTGAGCCGACCGAGCTCACCGTCGAGCTGGGCCGCATAGCTGTCGAGACGGGCAAGATAGGCCTCGGCATCCGCAGAATTTTTCACCGGATGATCGGCGTCGAGAAAGCGCGGCACGTCGAGATAGGCGCCGACGTTCTGAATGACCACATAGGGTGTGTTGCGCCAGCCTCCGACCGCGACGTCGCCATAGGGCAGCGCAAATCCTTCGAGCGCAGTGCGATAGGCCGAGCGCACGACCTCGACGCTGGTGCGGGTGGCATGATCAAGCGAGGCCGCATCGACCGATTCGGCGCGAGCGAGATCGGAGCGAAGGACGGCCGCGAGCCGCTCCTGGCCGGCCTGGCTGCGGTCGGCAAGACGCGAGCGCAGGATCGCGCGCGGTCCGGTGTCCAAGCCGAGCGTGGTGGCGGATTCCGGCGACAATGCCAGCAAATTCTCGCCGATCGAATTGAGCAGGGCCGCAATGCCGGTTTCCCCCGCTGGCACCGGTGCGCCAGCCAGGGTCGGCGCGCAGCCTGGAAGCGCGATGGCCGCAACGCCGGCCGACAGCGTGCCGAGCGCCTGGCGGCGCGATAAGTTGAGGTCGTTCACGAATAGACTCCGATTAGGTTGGGGGCAGGGACGCAACAGGCTCGACGGTCAGGCAATTGCCGTCAACCCCGGTAACGGTTACGCGCTCCCCGGCTGCCGCGGGGCCGCCGCGCGCACTCCATTCGCTATCGCCGACTCTTACCCGTCCGCCGTGATCGTCCACGGCCGCAACAACGGTTACCGATTTGCCGATGAGGCGCTTGGCGGGCTCGTTGAGCTTGACCGATCCGTCGAGATTTTCGGGTTCTCCATACCAACGCTTGCCGATCATCACGGCCAGTGCGGTGTAAACCACGAACAGCACCAGCTGCGGCCCGATTCCCAGGTCGAACAGCAAAGTGAACAGCCCGGTGGCAATGGCGGCAACGCCGAGAAAAACGAGGAAGAAGCCGGGCGCGATAATCTCTGCGATCAACAGCAGCAGGCCACCGATCGCCCAGATCCAGCCGGCGTCAAGGTCAATGCCCATCATTGGCCCTTGCGCGACTCGACCCGCGGCACCGCTGGGGCGGCCGACGGAGTGGTCGGCCGCTTGTCGCTGCCGAAGGCTTCCTTGGCCAGCTCACCAATCCCGCCGAGCGTCCCGATCAGTTGGGTGGCCTCGACCGGGAATAGGATCGTCTTGGCATTGGGCGAATTGGCGAACATACCGAGCGCCTCGACATATTTCTGAGCGATGAAATAGTTGATGGCCTGGGAGCTGCCCCCTTCGATCGCGTCGCTGACCGACTTGGTCGCGGTAGCTTCCGCCTGAGCGGCACGTTCGCGCGCTTCGGCGTCGCGAAACGCGGCTTCCTTCTGCCCCTCGGCCTGCAGGATCCTGGCTTGCTTTTCACCTTCGGCGCGCAGGATTTCCGATTGCCGCATGCCTTCGCTCTCGAGGATCGCGGCGCGCTTCTCGCGCTCTGCCTTCATCTGGCGGGTCATGGCGTTGACGATGTCGGCCGGCGGGCGAATATCCTTCAGCTCGACCCGCGTAATCTTCACGCCCCATGCCTCGGTGGCATGGTCGACTACGGCCAACAGCCGGGCATTGATCTCGTCGCGCTTGGACAAAGTTTCGTCGAGGTCCATCGAACCCATGACCGTACGAAGATTGGTCGTCGAAAGCGCCATGATCGCGCTGTACAGGTCGCTGACCTCATAGGCGGCCTTGGCCGCATCGAGCACCTGGAAAAACACCACGCCGTCTACAGCGACCATGGCGTTGTCCTTGGTGATGATTTCCTGGCCGGGAATGTCGACCACCTGTTCCATCACGTTGATCTTGTGGCCGACGCGGTAGACGAAGGGCGTGACGAGGTTGAAACCGGGCTCCGCCACGCGCACGAACTTGCCGAAGCGTTCGATGGTATAGCGGTAACCTTGCCGGACGATCTTGACGCTCATCATCACGATAAGCAGCACCAGGAAGACAAGAATGGACAGGAAGGTCAGCATGAATAATCCCCTTGATTGCCGCCATGATGCAAATCGCGGGGCCTGTGGGGAAGGAAAATCGGCATGACCCTGTCGCTTTTCGACCGGCCGGCGGTGCTGTTCCTGCCGGCAAGCAACCCCCGCGCCATCGAAAAGGCGCGGGAAAGCGAGGCCGATCTGGTCATCCTGGACTTGGAAGATGCGGTCAAGCCGGGGGACAAGGCACTCGCCCGGGCGGCGGCGGTCCATGCGGTTGCCGAGCCTTGGCCGATGCCGGTCGCGATCCGGGTCAACGGAGCCGGCACCGACGAGCATTCTGCCGATCTCAACGCGGTCAGACATGCGCATTGCAGCCTGGTGGTTGTCCCGTCGGTGTCGTCGGTGAGGGAAGTCGACGGGGTCCGGCGAGCGCTCGACCATCCGGTAGCCGCGATGATCGAAAGCGCCAGCGCGGTGCTCGATGCGCCGGCTATCGCCCATGGATGCCATGCCCTGATCGTCGGCACTAACGACCTTGCCGCCGATCTCAGATTGCCGCCGGGCGCCGGACGATCGTCGATGAGCCATGCGTTGCAACGGACAGTTCTGGCGGCGCGGGCGGCGGGAATTGCGGTGTTCGACGGGGTGTTCAACCGGATTGACGATGCCGAGGGGTTTGCCGTCGAGGCCGCGCAAAGCCGGGCCTTGGGATTCGATGGCAAAACGCTGATCCATCCGACCCAGATCGCTCCGTGCCATCAAGCGTTTGCACCGACGGACGAGGAGCTGGCGCGCGCCGAGCGGCTGGTTGAAGCCGCAACCGGCGGCGCTGAGCGATTCGACGGGGAGATGGTCGAGGCCATGCACGTCGAGGCGGCCAAGAGACTGCTTGCAAGAAATGTTCAGCGCTCATCCTGAGCCTTTCGAAGGGAATCGTGGCGCTTCGACAAGCTCAGCGAGAGCACCGTTCGGGTCTCTACCCTTGGCGAATCGCGCACGGCCTGCCAAAGGCGCGCATGGCCGACCTTCTCCACGACGATATCCCGCTCGGGCTCACCTTTGACGATGTGCTTCTGCAACCGCTCGAATCGAGCGTGTTGCCCAGTGGGGCAGACACCCGCACCTATCTTGACTCGCGAAATCCCGCTGCATATCCCGCTGCTGTCCTCGGCAATGGATACGGTGACCGAAGCGGACATGGCGATCGCCCTGGCGCAGCTCGGTGGGATTGGCGTTCTCCATCGTAACATGGACGCCCAGGAGCAGGCGCTGGCGGTCCGAGCTGTCAAGCGGTTCGAAAGCGGCATGGTGGTCAATCCAATCACCATGACTCCGGACCAGACGCTGGCCGAAGCGTTCGAATTGATGAAGATCAACCGGATTAGCGGGATTCCGATCGTCGAAACCTCGGGCAAGCTCGCGGGAATTTTGACCAATCGCGATGTCCGCTTCGCCGAAAATCCGCGTCAGCCGGTGCGCGAGCTGATGACGTCGGAGAATCTGGCCACCGTCCCTCTCGGCACCAACCAGGAAGTCGCGCGGCGGCTGCTTCACCAGCGCCGGATCGAGAAGCTGCTGGTGGTTGACGAGGCGCATCATTGCGTCGGCCTGATCACGGTCAAGGACATAGAAAAGGCGGTTGCTTCTCCGCATGCGACCAAGGATGCGCAAGGTCGGCTGCGCGTCGCGGCGGCAACCACGGTCGGCGACCAGGGTTTCGAGCGTAGCGAGGCGCTGATCGATGCCGGGGTGGACTGTATCGTCATCGACACCGCCCATGGTCATAATCGCGAAGTCGGGGCGGCGGTCGAGCGAATGAAGGGCCTGTCGAACAGCGTCCAAGTGGTTGCCGGCAACGTTGCGACGGCCGAGGCGGCGCGGGCGCTGGCGGATGCAGGAGCGGACGCGATCAAGGTTGGCATCGGGCCCGGCTCGATCTGCACGACCCGCATTGTGGCGGGTGTCGGTGTGCCGCAACTGTCCGCCATCATGGCGGCATCGAAGGCCGCTGCCGACAAGGGCGTGATGGTCATTGCCGATGGCGGCATCCGCAATTCGGGGGATATCGCCAAGGCACTGGCGGCGGGTGCCTCGACGGTCATGGTCGGGTCGCTGCTCGCGGGCACCGAGGAAGCGCCGGGCGACACCTTCCTCTACCAGGGCCGCGCCTACAAGGCCTATCGCGGGATGGGCAGCGTCGGCGCGATGGCTCGGGGTTCGGCCGACCGCTATTTCCAGCAAGACATCAAGGATCAGCTCAAGCTCGTGCCCGAGGGAATCGAGGGTCAGGTTCCGTTCAAGGGACCGGTGCGCGATATCGTCCATCAGCTGGTCGGCGGCGTTAAGGCGGCGATGGGCTACACTGGGTCGACCACGATTGCCGAGCTGCAGGAGCGCGCCCGTTTCGTGCGGATCACCAACGCAGGCCTCAGCGAGAGCCATGTCCATGATGTCGCGATCACTCGGGAAGCCCCCAATTATCCAACTCGATAGGCCATGACACCCGCCGCCCGAGTCCAGGCCGCGATCGAAATTCTCGACGAGGTCATCGCGTCCGCACGGAGCGACGGGCCCCCGGCCGACACGATCGTTCAGCGCTATTTCAAGGTTCGGCGCTATGCCGGTTCGAAAGATCGCCGCGCCGTAAGAGAATTGGCCTATCGCGCGATCCGCCGATCGGGCGAAGTGCCGGAAAGCGGACGCTCCGCCATGCTCGGTGTGGCGGACGAGGATCACCAACTGGCGGCGCTTTTCGATGGCTCACCGCATGGACCGGCCGCTCGAAGCGACGAAGCCGGTTCGGCAGCCTCGCTTCTGCCCGCTTGGATAAAGGGCGAACTGTCGCCGTACCTGACCCCCGACGAATTGCCGGCGCTGCTCGATCGGGCGCCCCTGGACCTGCGAGTCAATGTCGCGCGGACCACCCGGGACGCCACGGCAAGATTGTTCGAAGATGCACAGCCGACGCGGATCAGCCCCTGGGGCCTGCGCCTGCCTGCCGGCACGCGAATTGATAATCATCCCGCCTTTCTCGAAGGGCTGGTCGAGGTTCAGGACGAAGGCAGCCAGCTGATTGCTCTGGCTTGCGAGGCGGCCAGTGGGCACCGCATCCTGGACCTGTGCGCAGGGGCGGGCGGCAAGGCGCTGGCGCTCGCGGCTTCAGTGCCGGATGCCGAGATCTTGGCAAGCGACACCAACCGAGCCCGGCTTTCGCAATTGGCTCCTCGAGCCGTCCGCGCAGGAGCGACCATCGCCACGCATCTGCTTGACGGAGGAAAAGAAGCGGCGCAGCTTTCGGATCTGGCGGCCCAGTGCGACATTGTACTGATCGATGCGCCGTGCAGCGGATCGGGAACCTGGCGCCGCAACCCGGAGGGACGCTGGCGTCTTACGCCGGAACGTCTCGATCGGCTCACAGATCTACAGCATATGCTTCTCGATGTCGCAGCGCCCCTCGTTAAGCCTGGCGGGGCGATAGTATATGCAACCTGTTCGATTCTGATGAGGGAAGGTGCCGATCAGGCGCGGAACTTCTTAGGCCGTCATTCATCTTGGGTAGGGCAAGATATGTCCTTCGATGGTGGACGCGCCGACGGGCCGGGACGGCTCCTGACGCCGGCGCACGATGCCACCGACGGCTTTTTCGTCGCGCGTTTCATTCGGCCGTGCTAGGTCTGCGCGATTGGTTGGAGACTATGATGCGCTTAACTCCGCTTGTTCTTTGCCTTGGTCTCGCCGCGTCGACCTTGCCCGTCGCGGTGGTCGGTCAGCGGCCCGATGACCAGATCGCGCCGCAATCGACGGCATTGCTGAAGCAGGGTGAGACTTTGCTTGCCCAGGGCAAGTTTATCGAGGCAGATGACTCGCTGGAAACAGCGCTTGCGGTCGACCCGAAAAACCGCGCCGCCTTTAACGTGATGGCCCGTGTGGCGATCAAGCAGCAACTGTACGGTCAGGCAATCCGCCTGACGAACCGCACCCTGGCTTTGGAACCGACCGACCGCGATGCGCTGGCCATCCAGGGCGAAGCAATGGTCGAGCTTGGTGCACTTCCGCGGGCCAAGGAGAATTTGGCCAAGCTCCAGAAGCTGTGCGGTGCGGCAGGTTGTTCGCAGATAGCAGTCTTGTCGACGGCGATCGCACGCGGACCCGCGCTCGCGGCGGTGAAAACCGAGCCCGCGCCCAAGAATAATTAGCTCAAAAGGCCCGTCGCTGGGCTGCAACCAGCATCCGGAGCAACATGGCAACCGGGCGCGGCACCCCCACCTTGCCTTCGAGCCACAGGCTGACGGCCGAGCGGCTGACGCCGATCGCCGCCGCCAGGTCGCTCTGCGTACGATAGCCAAGCGCCCGCATGTGGCGGCGAAGCTCGTCAGGGGACATGGATGCTAAGCGGTCGTCCATGAACGGGGTTTAGCGAGCAAAAGCCTTTGGCCCAATCCCTTGACCTAGATTGCGTCCGCGCCGCGATCGCCGGTCCGGATCCGGATCGCCTGCTCGATCGGAATCACGAAAATCTTGCCATCTCCGATCCGGCCGGTGCGGGCGGCATTCTCGATCGCCTCGACCGTGCGCTCGGCAAGTTCGTCCTCAACCACTACCTCGACCTTCACTTTCGGTAGAAAGTCGACGACATATTCGGCCCCGCGGTAAAGCTCGGTATGTCCTTTCTGCCGGCCGAAGCCTTTTACTTCGGTCACCGTGATGCCCGATACGCCGACCTCGTGAAGGGCATCCTTCACGTCGTCGAGCTTGAATGGCTTGATGATGGCTTCGATCTTTTTCACCGACAGGCTCGCCCCTTATTTGTCCCATCATAGGCACAGGCGCCGTAAAAGCGCCACCGGCTGACGCAGCAAAGCGGTGACATGCGAAATTTGGTCAAATCTCTGCCGCAATTGGCGGGCAGTCGGGCTCCTGCATGAAGAAAGCCATCATTCTTTCGGCGGGCCAGGGTTCGCGTCTTGGGCATCTTACGGACAATATGCCCAAATGCCTGATCGACTTTAACGGCCGTACATTGCTCGACCGGCAGCTAGACGCACTCGCTGCGAATGGAGTCGAGGAAGCCGTGGTCGTGACCGGCTTTCGCGACGACCAGATCGAGGCCGCGCTGACCAAGCGCGGGAATGCCGGACCGCACGTGCGCACAATCTACAATCCTTTTTACAAGGTGGCGGACAATCTCGGCTCGCTGTTTGTCGCTCGCGACGAAATCGACGGCGATGTGCTGGTTTGGAATGGCGATACGCTGGTCAGCGTGGAATTGATGGCCGCGGTCGTCGGCAATCGCGACCAGGACGGCATCTGCGTCACCATCGATCGCAAGCCCGGCTACGACGAGGATGACATGAAGGTCGTGGTCGACGAAGAGGGGCGGCTTCACGCAATTGGCAAGCGGCTGGAAAAGCGCCGGGTAAATGCCGAATCGATCGGCTTGCTAGCTTTTCGCGGGGACGGGGCGACAACTTTCCGCCGCGCAATCGAACGGGCGATCCGGACCAGCGAAGGCACAACTATCTGGTACTTGCGCGTCATTCACCAAATCGCGCAGGAAGGGCCGGTGTGGACTTTTGATATCGACGGCCACGAATGGGGCGAAGTCGATTTTCCCGAGGATGTGGAAGCGGCGCTGGCCCTTACATCGCGCTGGGACGTGGGTCGAAAGGCCAAGGCGGCTTAGCCGTAAGGCGGCTTGTCCAGGCCTTTTGGGCTTTTTGTGAAAATCTCATGGCCGTCCTCGGTAATCCCGATCGAATGTTCGAACTGGGCCGATAGCGATCGGTCGCGGGTAACGGCGGTCCAGCCGTCGTCGAGCAGCTTCACATCGGCGCGACCGATATTGATCATCGGCTCGACGGTGAAGAACATCCCGGGCTTTAGTTCGGGACCCGTGCCAGGCCGGCCCGCGTGGATGACTTCCGGGCTATCGTGGAACAGGCGGCCAAGACCATGGCCGCAAAAGTCGCGGACGACGCCGTAACGATGCTTTTCGGCATGGCTTTGAATAGCGTGAGCGATGTCGCCAAGCCGGTTGCCGGGTTTCGCTTGTTCCAGGCCGAGCATCAGGCATTCATAGGTCACATCGACCAGCTTTCGCGCTTTAAGGGGCGCGTCGCCGACCAAATACATACGGCTGGTGTCGCCGTGCCAGCCGCCAAGGATCGGAGTGACATCGATATTGACGATGTCGCCGTCCTTTAGCGCCTTGTCGCCTGGAATGCCGTGACACACGACATGATTGATCGAAGTGCAGCAGCTCTTGGTGTATCCGCGATAGCCGAGCGTTGCCGGGATGCCTCCGGCCTCCAGCGTCATGCGCTGGACGATTGCGTCCACCTCGCCGGTCGTGACGCCCGGAACGACATGCGGCACCAACGCGTCGAGGATCTCGGCGGCCAGGCGCCCGGCCCGTCGCATGCCCTCGAAGCCTTCCGGCCCATGGATCTTGATCACATGGCTGCGAGGCTCGGCACGGTCTTCGGGGCCGACTTGGATATATTCGGTCATGCTCTTTAGATAAGATAGGAGAGTCGGAAAGTCGAATGGAGGCGGACGTGGACGAAAGGCTTGAAGGCGGGTGCGCCTGCGGCAAGGTTCGTTACCGGCTTCAGGGCGCGCCGATGTTCGTCAATTGCTGTCATTGCACGTCCTGCCAGACGCAGAGCGGCAGCGGCTTCGCGATCAATGCTTTGTATGAAAGCGATCGAGTGGTTCCGATCACAGGTAGGCCCGAACCAGTTCAAACGCCTACCGAAAGCGGCCGAGGGCAGCAGGTCTGGCGCTGCCCCGATTGCCGCGTAGCGGTTTGGAGCAACTATGGTGGAACGGTCGACAAAATTCGGTTCGTCCGAGTAGGCACTCTCGACGAGCCTGCCAGTCTGCCGCCCGACATTCATATCTATACCCGATCAAAGCTGCCGTGGGTGCAAATCCCGCAGGGTGCGCCCGCCGTCGAGGTCTATTATGACAGTAACGAGGTCTGGCCTCCTGAAAGCCTGGAACGCCTCAAGGCTATTTTTGCCTAATGGGTGGAGCGCGTGTCTGGACCGCCGCACTGGCGGTGATCGGCGATGAAATTCTGTCGGGGCGCACCCAGGACCGAAACATTGCGCAGATCGCCACCTGGCTGAATGTGCAGGGCATACGCTTGGCCGAAGTTCGCGTGGTGCCCGACGTCGAGCAGCGGATTATCGAGGCCATCGATGCGCTGCGGAGTGCCTATGATTATTGCTTTACGACTGGCGGAATTGGACCGACTCACGACGACATCACGGTCGATGCCGTCGCCCGGGCGCTGCAGGTGCCGGTTGTCATCCACCCCGAGGCGCAGGCCATCCTGGAACGCTATTACGCCGACAAGGGCGGGCTGAACGAGGGCCGGCTGCGGATGGCGCGGGTACCGGAAGGGGCCAGGTTGATTCCCAATCGGATGTCGGGCGCCCCGGGTATCCAGATTGGCAATTTGTTTATGATGGCCGGTGTGCCGCACATCGCGGCGCAAATGCTCGACGCGCTGACCGGGAAGCTGGAAGGCGGGAAGCCGTTGGTTTCAGTCACCATTGGCGCCTTCGCTCCGGAGAGCGAAGTGGCGGCGATGTTGCGCGAGGTCGAACAGGCAACGGATGGCGTGGCGATTGGGAGCTATCCGTTCTTCAAGGAAGGACGGGTGGGCGCGAACTTTGTCGTGCGGTCGGAGGATGGAGCGCTAGCCGAAGAGGTAGCGGCGGGATTGGCCGAGAGGCTGGCGGAAGCAGGGTTTGCCGTAACCGAGGGTGGAATTTAGGGTTCGCGTGCGAGTTGAGTTGCGGATGGGAGCCAAAGTCGCCCATCGCTACGCTCCGGCGCTCCAGAAAATCAGTCCCCCGGACTGTTTTTTCTGGAGCGGGTAGCGGGAATCGAACCCGCGCGTTCAGCTTGGGAAGCTGACAGGCTACCATTACATCATACCCGCCCTTGGCGATGGCCGATTGCCACCGGGCCGCGGCGAGGTCAACGCGCGCATTGAAAAGGGCGCCACCCCGAAGAGCGGCGCCCCATTAGATTTCGTCGTTATCGACTTACCAGCCGATATTGAACGTCACGCTGACGGTACGCGGAGCACCAATTTGCACGAACGGAGCGCTTCCGTAGAAGCCCGAACTGGTGCTGACCGACTGGTTCAACGTACCACCAAACCCACCAACGAACGTCTCGTCGAACAGGTTATACACGTTTAGTTGGATGTAAGTCTTGTCGAGATCCTTAGCGAAGTAGCCAAGATTTCAGGCGGCTATCGAGATTCACGAGCCAATAAGCTTGCGCAGTCGCGCCGTAGGACTGGGTGATGCCGGATTCTACGTCTACGTCACCATTAAGTATCGGCTGGTTAGTGTCGTAAATGAACCGGGGGCCAGTCCGCTTGGCGGTGATGCCCACGTCAACCGGGCCGAGCTTGCCCGATGCCGACAAGCCGTAAGTGTACTTCGGCGAGCCAGACTCACGACGGCCACCCGTGAAGGCGCAGTTACGTAGCGCGATGGCTCGATTTGCGGGCGTCGAGATATCCGGGTTATCGCAGTCGAAGGTCACCGGACCCGCAATCTGGATATTATCCTTAATTTCCGATTTCATCCAAGAACCGAAGGCATAGACCGTCAGTTCCTTGATCGGCGAGTAAGCGACCGAACCATCGATCCCCCACTTCTCGACCTTGCCGAGGTTCCGATAGACGCTGGCGTTAAGCTCTGGATCGTAGGACTCTGCAATACGGTTGTTGAAGAACGTCTTCCACGCAGCAACCTGAGCCTGAATCTTCGAGCTACGGTAACGCAAGCCCCCGTCGAAGGAGTCAGTGGTTTCCGGCCTAGGCTTCGCTTCGGGAGTATCTGCAGGAAAGAAGAACGCCGAATAGAGGTTGTCCGTGCTCGGAACCGACAGGCCTTTCGAGTAGCTGGCGAAACCAGAAATCTGCGGCGTGAAATGGTAAACTGCGCCGACGTTCGGCAATAACTTATTATACTTCAAGTTGCGCTTCTGCGGTGGAGAATATCCGCTGACGCGATCTCCGGTAATCGGGTCGACGATGTACGGGAACGCTAGCGCATATGCGGCAGCAGCGTCGGTGTCGTCGCCGAAGCAAGTAACGGCATTGCTGGCCGTGCTCACTGTGAAGCAACGCTGGTCGAGTTTGCGGCTAAAGAACGGAGCCCGCACCCCTACGTTCAGGGTGAGCCGGTCGCTAAGAAACTCACCGCGATATTCCGCAGCAACTTGTTTGAGGATAGCTTGACTCTTGCGGTCGCGCTTTTCGATCGGCACTCCGTCGGTGGTCGACGGGCTAAGCGCAGTGCCACTTTCGAGCGGGTCATTGACGGGGAAGACATCCAGCGGTTCGCCAAAAGCGTCGAGCAGGCCCTGCTCGCCGGTCTGGCGGTGAAAGGCATGGTCATAAGTCGTGCTGACGCGAACCATGTGCTGGTCGTTAATTTCCCAACGGAGACCGGCAATTACGCCATAACGACGCGTCTGCGTCTGACTTGGATTCATCGCAATAACTTGGTCCAGCGTGTCACCGTCGCCGTTGAGGTCGCGGCCAAAGTAAGGCGTCGCTGTCGTACCGGTCGGCGAAGTTATGAAAGAACCGGTGTATGGAACGCCGGCAATATTGAACGTGCCTTCTTCGGCACGAATCGTGCCACCGCCGTTGGCCTTCGTATATTGGTAGCTGGGGTCGACTGTCAGAACCAAACCTTCGGCCATCGTGAAGCGGGAGTTGCCGCGAATGTTGACGCTGTTCGACGGGTTGTAACGGCGATCGAATTCAGTGCCGCAGGAGTTCGACGTGTCCCGGACCCCTGGCTGCGGCGTATCAGTAGTGCAAGGATAATTGATGTCGTACTTGCGGTCGTCGCTGTGCTTCGGGAAGCCGTTTGGAGTTGCCGGACCGTCGATCAGTCGGACCGAACCGAAGAAGTTGTTGCGATCTTGGTTGTAGCGACCTGCAACGGAAACGAAGTCGCCATTTGCACCGATCGGCTGGTAGATTTTGCCATTGTACTGCTGCCGGTTGAGCTTTCCGTAGTTGTTGTATGGATTGTCATACTTCGAGGTGCTGGCCGAGACAAAGGCACGGGTGCCCCACGAGGTCAGTTCGCCGGTGTCGACCATGCCGAAAAAACGACGATAGTCGAACTGGCCGAGCGAAACGCTGGCGCGGCCACCAAATTCCTTGCCAGGTAGACGCGAGCGCTGGTTGATCGTGCCGCCCACGGCGGATGCCGTCGGGGAATCTACGTCGGTTGAACCGAGGTTGACATTGACCTGCTCTATCAATTCGGGGTCGATCGAAAAGTTAGAGTAGATGTTATAGTTGCCGCTATCGTTCAGCTGGATGCCGTCAAGCGTGTAGCTGACGCGGGTGGAATCGAAGCCGCGTATCGTAAGTGTACCGCCACCGTTGCCGTATGCGTCGTTGTTCTGGAAGCTGACACCCGGCACGAGATTGATTGTGTCGAGGATCGTTTGCCCCGGGCCACTGCGCGCAATCATTTCCTGAGTGATGACCGCCTTCGCCTTCGGGGCGTCGGGCACCTGCACGCCTCCCACGTCCTGAGTGCGAGTGCCGGTTACGACAATCGTGTCCTTTTCAAAGTCAACGGAGCCCGTCGATTGGGCGAAGGCAGCGGTCGGCAATACGAACGCTGTCGAGCAAAGCAAAATCAGTTTTTTCACGAGATACCCCAATGAGAAAGCGACAATATTGACCTGACATGGGGCAGCTAGACATCAGATAAGACGGAAAGGTGACTGCCCGTGCCGGGGTCACTTTCCCACTTTTCCGTTGCAAAAATTCCCCACCCGGAACGCGCACCGCTGCGCAACTCACCTTCCGGCTACAGCAAAGTTCCGCCGTCTAAACAAGACCGTAAGTCAGGCCCGGCGTTCGTCCAGCTTTCGACCGATGCGCACGAGCAACAGGATAAGGAGCGGAACCAGCACAATCGACAGGACAACCTTGGCGAGAGCCTGTCCGAGGATCAGCTCGCCGATCGGTCGGACTCCGAAAAAAGCGACGGTGATGAAAATCAGCGTATCGACAATCTGGCTTAGCGTTGACGCGATGGCGGCGCGTACCGCCACCAGCTTCGTCGCACCTTGCGACAGCTTGGAGAAAAGGAAGACGTTGAGGCTCATCGATACGCCGTAGGCAATGATTTCCGCCGCCATCAGCCGCCAGCTTTGGCCAAGAATGATCGGGAAGGCTTCCTTGGCAGGTTCATACATGCCTTCGTCGGTCGGAAGCTGGATGACGACCCACGACAAGATGATCGCGGTAACCAGCGGGATGAAGCCGAAGCGTACGAGGCGGTTTGCCGTTGCTCTCCCGTAAAGTTCCGCCACGGCGCTCGACAGCGACACGAGCAAGAGGAAAGCGAAAATTCCAGCTTCGACCGCGAGCGGGCCGAGCGCAACCTGTTTGGAGCCCAAGACGCCCGCGAGGACGGTCATTCCGCCATAGAGAAGCGAGAGCGCGAACAGTCCGGTGGGCATGTTGGCGGCCCCCGGCGCAACATTCTGATCGGTATCGGTCATGGGCGCGAAGGCCTAGCGGCTTTGACCCGGCCCGCAAGCGATTTCATGTTTGACCCGGTTCGGCCGCAAGGCTAGGCGGGCGCGCCTTTCCTCCAAATCTCCAAGGACTTCGCGACCAACGCACATGGCCGACGCCACGCTCGACATTGTTGCCATGGGGGACGCGATCGTCGACGTGATTGCCAGCTGCGACGAGAATTTCCTCGAGGCACATGATCTTCCGAAAGGGTCGATGCAGCTCCTCTCGCCGGATCAGGCGGATGAGCTTTATGCGGCAATGGGCGTGGCCCGCGAGATGTCGGGCGGCTCCGCCGCCAATTCCATGGCCGGAATCGCGGCGATGGGCGGCAAGTCCGCTTTCATTGGCCAGATCGCCGAAGACCAACTCGGCCTGATCTTCGAACATGACATGCACGCGCTTGGCGTCCGGTTCGAAACGCCGCCGCTTGACGGTGGCCCGCCGACGGGACGCTGCCTGATCCTCGTCACGCCGGACGGCCAGCGGACGATGAATACCTGCCCTGGGGCAAGCCATGAACTGTGCACCGAGGCGCTCGATCGCGACCTGATCGCATCCGCGTCCATCCTGTTCCTGGAAGGATATCTTTTCGGACCGGACAAGCCGCGCGCGGCGATGATGGAGGCCATCAAGATTGCCCATGCGGCCAATGGGAAAGTGGCTTTCACACTGAGCGAAAGCGTGTGTATCGCCGGACGCAAGGAAAGCTTTTCCAGGATGATCGATGGCGGCGGCGTTGACCTGCTGTTCGCGAACGGAGACGAGGCGCTGCAACTTACGGGCCGCACCGATCTGCAGTCCGCTTTGGACGAGCTGGCGGCCAAGGTGCCAACTCTGGTGATTACCAAGGGAGCCATGGGAGCCATCGGGGTTGAGGATGGCGAAACAATCGCGATCCCTGCTGCCCCGGTCCAGCAGGTGGTGGATACGACGGGCGCAGGCGATCTGTTCGCCGCGGGCTTCCTGGCCGCGCGCTGCACGGGCGCTAGGCTGGAGCGTTGCCTGTGGACCGGCGCGATGGCGGCGGGCGAGGTCATCAAACATTATGGCGCCCGCCCGATCGTCGACCTGAAGGCGATCGTGCAGCTATGATGATCAAACGCCTTGCGGTTTACTGCGGCTCCGCGCCAGGCGCCGACCCCGCCTTCGCCGATGCCGCGCGCGAACTCGCGTTGCTAATGGTCGAGCGGGAGATCGACCTAGTCTACGGCGGCGGCCGCCTAGGCCTGATGGGTATCATTGCCGACACGGTGCTGGACAATGGCGGCTGCGCCTTTGGGGTTATCCCGCAGGCGTTGGTCGACCATGAGGTTGCGCACCGGGGCTGCACCGAGCTTCATACCGTCGGCAACATGCATGAGCGCAAGGCCAAGATGACCGATCTCGCCGACGCCTTCGTTTGCCTGCCGGGCGGAATAGGGACGCTCGACGAGATGTTCGAGGCCTGGACCTGGAACGCGCTGGGCTATCACGCGCAGCCCTTCTGCCTGCTCAATGTCCACGGCTTCTGGGATGGTCTTGCCGGGTTCATGGACCATGTGGTGGACAGCGGCTTCCTAAGCGAGGCGCGGAGGCTCCAGCTGCTGAAAGCCGACACGCCTGCCCAAGCGCTCGACCTACTGGACGAGGCCGTTAAAAGCGCTGCACAAGGCGTCACCTGGTAAAAAGCGCCCGGGGGAGGGGCGTCAGTTCATGAACCATTTCCTGCTCGGACTTGTCGGTATCGCGGCCATCATCTTGATCGCGGTGATTTTCTCGTCGAACCGGCGTGCCATTCGCCTGCGGGTGGTCGGAGCGGCCTTCGCGCTCCAGGCGGTGCTGGCGTTTCTCGTGTTGAGGACGCCATGGGGCCGGGCGATAATCCAGGCCATGTCCGACGGTGTGTCGAGTTTGCTCGGCTATGCAACCAAGGGAACCGAATTCCTGTTCGGGCCGACCGCGTCGAACCCGCTTGCGAATACCTTCGCCATCGCCGCGCTTCCGGTGATCATCTTTTTCGCGAGCCTGGTCGCCATTCTGTACCACCTCGGTATCATGCAACAGATTGTGAAGTGGGTGGGCGGCGCGATCGGCTGGGTTACGGGAGTGAGCCGGGTCGAATCCCTGGGTGCGGCGGCGAATATCTTTGTCGGCCAGTCGGAAAGCCCGCTGGTGGTGAGGCCCTATCTTGCCGCGCTTCCGCCATCGCATTTGTTCACGCTGATGAGCGTCGGCATGGCGGGCGTCGCGGGGACCATCCTGGCCGCCTACGCCGGATTGCTCGGCCCGGAATATCTTCCCTTCCTCCTTGCGGCGGCGTTCATGTCGGCGCCGGGCGGCATCCTGATGGCCAAGCTGATCATGCCCGATGAGCCGCCTGCAGCTGACGAGCTGGAGCTGAAGGGTGGAGCGGTCGTGGCGCCTGAAGACGAGATCGAGATCGACACGTTCGAAGAGGGTGAGCGGCCGGCCAACATCATCATGGCCGCGGCGCAAGGAGCACAGACCGGCGTCAAGCTGGCTGTCGCCGTCGGCGCGATGGTGCTGGCCTTCGTCGCGCTGGTCGCGCTGGCCAATGGGATTCTCGGCGGGATCGGCGGCTGGTTTGGTTATCCCGACCTGTCGTTCCAGGCAATCGTTGGAACATTATTCTCTCCGGTCATGTATTTGATTGGCGTTCCGTGGAGCGAAGCCGGTGTCGCCGGCGGGCTGTTCGGCACGAAGATCGTCCTGAACGAGTTCGTCGCCTTTATCGACCTTGGCAATTCGGCCGGACCGGCGGCGGCCTTGAGTGAACGCAGCCGCGCGATCATCACCTTCGCGCTGTGCGGTTTCGCCAATTTTTCGTCGATCGCGATCCAGATGGCGGTGACCGGCAACCTCGCCCCCAATCAGCGGCCGATGATCGCCAAGCTCGGACTTCGCGCCCTCCTCGCGGGTTCTTTGGCGAACCTGATGAGCGCGGCCTTGGCCGGGCTGATGATCGGCTGACTTTTTGCTAAGAGATTGACATGAGCGACGTAATCACCAGCGATCATATCGCGTCGGTTTCGCTGACCGACGCGGGCCGTGACCCGAAGAGCTTTTCCGACGAGCTTGGGCAGAGTTTTGTGGACTATGGCTTCGCCATCGTCCGGGATCACGGCATCCCGCAGGATCTGATTGAACGCGCGGAACAATTATCAAAGGAATTTTTCGCGCTACCCGACGAGGTGAAGCGCAAATATCTCATTCCTGGTGGCGGCGGAGCGCGCGGCTACACGGCGTTTGGCGTGGAGACCGCAAAGGGGGCGCAGGCCTTCGATCTCAAGGAATTCTGGCATGTCGGGCGCGAGCTTCCAGCTGGCCACAAGTTCCGCGACGTTATGGCCGACAATATCTGGCCCGAGGAGATCCCCGGATTCAAGGAAACCTATCTCGCGCTCTATGACGCTTTCGACGATGCGGGGGTGAAGGTGCTTCGCGCCATCGCGCGCTTCCTGAAGGTCGACGAGGAATTTTTTACCGACACTGTGCGGGACGGCAATTCGGTTATGCGCCTGCTTCACTATCCGGCGCAGGACGAACCGACTGGGAATCACATCCGCGCCGGGGCGCACGAAGACATCAACACCATCACGCTGCTGCTCGGCGCGGAGGAAGCTGGGCTGGAGCTCAAGACCAGAGACGGCCGATGGATCCCGGTGTCGCCCAAGCCCGGTGAGCTGGTCATCAACATCGGAGACATGCTGCAGCGCTTGACCAACGGGGTGCTGCGCTCGACCAGTCACCGGGTGGTCAATCCCGCCCCGGACCGAGCCAGCCATGCGCGCTATTCAATGCCCTTCTTCCTCCACTTCCGGCCCGATTTCGTGATAGAAGCACTGCCCGGCACCGTGCCGCCGGGAGAGGAGCCAATGTGGCCACCAATTGGTAGCCATGAGTTTCTTCAGGAGCGCCTGAGGGAGATCAAGCTCAAGTGACGCCGTCCGGACCCGAACCAAATAGCGCGGAGTATTTCTGCCTGCTCTATGTTCTGGCCGGTTTGCTTCTGGGGGTCAGTTTGGGTGCCGGCTTGTGGTGGCTCGCCGTCGGCGTCTAGCCGGCGTCTTCCAGATTCGCCGGACCGAAGCCGTTCGGAATGAGCGTGGCAATGCTGTGCCGTTCGGCGCTTTGGCCATCGCCCGAGGAGCAGATGATCTCGATATCGCGCGCCCCCAACTGAGCGGCCTCGAGGATGGCCTGACGACAGCCGCCACAGGGGGTGACGGCCCGCTCGCCAACCAGCGCACCCGCCTGAACATTCCCACCGGCAACCGCGACCCGCGCGACATTGTGCAGACCGAAGGCAAGTTGAGCGGCGGATAATGCGCTTTGCTCGGCGCAAACGCCAAGCCGGTAGCAGGCGTTTTCGACATTGACCCCGGTCACGACCCGCCCGTCGGTGCTTTCGATGGCGCAGCCGACGAAAAAACTGGAGTAAGGCGCATAGGCATCCAGCGCGGCCTCGCGAGCGGCGGCAATCAGTTCTTGGTCATTCATGGTCTTGCCTTCTGACGCGCGCTAAGCCTCGCGGCAATGCCAAGTTGGAGTCGCCGATGCGTCGCGCCATTGCCCTTGTCCCATTTGCAATTCTTGCCGCTTGCGCCGCCACGACGAGGCCCGTCGCCGGTCCTCCAGTATCGCGCGAGGTGCAAATCCTCGCGATAAATGATTTCCACGGCAACCTCGATCCGCCGGGGCTTGCCTACGACGGCGCAAAGGGATTCGTGCCAACAGGCGGAGCGGCGTTTCTGACAACCGCGCTCAAGGAAACCAGAATTCCGGCGAGCATCACCGTGGCGGCGGGCGATCTGATCAGCGCGAGCCCGCTGATCTCGTCGCTGTTCTACGATGAACCGACGATCAAGGTGCTGAGCGATAGTGGCCTGGCGCTGGCATCGGTCGGCAATCACGAATTCGACCGTGGGCCGGACGAGCTCAAACGGATGCAGTCGGGCGGATGCCGACAGCAGCAACCGGGTGACACACGTCAGTCCTGCAAGCTGGAGCCTTTCGCCGGCGCGAGTTTCCAATATCTGGCCGCCAATGTCGTTGATCGCGGCGGAGATACCCTGTTTCCCGCAACGGCGGTCCGTGAAGTCGGCGGAATTCGGATCGGCTTTATCGGCATGACCTTGAAGGAAACCAGGACGCTCGTCTCTCCCGACGGTGTGAAAGGCCTGACCTTCACCGACGAAGCCGCCACCGCCAATGCGCTGATTCCCTACCTGCGCGATGCCGGCGCGAAGGCGATCGTCCTGCTGATCCACCAGGGCGGGTCGATCAACGGCAAATATGACGACCAGTCATGCCCCGGCTTGACCGGGGCAATCCTTCCGATCGTCGACAAGCTCGATCCGGCGATCCGGCTGATTGTGTCAGGCCATACGCATAACGCATACATCTGCCATTTGCCGATCGCGGGCGGCGGCGAACGGCTCCTGACCAGCTCGGGGAAATATGGTGGGTTGGTCACGGATATTCGCCTGACCTTTGCCGCCGACGGCAGCCTGAGCGGAGAACGGGCGGAATTCGTTCCAGTTCAAGGCGAAGCGGTCGACAATGCTAGGCTCAAGGCGCCGCTCAATCCCGCTTACCGGATATTTCCCGCCGATGCAGAGACCGCGGCGCTGGTTGGACGCTACCGGCAAGCGGCATCGATCGTTGCCGACCGACCCGTCGGCACTCTCTCGGCATCGCTATCCAAGGGTGAAATCAGCGAAGAATCCCAGGCTTCTGAACTCATCGCCGATGGTCAGCTTTACGTTGCCCGCGATCCCGCGAAGGGGGGAGCGGAGTTGGCGTTCATGAACAATGGGGGAGCGCGGACGGATCTGCTTCCCGGGCCCGGGGGCGTCGTGACCTATGGCCAGATTTTCGCGCTACAGCCCTTCGCCAACAATCTGGTGACGATCACGTTGACCGGCGCGGACATCAAAGCCTTGCTTGAACAGCAATTCGACAGCGGGCTGAACACGGTAGCCAGGCCCAACCTCATCATGCCCTCGGCGAACGTGAAGTTTGCGTTTGACCGATCCCGGCCTGCGGGCCAGCGCATCCTGAGCGTGACGATTGACGGCAAGCCGATCGATCCGGATCGAAGGTACCGCGTCACCGTCAATAACTTCCTGGCGTCGGGCGGGGACAATTTCACCGTTTTGGCGCGAGGCACCGACCCGGTCGACGGCGGCCTCGATCTCGATGCGACCGAAGCCTATCTCAAAACCAGCCCGCCAGTTCCACAGCCGGGGCGGGCGGTCGACCGCACGCCCAAGGACTGGGTGCCGCCCGTCGGTTAACGCAGCGGCGGCTCGTCGAAGCTTCTGAGCTTGCGGCTGTGGAGGCCGTCGCCTTCCTGGCGAAGCAGATCGAGGGTCTCGATGCCGATGCGCAGGTGCTGGCTGATCGCGCGCTCGTAAAAGGCGTTGGCCTGGCCGGGAAGCTTGAGTTCTCCGTGGAGTGGCTTGTCCGACACGCACAGCAGCGTCCCGTAAGGGACTCGAAAGCGGTAACCTTGGGCGGCGACGGTGGCGCTTTCCATGTCGATCGCGACCGCGCGGCTCTGGTTGAAGCGCAATGCCGACAATGTGTAGCGCAACTCCCAGTTACGATCGTCGGTGGTGACGACGGTGCCGGTGCGAAGCCGCGTCTTGATCTCCTCGTCATCCTCTCCGGTAACGGTCAGCGCAGCCTGGTGCATCGCCGTCTGGACTTCGGCGATGGCGGGGATCGGGATTTCAACCGGCAGGACGTCATCGAGAACATGGTCGTCGCGCAGATAGGCGTGGGCGAGGACATAGTCGCCGATGGTCTGGCTGGGGCGAAGACCGCCGCAGTGGCCGATCATCAGCCACGCCTCGGGCCGCAACACCGCAATATGGTCGCAGATCGTCTTGGCATTGCTGGGGCCGACACCGATGTTGACCAGCGTGATGCCGTTGCCGTCAGGAGTCATCAGATGATAGGCGGGCATCTGGTGCCGCCGCCAGACACCCGCAGCGATTTGCGCTTCGGCATCGGCCAGGTCCCCATGGTCGTAAATGCCGCCGGGAACCGACAGGCCGGTGAAGCGGCTGTCCGGATCGCGCAAGGCGCCGATCGCGAAGCGCACGAATTCGTCGACGTAGCGAACATAGTTGGTGAACAGAACGAAGCGCTGGAAATGCTCCGAGGGCGTACCCGTGTAATGTTTCAGGCGAGCGAGACTGAAGTCGGTGCGCAGCGCATCGAACAAGGCGAGCGGGCGGGTCGGGTCGAGAGCCAGGTCCCAGGCGCCGTCGGCCACTTCGTCGCCGATGTGGACGAGGTCGGTGGAGGGAAACCAGCGGCTGAGTTCCACGGTTGAGATTCCCTGGAGGTCGAGATCACCTCCGTCGAGGACATAGGGATAGGGAATTTCGCTCGCGGAGAAGCCGACGCTGATCTTGACCGGATAATCACGGACCAGATGCTCCAGCTGCTCCTTGAGATAGTCCCTGAACAACGCCGGCCGGGCGATCGAGGTGGTGTAGATGCCTGGCTGGTTGAGCCTAGCAAAGGCACGCGCCGGCGCGGGCTGCGGCGTTTCAGGGTCATATTCGATGCGAAGCTCGGGATAGGCGAAGGCGCCGTCATCGCGGATTTTCGGGTCGGGCCGGGCACCCTTGGCAGCGTAGGCGGCGAGAGCTTGGCGGAGGCAGGCGACCGAGGCGTCATAACGTGTTTCAAGGTCGTCGAGGATGGCTTCAATATCGTTCTGTTCTGTCATGAGGAACCCGATTGGCGTGACAATGTGGCGCTGGCAAGACAGACGTTGAAATACTAAGCTAGCTTATTATATGGACCCGCATGAAAGAGCTTGCTTGGGAAATCGGGGAAACGAGTTCGCATGATGCGCCGCTATTACGACCGGCGCGCTTCAGCGCTTGGCGTGACGAGCGCGCAGTGGCGAATGCTGCTTCGCCTTGCTCGGGAGCCGGGCCTGAAGCAAGTCGAGTTGGCCGAGCGGCTGGACGTGGAGCCGATCACCGCTTGTCGCATTGTCGACCGGTTGGAAGAGGGCGGCTTGGTGGAGCGGCAGCGTGATCCCGAAGACCGCCGCGCATGGCGGCTGGTTCTAACCGACAAGGCGGAGCCCATTCTGACGCGCCTGCGTGCGCTGGCCGAAGAAATGTCGGGCGAGGCTTTTGACGGCATGAATGTTGATGAAGTCGAAGTGATGCGAGGCACGTTGGCCCGGATCAGGGAAAATGTCAGCCGCGCGGAAGCGGCACAAAAGGGTGCGGCATGAACGAGATGAGCAAGGTCGGGCGCGTGACCGCGGCTGACGACGCGGCGGAAGAAGCGCCTGTTAAGAAGAAGCGCAAGATTACGGTGAAAAAGCCTGGCAAGCGCTCGATCCTGATGTGGTCTGTTCCGTTGCTCATCGCGGCGGTGGGGCTTTTCTTCTGGCTCACTAGCGGAAAGACGGTCGAGACCGACAATGCCTATGTGAAGCAGGACGTCACGGCGATCTCGACGCAGGTCAATGGACCGGTCTCGGCGGTCTATGTCCGCGAAAATCAGC
The DNA here is from genome assembly GCA_963750385.1 of uncultured Alphaproteobacteria bacterium. Classification (GTDB taxonomy): domain Bacteria; phylum Pseudomonadota; class Alphaproteobacteria; order Sphingomonadales; family Sphingomonadaceae; genus Sphingomicrobium. The sequence continues at coordinate 125,428 of CAVVQJ010000002.1, read as the reverse complement.
ATGTGAATAGGGGCGACGTTCTTTATCGGATCGATCCTGCTCCGTTCGAGGCCGCGCTGCATTCGGCCGAGGCACAGCTTGCAGCGGCCAGGCTTCAGACCAACGAGCTGGTCGTCCAAGCACAGGGCACCGGCGCCGACATTCGCGGTGAGGAAGCGAATCTCGCCATCGCGCGGCGCGCGCTCGACCGCCAGGCGGCGCTGATGCGGCGCGGCTTCACTACGCGGTCCGACTATGACGATGCCTTGAACGAGGTCACCAAGGCCGAAAACCAGTTGGCCGATGCCCGTTCGCGATCGAACAGTGCGTCGGCGGCGCTGGCGCCGGGCGGCAATCAGCCGGCCATCGCCGCCGCCTTGGCAGCGGTGGAAAAGGCACGGCTTGATCTCGACCATACGACAATCCGTGCACCGACCAGCGGGATCGTCGCCAAGTCGGACCGGCTGCTGGTCGGGCAGAGCGCCATCACCGGCATCGCCATGTTGTCGATCGTCGGCGATCGGCAAGCCTGGGTAGAAGCCAACTTCAAGGAAGGCGATCTTGCCAAGATGGCGGTCGGTCAGCCGGCCGAGGTTACGTTCGACGCATATCCCGGGGTCAAGCTCACCGGGCATGTCGCGTCGATCGGGTCGGGCACCGGCAGCGAGTTTTCCGTGCTTCCGGCGCAAAATGCCAACGGCAACTGGGTCAAGGTCACGCAGCGCGTCCCGGTGCGCATTGCGTTCGACCAGAAGCCGGTGCGGGAGATGATCGCGGGCCTGAGCTCCACGGTTGAAGTCCGCGTCGACGGCAAGCGCTAAGTTGGCTGCATGACGATCGAGCAACAGCTCGAACCTGGAGAAAGGTTATTCGTCACCATTGCGGTGATGCTGGCCGTGCTGATCCAGGTCCTCGACACGACCATCGCCAATGTCGCCCTGCCGCATATGCAGGCCAGCCTTGGCGCGACGCAGGAAAGCATCAACTGGGTTCTTACCAGCTATATCGTCGCCTCGGCCATCGCCATACCGATCGCGGGCTGGCTGGCCGACAAGGTTGGGCGCAAACGCTTGCTCATCTGGGCGGTAATCGGCTTCACGATCGCGTCATTCCTGTGCGCCATTGCCCAAAGCCTGCCCGAGATGGTGGCGTTTCGGATTATCCAGGGCGTCACCGGCGCCTTCCTCGTGCCGCTCGCACAAGCGACCCTGTTCGACATTAATCCGCCACAGCGGCACGCCCAGGCTATGGCGCTATTCGGCGGGGGGATCATGATCGGCCCGATTTTGGGTCCGGTGTTGGGCGGCTGGTTGACCGACAGCTTCAACTGGCGCTGGGTGTTTCTCGTCAACCTGCCGATTGGGGCCCTGGCAGCAGTGATGCTGCTTCGTTTCATGCCGACAAGTCCGAAGTCGCCGCACAAGTTCGATCTGCCCGGTTTCGCACTGCTCGGATTGGCCTTGGGTTCGCTCCAGCTGATGCTTGACCGCGGCGGTCAGCTCGACTGGTTCGACAGTTGGGAAATCTGGATCGAGGCGGGGCTGTTTGCCGCCGCCGGCTGGATGTTCGTTGTCCATACGGTGACATCGAAGGCGCCGATTTTCTCGTTGAGCATGTTTGCCGACCGCAATTTCGCGCTCGGCTTGCTATTCATGGTGGTGACCGGCGTGCTGCTGCTCGCCAGCCTCGCCCTGCTGCCGCCTCTGCTGCAGCGGCTGTACGGCTATTCGGTGTTGCAATCGGGCATCATGACCGCGCCGCGTGGCGTGGGAACACTCATTTCGATGCTATTGGCTGGCCGGCTGGTCGGAAAGATCGATCTTCGGGTCCTGATCGCGCTCGGCATGGCCCTGATGGGCTGGTCACTCCATATGATGGCGGGCTTTGCGATCGAGATGGGATCGGGTTTGATCGTCTGGTCGGGGGTCATCCAGGGCCTGGGTCTGGGCCTGGTGTTCGTAACCATGCAGAGCCTCGCCTTTGCCACACTGGCGCCGAGGATGCGTACCCACGCGGCCAGCCTGCTCAATCTTTCGCGCAATGTCGGCGGATCGATCGGGATCAGCCTGGTGACGACCCTCCTGGCCCGCAACATCCAGACCGCCCATGCCGACATGGCCAGCCACATCACCGAACAGGTGCTGCCATCGATTACTGGAGGGATCGTCAACCAGCTCGGCCTGCCGGCATCTAGTGCGCTCGCAATCGTCGATGCCGAAATCACGCGTCAGGCCGCCTTCATCGCTTACATCGACGATTTCTGGATCATGATGTGGCTGACCTTTGCGTCGATCCCGCTGGTCCTGCTGCTGCGCCCGGCCAAACCTCCCAAGGCGGGCGAGCCACAAGTCGCCATGGCGGATTGACGCGACTGCTAATCGGCAATCAAACTCATGCACGTCCCGCCCGCTTCAGCCTTTTGTAGTTCCGATAGATTCAGTTCGACAACATCGAACCCGCGTTCGAGAAGCCGGTCTGTGTTCCACAATCGGCGTTGGCCCGGGTGCGCAAGGGGGGCAATCGCGATCCTATCATGCTGCCGTGGGCTGCCCACCCTAGCGCCCGATCGCAATCACTTTGGCGACGATCGAGGTCGGAATTTTGGAAGGCCGACACAAAAAAGGGCGGCCCTGAGGGACCGCCCTTTCTTGTTCGATATGAAGGCGAATTAGCGCTTCGAGAACTGGAAGCTACGGCGGGCCTTGGCCTTGCCGTACTTCTTGCGCTCGACCACGCGGCTGTCGCGGGTCAGGAAGCCTTCGCGCTTGACCGTGGTGCGAAGCACAGGCTCGTAGCGGGTCAGGGCCTGGGCGATGCCATGGAGCACGGCGCCCGCCTGGCCCGACAGACCGCCGCCCTTGACGGTCGCGACCACATCATATTGGCCGACGCGATCGGTGATGCCGAATGGCTGGTTGATGACGAGGCGCAGGGTCGCACGGGCGAAATAGATGGCCTGGTCGCGGCCATTGATCTCGATCTTGCCCGAACCCGGCTTCAGCCAGACGCGCGCGACGGCATCCTTCCGGCGACCCGTCGCATAGGCACGGCCGAACTTGTCGAGCTGCTGCTCGCGGAGCGGCGCTTCAGGCTGGACGTTGACCGGGGCCGGAGCCTCGACGGTTTCGGTCGCGGCCTCGGCAGCCGGCGCATCGTTTGCCTCGACGGCCGGAGCCGGAGCCGGAGCCTCGGGCGTTTCGCTGGTCAGCGCGCCGAGATCGGACAGGGACTTCTTCTTGTCGGCCATGTTATGCGCCCACCTTGTTCTTGCGGTTCATGCTGGCGACGTCGAGCGGCTCGGGACTTTGCCCGGCATGCGGATGCTCGGTGCCGTTATAGAGGTGCAAGGCGCGCATTTGGTCGCGCCCAAGCGGCCCGCGAGGGATCATGCGTTCGACGGCTTTTTCCAGAACGCGCTCGGGGAAGCGGCCCTCGAGCACCTTGCCTGCAGTGGTTTCCTTCAAGCCACCGGGATAGCCCGTGTGCTTGTAATAGATCTTTTGCTTCAGCTTGTTGCCGGTGAAGCGCACCTTGTCCGCATTGATGACGACGACATGGTCGCCGCAATCGACGTGCGGGGTGAAGCTGGGCTTGTGCTTGCCGCGCAGGATGTTGGCGATGATCGTCGCGACCCGACCGACCACCAGATTTTCGGCATCGATCAGATGCCATTTCTTTTCCACCTCGGCCGGCTTGACCGACTTGGTGGTCTTCATCAGCGCCTTCATGGGCTGGACCCTTCGTCAAAAATGCAGGAGGCGCCGCGAAAAGGCAGCGCCGTCGGGCGGGCTAATGATGCGAAAGTCGAATTTTGTCAAGCAAAGCGGGCGGTTGCTGACGGGTAATATATTACCGGACATTTTCTTCGACCCAGTCGCCAAAGTCTGCGGGCAGGCGTTCTATTGGCCAGACGACGATGGCCGGGACCGAATAGCTGTGCAGTTCCTTGATCCGGGCGATGAGGGCGTCGGCCCGGTCGAGCGTGGTCTTGAACAGCGCCGGGGTCTCCGTCGCCGTCTCGATCGCGCCTTCCCAGCGGTAGATCGAACGGCAAGGCTGCAGGATATTCGCACAGGCCGCGAGTTTTTCCTCGACGATCGTCATGGCGATGTCCTGGGCTTGCCCCGGATAGGTGAAGGTGGCGTAGACGGTGACGACGCTCATTTGACGTTCCGGCCGTAGACGTGAGCACCCCAGGTGACGGCCGCAACCAGGGTGGCGCCGACTGCCTGGTGAAGCGCGGCCATGACGATGTTCATGCCGGTTTCGACCGTGGCGATTCCGAGCAGGATCTGAAGCCCGAGCGCCGAATGGATGGCAATTGAGGTGCGGCGGTCGATCGGCTTCACCTTGCGTGAAAATACCACTAGCGCCGCCACCACGGCCCAGGCCCACCAGCGGTGGAGGAAATGGATGAGGAACGGATCGTGGGTTAGCGCAAAGCCGGCACCGTTCGACCAGTCGATTCCGTCGGGGAGGAGGCGATCATTCATGAGCGGCCAGCTGTTCGACACATAGCCCGCGTTGAGTCCTGCAACCCATGCCCCGAGTAGCAACTGCACGAACAAGACCGCGCCGACGGCGAGGCTCCCGGTGCGAAGTCGCGAATGATCATTTGCTCCTGTGCGGGCGAGACGGCGGAGGTCGAGCGCAGTCCAAACCAGCGCGGCCATGATGAACAAGGCGAGCAGCAAGTGTGCCGAGAGGCGGAAGTGGCTGACGTCGGTCCGGTCGACCAGGCCCGACATGACCATGTACCAGCCGAGCAGGCCCTGCGATCCGCCCAGAAGGAACAGGGCTGCCAGCCGCCAGCCATAGCCTTGGGGGATCGCGCGTTTCACCGCGAACCAAAGCAGTGGAAGGGCGAAGGCGACCCCGATCAGGCGGCCAATCAGCCGATGAATCCATTCCCAGAAGTAGATGAACTTATATTCGGCCAGGCCCATTCCCGCCGGACCGTTGATCTCCCGATATTCCGGCGTCGCCTTGTAAAGGTCGAAGGCATGGCTCCATTGCTCATTAGTGAGCGGTGGAATTGCGCCGCTAATCGGGTTCCACTCGGTGATCGAGAGGCCGCTTTCAGTCAGACGCGTGATGCCGCCAACAACCACCATCATGAATACCAGCCCGGCAACCAGCAACAGCCAGTTTGCGATGGCAAGTGGCAAGGGCTTGCGCTCAACCGATTGGGAGGGCGGTGATATTACCGTCGAGTCCATGATCGGGGCCTATGGCGGCAATGCAACGGCTTGCCAACAATCTCGCGGAATGCATAAATGTGATATTGTAACTTCGTTGCCGCGACGTTATATCCTTCGCCATGTCGCCACTTGCGATCCCCACTCACCGGCTTGACCGTGTGGCCATCGGCCTTTCCGGGCTATGCCTGGTCCATTGCCTGGCAACCACGGTTCTGCTGGCTTTGCTCGCCAGTGCAGGCGGTTTTCTTGGCGCGCCGATCATTCACGAGGTCGGGCTAACTCTAGCCATGGTGATGGGAATATTGTCGCTCGGCCGCGGGATTTTGGAGCACGGGTACACCATGCCAAGCGCGGTCGGAGGGCTTGGCCTTGGCGTGATGGCTGGAGCACTCACCATGCCGCATGACGGGACGGAAGCGGTTTACACCGTGGTCGGGGTCGCCATCCTCGCGCTCGGCCATCGGCTCAACCATATCGCGGCAGAGTAGGCTCAGACCTCTCCCTCAACGACTGGCGCCTGGGTAATATAGCTCGGCGTCTCGGGTGGTCTCGCCAGCCATAGCAAAAGCAGGATCGAAAGCGCCAAACCGGCTTCCCACCGGGCAAATACCAGCAAGGCCGCAAGTACGTTGCAAAAGGCGACAAGGCGAAAGCGTCGGTCGAGCCGGTCAACGTATGCCCGTTCGAGTCTAGTATCGACCTGCCCGCGGACTCGGCCAACCGTCCATTTGAGCAGCCAGCACAGCGACGTGATGGTAAGCGTCACGACGAGGTACTGAGCCCCTGCCGGGCGGGAGGTCGGGTCGGGCAAATGCTCGGCAAATACCTTGGCGGGAAAGGCGACGAAGCCGATCAGCGTCAGGAACAAAATGGTCGCTAGCAGGAACCAATGGCCGGTGGTCCGATAGATCGCACCCGAAAAGTGGTGCTGGACCCAATAAAGCCCGATTATCAGCGAGGCGATGATGTAACCCAGATAAGAAGGCCACAACTGGATCAAATCGTTGCCGAGCACCGCACCCCCGCGGGCTATGCTCGGCAGGGTGATTCCGACGATCGGCAAGGTGAAGGCAATGGCGAAAACGCCGTCTGCGAACGCTTCCATGCGCGCCGTGCCGCGGATGGCGCCTTCACCTTCAAGCTCGTCTCGCCGTGCTGGCGCATCCATGTGTGGCTGTACATCCTTCATCGCGTCAGAACGCAGGCCCTGGCCGCTTGTTCATCCCGTCGAGAATGCCTATTTGTGACCCATGGCCCTCCATGCTCATCAACTCCACGAAGGCGACTTGCTGCGCGATGCCGCGGCGCGGCGCATGACCGAACGCGGCGAACAGTGGACCGACATGCGCGCCAGCGTGTTCGATGCGCTGGCATCGTTTAATCGGCCGGCCTCCGCTTATGACATTGCCGAGGCGGTTTCGAAGTCGCGCGGGAAGCGGGTTGCCGCCAATAGCGTCTACCGTATCCTCGATCTGTTCGTGGGCAGCAATCTTGCCCGCCGGGTCGAAAGCGCCAACGCTTATGTCGCCAACGCCCATCCCGGCTGCCTTCACGACTGCATCTTCCTGATTTGCGACAATTGCGGTCAGGCGACACACCTCGACGACGACAAGCTTTCGGGCGGCGTTCGGGAGGCGGCGGAGGGCGCTGGATTCGCCGAGGTCCGACCGGTGATCGAGGTCCGCGGCCGCTGTGGAGACTGCAGCTAGGCGCCGATCTTCGCCGGTGAGATTTTTCTGAGCAAGTGCTGAAATCGGTAGCCCGTTGGTGACATGGTCGAAGCTTAGGGATAAGTGAACCGCCATGCCCGACCTTCCCGACACGCCCCTGCTCGACCAGGTCCAGTTTCCGTCCGATATCCGCAAGTTGAAGAAGGATGAGTTGCCGCAGCTCGCCGATGAGCTTCGCGCGGAAATGATTTCGGCCGTTTCACAGTCGGGCGGCCACTTGGGCTCCGGGCTCGGCGTGGTCGAGCTGACGGTGGCGATCCATTATGTGTTCGACACGCCGGACGACAAGCTGATCTGGGACGTTGGTCACCAATGCTATCCGCATAAGATCGTTACCGGCCGGCGTGATCGCATCCGCACGATCCGGCAGAGTGGGGGACTCAGCGGGTTCACCAAGCGTTCGGAGAGTGACTATGACCCGTTCGGAGCGGCGCATAGCTCAACCAGCATTTCCGCCGCGCTGGGATTCGCCATTTCCAACAAGCTGGCCGACAAGCCGGGCAGGGCAATCGCGGTTATCGGCGATGGCGCGATGAGCGCCGGCATGGCCTATGAGGCGATGAACAATGCCCATGAGGCCGGCAATCGGCTTATCGTCATCCTCAACGACAATGACATGTCGATTGCCCCGCCGGTCGGCTCGCTCCGCAACAGCCTCGCCCGCCTCGTGTCCTCGGGGAAATATTTGGGGCCGCGACGGCTGGCCCAGAAATTGGCTAGGGCAATGCCCGGTCCGCTCCATCGCGCCGCCCGCAAGGCGGAAGAATTTACGCGCGGCTGGGTTACCGGCGGCACCTTGTTCGAAGAACTTGGCTTCTACTACGTCGGGCCGGTTGACGGTCATAATGTCGAGGCGTTGGTCGAAGTGCTGGAGAATGTTCGCGACGCCGAGGAGGGACCGATACTGGTCCATGCGGTGACGGTGAAGGGCAAGGGATATGCGCCGGCCGAAAACGCCGCCGACAAATATCATGGCGTGGTCAAGTTCGACATTGTTTCGGGCAAGCAGGACAAGGGACCGGGCGGCGGACCGCCGGCCTACACCGCCGTGTTCGCCGAGGCCTTAAAGAGCGAAATGGCCCGCGACGACAAGGTGGTGGCGATCACCGCGGCGATGCCGTCTGGCACCGGGCTCGACAAGGTCGAACAGGCGTTCCCCGACCGCACATTCGATGTCGGAATCGCAGAGCAGCATGCGGTTACGTTCGCAGCGGGCCTTGCCGCGCAGGGTCATCGTCCGTTCTGCGCGATTTACTCAACCTTCCTGCAACGCGCGTATGACCAGGTCGTCCATGATGTTGCGATCCAGAACCTGCCGGTCCGCTTCGCGATGGACCGCGCCGGGCTTGTCGGAGCCGACGGCTGCACGCACGCCGGATCTTTCGACCTCGCCTATCTTTGCACATTGCCAAATTTCGTGGTGATGGCCGCCGCCGACGAGGTCGAGCTCGTCCACATGGTTCACACCATGGCGATGCACGACAGCGGACCGAGCGCGGTTCGCTATCCGCGCGGCAATGGTCGGGGGCTGGAGATTCCGGCGACGCCCCAACGGTTGGAGATTGGCAAAGGCCGCATCGTCCGCGAGGGCAAGACAGTCGCAATCCTGTCGCTCGGCACGCGGCTTGAAGAGGCCGAAAAGGCGGCCGGAATGCTTGAGGCCAAGGGCCTGTCGACCACGGTCGCTGATCTTCGCTTCGCCAAGCCGCTGGACGAGGAGTTGATCCGCAAGCTGCTCACGACCCACGAAGTGGCGGTGACGGTTGAGGAGGCATCGGTCGGCGGTCTGGGGGCGCATGTCTTGACGCTTGCCAGCGACGAGGGCCTGATCGATGGGGGCCTCAAGTTGCGCACAATGCGCTTGCCGGATGCGTTCCAGGACCAGGACAATCCGGCCCGGCAATATGACCAGGCCGGCCTCAATGCGCCGCATATCGTCGAGACGGTGTTAAAGGCCCTTCGCCGAAATGATCTCGGCGCGGGCGCCGATGCGGGAGCGATCGCCTGACTCTCGGCTGGTGGCTGCTTGCCGGACTGCTCGGCTTGCTCGTCCTGTTCTTCGCAACGATGCCGATGGCGCGGCGGCGCCATCATCGGCTGGCACGAAGACGACGGCGGATCGACGCAATCGGCTTTGAGCGCGAGATGGCCTCCGTGGGCGTCACGCCGACCACTTCGCGTTTTCTTTGGAAAGAGCTTGGTGCATTCTACCATTCACCGCTGAAGCCGACGCCGGCGGACCGACTGGAGGGAATGATCTGGATTGACCGGCCCGAGATCGACGGATTGGTATCGCGGTTCTGGTCGGCGATGCGGGGAGGCGATCCGCTGCCCCAAGTGTCGCCGCTTGGTCCCGATCCCAGCGTCGCCGAGCTTGGCCGTTACCTTGACCTGATGGCCGGCTGGTCGGTGCGGGGAACCGCATGAACCGGGCGCCGGGCGCAATCGCGACCATCCGCGTCGCGCTGACCGGTTTGGGGGCATTGCTGACGCAGGAGAAGAGCGCCCGCATTCACCTGGTTGTGACGATGGTACTTGTCGTTGCCGCCCTGGGGTTGGGCTTCGATCGTATGGAATGGTTGTGGCTCATCGTCGCCCTGGCCCAGGTATGGTCGTCCGAAGCGTTCAACACAGCGATCGAACGACTGGGTGAACTCGGTCAGCCTGGACCACCATCCGCAAATCGGGTTTGCCAAGGATATCGCCGCAGCAGGCGTCCTGCTGTGCCTGATCAGCGCCACGCTGATTTGCGCGATTATCTTCTGGCCCCACCTGTTCCCAGGGATCAAGGCGTGAGTGATTGGCGACGGTGGGCGAGGGCGGCCTTGGCCGCATTCATCCTGCCTCTCATCCTGCTTACGTTCCTGCCGCTTTGGTGGACCGACCATTGGTGGGTCCGGATGTGGGATTATCCTCGAATTCAGATCGCCGGGCTCCTGCTTGTCTTGATTGCCGCGCTGTTCTTCGCGATGCCGAAGCAGTCGCGTCGGTACCAGGCGCTCCTGGCCGGCGGGTTGGCCGCGCTCGCCTGGCAGGCCAGCCACTTCCTGGCCTATCTGCCGTTCTACCCCAAGCAGGCTGCCTCTGCCGAAAACTGCCCGGCAGGGCGCCGGATTTCCCTGCTCAACGCCAATGTCCTGCTGACCAACAAGAACTACGAGCGGCTGATTGGACTGGTGCGCAACCTTCGCCCGGATGTGCTGTTGATTCTGGAGCCTGGCGGGCAGTGGGCCGATGCGCTGAAACCGCTGGCCAGCCTATATCCCTACCGCTTGTCCGAACCAGTGCCGAATACCTATGGCATGATCCTCATGTCGCGCCTGCCGATGACCGGCGGCATCCGTCACATCATCCAGCCTGCGGTGCCCTCGGCGGATGTGCAACTGCGATTGCGCGGCGGGCAGGTCGTCAACTTCCACGGTCTTCATCCAGAGCCACCAATTCCTGGCGACGACAGCGGGGAGCGGGACGCCGAACTGGTGACAATCGGACGGCAGGTCCGAAATGACGGTCGGGCAGCGATCATCATGGGGGATCTCAACGATGTCGCCTGGTCGCGTACGTCGCGGCTATTCAAGAAGGTTGCGGGAATGGGCGATCCGCGCGTCGGCCGGGGTTTCTATCCGACTTTCAACGCAAACTATCCGCTGCTGCGCTGGCCGCTAGACCATTTGTTTGTCTCACCCCATTTCGAATTGATGGCCATCGACCTCTTGCCCGGCATTGGATCGGATCATTTCCCGATCCTGTTCCGCCTTTGCCTCAAGGATCAAGCAAGTGAGCGCCAGGTTGCGCCGTCGGCTTCGGCCGCGACCGAAGCGCAGGCGAGCGAGGAATTGAGCGACGGGCGCGCGGAGCGGCGTGAAGAAAATGATGGCCAATAAGGTTCGCGCCGACCAGCTGCTCGTGTCCCAGGGATTGGTCGAAAGTCGAACGCGTGCCCAAGCTCTTATCCTGGCCGGCAATGTCTTTGCGGGCGATCGGCGAATCGCCAAGGCCGGCGACCTCATCGCGTCCGACCTGCCACTGACCGTGAAGGGGCGTGACCATCCCTGGGTTTCGCGCGGCGGGGTCAAGCTCGATCATGGCCTCAATCACTTCGGATTTGATGTGATGGGGGCCGTCGCACTGGACGTCGGAAGTTCGACCGGCGGCTTCACCGATGTCCTCCTCGGCCGCGGCGCAGTGCGGGTCTACGCAGTGGACGTCGGAACCAATCAGCTTGCCTGGAAGCTCCGCAGCGACGAGCGGGTGATGGTCCACGAACAGACCAATGCCCGCGATCTTTCGCCGGAAATCATTCCCGAGCCGGTGGACATCGTCGTTTGCGACGCGAGCTTCATTGCCCTGCGCAAGGTGCTCGATCGGGCGTTGGACCTGGCACGGCCCGGTGCGGCTTTGGTCGCCTTGGTCAAGCCGCAGTTCGAGGCCGGCCGCGAGGAAGTGGGCAAGGGCGGGGTGGTGCGCGATCCTCTCATACACGAGCGTGTGTGCGATCAGGCGGCGGCGTGGGTCCTATCGAAGGGGTGGCGCATTTGCGGCGTCGAACGAAGCCCGATCACCGGCCCGGAAGGCAATGTCGAATTCCTGCTGGGCGCGGTAAAGGGGGATACTGGCGATGAGGCGTCCGGCACCCTATGTGCAGGCCGACAAGGAGCCTAGGAAATGCAATCGCAAAACCGGATTTTCGACGATTTGGCCAAGATGATGAACGGCGTGGCCGGGACGATGGCCGGCATGGGCCGCGAGGCCGAATCATCAATGCGCGAGAAGATGCGCGAGTGGGTCGGCGGTATGGATTTCGTCAGCCGCGACGAATTTGAAGCGGTTAAGGCGATGGCCGCTGCCGCGCGTGACGACAATGAGGCGCTGAAAAAGCGCATCGAAGCGCTGGAGAAGGGCGCAAAGCCAAAAGCCCCCAAGGCGGGAGCATAGATTCTGACCGAGGTGGCTGAATCCGAAGAGCGCGACGATGGCGCGCCGATCGAAATACTCGAGCAGTATTTCGAGGCTCGGGGCTGGGCCTGCGAGCGTGCCGGCGATGGCGAGATAATTGCTTCGGCGACCGGCAGCTGGGCGCAATATGAGCTTCGCGGCGTGTGGCGAAGCGAGGACCAGGTGCTGCAGTTTCTCGCCTTTCCCGACATCAAGGTCGGGCCGGAAAAGCGCGCGGCAATTTACGAAACCCTTGGTCTGATCAACGAACAGCTCTGGCTTGGCCACTTCGAGCTTTGGTCGGGATCCGGCCTGATCGTCTTCCGCCACGCCGCGCTGGTTGGCGAGGGCGACACGATGAGTTTTGAGCAGGCCGAGGCCATCAGCGAGGCAGCCATCGAAGAGTGCGAGCGCTTCTACCCCGTGTTCCAGTTCGTGTTGTGGGGCGGAAAGTCCCCGGGCGAGGCCATCTCCGCGGCGCTGATCGACACTGCTGGCGAGGCGTGACGCCATGACGGCAGTGTTCCCGGTGCCGGCCTGGCTGGTCGGATGCGGCAACATGGCCGGGGCGATGGTCGAAGGCTGGCGGGCCGGAGGGGTCGATTTCTCGGGGGTAACGGTAATCCGGCCCAGCGGTGCGCCAGTCGAGGGTATCCGCACCGTTGCCAGCTATCCCGACGAACAGCCGCGCTTCGTCATGCTCGGCTTCAAGCCTCAGAAGCTCGACGAAGTGGCGCCTGGACTGGCGCCCCACGTCGGGACGGATACCATCCTCGTGTCAATGCTGGCCGGAGTCTCCGCGGCGAGCTTGCGCCAGCGTTTTCCCAAGGCGCGGACCATAGTTCGGATCATGCCCAACTTGCCTGTCGCCCAGGTTCAGGGTGTCATCGCCATCTACTCCAATGATTTCGATCAAATGCAGGTCGTCGAGGAATGCGGGCCGTTGACTTTGCTCGGCATGGCTCCCTGGTGCAGCACGGAGGACGAGCTTGGCGTGATTGGCGCCGTTGCGGCTGCGGGAGTTGCTTATGTCGCCCGCTTTGCCGAAGCGCTCGGTCGAACTGCGGAAAGCCTTGGCATTTCCCGATCGATGGCGCAGTCGATCGCCATCCAAACGCTGGTCGGCACAAGTGACCTGGCGAAAGATACTGGCCAGCCGATGGCGGAGATTGTGCGCCGAGTGGCCAGCCCAAATGGCACGACCGAACAAGGACTGGCCGTCCTCGATGCGGCGGATGGCCTTCAACCGTTGGTCGATCGGACCATCGAAGCCGCGATCCGTCGCGGTCGGGAACTCGCCGTCGAGGCCGCGGGCCGCGATTGACGCTCCGACGCCGCTCGCCTAGCGCCACCGCCAGGAGAGAAATGAAATGGGTGATACGCGCAGCTTTGACGATCGTGATGGATGGATCTGGTTCGATGGAAAGCTGGTGCCATGGCGAGAAGCGAACGTTCACGTCCTGACCCACGCGATGCATTATGCGTCGTCGGTTTTCGAGGGCCAGCGTGCCTATGGCGGCGTGATCTTCAAGCTTTCGGAGCACAGCGCACGCCTGCGCAAATCGGCCCAGCTTCTCGGGTTCGAACTGCCCTGGTCAATCGAGGAGATTGACGCGGCCTGCAACGAAGTCATCAAGGCCAACGGCTTCACCGATGCCTATGTTCGCCCGGTCGCCTGGCGCGGCTCGGAGCAGATGGGCGTGTCGCCAAAGGGAACCAAGCCGCATCTAGCGGTCGCCGCCTGGGAATGGGGCAAATATTTTGCGCCGGAAATCGCGGCCAAGGGCCTGCGTCTCGACATCGCGCCTTGGCGCCGCCCCGCGCCCTACACCGCGCCGGTACACAGCAAGGCGGCCGGCCTCTACATGATCGCGACCTTGTCGAAGAAGCACGCCGACGAACGCGGCTATGACGATGCCCTGATGTTCGACTGGCGCGGGCAAGTGGCAGAGGCCACTGGCGCCAATGTTTTCTTCATCAAGGACGGCAAGCTCTTCACGCCGACCCCCGATTGCTTCCTCGACGGCATAACCCGGCGGACTGTCATGGGCTTGGCCAAGCGCCATGATGTCGAGGTCATCGAAAGAGCGATCTGGCCGGAGGAACTGGAAGAGTTCGAACAAATGTTCATCACCGGCTCGGCGGCCGAAGTGACGTTTATCCAGTCGGCCGGTCCGTGGAATTTCGAAATAGGCGAATTGTCGCGACAGCTGGCGAGGGATTATGACGATCTTGTCAATCGCCGCCTGAATATCTGATCGCCCGCCGACGTTGTGGGCGTTCATTGTTTCTTCGTTTTCTCGAAGCTATCTCCTTGCCAGCCGGATTATCAGGAAGCGGGCGGGTCTGTAACCAGTGGCGGGGGGTTCTGTAACTTCATCCAATAAGCGCCGCGCCGGTTCTCGCCGGCTGCGGTGGCGCGACCTGCTTTCAATTGCTCCGCCAAGCGATTGGGTTTCCCGCGCGGTTCGGCAGGCTCAGCTCGACGCCCTGGTTCGCCTGGTTCCTGCGACTGTCGCTGTGCAGGTTCTCACCGCCGCCGTCATGATTATCGGCCTGCGCGGCTCGGTGGACAGCTTCCAGCTTGGACTGTGGTTCGGCGCCGCGCTGCTGCTTTGCTTCATGCGCGGAGTTCGCGCGGTCCGGTTGCGGCACGATCCCGAATATGCCGAGCGCCATCCGGCGAAACTTGAGACGATTTGCGTGATTATCACGCTTCTCGCCACGCTTTGGCTGGTGCCACCGCTCTTTTGGTTCGACGCCGCGCCGCCGCTGGAAAAAATCTTCATGTGCGTGACAATCGCCGCGTTGCTCAGCGCCGGCAGCGTCACCCTTGTTTCGGTTCCGCAGGCGGCCATGATTTATATTGGCGTGCTGACGATGGGCTGTGCGACGCTCGCCCTCAAGTTCGGCAGCAACGCGATGTTTGCGCTGACCTTTGTCTATGCGGGCGTGCTTGCCCTCAACGTCTTGAGCAGCGCCCGGCAATTCATCCTTCATGCCCGTGACCGGATCGAACTGCGCGAACAAGGGGAAATCATTGCCTTGCTCCGTGAATTCGAGGCGTCGGGATCGGGTGGCCTGTGGGAGCTCGATGCCGATCTCCGCTTTGTGAAGATGTCGCCCGAGCTGCTGTTCGCCATCGGCCAATCGGAGGACATGGTGGTCGGTCAGCACTATAGCTGCCTGCTCGATCCGGTCGGTCAGATCGCGGCTCTGTCGACGGGCATGCGTAGCCTGTTCGCCGACCTGGAAGGCGGAACGCCATTTCGTGATCGCGCCATTCCTTCCTCCAACCGTAAGCGTTGGTGGTCCCTGTCGGGCAAACCAATCCGCGACGAGCGGGGCCAATTGGTGGGATGGCGCGGTGTCGCGTCCGACATTACCGAAGCGCGCCTGTCGGGCGATGACGCGGTTCGAGCGGCCCGAACCGACCCGCTGACCGGCCTCGCCAACCGGCTGCTGGTCCGCGAATTGCTGGAAGAAGCCGTGATGCGGCAGTGGGAAGGGCAGGGCGCTTGCGCGCTGTTCCTGGTCGATCTCGACCGCTTCAAGCTGGTCAACGACACGCTGGGCCATGCTATCGGCGACCAACTGCTGGTCGAGGTGGGGCGCCGACTGGAGATTGCTACGGGAGAGGGTGGCCGCGTCGGGCGTATTGGTGGAGATGAATTCGCCATCGTCTGGAACGGAGCCAGCGACCGAGCGAGCCTGGCCTCTGTGTCCGATCATATCATCGCCGAACTCACCAAATCCCTGTCGATTGGCGCGGCCACGCTGCACGTTGGCGCCACGATCGGGATTGCCGTCTGTCCGACCGACGGCATGCGCGAGGAGCAACTGATGCGCAGCGCCGACCTAGCGCTTTACCGCGCCAAGGAAGACGGACGCGGCGGACACGCCTTCTTCGAGCGCTATATGTTCGAGGAAGCGGAGGATCATCGCCTGCTGGAACAGGACGTGCGCGAAGCGCTCAACAGCGATGCGCTGACTCTCGCTTATCAGCCGATTATCGATACCGCCAGCGGTACGGTCGTCGCGCGGGAGGCTCTGCTTCGGTGGCGACATCCCGAACGCGGCGACATCCCGCCCGATCAGTTTGTTCCGATCATCGAGGATGCGGGCCTGATCCACCAGATCGGCGACTGGGTCATTCGTGAAGCCTGTGCCCGGGCGGCGAGTTGGGACGGGCAGATGCGCGTCGCGGTCAACGTGTCCGCCGCGCAATTGACGGGCGCCGGGCTGGCGCGGACGGTACTTGGAGCGCTCGCCGCTTCTCGGCTCGAGCCGAGTTGGCTCGAGCTGGAAGTGACCGAAAGCGTCTTTCTTGGCGACGACGCCGCGACGCTTGCTTCCCTCGAGCGATTGCGGGCGCTAGGTGTGCGCCTGGTGCTCGACGATTTCGGCAAGGGGTACAGCTCCTTCGGCTATTTAAGCCGCGCCAAATTCTCCAAGATCAAGATCGATCAGAGCTTCGTGCGTGGCGCCGCCGAAGGCGCCCAGGATTGCGTCGCCATCGTCCACGCCATTCTTGCCCTGGCCCGCGGCCTCGGCGTCGAGACGACCGCCGAAGGGGTCGAAACCGAAGATCAGGCCGAGGTCATGCGCCGCCTCGGCTGTACCCAGCTTCAAGGGTTTCACTTCGGCCGGCCAGTGCCTCCGGAAATGCTCGACGACGCCGAACCGGCATCGCGCCGGCTCAGCGCCTGACCCCCTTTTCATGGGCAGCGCAGCGGCTATAAGCCGCCCCGCGAGCAGAGCCCGATCCCACGGGCAGCCCATGCTGGGGCGTCGCCAAGTGGTAAGGCACCGGTTTTTGGTACCGGCATTCGCAGGTTCGAATCCTGCCGCCCCAGCCAGCTATCAAAAAGGTGGCTAAACTATATACTTAGACACGGTCTGAACCACTTTGTGGGGACGTTTTGTGCGGCGGCCGGGCAATGCTTATCCAAACGGGAGCGGTCATAGGCTGGATTGGCCCTTGGTGCGCTCACTGATTAGGCAGCGCTCTTTGTCCGCCAGTGCGGCGTTGGTGAGCCGATTGGCCTGACCACCGCCGCCTCGGAAAGGGGCACGATCTGCCATTCGAGGCCTGCATCGTCCACGGCTCTCAGCCGATGTCCAAAGAGGTGGATAAAAAGCGGGTCGCAAGTCTAGACCGGCTTCACGATTATAAAGGAGAGATTGTCCGGCGCACCGCGCGCAAGCACGCGCTCGACAAGGCTGTCGGCTGCCTCCTCGGCAGGCAGCGAGGTAAGGACCTCGGCCAATTCATGGTCTTCGACGGGCCTGGTCAGTCCGTCACTGGCCAGCAGGAACATGTCCCCGGGGGCAACGTCCCCGCTTGTCGTATCAACCTTGAGATTCTCCGTCGCGCCAACGGCACGCGTAATGACATTAGCATTGGGATGATCACGTATGTCGTTGGGGGCAACCATGCCCGCGTCGACCAAATCCTGGACCAGGCTATGGTCGCGCGACAGCTGCACGATCTGCCCATCCCTGATCCGGTAGGCGCGGCTGTCGCCGGCCCAGAAACAGGAGAATCTTCCCGCAACAATCGCAAGTCCGACGACCGTACTGCCAATCGAGCGTTCGCTTTCCCTTGACCCCGCCAATTCGATCAGCTCGCGATTGACCTTCTCAAGCGCCGCGACCGCGCAACCCACCAAATCGTCCAGGCCATAAACGATCGGCAGCCGTAGCAGGGCCTCTGTCACTTTGGCGCTTGCTACGTCCCCCGCATCATGTCCGCCCATGCCGTCTGCCACCGCCCAAAGCCCTCGGTCGGTACGCATCATCAAGCAATCTTCGTTCACCTTTCGGCGAAGACCAACATGGGTTCGGCTAACGCATTCGAAGGCCACAGGCTTCCCCCTCGCACCCATCAATGGTCTGCTACTAGCAATTGCCGAGGGTTCATGCGATTAACTTTTGCTTAACGCGCACGTCATCCGAAAGGAAATCGGCATTGAGTAAGGCCTACAGCAACAAGGCGTTACCCGCCGGAACAATTATCCGCGAATGGCGCCTCGAAGACGTGCTTGGCGTCGGGGGATTCGGAATCGTCTATAGGGGCCGAGGGATCTATTTCGGCGAACTCGTTGCCATTAAAGAATATTTCCCGAGTTCGATTAGCGAGCGCGATGCAGAGGACACGGTGGTTCCAATCGGGTCCGACGTGGAGGAAGTGCATGCGCTGGGCCTGAAGAAGTTCGTTGAAGAGGCGAAGCTGCTGTGGAACCTGTCGACGCCGAGCCGGCATCCGAACATCGTCAGCGTGCGCAGCCTGTTTGAAGTACACGGCACGGCCTACATGGTCATGGATTTCGAGGACGGGGTATCGCTGTCCAAGCTGCTCAAGGAAGGCCGGCGGTTCAACGAGCGTAGCTTGTGGAATATCATCAAGCCAATCGCTGAAGGCCTCGACCGTGCTCACCGGGTCGGTGTCCTTCACCGCGACATCAAGCCACCCAATATCCTCATCACGGAGGATAACCGGCCGGTTTTGATCGATTTCGGATCGGCTCGCTTCGAGGCTGCGGAGGCGACGAGCACCACCGTGACGTTCCACACGCCGCCCTACGCAGCGGTCGAGCAATATGTGAAAACCTACCCGCAAGGCCCGTGGACGGACATTTATGCGCTCGCCGTTGTCCTATATGAATGCGTGACAGGGGAAAAACCGCCCGAAGTGCTGGAGCGGCTTCATGGCGGCCTTGGAACCCCGCTGGTCGATGGCCATTGGCCGGGTTTCAGCAAGAAATTCCTCCAGGCGATCGATGCCGGAATGACCATACGTCCGACAGAGCGACCGCAAGCAATTCGCGAATGGCTGGCCATGTTTGGCAAGAAAGAGGAATCGGAGATCGTTGGCGGAGATGAGGAAGCGACCCGGTTTTTCGCGCACGAGGTAGCAAAGGACGAAATTGTGCCGGTGGCGTCGCTCGCTCCTGGTTATGAGCAGAAGGAAACGCTCGAAACGGGTGTTCCGTCCGATCCGCGCGAGGCCCAGTTCAAGCAGGCGGGGCAAGAAACCAAGGCGTCGAAAAAAAAGAAACAGGAGACCACGGCCAAGAAATCGGACGAGGCCGCCAGGGCCACCGCAGCCGCGGCATTGCCCGAATCCGAGGAGTTGGCCGAGACCAAGGCGCCAAGGGCGGATGTAGCACCGGAGGCGGTCCCGGCGCGAAAAGGCTCCTCGAAAACACCCGAACAACCAAAGGCCACCGTCGAGCCTTGGTACAAAAGGTCGCGCGGAGCGGTGCTTGCCGGCGGAGGAGCACTGGCCGCGCTGGCCGCGGTCGGGGCCGGGTTCATGCTGTCGGGCAAGGGCGGGCGCGATTCGGGATATGACGTTATACCAGCCTTGAACGACATCATTTCCGCGCCCGATACATCGTCCGACCTCGTCGGCATCGCTGCCGATGAACGGGCGCTCGCCGATGAAGCGCGAAAGGCCCGAGTCCCGGCATCCGCGATCGATGATCTGGTGGCGGCTGGGGATCAGCTCGACAAGCAGCTGGTCGAGTTGCGGCCGCTTCTGGAAGATCCGCAGCAAGAAGCGGCGGCCGCGACCCGAACGGATGAAATGAAGCGCACCGCAATTTCGGCCAATGCGGCGTTCGCGAATGCTTTGTTGCGGGACGCGGAATCGAGAGCCCGGCGAATCCCGGCGAGCGCGGCATCGAGCCCGGCGGCCAGCAACATGAGCAGCGCGCTCGAAAGCCTCCGTTCGTCGGTTCAGGCGACGGCCAACGCGACGACACCCGCCCAATCAATCGCTGCCGCCCGCGACGCGCTTACCAAATCGCAAGCCTTTGCCGCTGCCATTCCCGTCGTCGTCACCAACGTAGAGGTCGCGACGAAGCGGCCGGACACCAAGCTAACATCGTTGCCTCAACAACCGCAGGCGACAGCCACCTCGACGCAGAGCGCGCCGGTTGCGGCCAGCGCTGCGCCTGCTCCCGCGGCTGCTTCGTCGAACAAGGTGGCGCAACTGAAATCCGTTGTTGCAAGCGGGCGCAGCCGGGCCAAGCAGGTCATCGCGATGGGCAGCGGCTCGGACATTCGCAAGACCAATGCGAAACTCGCCAAGAACTACGATCGTTATTTGGCGGGAATATCGGATTCGATGCGCGGTGCCAGAACGGACCGGGAGATCGACCAGATGCTCAAACAGGCCAATCAGACCAAGGCCTATATCGATTTTCTCTACAAGCAGTCGTCGGAAGGGAATTAGGCGGCGCGCAATGCGGCGCAGGGCAATCGCCTAGGATTTGGCCAGGCGTGCCGCTGCCGAGCGGACGTCTAATTCCAGCCGCGCAAGGTCTGCATAATCCTCAACCTCCGACCGCGCACTGATTTCATGCTCGAACAGCACATTTCCCACGCGCAGGATCGAGCCGACTGCCAAGGTCGCGGTTCGATCGATCCTCTCGTCATCAATGAACGTTCCGTTGGTTGAGTTGAGGTCCGTGAACTCGGAGCTTGTCGCCAGCGAGTTCAATCATGCAATGCGACCGCGACACCGCCGAACCCGTCACGATGATGTCCGCCGGCGCCGACCGGCCGATCGTCAGCCCGGCGGGGGTCACCACGAACCTTGATTCCGGCAGCTGACCGTCGAGCCTCTGCAAGCAGTGGAACCTGTCGCCCTCTTGCAGCCGGTAGGTGTCGGAACGTTTGAAAAATTGAGTGAGCTCCTCCTCCTCGTCCGTCGGGTTCGCAAGATTTGAGGCGGCATGAGGGGTTTCCCGCAGCGGCGCATCAGGGATTGGCCGTGTCGCGGGGCTAGCTTTTTTGCTCTGGAGTTCCGCGGGAGGCTTCGGCGCTGGCCCCGACTTCTTTATCACCTCGTTCGACGTTGCCGTCGGCGCGTGATTTTCTTCGGTTCCGACAAGACGCCGCAGGTCGCCCACCAGGTCCTGCCAGCTGGAATCGGACGTGTCTCCCGTCCAGTTGGACAGATCGGCCGCATGCGTCAGTTCAAAGATGATGGGAAGGTTGCACTTCTCGATGATGACCGGGACGAGCTTATTGCCTCGGTCCGCGAGTGTCGCCTCGGCGCGGACCCAGCGCGAGGAAACCGAGCGCGGCGACCATAGAACGACAACGGCCTTTGCCGCACGCAATTCGCGTTCGATCACTTCGTCGAAGGTCTGGCCGGAGCGTAAAACGGCATCCCACCAGACGCTAAATCCCTCGTGCGCGAAGCATTCTGCAAAATGACGCGCGGCCGGCCGCTCCTCTCGGCTGTACGAAATGAAAATGTCAGTTCCGGACACAAATATTCCCCCTGGTTCGAACCCGCTTTTCATGGGAGACGCCGGTAAACGGCAGGCAAGCCGGCCGATCATTGGATGCGCCATTGATCCCTACGCGAACTCGAACCGCTTCGAGGTTTATTGTCGGTTAACCTGGGTTAAAAGTCGAGCCTCGACGAGGCGGCTCGGCCCGACTTGCGATCACCGTGCCAATCCGGGACCATCGTCGTCGCGGTTGGTGTCAAGCCGGTAGAGGATGCGGACTCCATAATTTTTCGCAAGATCCATCTTTCCCACATACTCAAAATGATAATCGTTGCGGCCGGATTCGATCATCGCCGCGAATGGCTGGGTCGTATAGATGGCGCCGACCGGCACCCTCGGCTCGATGCGTGCCGCCACCGTCACTTCCGTGCCGTAAAAGGTCTGAGAGCCCTGCACCGCATCGAAATGCTCGAAAATCGGACCGTGGTGGAGGCTGATCCGCATTCCATCTTCCGACGGCAACCCGATTTCCTGGAGGAGTCGAGAGTTGAGTTCCGACTGGATTTCCAAGGCAACTTCGGCGGCCTCGGCCGGTGTGGTGATGACGACGTAAATCGCGTCGCCCCAGCTATTGCGGGCAAGCACCGAATCCTTGTGTCGATCGAGGATCGCGGCAATCCGGCCCATGACCGTTTCCAGGAAATGGGACAAATGGTCCTCGTCCAGCCGAGAAAAGCCCGCGAAATCGGCGAAAAGGATCGACCGCAGCGCCCAATGCGGCCTGTTTTGCTTTTCGGTGGTGGCGACGGCGTCGAGCGGGGGGCGTTCTTTGGGTATGGAGATAATCCGCGTCGCTCCACCCTGGCGCGCCCATTCGGCGCAATCCGCCGCCGTACCGGCAACGCCGTTGGCCGGCCTTCCGTCCCACACAGCAAGCTGGAAAGCTTCGGTGTACATGATCCCGGCGCGCAGTTGTGCGAGGCCCATCACCAGTTTCGAGCAATAGGCAAACAGCTCGTCGTCATCGACGCACTGCATCTGGGTCGCAAAAGTGATGGAATCCGCTTTGTCGCGGGCGGCGGCATATCGTTCTTCCCATTGCGCTCCACCAACGCGGACGGAAGTTCGACGAAAATCTTCCTCGGCGAATGGCAACACCGCGTGAAGCTCGCCGCCGAGTGCCAGAATAGCCTCCGCGATCAGTATGTCCGCTCCGCAGGCCAGCGGGCCATAAGCGATCAATGCTCCCGTTTCGATGAGGACCGCATTGATGCGCTCAGCCAGCTCCTGCTCGAAGGTCCAGCCGGCCCTGAACATATGGCCGCAATAATGGATGACCGGCGACGGCCGGATAGTTGTCATCAGCTCCTGAAGCTGGTCATCGGCAATTTCGAGCCGGCTTGCGATCAGCCGGACCTGATGGGCCGTGGAAGCAATCATGCCCGGCGAGGCGTCGGGGCGGCGGCGGGCGTCCGCGTACAGGGCGGTTGCCCGCTCGACCTCGCCGCACACCAGCATCGCTTCAGCACCCGAGGCCGCCGCGAAATAACTATCGGGCTGGGCGACATCCGGCCTGCCGCTGATCCTGGCGGCGAGCTTGCACGCTTCGGCCTCGTCACCCGCGAGAAAAGCGGTCGTTGCAGCGTTAATTCCGGAATAATAGCCGTCGGAAAGCTGGTTCGCCGTTCGATAGGCGAGGCTCGACTGGCGGAATAATTCGGCCTGATGCGGGCCATCGGCGCGGGCGGCGAGATCCTTGAGTATCCGACCCTTGAGCGCCACCGCGTCCTCCGATGAGATCTCGTCGACGCGATTGCGCCGGTAAAGCCGCATCGCCGCAGCCGGATCGCCAAGGCGGGCCATGGCAAGTGCCTGGAGGTAGCGGACGTCAGGATCGTCGGGGTAGGATTCGATGGCTGCGCGGGTCCGCTCGAACAGCGCGAACATGTCGCCACGTCCCAACGCATCGGCAAACTTCTGACGAATTTTGGGATCGATCAATTCCATCAGCCGATCATCGCCCCCTGCAGAGGAGTTTATGACACGCCGAGGCGATGTCCACTATGGCGGAATGAATCAATCAGCCGATCGAGCGGCCGATTAGTTCCCTCATGATCTCCGACGTTCCACCGTAAATCCGGGCGACGCGCGCATCGCGCCAGAGGCGAGCGATGGGATATTCGTTCATATAACCGGCGCCGCCGTGGAGCTGCAGCGCGGTGTCGCAGGCGTCCCATTGCATTTCGGTGTGCCAAAGCTTGGCGGCGCTCGCCTCCGCGGGGGTGAGCTTGCCCGCGACATGGCGAGCAATCGCCCAATCGAGATGGGCCCAGCCGACCTGGAGCCGGGCCTTCAAGTCGGCAAGGGTGAAGCGCGTATTCTGGAAATCGAGGATCCGCTTGCCGAAAGCCTTGCGGTCGGAGGTGAACTTGACTGCTTCGTCGAAGGCGCGCTGGGCTGACCCCTGCGCCTGGACAGCGATCGACAGCCGCTCCTGCGGAAGCTGCTGCATCAGCATGACGAAGCCCCCATTCTCCGCGCCGAGCAGCCTGTCGGCGGGAAGCATTACCTCGTCGAAGAACAGCTCCGAGGTGTCGTTGCCGTGGAGCCCGATCTTGTCGAGGTTCTTGCCGCGGGTGAACCCCTCGTCGCCTTCCTCCACGAGGAATAGCGAGATGCCCTTGGCGCCGCCTTCCTCTGTGGTGCGAGCGCAGACGATGACGAGATCGGCGCTCTGGCCGTTGGTGATATAGGTTTTGCTGCCCGACAGTTTCCAGCCGTTGCCGTCGGCCTTGGCGATGGTCTTCATCCCCTGCAGGTCGCTGCCAGCGCCAGACTCGGTCATGGCGATGGCGCAGATGACGGCGCCCGTCACCATATTCGGGAGATAGCGGCGCTTTTGCTCTTCGCTCCCGTAGTGAACCAGATAGTCGGCGACGATGTCTGATTGGAGCGTGAAACCCGCCGCCGAACCCATATAGGAAAGCTCTTCGCCGACTATGGCGTTGAACGAAAAGTCGAGGCCGGGGCCGCCGTAGGCCTCGGGTACTTGCGGGCAAAGGAGGCCGGCCGACCCAATTTTCTCCCAGGCTTCGCGCTCGACGATGCCAGCGCGCTCATGCGCGTCGAGGCGGGGCTCGATGACGTCGCCAAGCACGCGGCGCACAGTATCGCGAAATGCGTGATGGTCGCCGTAATAAATGGAGCGCTCAGCCGCGTCGATCATCGGCAAGGCTTCACAGACTTCATGCTGAAGTCGGCGCCGGCATTCCCTTCCAATGACCCGCGATCGACCATGGAAGCTGGCTTAAGCAAAAAGCCAAGCTGAAGGACAGCATTTTCGCCGGCCGAAGGGTCGATCGCAACAATGCTGGGCTCGCTTGATAGGCCGCCCGTTTTCTTTTCCGACGGCTATGGCTAGGCCATTCGGCGGAAAAGGAAGGGGCTGCGTTGGCTGGACCGCTATCGGGTCTGACAATTGTCGAGATGGCGGGACTGGGCCCCGGTCCCTTCGCCGCAATGATGCTGGCTGATCACGGCGCACGAGTGATCCGGATCGAGCGGGCCGGGATGATCGGAATCCCCAATGACCCGCTGCTGAGAAATCGAAGGTCAATTTCCCTCGACTTGAAACGCGAAGAATGCCGCGAAGCCGTTCACCGGCTAGTCGGCCAATCGGACGGGTTGATCGAAGGGTATCGTCCTGGCGTGATGGAACGGCTGGATCTTGGACCCGATGTATTGCTCAGCGCCAACCCGAAGCTTGTCTATGGCCGCATTACCGGCTGGGGCCAGCATGGTCCGCTCGCCGGCGAGGCGGGACATGATATCAATTATGTTGCGGTCAGCGGGCTGCTCCACGGCATGGGACCGAGGGACCGGCCGATGGTGCCGATCAATTATCTTGGCGATTATGCGGGCGGCGGAATGATGCTGGCGTTTGGCATGGTGGCGGCGCTGCTGGCAGTGCAGCGAGGCGCCGACGGGCAGGTCATCGATGCGGCGATGAGCGATGGTTCGGCGTTGATAGGTGCACTAACTTATGGCTTGCGGGCGGCCGGTTTGTGGCGCGATGAGCGCGAGGCGAACCTGCTCGATGGTGGCGAGCCGATTTACGGGGTTTACCGCTGTCTCGACGGGAAATTTCTGAGCGTCGGAGCAATCGAGCCACAGTTTCAGGAGGCATTGTTCAAGGGACTGGCGCTTGAGCGGGGGTCGGGTCGCGACGATATCGCTGCCGTCATCGCTTCGCGGACGCGCGACCAATGGGCGACGCACTTCGCCGGAACAGACGCATGTGTCGCACCGGTGCTCGACCTCGGCGAAGCGCCGGTGCATCCGCACAATATCGCGCGGCGAACATTCGTCGACCTTGACGGCGTGTTTCAACCCGCGCCAGCGCCGCGCTATTCGAAGACCGGCCTCGATCGCCCTGATCCGCCGCCGCGCGAAGGTCAGGACGGAGAGGCGATCCTCGGCGAGCTGGGTTATGGACCCGGCGACATCGCCAATATTTTGAAGGCTGATGCATGAACCCGCTGTACGAGCAAATGGAGACCAGCGTGTTCGAACGCATGTCGCTTGCGGCGGCCAAGCATGGGGCAGTCAATCTGGGGCAGGGCTTTCCCGATTTCGGCTGGCCCGAGGAAATTCTCGACGCGGCCGCGACGGCAGTGGTCGAAGGGTCGAACCAATATGCGCCGTCGCGCGGCCTGCCGGCGCTGCGCGAAGCGGTCGCTGCCCATTATGGCCGGCATCACGGGCTGATCTTGTCGCCGGCCGATATCTGCGTGACCAGCGGCGCGACCGAGGCGCTGGGCGGCGGCGATCCTCGCGACGGTCGAGCCGGGCGACGAAGTGATCATCTTCACCCCGGCCTACGACAGCTACGCGCCGATGATCCGGCGGGCAGGCGGGCATCGTCCGCGAAGTCGCGCTGCAGCCGCCGGGCTGGCGGATCGAGCGATCGGCGCTGGAGGCAGCGGTGACCGCGCAGACCCGCGCGATCATCTTCAACAATCCGCATAATCCGACCGGGCGGCTGTTCGATGCGGACGAGTTGGAGACCGTCGCGCGACTGCGCGATCGCCAACGACCTGATCGTCATCAGCCGACGAGGTGTGGGAGCATATCCTGCTCGACGGGCAGACGTTCACGCCGCTGGCCATCGCTTGCCGGGCATGGCCGAACGGACGATCAAGATTCGGTCGGCGGGCAAGATTTTCTCGCTGACCGGGTGGAAGGTCGGCTGGATTGTCGCGGCGCCCGAGAATGGCGAGCGTCGCCGCCCGGGCGCACCAGTTCCTGACCTTCGCGCCGCGCCCAATCTCCAGGCGGCGGTCGCGTTCGGGCTGGACGAGGGCGACGCCTGGATCGCAGCCGATGCGCGAGCGCTTCGCCGCGGGCGCGCGACCGGATGACGCGCGGGGCTGGCGGCCGCGGGTTTTGCCGTACTCGCCCAGCGCCTCGACCTATTTCCTGTGCGTCGACCTGCCGGCTCCGGCATCGCCGCTCGACGACGAGGCCTTCGCCGCAGCCGCGGTCGAGCAGGCGGGCGTCGCGGTGGTCCCGCTGTCGCCCTTCGCCGAAGACAGACCCGCCGCGCCACCTGGTCCGCCTCTGCTTCGGCAAGCAGCGACGAAACCATCGATGCCGGGGTCGCGGCCATGGCCAAGGCCAGGGAGCTGTTGCGCATGACGTCCCGCCGACGAAGCCGCGACATTGCTTGGCCACGTTGGGCGTCGATGACGGCGGCGACCTGGTCAGCCATTCGCCGATCGATGGGCAGACGATCGGCCGCGTCGCGACTGGCGATCCGGCGACGTCGCGCCGCGTGCGAGCGGCGCAGCGGCGTTTCTTGCACTGGCGCACCGTCCCGGCGCCGCGCCGCGGCGAACTGGTCCGACTGCTCGGCGAGGAATTGCGCGGCAGCCAAGGAGCCGCTCGCCCGGCTGGTGACGCTGGAAGCCGGGCAAGATCGTCCAGGAGGGCCTCGGCGAAGTCCAGGAGATGATCGACATTTGCGACTTCGCGGTCGGCCTGTCGCGCCAGCTTTACGGCCTGACCATCGCCAGCGAACGGCCCGACCACCGGATGATGGAGCAATGGCATCCGCTGGGCCCGGTGCTGGTGATCAGCGCGTTCAATTTCCCGGTCGCGGTGTGGGCGTGGAACGCGGCGCTGGCGCTGGTCTGCGGCGATCCGGTGATCTGGAAGCCGAGCGAGAAGACGCCGCTTACCGCCGCGGCGGTGATGGCGCTGGCTCGAACGCGCGCTCGAACGGTTCGGCGATGCGCCCGACGGGCTTGATGCACCTGCGTTCAGGGCGGGCGCGAGGTCGGCGAGGCGTTGGTCGACGATCCGCGCATCGCGCTGGTCTCGGCGACCGGATCGACGGCGATGGGCCGCGCCGTCGGACCGCGGGTCGCGCAACGGTTCGGCCGCTCGCTGCTCGAGCTTGGCGGCAACAATGCGATGATCGTCGCGCCGTCGGCCGACCTCGAGCTGGCCGAGCGCGCGATCCTGTTCTCCGCCGCCGGAACCGCCGGACAGCGCTGCACCTCGCTGCGGCGGCTGATCGTCCACGAAATCGTCGCCGACGCGCTGGTCGCGCGGCTCCGGAACTTGTTCGCGGCGGTGGCAGATCGGCGATCCGCGCGATCCCGACACGCTGGTCGGGCCGCTGATCGACGAGGCGCGCATTTCGACGCGCATGCAGCGCGTGCTCGGTGCCGAGCTGGAGCGGGTCGAGGCGGTCGCGGGCGGCTTCTATGTCCGGCCCGCGATCGTCGAAGTGCGACGCGCAGCGAGGGCATGGTGCTGCAGGAGACCTTCGCGCCGATCCTCTACGTGCTGCGCTATCGCGACCTCGACGAAGCGATCGCGCTCAACAATGCGGTGTCGTCAGGGCCTGTCGCTCGTCGATCTTCACCAATGATCTGCGCGAGGCCGAGCGGTTCCTGTCCGCCGCCGGATCGGATTGCGGCATCGCCAACGTCAATATCGGCCCGTCGGGCGCGGAAATCGGCGGCGCGTTCGGCGGCGAGAAGGAAACCGGCGGCGGGCGCGAGAGCGGCTCGGACAGCTGGCGCGCCTACATGCGGCGGCAGACCAACACCATCAATTACGGCACGACCTGCCGCTCGCGCAGGGCATCAGATTTCGACGTCGCGCCCTGACGCGAGGTCCGGTTCCTCGTCGATCAGCGCCGGCCAACGCGTCGCGAACTCGTTCGCGCCACGGCATCGAGCTCGTCGGGCTCGAGCGGCGGCGAGATGAAATAGCCCTGGGCGACGTCGCAGCCCAAGTCGCGGACCAGCGCGCATTTGCTCGGCCGTCTCGACCCCTTCGGCGGTGGCGGTCAGGCCGAGGCCGTGGGCGAGTTCGATGATGCTCTTGACGATCAGCCGCGCAGTCCTGCGACGTCGGCGCGTCGTCGACGAAAAAGCGGTCGATCTTGACCTCGGTGAACGGCAACTGGCGAAGCTGCATCAGCGACGAATAGCCGGTCCCGAAATCGTCGATGGCAAGGCCGATGCCCTTGATCCGGAAGCGGGTCAGCGTGTCCATCAGCTTGACCAGCGGCTGGGTCGCGCCCTCGGTCAGTTCGAGCACCAGCCGGTCGGTCGGAACGTCGAGCGCCCGGCACATCCGCTCGACCAGGTCGGGAAAGTCGAGGTGCTCGAGGCTGAGCGCGCGAGATATTGAAGGCGAGGCAGGTGTCGATGCCCTGCGTCGCGCCAGTCGAGCCATTGGCGAAGCGTGGTGCGCAGGCCCCATTGGGTGAGCTGGTCGATCAGCCCGTGCTTCTCGGCCAGCGGCACGAAGCGGGACGGCGAAACCGCACCAAGTTCCGGGTCGTCCCAGCGAACCAGCGCCTCGACCCGGCGTCAGCAGGCCGTCGGTCAGGCGACACCTTGGGCTGGTAGACCATGTGCAGGCGCCTGATTGATCAGCGCCCGCTCGAAACCGTCGAGCAGCCCGAGATCGGCCGCGCGATCATGGCACGAGCGCGGCCTGAGCTCGTTGAGAATCGCTTCCAGCTCCTCGAGCCGGACGGGCTTTTCCAGCGGCCCGACCATGTTGAGACCCAGCGCCTCACCGAGGCGGAAGGCGCTTTCGAGCACCCGGCGGTCGAAGCCCGCTGACGATCAGGACCGGGTCGGCATAATCCTCGTCGGCGAGGAAACGGAGCAGCTCGACCCCGTCCATGCCCGGCATGCCAAGGTCGAGCGCCACCATCTCGGGCCGATTTTCGCAGGAATTTGTCGCGGAATTCGCTGGTCCTCTGTCGGTGATCGATCGGCTCGAACCCGCATTCACGCCGGCGGCGTTCGCGACGAATTCGGCGAGTGCCGGCTCGTCATCGATCAGCAGCAACCGAGGCAGGCCATGTCCGACAATCTCCTCCTCGCCCCCGCCAAGCCAAGCGAGCTACATCAGCTTTCCGAGCCATGCGTCAAACGATCGAAACGGCTTTTTAACCCTAAATACACCTAATGTCCCGCTTTGGCGCGAAATTCGTTCAGTTTGGGAGACGCAACTCGGCAATGTTCGGCTCACTCATCCGCCGCAAACGACTCCAACGTCCGCCTGAGGAAGATGGTATCGCGTTCGAGTTCGACGACTTTTTCGCTGTCGACTGCCGTTCCCGCGGCCGCCGAGCGCCGAGGCGACGAACGCTTGACGGCCATGCTGCGGGTAGCCAAGCTTAGCGATGGCGAGCGGGCGCGAGCAGCTGATCCGCGTCCGCAATGTTTCCGCCGGCGGCCTGATGGCGAAGTCGGTCATCCGGTCGCAAGTCGGCGACGCAGGTCTGCATCGAGCTTTCGTCGCAGAAAATCCCGTCGAACGTGGTTTGGACGCGTGAGGGGACGGTCGGGCTTCAAATTCGACCAGCATGTCGATCTTGGCGAGCTCCTCGCCGGGCGCAAGCCACGTCACGGCTTCCGCCCGCGCCCGTCCGCGGTTGGAGGTGCACTGCAAGGCCATCGTCCGCGTCGACAAGATCTTATTACACGGTCGACGTGCACGACATTTCGCTCGGCGGCATAAAGGTCGAGCCGATCGAGGAATATTGCCTCGGCAAGAAGGTCATCGTGGTGGTCGAAAGCCTCCGTCCGATCAACGGCGAGGTGCGCTGGTTCGCCGATCGCAAGGCCGGCATCGTGTTCGACCAGCCGCTCGAGCTTCGAGGAACTGGCCGAATGGATCGGCAAGCGCCTCGAAATGGCGAGCCTCAAGGCCAGCATCAAAGGCTAGCCCTTCTTTAGGGCTGGTTCGCTTCCTATCTTTGCGGCTCTGCAGTCGCGAGGAGCGGATCATGGCGGATGAAGTGGCGGTGCTGGCGGGCGGGTGCTTTTGGTGCACTGAGGCGGTGTTTCTCGACATTGTCGGGGTGAAATCGGTCGAAAGCGGCTACACCGGCGGCAACATCGCCAATCCGACCTACAAGCAGGTTTGCGGCGGCGACACCGGCCATGCCGAAGCGATCAGGATCACCTTCGATCCCGGCCAGATCAGCTATGGCGATCTTGCTCGACATTTTCTTTGCGACGCATGACCCGACCCAGCTCAACCGGCAGGGCAACGACGTGGGCACTCAATATCGTTCGGCGATCTTCCCGCAGGACGAGGGGCAGCGGGCAGCGGCCGAAGCGGCGATCGCGCGCACGAACGAGGACATCGGCGGCGGCGTCGTGACGACGATTGAGCCCAAGGCCGAATGGTATCCGGCCGAGGATTATCATCAGGAGTATTGGTCAGGCGATGGCCAGCGGAACCCATATTGCATTGCGACAATCCCGCCCAAGCTGGCGAAGCTCAGAAAGAGCTTTCAGGCCAAGGTGAAAGGGACAGACGCACCGGCTTAGCGTCGGGCGCAATGCAATCGACGATTGTTGCTCCCCTAGCAAGCGTCACTTTGAACGCCTTACGCGACGCGTGGAATTGCGAAGGCCAGGGCAGAAAAGAGACAGAGAATTGAAGGGCCGACAGAGCCATCAGCCGCGCGTTCGGGGCGCCGCTGCTCGCTTGAGCCGGTCGCGGATAGCTGCGGCGATGCCGTCGCCCGGGATGGGGGCAATGGCGATGCGGGAGTGCGGTGCGGCGTCGGCCTTGTGGAGGAGATCGAACAGGCGCGCCGCGGCTTCGATCGGGTCGCCCTTGGCGCTCAAGGTGACCTCACCATCGACCGGGCCGAACCCGATCATATATTCACCTTCACGCTCGTCGGTCGCTTCGAGCCTTAGCGGCTTTGACGGCGCATAATGGCTGGCAAGCTGGCCGGGGGCTTCGATCGGACCGCTGGCGCTTTCCGCGGCCTTCACGTCGATCGGCCCGCGCCGCAGAAGGCGCAGCGGACCACCCGTGACCGCGACGATGGTCGATTCAATGCCGCGCTCGGTTGCGCCACCGTCGAGGATGAGCGGGATGCGGCCGTCGAGCGAAGCGCGGACATGGCTGGCGCGTGTCGGGCTGATCAGGCCGCTGGCGTTGGCCGAAGGCGCCGCCAGCGGGCGGTTGCAAGCCTTGAGCAGCGCCTGCATCGCCGGATGCGCGGGCACGCGGAGCGCAATGGTGGCAAGCCCGGCCGTGACAATGGTGGCGATTCCCGATTCTGCACGCAGCGGCACGACCAGAGTCAGCGGGCCCGGCCAGTGAGTCGCTGCCAGTTCGCGGGCTTGCGCATCGAACAGGCCGATCCGCTCGGCGGCGGCCAGATCGGAGACATGGACGATCAGCGGATTGAATCCTGGCCGGCCCTTGGCGGCATAGATGCGCGCGACAGCTTCCGCGTTGGTGGCGTCCGCGGCAAGGCCATAGACCGTCTCGGTCGGAACGGCGACAGGGTCTCCAGCCTCGATCAGCCGAGCCGCCTCGGCGATGGCCTCGTCGTTGAGCCGAAGCACGCGTGTCTCGGGTGGATGCGCCATGCGCCGCCCGCTATAGCCCAAGCGCCGCATCATCAAGGGATTGCCCATGAGCTTTACCGCCCCCGTCCGCGACCAGCGCCTGACATTGGATGCCGTGGTGAAGATCGGCGAATTTGTGGGCGGGCCGGATGACGACATGGTCGATGCGGTTTTGGAAGGGGCGGCCGCGCTGGCCGAAGGCGAGTTTGCGCCGCTGGCGCGTTCGGGCGACATAATCGGGGCTCGCTGGGACAATGGCGTGGTAACCCTGCCGGACGGATTCAAGGCGGCCTGGGATGCATTCGTCGAAGGGGGATGGATGACGCTCGCCGCCCCGGAGGAGCATGGCGGGCAGGGGCTGCCCTATGTCCTGTCGGCGGCCCTGATGGACAATTTGAACGCTGCCAATGTCGGCTTCGCGCTCTGCCCGATGCTCTCGATGGGGGCCATCGAGGCGATTCACCGGCATGGCTCCGATCAACTGAAGCGCGATTATCTGCCCAAGATCGTATCGGGCGAATGGCCGGCGACGATGAACCTGACGGAGCCGCAGGCGGGTAGCGATGTCGGCGCGCTGAAGACGCGCGCCGAGCCTAACGATGACGGTTCGTGGCGGCTGAAAGGCACGAAGATATTCATCACCTATGGCGAGCATGACCTCTCCGAGCAGATTGTTCACATGGTGCTGGCGCGCACACCCGGGGCGCCGGAGGGGACGCGCGGGATTTCGCTGTTCCTGGTCCCAAAGGTCTTGCCGGACGGGCGCCGGAACGACCTTCGCTGCGTGTCGATCGAACATAAGATGGGCATCCACGCGTCGCCGACCTGCGTGATGAGCTATGGCGACGAACAAGGCGCGACAGGCTGGCTGGTTGGGCCGGAGAATGGCGGCATGGCGGCCATGTTCACGATGATGAACAACGCGCGATTGAATGTTGGCCTGCAGGGTGTCGGGATCGCGGAGGCCGCTACGCAGCGAGCGGTGGCTTACGCTCTCGACCGCAAGCAGGGGTTGCGCAACCGCCTGCCGGTGCCGATCGCCGACCATCCCGATGTCCGGCGGATGCTGCTGAGGATGCGCGCGCTGACGATGGGCGCGCGGGCGCTCGCTTATTACGCTTTTGGCCAGGTCGATCGGGGAACATGCGGTGACGCGCAGGCGGCGATTCGGGCGGATGTTCTGACGCCGCTGGTCAAGGCGTGGTGCACTGATGTCGGCTGTGAGGTGGCGAGCCTGGGCGTCCAGGTGCATGGCGGCATGGGCTATATCGAGGAAACCGGCGCGGCCCAGCATTTTCGCGATGCGCGGATCGCGCCAATCTATGAGGGGACGAACGGTATCCAGGCGGCCGATCTGGTCGGGCGCAAGCTAGGGCTGGACGGCGGGCTGGCATTTGACGGGCTGCTCGCCGACATCGACGCCGAAGCTCAGGACGCCCGGCTCGTCGCGCTGGCCGACGCGGTCGAAGTGGCGGCTGCAAGCCTGAGCGTTGCGGCGCCCGACGACCGGTTGGCGGGAAGCTATCCCTTCTTGACGATGACATCGGTGCTGGTCGCGGGATGGCTGGTCGAACGGATGGCGCTGTCGGCCGGGGCCGATGCGCGAACCCGTGCCGCTGCCGATTATTTTCTGGCCACGGTTGTTCCCGAAGCTCTGGGGCTTGGCGCGGCGGCGGAGGCGGGCGCAGCCTTGCTTTACGCGGTTCCCGCGGAGGCGCTGGCTTAGGCTTGGGCCAGCAATTCCGAGGGATCGATTCCAAGTCGCGCCATTCGGTCGCGAATCTCAGGCCATTCGCTGGTGATGAAATCGTTGCGCTGCGCGTTTCGCAACCGGGCTTGGGCGCCGGGAGCAACGAACATGCCGACGCCGCGCTTGACGACGATCAACCCTTCGTCCTGGAAGCCCTGATAGGCCTTGGCCACGGTCAATGGGTTGGCTCCCTGCTCAGCGGCGAAGGCCCGAACCGAGGGGAGGGAGTCGCCGTCGCCGTATTTCCCGGCGAGAATCGCATCGGCGATGACCTCTCGCAGGCGGACATAGACGGGTTTCTCGTGAGCAGAGCGAAGCGTCATGCTGTCACAATACAGCAACGCGCAATTAATTCAATCGGATTCAGGCGGTTGCCAATATCGGACGAGATCAGACAGGGCGGGGCGCGGCCGATCTTCCAGTGGATTGCCGGGGGTTCCGAGGAAAATGAATCCGGCGATGCGTTCGCCCGGTCCGCAGAAGGCCGCCCTGACCCGTTCAGAATAAGCCTGCCAGCCGGTGATCCAGCCGCCGACAAAGCCCAACGCATGGGCTGCCAGCAGCAGGTTCATCGCCACCGCGCCGCAGGACAATTGCTGTTCCCACACCGGGATCTTGTGACCCTCGATCGGCGCGGAAACGAGCACGATCATCATCGGCGCCTGAAGAGAAAACTCAAGCGCCTTGGCATGATGGGCGGCGGTCGCATTCGGGTCATGTTCGGGAAGAGCTCGGGCGAGAAGGTCGGACAGTGCTTGTCGCTGGCCGGGCCCGACGACGACGAACCGCCACGGGGAAAGCTTGCCGTGATCCGGCGTGCGCGTGGCGATCGACAGGATGCGTTCCAGCTCCTGATCCGAAGGGCCAGGCGCGACCAGGTCGCGGGGCTTTCCCGAACGGCGGGTTTCAAGGAGCGACAGTGCAGAGGAGAGGTCGTTGAGCGTCATGTCGATCGCATAGCCACGCAAACGGTTGGCAACAATCGGCTTCACAAGTGCGTTTTCGTCGTTAGGGTGCCGCCCAACGATAAGGCCGGACACGGCCAGAATATAGTCAGAGAGGATGTGCCGTGACCGGTTTCAAGGACATTTCCACTTGGCAGGAAGGCGACTGGATCGCCGTCATCGCGGTCGTCGTTCTGGCGGGATTTCTTGCCGTCGGCGCAATGGTCGCCGCGAGCAAGAAGGATGGAGGCGTTCGGTCACCCCAAGGGCCTCTACATGCTGTTCTTCGCCGAGATGTGGGAGCGTTTTTCCTATTACGGCATGCGTGCGCTGCTGATTTTCTACCTGACGCAGCATTGGTTGTTCAGCGACGGCAAGTCCAACCTCATCTATGGCGCCTACACGTCGCTGGTCTACATCACACCGGTGCTCGGCGGCTATCTTGCCGACCGCTATCTGGGACAGCGCAAGGCCGTCCTGTTCGGCGGCATTCTCCTTGCGCTTGGCCATGCGACGATGGCGATCGAGGGTGTCGGCGGTCAGAGCGATCCGACGATCAACTTCTTCTGGTTCGCTCTTGCGCTGATCATCGTTGGTTCGGGCTTCCTGAAGGCCAATATTTCGGTGATGGTCGGACAGCTTTACCGCCTGACCGACATGCGCCGCGATGCGGCCTACACGATTTTCTACATGGGCATTAACGTCGGCGCCGCGCTCGGCACGATCCTGGTCGGTTACCTTGGGCAGCGGATCGGTTGGAGTTGGGGC
Organism: uncultured Alphaproteobacteria bacterium; assembly: GCA_963750385.1. Lineage (GTDB taxonomy): Bacteria > Pseudomonadota > Alphaproteobacteria > Sphingomonadales > Sphingomonadaceae > Sphingomicrobium. The sequence continues at coordinate 89,957 of CAVVQJ010000002.1, read as the reverse complement.
TTTGGCCTGGCGGGCATCGGCATGGTCGCGGGCCTGATCGTATTCGTGCTGGGCAAGAAGGTGCTGCTTGGGGCGGGCGAGGCACCCGTGCCGCTGGATCGCAACAAGGAAGTTCTGATCTACGGAATCGGCATCGCCGCGGTTGGCGTGATGTGGGCGTTGGTGCAGTATCAGGACGTCATTCAGACGCTGCTGATCATCTCGGGCGTCGCCTTGCTTGGCTATGTCCTTTACGAGAGCTTCAAGCTGCCCAAGGAACCGCGCGAGCGCATGTTCGCAATCCTTTTCCTGATCGCCCTGAATCCGTTGTTCTGGGGTCTGTTCGAACAGGCGGGTGGTAGCCTTAATCTCTACACCGACCGCTTCGTCGATCGCGCCGGCGTCCCGGCGTCGCTGTTCCAGTCGATCAACCCCATCTACATTATCCTGCTGGCCCCGGTGTTCGCTGGCCTATGGCAGTGGCTTGGAAAGCGCGGGCTTGAACCTTCGGCCCCGGCGAAATTCGCGCTCGCGCTGGCGCAAGTCGGGCTTGGGTTCCTGGTATTTGTCTGGGGCGCCAATACGGTCGGCGCAGGCGCTCTCACTCCGGTCGTCTTCGTGTTCCTGCTCTACCTGCTTCATACCACCGGCGAATTGTGCCTGTCGCCCGTCGGCCTCAGCGCCATGAACCGGCTGGCCCCGGCATTCATGGCATCGCTGATCATGGGCGCGTGGTTCTACATGACCGCGGTCGGCAATTTCGTCGCCGGCAAGATTGGCGAGGCGACCGGCGGCGAAAGCGGCGAAATGACGCAGGATCTGACCCTCGCGATCTACAACAAGATCGGCTGGATCACGATCGGCGTCAGTGTCATCGTGCTTGCCCTATCGCCGTTTGTGAAGCGCTGGATGCATCTTGATACGCTGCGCGATACCCGCGACCTCGCGGGAGATCGCGAGCTGGGCGAACCTCAGGCGGCCGGCGCCAATCTGGCGGGCGAGGCCAAAGCCTGATGCGGCTTGCAGGGGGGCTCAAGGGGCTCGCGGCGGTATTGGCCGTTGCGGGTCTCTCGGCCTGTGCAACGCCTCAGAAACCCACGCCCGGCACCATCCGGATTAACGAAAACCCCTATCCCTCGACCTATGTCCGGTACGCCAGCGCGCCTACTCTGATTCGCGGGGCGACGATCCTCGACGGCGAAGGTGGACGGATCGACAATGGTTCGATCCTGTTCGCCGACGGCAAGGTCCAGGCGGTCGGCGGCTCCGATCTCGCCGCGCCGGAGGAAGCGATCGTGATCGATGGACAGGGGCGCTATGTCACGCCGGGCATCATCGATGTGCACAGTCACCTTGGCGATTATCCGTCGCCGGGCGTGGCTTCCCTCAGCGACGGCAACGAAGCGACTTCACCGGCTCGACCCGAGGTCTGGGCTGAACATAGCGTCTGGCCGCAGGATCCCGGTTTCTCTCGCGCCCTGGCCAATGGCGGGATTACCGCGCTGCAAATCCTCCCGGGCTCGGCCAACCTGTTCGGCGGCCGGTCGGTCGTGCTCAAGAATGTCCCGGCGCGGACGGTGCAGGGCATGAAGTTTCCTGGCGCGCCCTATGGCCTGAAGATGGCCTGCGGCGAGAACCCGAAGCGGGTCTATGGCTCCAAGAACCAGATGCCACAGACCCGGATGGGCAACATCGCCTACACGCGGCAGACCTGGATCAAGGCCAAGGAATATGACCGCAAGTGGACGAAGTATGAGAAGGCTGGCGGCGATATCCCGGCGCAGGACCTGGCGATGGATACACTGCGCGGGGTGCTGCACGGCAGGATCCTGATCCACAACCACTGCTACCGCGCCGACGAAATGGCGCTAATGATCGATATGTCGAAGGAATTCGGCTACAAGATCAGCGCCTTCCACCATGCCGTCGAGGCCTACAAAATTGCCGACTTGTTGCGCGACAATGGCATCTGCGCGGCAATGTGGGCGGACTGGTATGGCTTCAAGATGGAAAGCTATGACGCGATCAACGAGAATATCCCGTTCGTTCACAATGCGGGCGCTTGCGCCATCGTTCATAGCGACGATCCCAATGGCATCCAGCGGCTGAACCAGGAGGCGGCCAAGGCGATGGCGGCCGGACGCCGCGCCGGAATTGACATTAGCGAAGCCACCGCCTGGACCTGGTTGTCGGCCAACCCGGCGAAAGCGCTTGGCATATTCGATCAGACCGGAAGCCTGAAGGCCGGCAAGATGGCGGACATCGTGCTGTGGAATGGCGACCCGTTCAGCGCCTACACGCGGCCCGACAAGGTGTGGATCGATGGCGCGATGATGTACGATGCATCGAACCCGCGCATCCGGCCGGTCAGCGATTTCGAACTCGGCCAGCCAGGTGAAGGGGACGTGAAATGACCGGTCGGCCGGTTCGGCAGCGTATCTCCTGGCTCGGCATGACCGGCATCCTGTGCGCGCTTGGCAGCGCGCTTGCCGGCTACCGGGCCAATGCACAAACGGTTGCGATCACCAACGGCACCCTCGTCATTGGCGACGGGTCAAATCCGGTTATCGGCGGCGTCGTGGTAATCCGCGACGGCCGGGTGGTTGCGGCGGGCGAGGGCATTGGGATTCCCGGAGGCGCGGAGGTGATCGACGCTACCGGTAAATGGGTCACGCCCGGTATCGTCGCGGGATTCTCGCGGCTTGGTCTGGCCGAAGTCGATCTTGGCGCCGACGGCTCGGACGATACCGAAACCGGGGGCAGCCCGTTCAGCGCCGCGATCGACGTCACACCGGCGATCAACCCCAAGGCATCGACCATCGCCGTAAGCCGCGCTGACGGCGTGACCCGCGCGGTGGTGGCGCCGGTTGCAGGCAAAAGCATCTTCGGCGGTCAGGGCGCGGTGATCGACACCGGCGACGACATGGACGCCGTGCTCCGCGCCCGCGCGTTCCAGTTCGTGGAAATGGGCGAGGGAGGCGCCAACCGGTCGGGGGGATCGCGCGCCTCGGCATTCGTCCTGTTCCGCAATGCGCTGCGCGAGGCGCGCGACCTTGGCGGGTTGAGAGTGCCGCTGACAGGACGAGGCAGAGCCGATCCGCAGACCGCCGATATTCCCTATGAAGAGCGCCCCGATCCAGCACTCTTGTCGCGGGACGCCCGGCGAAGCGAGGACGTCTTGCTGACCCGGTTCGACGCCGCGGCGCTGGTGCCAGTGGTGCGCGGGCGGCAATTGCTGCTGGTTCATGTCGAGCGGGCCAAGGATATCTTGAACGTGCTCGACCTGCGCCGCGAGTTCCCAGGCCTCAAGATCGCGCTGGTCGGAGCAACCGAGGGGTGGACCGTCGCGGACCGGATCGCGGCGAGTGGGGTATGGGTCATTGCATCCGCGCTCAACGATCTTCCGGCGAGCTTCGAGATGCTGGCCGCAACGCACAGTAATGTCGGCCGGATGCGAGCCGCGGGGGTCAAGGTCGCGATCGGAATGATCGACGACAATGACACGCGCTTCGTGCGCAACCAGCGTCAATATGCCGGCAACCTCGTCGCGCTCGCCAAGGTGCCAGGCGCGACAGGACTGAGCTGGGGGGAAGCCTTCGCCATGATCTCTTCACGCCCGGCTGAAGCCGTCGGACTCGGCAGCGAAATCGGAAGCTTGGCCGCCGGCCGCCGGGGTGATGTGGTTATCTGGTCGGGCGATCCACTCGAGCTATCGTCGTCGGCCGAGGCGGTGTGGATCGACGGCGTTCGCCAGCCGCTGGAAAATCACCAGACAAAACTTCGCGACCGATATCGCTCGCTCGAACGACGCGAGCTTCCCGAGGCCTATCGAAAATGAGCCCCTTGGGCTGGTTGCTCCTTGCTGCGGCGGTCTTTGTGAGCTCCCACCTGGCGTTGTCCCACCCCTTGCGGCAGCCGTTGGTCGATCGGCTCGGCGAAAAGCGCTTTCCGGCCGTCTATGTGCCCGTCGCGTTGGTGACCTTCGGCCTGATGGTGGCGGCCGCCGTTTGGACACCGCAGGAACAGCCCCTGTGGGCCGCGGGCGACGGATTGTGGATGTTGATGTGGTTCGGGTCGATCCTGTTTATCGGCTCGTTCCAGCGTAATCCTGCCTTTCCAAGCCGGAGCGGCGAGCCAATCCGCAAGATCGGCGAAGCGCGAGGCGTGTTCGCCATCACCCGCCATCCGATGAACTGGGGTTTCGCAATTTGGGGCATTGTCCACATGGCCGTTGTCGCGACGCCCAGCGCGATTGTCGTCGGCGGCGCTTTCCTGTTTTTGGCGATCGTCGGGTCGATCGGCCAGGATGCCAAGAAGAGCCAACTGATTGGGTCGCCCTGGGATGACTGGGTCAGGCGGACTTGTTCATCCCGTTCGGGCGCGGGGTTGCCTGGCCGGGCGGTTTCGCAGCGATCGGAGGAACCAGCCTGTTTCTGGCTGCAACCTGGGTGCACCAACTCGTCGCGCCCATTCCCGCCGGAATTTGGCGATGGCTCGGCTAAGGCTGCCGCGCTAAAGCTGACCGATGGCTCGTAAATTCTTCGGCACCGACGGCATTCGCGGGCGAACCAATGTCGCACCGATGACGGCTGACACCGCAATGCGCGTTGGCCAGGCGGCCGGCACGTTTTTCCTGCGTGGCGATCATCGCCACCGGGTCGTCATCGGCAAGGACACCAGGCTGTCCGGCTATATGATGGAATCGGCGATGGTTGCCGGCTTCACGTCGGTCGGGATGGACGTCATTCTGGTCGGGCCGATGCCGACGCCCGCCGTCGCCATGCTGACCAAGGAATTGCGAGCGGACCTGGGCGTGATGATATCCGCCAGCCACAATCCGTTCGCCGACAATGGCATCAAGCTGTTTGGCCCCGATGGCTACAAGCTGTCCGATAAGGCCGAAATGGCGATCGAAAAGCTGATGTCCGAGCCCGCCTCGCTGATCGACGCGCCCAACATCGGCAGGGCCAAGCGGATCGACGATGCGCGTGGGCGCTATATCCATTTTGCCAAGTCGACCTTCCCCGATCATCTTCGCCTCGACGGGCTGAAGGTAGTCGTCGATTGCGCCAATGGCGCGGCCTACCATGTCGCTCCCGAAGCGCTGTGGGAATTGGGAGCCGAGGTCGTGGCGCTGGGCACCAAGCCCAATGGCACCAACATCAATCAGGATTGCGGGTCGACGGCACCTGGGGCGCTGCGGGAGACCGTGGTTGCGTCGGGCGCTCACCTTGGGCTTGCGCTGGATGGTGACGCCGATCGGCTGATCGTCGCGGATGAACATGGAGAACTGGTCGACGGTGACCAGCTCATGGCGCTCATCGCCCTGTCACAGAAAGCGCGCGGTTCGCTTCGCGGCGATGGAGTGGTGGCGACGGTGATGTCCAACCTGGGCCTGGAGCGGAAACTAGCCGAGGCGAACCTTGCTCTTCATCGCACCGCGGTTGGCGACCGTTACGTCCTCGAGGCGATGCGCGCGAGCGATTGCAATGTCGGCGGGGAGCAGTCGGGCCACATCATCCTTTCCGATTATGCGACCACCGGCGACGGCCTGGTCGCGGGACTTCAGATCCTCGCCGCGCTGGTCGAAAGCGGAAAGCCGGCGAGTGAAGTCCTGCACATTTTCGAGCCAGTGCCGCAATTGCTCAAGAATGTGCGCTTTGACGGCGGACATCCGCTCGAGGCGGAGGCCGTCAAGGCCGTCATCGCCAGAGCCGAAAGCGAGCTAGGAACGCGCGGGCGGCTGGTCATTCGCAAATCAGGCACCGAACCGTTGATCCGGGTCATGGCCGAGGGCGACGACCCGGTGATGGTCGAACGGGTCGTCGACCGCATTTGCGAGGCGGTTGCGGCTGCTTAAGCTTTTGCGTCTAAAGGCTGGGCCATGACCGTCACGACACCCCGCATCCTGATCATTGCCGGATCCGATTCCGGCGGGGGCGCGGGCATCCAGGCCGACATCAAGACGGTGACGATGCTGGGCGGCCATGCGATGACCGCCGTCACAGCCGTCACAGCACAGAATACACAAGGGGTCAGTGCGGTCCATGCGGTGCCGACAGAAATTGTCATGGCGCAGATCGACGCGGTGATCGAGGACATCGGCATCGATGCGGTCAAGATCGGGATGATCGGATCGCCCTTCACCGCATTGCACATCGCCGCACGGTTGGAACAGCTGGAGGGTGTACCGGTGGTGTTCGATCCGGTGATGGTGGCGACCAGTGGCGCGACCCTGGCCGATGATCCGACCATTGCGGCCTATGGCAAACTGATGGACGTGGCGACGCTGACCACTCCGAACCTTCCGGAGTTGCGCCGCTTAACGAGCGAAGAGGATGAGGTCGCCGCCGCCCTGCAGCTCGTCTCGAAGCATCGCTCCGCCGTGCTCATCAAAGGCGGGCACGAAGAGGGCGATGCGCTTGCCGACGCGCTGATCGAAGAAGATAATATGACCAGCTGGCAGGGGCAGCGAATCAAGACCAGCTCGACGCACGGGACAGGCTGCACCCTCGCGAGCGCGATTGCCTATTATCTCGGAGCGGGGCTGGCTCTGACCGAAGCGGTCGAACGGTCGCGGCTGTTCGTCCGAATGGCTTTGCACGAAGCCCCGGGGTTTGGTCATGGTCATGGGCCGCTTGGCCAGCAGTCCGTCAGGTTGGACACCGGAATGGGGCTCCGGCTCAACCAGGTAACCGTGACCGGCAAGGACTATCCCAAGATGGTCGATTTCTATCGCCGCCTGGGCATCAAGCAGATCGTCGACAGCCCCGAAAACCAATATGCGCGCTTCGAGGCGGGCGGAACTACGTTTTCGATCCAATGCGACCCGGAAGCCGAGATTGGCGAAACCGTCGCAATCTATTTCGAATGCGACGATCTCGACGAGCGGGTTGAGCGGCTGGCGCGATCAGGGATGCCGTTCGAACATGGCCCGCGCAATCAACCCTGGATGTGGCGCGAGGCCCGCCTGCGCGATCCGTCTGGCAATACCATCTTTTTGTATCGGGCTGGCGAGGCCAGGCGCTATCCGCCGTGGCGGATGGCTGACTAATCCACAGAAATTTCAAACCGCTACTGGAACGCAGCGTTGCTGCCCGATAGATTGTGTCGCGCATGAAGCGGCCCTGTTTCAAGATCGAACGCGGATTTCCAACGCCTCTGGCAGGTGTCGACGAAGCCGGATGCGCGCCGCTCGCGGGACCGGTGGTTGCCGCGGCGGTCATCCTCGATCGCGAACGGTTTCCCCGCGGCATCGACGATTCAAAGAAGCTCGATCTTGAGACGCGGGAAGCACTATTCGGGCGATTGCAGAAGGTTGCCCGGATCGGGGTGGGGATGGCGTCGGTCGAGGAGATCGACCAGATCAATATTTATTGGGCGCGGATGCTGGCGATGAGCCGGGCGGTCGAGGCACTGGGGTTCGAACCGGCCTGGGTGCTGGTAGACGGCAATGCCACGCCTCGCTGGGAGCGGCCATCGAAGGCGATCGTTGCCGGCGACGCCAAGTGCCGGTCGATCGCGGCCGCCTCCATCGTCGCCAAGGTGACCCGCGACCGGATCATGGCCGAACATGCGCGGACTTATCCAGGCTATGGCTGGGAAAGAAACCGCGGTTATCCCACGCCGGAGCATATTCGGGCGCTCGACACCCTTGGGTTGACGCCGCTTCACCGGCGCAGTTTCGGTCGGGTTCGCGAGCGGGCAGAGCAGGTTTTGGTGCTTCCGCTCGAATAAAATCGCCCAAGAGTCTTTCGAGTCACACCACAAGGGATTGAGTTTTTTGGGCGGGTCCAGAACTCAATATCTTGTGTTTCTACTCCAGGCGGATTCCTTTTGTTCTCATACCGGCTCCAACAACGTTGGTTGGCACCGCCTTGACCGCGGTTACGCCCTGACTCATCGATGGCGGGAGCAAGGGGGACAGCACGTCATGAACATGATCGCGCCGGTTACGGAGAGCCTTGGGCGTTCGCGCCCGCGTACCAGTCCCAGAAAGTCCAAGGAGCTTCCCCTCGACACGATACTCGAGGGTGATTGCATCGCCGAAATGGCCCGACTTCCCGACAAGTCAATCGACATGATTTTCGCCGACCCGCCCTACAATCTTCAACTGCAGGGCGACCTATTCCGGCCCGAGGGCGGGCGTGTCGATGCGGTCAATGATGATTGGGACAAATTCGACAGTCTGGCGGTCTATGACGATTTTACCCGCGAATGGCTGGCCGAGGCGCGGCGCGTCCTGAAGGACGACGGGACGATCTGGGTCATTGGCAGCTATCACAACATCTTTCGCGTCGGCGCTTTGCTGCAGGATGCGGATTTCTGGATCTTGAACGACATTGTTTGGCGCAAGGCCAATCCAATGCCCAATTTCCGCGGCACCCGCTTCACCAATGCCCATGAAACGTTGATCTGGTGCGCCAAGGATGGGCGGGCGAAGTATACGTTCAACTATCGCGCGATGAAGGCGCTGAATGATGACCTTCAGATGCGGTCGGATTGGATGTTGCCGATCTGCGGCGGGGCGGAGCGCGCCAAGGACGGCAATGGGGACAAGGCGCATCCGACGCAGAAGCCAGAGGCACTGCTTTATCGAATCCTGCTGGCCTGCACCAAGCCGGGTGACGTAGTGCTCGATCCCTTCTTCGGCACCGGCACGACCGGCGCAGTCGCGCGGCGGCTCGGCCGCAAATGGGTCGGGATCGAGCGCGAAGCGAAATATGTAAAGGTCGCCCGCGAGCGAATCGATGCGACCTTGCCGCTCGATGAAAGCGCCATGACGGTGATGGCCGACAAGCGCTCGGCGCCGCGCGTCGCGTTCGGCCTTCTGGTCGAAAGCGGGATGGTTCCCGCTGGCACGACTCTGACCGACGCGAAGAGGCGCTGGTCGGCCAGCGTTGGGGCGGATGGCTCGATTTCCTGCGAAGGCGAAGCGGGATCGATTCACAAGGTCGGAGCCGCGCTGCAAGGGGCGCCAAGCTGCAACGGCTGGACCTTCTGGCACGTCGAGGAGGCGGGTAAGCTGCAGCCGATCGATGCGCTGCGCCAGAAGCATCTCGCCGCGCTATAAGCGGATATGCGCACGCTCATTCGGCCCACGGGCTTTGTCGATTCCCCCTTCGGTCACGACGGAAAGGTCGCTCGGCTTGCCGGAGGGTTGAACTGGTTCGCAAGCGTGGAACTAATCCACGATAATGGACGACGCGAGCTGGCTCCGGTCGAGGGAATCGAAGATCGCTTCGACGACGCTATGGCCTCCGACTGGGAACGCATTACCGCGTCTCGCGCGCCGCTGCAGATGGGCGAACGGACGATCCGGCTCGACCAGCCCCAGGTGATGGGAATCATAAACGCCACGCCGGACAGCTTTTCCGATGGCGGAGCTTATCCCGACGCGGCAGCGGCTGCCGAGGCCGGGGCCGCCATGGCGTCACAAGGCGCCGCGATCGTGGATGTCGGCGGCGAGTCGACGCGGCCGGGCGCTGGCGCCGTGTGGGAAGGGGATGAGATCGAACGAGTTCTTCCCATCGTCCAGCAGTTGGCGGCCGGAGGGACGGCGGTGTCGATCGACACGCGCAAGTCCGGCGTGATGAGCGCCGCGCTTGGCGCAGGAGCAGGTCTGGTCAACGACGTGTCCGCGCTGACTTGGGACCCGCTGTCCGCTGAAATCGTGGCGAAGGCCGGCGTGCCGATAGTGCTAATGCACCATCAGGGCGATCCGCAGACGATGCAAAAGGACCCGCGTTACCATGACGTGGTGGTCGACGTTTTTCTCTGGCTGGAGGAGCGGATTGAAGCGGCGGAGATGGCCGGCGTCGCGCGCGACAGGATTCTGGTCGATCCGGGTATCGGCTTCGGCAAGACGGTCGCCCACAATCTCGACCTGATCAACGGCTTGGCACTGCTGCACGGTTTGGGCTGTCCGGTCGTGCTCGGTGCAAGCCGAAAGCGGATGATCGGCGCGCTGGCCAATGAAGTGACGGCCGGCCAGCGTCTGCCGGGCAGCCTTGCCCTAGCGCTGAAGGCTGTTGAGCAAGGGGCGCAGCTGATTCGGGTCCATGATGTGCCGGAAACGGTCCAGGCCTTGAAAATCTGGCGCGGGCTCCATGACTCCGCGCTGACCCCGCGACCGATCTAGAGGGAATAGCCGCCGTCGCTGGTCAGCACCGCGCCGGTGACGGTTGCAGCGCCCTCGGACAGCAGGAAGGCGATTTGCGCGGCAATTTCCTGGGCGGTTGCATAGCGGCCGAGCGGGGTTGCCATCCTTGCCATGGCCTCGATCGCCGCCTGGCGGCTGCCCTCCTGGCAAACCAGTTGCTGGAAGAAATCCATCGAATCCCAAATGGGCGTGTCGACGCCTCCCGGCGCAATAGCATTGACCCTGATACCGTCCGGTGCAGCTTCCTTGGCCGCCACTCGCATCAGCTGGATCAAAGCGGCCTTGGAGGACGCATAGGCTCCGACACCCGGCTCGGCCTTCAGGCCGGCGACCGAGGCGGTAACGACTATCGATTTTGGTCCGTTCGACGACTTGATCGCGCGGATCGAGGAACGGAGAGTTAGGAAGGCGCCGTCGAGGTTGACCGCCATCACGCGACGCCATTCGGCGAAATCCAGCTGATCGATCGGCCCTGAACTCGATACGCCTGCGTTGACCAGGGCATGGGAGAGTCCGGACAAATCGGCTTCTAGTTCGGCCCAAAAGGCCTCACTCGAAACATCACCAGTGAATCTGGTCATGTGGGGTACGCCGGCGAGCACACCATCAAGGTCCGCGATGTCGACCAGCACCAGCTTATGGCCCTGGCCGGCCAGCAGCTCGGCAGTGGCGAGGCCGATCCCTGATGCGGCACCGGTAATCAAGGTTTTTGGCGACGGCATATCGCCGCCGATAGCCGCGCTCAGGCGGCGGTGTCGATACCGAGTTCGCCGAGCTTGCGGTAAAGCGTCGAGCGGCCAATCCCCAGACGGCGAGCGACTTCGGTCATTCGGCCGCGATAATGGCCGATGGCTAGGCGGATAATGTCGGCCTCAATTTCTTCGAGGCAGCGAAGATGGCCGTCCTGATGATAGAGTGTGACCTGCGGCGCGCCCGACAAGGCGGCGTCCGTCGAAGCCTTGCCAATATCGGGCGAAACATCGCTTTGCCGGCCCGAGAAGCGAGACTGGATCGCGATGTGCGGAAAGTCCTCCGCGGTGAGCGAATTGCCTTCGGCCTGAAGCGCGGCGCGGAACAGCACGCCGGCCAGCTGCCGGACATTGCCGGGCCAGCCATAGCGCATCAGCACCGCGAGCCCATCGTTGCCTATCGAAAGCGGCGGCATCCCTGGTTCTTCGGCAAAGCGCGTAAGAAGGTGGCGTGCCAGTGCGGGAATATCGCCGCTTCGGTCGCGCAGAGGCGGAATGGTCACGGTGGTCGCCGAAATGCGTTCCGCCAAATTGGAGTCAAAATCGGCGGGGAGCGGACGGCTCGAGGTGGCGATCAATCGTACATCAACCGAATTCGATCCGTTGCAGCCGACCGGGCGGACTTCACCGGTTGCGAGCACCCGGTCGAGTCGCGATTGCGTTTCACTCGGAAGGGCCCCGATCTCGTCGAGCAGCAAGGTTCCCCCGTCAGCCTCGACGATGCGACCGACGCGCTCGGCGAAGGCGCCGGGGAAAGCACCGGGAACATGGCCGAAAAGCTCGCTGTCGACGATGTTGGCAGCAACTGCCTTGCAATCGGCCTGAACCAGCAAACCGCGGGAACGCAGGCTGGCGTGATGAATGGCCCGGGCAAAGGTTTCCTTGCCTGTCCCCGGCTCCCCGACAATCAGGATCGGCAAGCGGTTGCGAGCAGCCTTCGCGGCGATCGCCAGTGCTGAGCGGAAGCCCGGAGCAGCGCCGACCAATTGGTCGAGCGACAAGTCCGGTGCGATTTTTTCCGACAGCGGCGCCAATTCGCCGGATGCACGGCGCCGGTCGGCATGGGCAGCGAGTGCGTCGAGCAGCCGTTCGGGCGCGATAGGCTTGGCAAGATAGTCCGATGCGCCCGCCCGCATGGCCTCGACCCCCATGGCGATCGATCCGCCGTCGGCCAGAACGATGATCGGCAGGGTTGGGCGGCATTTGCGCAGAGCATCGATCAGTGCCGGGCCTGCGCCGTCCGTCCAGCTCGATAGCAGGGCGGCGCGAACCTCGCGGCCATGGGGTCCCTGGAGGAGGCCGATGGCGCTTTCGGCGCATGCGGCACCCACGGTGGTCCACCCCGCACGCGATGCGACCGCCGACAGCTGCCGCCGCTCATTGGCGTCGGCATCGACCAGCAACAGCGAACGGAGCACTTCCTCGCGCATGCGCCCAATCTAGCGCAAAGGTGTAAAGCTGATCTTAAGCGGAACGAAAAAAGGCGCTTGGGGAGCGGCGGCGGGCTTGTTAAGACGCCGGCCGAACCAAATGTTTCAAGGGGAATATGGCATGGCCGGCGACCAATCCCACCCGACCGCGACCGAGATGGACTATCCCGCGCACGAGCGCAATTATTCGGGTTTCCTCAGCCTGTTCAAAATGGGATCGATCGCGGTCGCCATCATCGCGGCCGTCGTCATCTATATCATCGCCAACTAGGCTGTGGGATTGAAGATCACGGTCATCAAGGAAAGCGGCGCGGAAACCCGCGTTGCCGCCATTCCCGACACGGTGAAGAAGTTCGCCGGCCTGGGCGCGACGATCTCGGTCGAGCAGGGGGCAGGTGAATCCGCCTCGATCGCTGATACCGAGTTTGAAGCCGCTGGCGCCTCGATCGGCACTCGGTCGGATATCGTCCGCGACGCCGACGCGATCCTGTGCGTGACTGGACCGGATCCAGCCTCGCTCCACGGGGCGAAGAAGGGGGCGATGCTGATCGGGGCGCTGGATCCCGCGCGCCGTGGTGACGACATTGCTGCCTATGCCGCCGCCGGGCTTGAAGCGTTGGCGATGGAGTGGATACCGCGCATCACGCGCGCCCAGTCGATGGACATTTTGTCATCCCAGTCGAACCTCGCCGGATACAAGGCGGTGGTCGACGCAGCCGCAGCCTACGGACGTGCATTTCCGATGATGATGACGGCGGCCGGCACGGTCAGCCCGGCGAAGGTCTTCATCATGGGGGTCGGCGTGGCCGGACTCCAGGCGATCGCGACCGCTCGCAGGCTGGGCGCGCAGGTCAGCGCGACCGACGTTCGCTCGGCGACCAGGGAGCAGATTCTCTCGCTGGGCGCCAAGCCGATCTTCGTGGAAGGCGTCGCCGGCATCGAGGGCGAGGGGCAGGGTGGCTATGCCGGGGAGACCAGCCCCGAATATCAAGCGGCTCAGGCCGAATTGGTTTCAGGCCACGTCGCCAAGCAGGACATCGTCATCACGACGGCGCTGATCCCGGGAAGACCCGCGCCGCGCCTAATCAGCGATGCCCAGCTGGCCACAATGCGTGCGGGAAGCGTGATTGTTGACCTGGCGGCCGAAGCTGGCGGGAATGTCGAAGGGTGCGTGGGCGGCGAAACGGTCGAACGGCACGGCGTGCGGATTATCGGCGCCGTTCAGTTGGCGCGCACGTTGCCGGCGGATTCCTCAGCACTGTACGCTCGCAACCTTGCCAATCTTTTGACGGCTTTCTGGGATAAGGAAAAGGACAGTCTTGCCCTGCCTGACGACGATGAAATCGTCGCTGCGATCCGCCTCACCAAGGGCGGCTCAATCGTAAATGTTCGCCTGAAATCGGCCTAATCGCAACTCGGTGGGGCGTTAGCCGAATAGAACCAAAAGGATCTGATCCCCGGCCTCCGGCATCCCCGAATTTACCTATGCTGTGGACGCATAAAGACGATCCGCGCCGAGCCGCAGATCGTCTCACTATGCGTTAGAATTCGGCCGAAAACGGCCGAAATTCAGTTAGCCGCTGCCGCCAGCTCCACTCCAGCCGCAACCCATAAGCCAGCTCAGGAGCCCGCGGCCCACATTCGCTTTTTTGTACTTCATGATGGTCCCCTGTCGTCAAAACGCGACTCGTGTCGCTGACAGGGACATTAACCTTAATCGAAATGGTTAGCAATGAATTAACCAAGTCTTCGAGAAGGGATGGACGACTCCCCAAGTAGTGGCGCGTTTTTGTTTTAGGATTGTAAGAGAGCGGGCCGGTTAGGCTGGGAAGCGACTGCTATTACACGCAGCCAAATTTAGTATCAGGCGGCGCGGCGCTTCCGCTCACCAGCCAGCCGCTTCAAAAGGTCAGTGAGACTGGAGGGGCGACCGATAATGAAGCCTTGGGCGACTTCGCATTTCATGGCGACCAGCATGTCAAGCAGTTCGCGACTCTCGACGCCCTCAGCGACTACGGTCCGTCCCAGCGAATGGGCCAGGGCGATGGTCGACTGGACCATTACGAGGTCGCTGCGATGGTCGCGCATCGATTTGACGAAGCTCTGGTCGATCTTGATTTCGCTCGCCGGCACCTTCTTCAAATATTCGAGAGTCGAGAGGCCGGTGCCATAATCGTCGATCGAGATTTTGACCCCCAGATCGCGAAGTCCAAAGAGGGGGCTGGTATCGGCCCCGCTTGCGAGGGCGGCGGTTTCGGTGAGCTCCAGGGTCAAACGGGCCGGCTCGAGACCGTGCCGTTCAAGTATCTTGCGAACCTGGGACGGGAGCGTCTTGTCGCCCAGCATGCGCGCCGAGAGGTTCACCGCCATGTCGAAGGGTCCATGCTCCCGGTTGATTTTCGCCGCTGATTGAACGGCCTTGTCGAGCACATAGAACGTGAGCTTCTCAATGCGATCGTTCTGCTCGGCAGCGGCGATGAATTCGGTCGGGCTGATCGGGCCCTTTTCAGGATGCGTCCATCGCGCAAGCGCTTCTGCACCGCGCAAGCGATTGGTCTTCAGGTCGACCTGGACCTGGTAAGCAACCCAGACCTGGCCCTGGTCGATCGCGTCGTCGAGTTGGCTAAGTAGTGACAGTCGCCACTCGGCATCCTTAAGTTGTTCCGGATCATGATATTTCCAACGAAGGCCCTCTGCCGTCGCCTCTTCCGCCGCGACGAGCGCGCTGTTAAGCCGGTTAGCTTGCGACGGGCTGTTACCGATCTCGACGCCGAAGCTGATGGCAATGTCGTATTTCTTGCCCAAAACCTTGGCCGGGCTACGGAATAGGGCTGCCAGGGCTTCTACATGGTGGCCGATCGCGGTTTCGGCAGGCACGGTCCAGGCAAAAATACCCTCGTCGCCCTGGTAGATGGTCGAAATCTCCGAACCAACCTTCAGCCGTGCGACGATCTGCTCGACCAGGCTGCGCTCTTCCGCCGGGGCCAGGGTGGAAACGATTTGCGGATAATTGATGATCCGCGCGACGACCAACGGCCGGTCCCGCTCATGGGCGGCCTTGCGGAAGGCGAGTAAGTTGGGGAGGCCGCTTGTTGGGTTGGTCAGTCCGCGGCGCTTGACATTTTGTAGGCCGACGCCCGTGGCGACCCAGATGATGACCAAAAGGCCGGCGGTGATGTCGGCGAAGATTTGCGAACGCTCAAGCGTGATTGGCACCGTCAACATACCGAGGCTGACACCCGCCAGCAGCATTGGGCCGCGCGGACCGCGCAATTTGAGCGCGGCGATGGCGCTGGCCGCGGCAAGCAGGAAAGCCGGCACCCAGCCAAGATCAATCGGCCGACCGGCCTTCAGCGTTTCCGCGCCGAAAATGTGGATATAGACGCCGCTGGCTTTCCCCCACCCGGGAATCCTGAACTGGTCGCCGAGCCGTTCGGCGGTCGTTCCAACCACCACGGTCTTGTCTTTAAGCACGCGGGAATCCACCCGTCCGGCAAGTACGTCGGCCGCGCTGACAGTCGGAATCGAATCCGGGGCGAAAGCATAGTTGACCCTGAAGGTCTCATCCAAAGATTGCGGCTGATCCGCCAAGATTGCTGCGAAGGACGGAATCAGGGTCGTTCCCTGGTAAGCGCCGCGCGGCAGGAGCCACGCTTCATTGGCGTAATTGTACCAGACGCCGATCGTGCCGAGGCGGGCGTTCTTCCTGAATTCGGGTAGCGGCCTGAGATCCTCTAGCTGGCCGTCGCGTGCGCCAGCGCGAGGAAGATAGGGAAGAACCACATTGCCCCTGCGCTGGATGGCTTCGGCAAGCAGCCGATCCTGGATCGGGTCGGATTTATCGGGAAAATTGATGTCATGCACTTGCTGCTTGGGCTTGGCCGAGCCAATCATATCGATCAGTGCAGCATAGCGGCCGCGAGGCCAAGGCCAGCGACCGACCTCGCGAAGCGCTTTTTCATCGATCTGGACCAGCACAATGTCGCCGCTGGCTTTGCGTTCGTTAACATGATTACGGGCGACCCGTAGTCCATCCTCGAAATATTCGATTCCGCCCGAAATGCCGTAGAGGAACCCGAGCACCAGCGCCCAGATAAGCATCTTTGGGAAGCGCTTGGCTCCCTCGGCTCGATCCTTTCGGCGCAACCAGCGCATGCGCGGGCGTTTCCCTTCTCGTTCGTCCTGGCCTTGCGCCCCAAAAGGTTAAAAAAGCGGAAACCTCGTTAAGTTAATGGCAAGATTTTCGGATCGCAGGGGCCGCCCTCGACAAGCCGGTGCCGCCTTGCCACAACACCGCCACTCGCAAAGCCCAGGGGAGGCCCCGTTGGACTTCATCTCGATTCTTTCGATTTTCGTGTTGGCCTGTTTCGTCGGCTATTTCGTCGTGTGGTCGGTGACCCCGGCGCTGCACACGCCGCTGATGAGCGTAACCAACGCGATCAGCTCGGTGATCGTTGTCGGCGCGTTGATCGCGGCGGCCGCGGCGGGAAGTGCAGGTTCAAAGTGGCTTGGCCTGATCGCGGTGGCGCTTGCTTCGGTGAACATTTTCGGCGGCTTTGCAGTTACCGCGCGAATGCTCGCGATGTACAAGAAGAAGGAGCGCCGCGATGCATGAGGGCGCGGCCGTCCCGTCTTGGGTGCTTCTCGCCTATCTGATCGCCGGCGTTTGCTTCATCCTGGCGCTGCGCGGGCTGTCGAGCCCGGAGAGCAGCCGACGGGGCAATCGCGCCGGCATGCTCGGCATGGCGATAGCCGTGGTCACGACGCTGGCGATCCATGAAATAGCTTCGCTGTGGGAGATTGGCGTTGCAATCCTGATCGGCGGAGCGATCGGTCTCGTGACAGCCCGCAGAATACAAATGACTGCCATGCCGCAACTCGTGGCGGCATTTCACAGCCTGGTTGGCATGGCGGCGGTGCTGGTTGGCGCGGCAGCCTTCCTCAACCCGTCCGCCTTTGGAATTGTCGACTTATCGGGCGCGATCTTGCGCGTCAGCCGGATCGAGATGGGCCTGGGCCTCGCGATTGGCGCCATTACGTTCAGCGGGTCGGTGATCGCTTTCCTGAAGCTCAACGGCAACATGAGTGGCAAGCCGATCCTCCTGCCGGCACGACACTGGATCAACCTGGCCGTCGCCCTGGCGATCTTCTTCTTCCTCTACGGCTTCTACGACAGCCAAAGCCCGATGGATTTCTGGACGCTGGCTGCCCTTAGCTTCGCGATCGGCTTCCTGCTGATTGTTCCCATCGGCGGGGCGGACATGCCGGTCGTCATCTCGATGCTCAATAGCTATTCGGGATGGGCCGCAGCAGCGATGGGCTTCACGCTGCACAATACGGCGATGATCATCACCGGGGCGCTGGTCGGTTCCTCGGGCGCGATCCTCAGCTACATCATGTGCCGGGCGATGAACCGGAGTTTCATCAGTGTGATCGCCGGCGGGTTCGGTGCCGTTGCGTCGTCCGGCGAGGCGGCTGCGATCGACCGGCCCTACAAGCGCGGATCGGCCGAGGATGCCGCCTTTCTGCTGAAGCAGGCCGATAAGGTCATCATCGTTCCCGGCTATGGCATGGCGGTGAGCCAGGCGCAGCATACTCTTCGGGAAATGGCCGAGATGCTCAAGAAGGAAGGTGTCGAGGTCAAATATGCGATCCACCCGGTCGCGGGCCGCATGCCCGGGCATATGAACGTCCTGCTGGCCGAGGCGAACGTGCCTTATGACGAGGTGTTCGAGCTGGAGGACATCAACAGCGAGTTCTCCCAGGCCGACGTCGCCTTCGTGATCGGCGCAAACGATGTCACCAATCCGGCGGCCAAGACCGACAAGGGGTCACCGATCTATGGCATGCCGGTGCTGGATGTGGAGAAGGCGCGCACCGTGCTGTTCGTCAAGCGATCGATGGGTGGCGTCGGCTATGCCGGCGTCGATAATGAGCTCTTCTATCGCGACAATACGATGATGCTTCTCGCCGATGCGAAAAAGATGGTCGAGGAGATCGTTAAGGCCTTGGGTTAATGGCGCTCCCCCTGCTAAATATCGCAGAATTGTTTCTGGGTTGAAGCCCCCAGCCGGAACCGCGGCAGGGGTGTATCCGGTGAAGGGGCGGCAAGTGAAGAAGCTGGGGATTATCGGCGGCGCGAGCTGGAACTCGACCGCCCTTTATTACGATCACATCAATCGCGCGATCGCCCGGCGGCTGGGTGGGCTGCACAGTGCGCGATTGGTCATCGAAAGCTTCGACTTCGAGGAATATGTCGCTTTCCAGCGTTCCGGTGACTGGATCGGTGGCAACGATATGGTCGTCGCCGCCGCCGAAAGGTTGAAACGGGCCGATGCCGAGGGGCTCCTGCTGGCCTGCAACACGATGCACAAGGCCGCCGATGCGGTTCGCGAAGCGACGAACCTGCCGCTGATCGATATTCGCGAGGCGACGGCCGATCGGGTCGGGGCCGACGGCCGCACCCGAATCGCGCTTCTGGGATCCCGCTTCACCATGACCGAGCCATTCGCGCGGGCGCCGTATGAACGGCGCGGAATTGTCATTCACGAGCTGACGCCGGCCTGGCGTGGCGAAGTCGATCGGATCATCTATGAAGAACTGGCAGGCGGCAGGGTCGTTCGTGAAAGCCAGCGCAAGCTGAAGACATTGATCACCGAACTCGGCAAGCAGAAGGTCCAGGGAGTTGTGCTCGGCTGCACAGAATTGGTGCTCGCGGTTGACAGCCGCGCCAACGTCCTCCCGGTTTACGACACCACTGCAATCCACGCCAAGGCCGCGGTTGAATGGATGCTTGGAGACTTGGAGGAAGCGAGAGCAGCGGCCTAGCGCCGCCGTGGCCGAATCCCTAAGTCGGATCGGTGAGCAAAGCCGATCGCCCTGACAATCCTCGCGACCGCGAGCGATTCAACGAGGAAGCCGCGACCTACGCCGTGCGCGGGTCGGATGCACCCGACCTCGAAGCGGGCGTAAAGGCAATCCGCAATGTCTTGAAAACGCTGCCTGTTCGGCCGGGTGTTTATCGAATGCAGGATGCCAAGGGTGACGTCCTCTATGTCGGCAAGGCGCGCGCCCTCAAGAACAGGGTGACCAATTATACGCAGGTGGCGAGGCTGCCCAAGCGGCTGCAGCGAATGATTAGCCAGACGCGGTCGATGACGATCGTTACGACCCGGACCGAAGCTGAGGCTTTGTTACTCGAAGCGCAACTGATCAAGCGGTTCCGGCCGCCGTACAATGTACTTCTGCGTGACGACAAAAGCTTCCCATTCATTCTGCTGCGGGAAGATCATGCCTTTCCCCGAGTCCAGAAGCATCGCGGCGCACGGCGCGCGAAGGGTCAGTATTTCGGTCCCTTTGCAAGCGCGGGTTCGGTCACCAGCACTCTTAATGCACTTCAAAAACTGTTCCTCCTAAGGAGTTGCTCGGACAGTTTTTTTGCAAACCGAAGCCGCCCATGCCTGCTCTTTCAAATCCGGCGCTGTTCGGCGCCCTGCGTCGGCCGGATTAATGAGCAGGATTACGGCGAACTGGTCGAAGATGCGAAGCTTTTCCTCGCCGGCAAATCGACGGGCGTTCAGGCGCGTCTGGGCAAGCAGATGGCGGAAGCGGCCGATAAGCAGGATTTCGAACTGGCGGCGGTCTATCGCGATCGCTTGCGGGCGCTGACCTATATCCAGGGGAGCCAGACAGTTCACGCGGAAGGCCTTGGCGACGGCGATATTTTTGCGCTGGCTTGCAAGGCGGGGCAGATGTGCATCCAAGCCTTTTTCATCCGCGGCGGTCAGAATTGGGGCCATCGCAGCTTTTTCCCGGCGCACACCAACGACGTGCCCGAGGCCGAGGTGCTCAGCGGCTTCCTGATGCAATTTTACGAGGAGGTGCCGCCGCCAAGGAGGGTCCTCGTCGACCGCGACCTGCCTGAAGCCGAACTGATCGCGGAGGCTTTGTCGGATCGGGCCGAGCGCAGGGTGGAAGTTCAGCGTCCGCAACGCGGTGATCGTCGGCGAAGTTGATCGATCAGGCCAAGCGCAATGCCGAGGAGGCGCTCGATCGGCGCATGGCCGAGATCGACGACCCAGGCGAAACTGCTCCGCGAATTGGCCGAGATGTTCGAACTGGCCGACGTTGCCCAAGCGGATCGAGGTGTATGACAACAGCCACATCATGGGCACCAATGCCACCGGCGCGATGATCGTCGCGGGCCCGGAGGGCTTCCGCAAGAACGCTTACCGCAAGTTCAATATCAAGTCGGGCGTCACCCCTGGTGACGACTTCGGGATGATGCGCGAGGTGCTTGAACGGCGGTTCGCCCGGCTGGAGAAGGAAGATCCGGATCGGTCCAACGGCGAATGGCCCGACCTGTTGCTGATCGACGGCGGCAAGGGGCAACTGTCCGCGGTCTGCGAAATCATGGAAAACGCGGGCGTCACGACATGCCTGTGGTCGGTGTCGCCAAGGGCCCGCACCATGGCCGCGAGGGGCGCGAGGTGTTTCACCTGCCCGGCGGGCGCGAAATCACCTTGCCGCCCAACTCGCCCTGCTCTTCTACCTCCAGCGACTGCGCGACGAGGCGCACCGCTTCGCCATCGGCACCCACCGCGCCAAACGGGCCAAGAGCCTGACCACTTCGACTCTGGACGACGTGCCGGGGATCGGACCGAACCGGAAGCGGGCCTTGCTGATGCATTTCGGAACCGCGCGGGCGGTCAAAGGAGCGGCGCTTGACGATCTTGAGCGAGCGCCGGGAATCAGCAAGGCGAATGGCTCGTCAGATCCACGATTATTTCCACCCGCGCGGCTGATGCGGTTCGACGACACTCGCCACTGTTGTCGCGATCCGACCGCATGGCGAGCATGGCGCGGTGGTGCGGATCATGACGCCGGCGAGACGGGCTCCAGGCCGCTTACGTGCGGGGTGCAAAAGGGCGGCGGATGCGGCCCGTGCTGCTCCCCGGCAACCAGGTGGAGGCAAGCCTTTCCGCCCGAACCGACACGCAGTTAGCTCAGGGCGTGATGGAGCTGGTCCATAGTCGCGCGCCGTTGCTGGCGGAGCCGCTTCCGGCGGCGGCGATTGATTGGGCGTGCGCGTTGACCGCGATCGCGCTTCCCGAAGGTCAGCCCTACCCGCGACTATATACGCGCTCGATGGACTGCTTGCCGCGATCGAGGCCGCGCCGGCCGCTAGCGGATGGGGAGCCGCGCTGGTGCGCTTTGAGCTGTTGTTGCTTGCCGAGCTGGGGTTTGGGCTTGATCTGGACCAGTTTGCCGTGTCGGGAGTTTCGCGCGACCTGGCGGGCGTCAGTCCGCGTTCCGGCCGGGCTGTCGGTTCGCTGGAGGCCGCTCCGTTCCAAGGCAAACTACTGCAGTTGCCTGCCTTCGTCCGGGATGGCGGATCGGCAAGCTGGAACGATATTCTCGATGGTCTGGAGCTGTCCGGTCATTTTCTGATGCGCGACGTCCTGACCGACCGATCGAGTATGGTGGCGGAGTCACGCGGCCGCCTCGTCGAGCGCTTGCGCCGCGCGGCAGGACAGGCCTAGCGTTGCACATGGACGATACGCTGGCGCTCCTGTTTCCTCACGTTGCGGTGACCGGTCATCTGACGGTTCGCGTTGCGGTGAGTTACCTCGCGGAGCAATCGGCTCCCGATCAGGGTCGCTGGTTCTGGTCTTATCATGTGAGAATCGAAAATGGGGGCGAGGCGACGGTACAGTTGCTCGCCCGGCATTGGCGGATCGTCGATGGACGCGGAAATGTCCACGAGGTGAGGGGGCAGGGAGTCGTGGGCGACATGCCGGTCATAAGGCCTGGCACCAGCTATGATTATGTCTCGGGCTGCCCGCTGGACACGTCAAGCGGGTCAATGGGCGGCAGTTATCAATTGGTCGATGAAGAGGGAAATGCGATCGAAGCGGCGATCCCGGCCTTTATTCTGTCGACGCCAAGCTGATAAATGAAAAGCACCGCCGAGAGGCGGTGCCGTTCAATACATCAAAGACCCGACGGGCCTCGATCAGACAGGGCTGACCGGCGGACGATCAATGTCGAGGTGCCCGTCGTCGTCATCGTGGACGAGAATCCAGATGCCCAAGGCCAATGTAGCGATGATGATCGCCAAGACCGGCAAGGGCGGGAATCCAGGACGGCCGTCGCGGTCGTAATCCTGGGCCGCGGCCAACGCCGCAGCCGATGCCGTGCTGCTCGAATTCATCGCGCCCAAGGCGATCCAAGGACTGACCGTAGTGGTGCTGGTCACCGGAGCCGGTGTGGGGGCGGGCATCGCTGCGATGGCGCCGGTCGAAACCGACATCAGCGAAATAGCCACCGCGATGGAAGAAATTTTACGCAGGGTTCCGGACATTGCTGTCACTCCCGTTCTTTACAAGATCATCAGCCATAATAATCGCAAGCCCCACAACGCTGCACCAGGCGCGTTGTTGCGTCAACCCGTTAAAAATTTCCGCTAGTGGCTGAATAGCAATAGAATCTTTGCTTCGGCCGGCCGATTTGGCGTTGCAAGCGACGATAGCTGTGAATGGCGGGTCACTGGCATGAAGCCCCCAAGCCGTGCCATTGGAGCTCCGCAAGGAACCGGGCCTCCATGAATAATATCGTCGTTTCGGCCAACAGCAGTTGGAACATTGTGAACTTCCGTTCCGGCCTGATCCGCTTTCTGGTGGAGCGAGGATTCCAAGTCCACGTGGTTGCTCCGTCGGACAGCCATAGCACCCGAATATCCGACCTGGGCGCAAGCTTTCACCCCATCCACCTCAATAGCAGCGGCCGGTCGCCGCTCGATGATGCCGGCTCCTTGATAGCCTACTACAGACTCCTCAAGGTCATCCGGCCCGACGCATTTTTAGGATTCACCGTAAAGCCCAATATTTACGGATCGTTCGCCGCGCACGCTTTGGGCATCAAGGTGATCAACAATATCAGCGGTCTTGGCGTGGCATTCACGAGGCGCGGGCCGTTGCGATGGCTGGTTGAAACCCTCTATCGCCTCGGACTTCGCCGGTCGGACACGGTTTTCTTTCAAAATCCGGACGATCTCACGCTGTTCAGAGAGCGACGGCTCGTCGACGATAGCCAGGCGCGATTGTTGGCGGGCTCGGGCGTGGATCTGGATCGGTTTCGTCCGTCGCGCTCGGCGGAGCGGGACCCGGGCCCCTTTCGGTTTCTGATGGTCGGGCGAATGCTGTGGGACAAGGGGGTCGGGCAATATGTCGAGGCGGCTCGGATTTTCCGCCAGCGCGTAGATCCGCCGGAGTTTGCATTGCTTGGCCCGGCGGGCGTGGACAATCGTTCCGCCATTTCCCTTTCCCAGCTGAAAGCATGGGAAGCCGAGGGGGTGATCTGCTACTTTGGCGAGAGCGACGATGTCCGGCCCTATTTGGCCCGGGCGGACTGCGTCGTGCTACCTTCCTACTATCGGGAGGGAATTCCCCGCAGCCTGATCGAGGCGGCGGCGATGGGTCGGCCGGTGATCACGACGGACGAGGTTGGCTGCCGGGAGGCGGTCGATGACGGACGTACCGGCTTCCTATGCCAGGCCCGTTCGGTTGAATTGCTGGTTCAGGTCATGGACAGGATGCTTGCGCTCGACAAAATCGAGATTGCAGCCATGGGCGAAGGAGCTCGGCTCAAGGCCGAACGTCAATTCGACGAGCGGTTGATCGGAGAGGCCTATTGCGATGCCTTGCGGAGATGAGGGAGCATCGAGCGTCGTTGCACGTTGCTGAGACGAACCCGTCACAACCGACGAAAGGGCCTAGATGATCTTTGCTCGGAGTAATTCGGGAAATTCGCAGACGCCAGGAGAAACCCCGCCGGGCTATCGCGCCTATGCGGTAGGGGACGTGCATGGCCGCCTGGATCTTCTCGAAGAACTTCTCGCCCAGATCGAAAAGGATATAGGCGATTTTGACCGGCGGCGTGTCGTGCTGATCTTCTTGGGAGACCTCATCGATCGGGGGCCATCCTCGAGCCAGGTGATCGAACGCCTTCGGACTTATCGCTCGCAAGGCTTACGCATGCTGTTCCTCGCCGGCAACCATGAGGAGGTGTTGCTCCGGCTGCTAGCCGGCGAGCGCGGCCTTCTTGTCAATTGGCTCAAGTTTGGCGGCGCCGAATGCATGGACAGCTACGGGGTCGATGGCGACATGTTGCGCCACTGCAGCGAGAGCGAGGCTCTGGCAAAGGTGAAGGCAGCGATTCCTTCAGAGCATCAGCGGTTCATCGCCAGTTTCCACGATACGCTTCGCTTTGGCGACTATCTTTTCGTGCACGCCGGAATTCGCCCCGACGTCGACTTGTCCCTGCAAACCCAGTCGGACCTCCGCTGGATCAGGCAGCCATTCCTTGATGACGAGCGCGACCATGGATTTATCGTGGTTCACGGCCATACGATCAACGAAACGGTCGTATCACGGACTAACCGGATCGGAATTGATACGGGCGCTTATCGGACGGGCGTGCTGACCGCGGTCGTTTTGGAAGGTCAGGAGCGGCGCTTCCTTTCTACCGCAAGCAGCGACGACGGGTCGGCTCGCGATATTGATTTGGGGGAAAGCGCGGCTTACGGCACCTTTTTGGGGGATCGCGCGTAATAGCGAGGATGATGGTAATGGTGAATTGGCCCCCCTTGTATGATCGGTCCGGGCGCACGCGGATTCTCGTGGCCATGGTCGGACTGTCGACGATCTGTGTCGCCGGCTGCGCAGACAGCCGCGGCGGTCCAATTCCCTACAATGTCGGAACGTTTGGAACCCCGGATTTGCCGACGGTGCAAACGCTGGAGTCCAGCTACAAGATCGCACCGATGGACACGCTTAGCGTGAAGGTGTTCAAGATGCCTGACCTTTCGGGCGACTATGAAGTCGACCTGACCGGACAGGTTTCTCTTCCGCTGATCGGCAGCGTCGCCGCGGCGGATCTGACGACGACGCAGTTGGACGAAGCGCTGACTCGCAAGCTGGGCGAAAAATATCTCGAAAATCCCGATGTCAGCGTCGGTATAAAATCATCGACGCGCCGCAATGTCACCGTCGACGGAGCCGTGGTCCGCGCCGGTTCCTACCCGGTCCTAGGCCCGACCACCCTTATCCAGGCGATCGCGTCGGCCGGGGGCACAGGCCCGGACGCCAATGCCCGCCGGGTCGCGATCTTCCGATCGATCGGGGGCAAGCGACAGGCCGCCGCTTTCGATTTGACCAGCATCAGGCGCGGCGAAGCACCGGACCCGCCAATCTACCCGGGGGATATCATTGTCGTCGACGGATCGTCGGTGAAGTCTATGCAGAAGCAAATTCTGAACAGCCTGCCGATCCTGTCCATCTTCAGGCCGTTCTGATCCATGGCTACCTTGCATCTTGATCGGATTGGGCGCCGTGAACCGTAACATCGCCCTAACCGACGAGGAGGGATATTTCCTCGATCGCCTTCCGGGGGACGGAAGAGGTCGGCCGAATGCCACGATGCTCGACCAGCCGGCGTTCAGCCTCGACCTTCCCGCACTCCTGCGAATCATTTCGCATTGGCGCTGGCTGATCCTTGGAGCGCTGGTGCTGGGGCTGCTCGGCGCGATTGTCGTAACGATGCTGACGACGCCGCTTTATCGGTCATGGGTGACTCTCGAGGTCAATCCGCCGACCGTCGAAATCATGGACGAACAAAAGCGCGAGAGGGCAAGCGCGCCTGGTACATGGGATTTCGTCGCGACCCAAGTCGGACTTCTTTCCAGCCATAGTATCGCTGAGCGGGCGGCGCAGGATCTAAACCTCGCCAACAATGCGGAGTTTGTCGGGAAGGAGGGCGATGCCTCGACCCGCCTCAAAATTGCGACGGCCAAGATTTCCGGTGGACTGAAGGTCGAGGCGCCCGAGGAAGGGCAGTTGATACGGTTCAGCTTCGACTCCGAATCGCCGCAGCTTTCGGCAACGATCGCCAATCAAATTGCCGATAGCTTCATCAACTCCAACCTTCAGCGCCGCTATGACGCTTCGGCTTATGCGCGCAATTTCCTTGAGAAACAGATCGCCAAGACGCGTGGTGCGCTTGAGAAGTCGGAGCGGCAGCTTGTGTCCTACGCTCAGGCTCAGGGCATTATCACTACAAGCAGCAGCGCCGACGGCAAGTCCCAGGGGGACACCAACTCGCTACAGGGGGAATCGCTTGTCGCGCTGAATCGGGCACTGGCTGACGCTGTCGCCAGGCGGGTCGCGGCGGAAGGGGCATATCGTCAGGGCGGATCAGTTGGGGCGACAACGGAAATCAATGCCAGTGCGCAGCCGATGCGCCAGGCTCGGGCAACGCTTGAAGCCGAATATCAGGAGAAGCGCACGCTGATGAAGCCGGATCATCCGGATATGCTCAGCTTGCGGTCGCGGATTGACGAACTTGATCGTCAGATAAGTCGAGAGTCCTCTCAGGCTTCAGCGGGCCGGTCCAACACATTGCTTGCCGATTATCGCTCGGCATTGGCAGCCGAACGGGCACTGCAGGGCCGGGTTGCGGCGCTGAAGGGATCGGTCCTCGACCTTCGCGGCCGGAGCATCCAATACAACATCCTTCAGCGTGAGGTTGATACGAACCGCAGTCTTTATGACGCCCTCCTCCAGCGCTACAAGGAAGTGGGCGTGGCCGGAGGCATCGGTACGACGCCGGTATCGGTGGTCGACCGCGCCCAGGTGCCTTCGGGCCCCTACAAACCCAACCTGATCCTGAATATCCTCATCGGGCTGGGTGCGGGCTTGCTCGCCGGATTGGGAATCGCGGTGGCACTGGAATATCTCTACGACACGATCAAGACGCGCGACGATGTTCGAATGAAACTCGGCCTGGCCTGCCTTGGAGCGATCCCGAAAACCGCAGGCAAAGGGAATTTCGTCGAGGAACTCAAGGATCCCAAGTCGATCGTTTCGGAGGCCTATTCGGCCGTCGTGGCATCTCTCCGCTTTAGTACGGAAGAGGGTCTTCCCAAGACCTTGCTCGTTACCAGCACTCGCTCTGGAGAGGGCAAGTCGTCCTCATCGCTGGCGCTGGCGCAAAATTTTGCGCGGCGCGGCGCCACCGTCCTGCTCGTGGATTGCGATCTGCGTAAGCCGGCCTTCAAGGCATCATCGGAAAAGGTTGGGCTGACACGTCTGCTGACCAGCGAGGAAGAGGATATGCGCAAGCACGTCCTGCCGACACAATTCTCCGACTTGTGGCTGCTTCCCAGCGGGCCCCTGCCTCCAAATCCCGCCGACCTCTTATCCAGCGGCCGATTCCATGCGGTGCTGCAGGATCTCACCCAGCATTTCGACATTGTCATCTGCGATGCGCCGCCGGTCCTTGGCCTGGCTGATTTCACTTCTGCTGGCTTCAGTCGCGGGCAACATCATGTTCGTCGTTGAAAGCGGCAAGACCCGCACCAAGGCGGCGCTTGAATCGATCGGCCTGCTGAGGGCTACGGGCGTGCATATCGTTGGTGCGGCGCTGACGAAGTCGAGCGAAGAACTGGGCGGCTATGGCTACAAGGCCTATGGCTATGGAGCGCTCGACCGGAAACGGACTGAAATCCTCATGATCCCCCACGAGGCTGACAGCGAAGCGCCGACGGACGCGTGACCGCGTGAGAATTGCGCGCCCGCTCGTGGTGGTCATTTTCTCGCTGCTAGCGATATGGCAGGTCGTCAGGCAGGCCGTTGTAGTCAAGTACAGCGGCACCGATCCAGACCTCGCGAGCATGGTTTGGGCGGGCCACCCCGCCATTTCCTTTAAGGTGGACCTCGACCGGATTGCCGTTGCAGCCGCAAGCGGCAGGCCTGTGCCGCGCAACCGCATCGATCATATCATGGCCCGCGCGCAGTGGGCACCGTTGGCGCCAGAACCTTTCCTGGTGCGCGGTGTCGATGCCCAATTGGCGGGACGGGAAGCTATTGCGGAGAGCGCCTTTGCCGCCGCCAAGCAACGCGACCCGGAATCCATCGCGGCGCGCTATTTTCTTGCGGACCAATATCTCAGGACCAGTCAGCCGGCGAAAGGACTAGTCGAGTTGGGCGCGCTCACTCGACTTGTTCCCGGCAGCATCGAGAAACTTGCCCCTTATTATGCCTCCTACGCGAAGCAAGCAGGTGGTGAAGCGCAGTTGAAGCGAATGCTTCGGCTGCATCCCGACCTCGAGCCGGCCATCCTCGGCGTGCTCGCCGGCGACGCCGGCAATGCCGACTTGGTACTCGGCCTCTCGAGGGGCACTCGCGATGCGGTTGGCAATCCGGCCGGGTGGCCGAGCCGCCTGATCGAAAGCCTCTTGGAGGCGGGACAATATGCAAAAGCGCGCGCCGTGTGGGCGAGGATCGCCCATGTGCCGGCTGCGTCGCTTGCCGAAACCCTCGTCTTCGACACCCGGTTTCAAAGCATCGGCTTGCCTCCACCGTTTGCGTGGACCCTGTCCTCTAGCGGGTCGGGCATCGCGGAGGGCGCCGGCGATGGCCGGCTTCATGTCGTATATTTTGGCCGGGACAATGCGGTTTTGGCGAGCCAGACCCTGCTCCTCAAGCCCGGCCGATATCGGCTGGCGTTCGACGTAGAGGGGATATCTGATTCGAGCGCCCTTGCATGGACGATCAGTTGCAGACCGGGCACGAAGAGGGTGATGGCGCTTTCTCTTGGCAAGGGCGGAGCGGGACGGCGAGTTGTAGGCGATTTCGACGTTATGGCCGATTGTCCGGCGCAGCTTCTGGAACTGAACGGAACGGCCCCTGATTTTCCCCAAACCATCGACACCACGGTCGCGAAGCTGGATCTTTCGAGGGTCCAACGATGATGGAGAAACTGCGCACCGCCGTCGCCCCTGCCTACCTTGCACTTTGCCTGTTGTTGGGCGGAAGCGCCCAGGGCATTTGGGCAAACGCACTGCTGCAACTGATCGCAATTCTCATCATTGCCTGGGCGTTCCTCGATTCTCCCAGAATTCCGGCGCCGAGGCAGGCCCGCCAATTGCTAGGACTTTTTGCTCTGGCAATAGCGCTTTTCGCCTTGCAGCTGGTGCCCTTGCCGCCGGCAATCTGGACGAACCTACCGGGACGCGACCTCGTCGCCGAAGGCCGGCAAATCCTTGGTTTGCCGCCGGGCTGGAGCACGATCTCGCTCGCTCCTTATGACACCATCGCAACGCTACTGCCCTTGCTGCCCCCGTTGGCGATGCTTGTCGCAATCTTCTGGCTGAGGAGCAATTCCACCAAGTGGCTCGGCACGGCATTGATCGGCGGCACATTCATCGGCATTTTGCTGGGCCTGTTGCAGGTCTCCAGTTCCGACCCGACGACGTCGCCCTGGTATCTTTTCAGGTACAGCAGTTTCGGGTTCGCCACCGGCTTTTTCGCCAACAGCAATCATATGGCTTCGCTACTGCTCCTGGCGATTCCATTTACGATCGCGCTTGGTGCGGCGGTGCACCGCAAGGCAACCGAGCCTAGAAAGCGATATACGATCCTGGCAATGACCGCCGGCGGGCTCGGCGTCATCCTGATCGGCCTGGTGCTCAATCGTTCCCTGGCCGGTCTTGGCTTGGGAATTCCCGTCACGATCGCCAGTATTCTCATGGTCGCCCCAATAGGGAAGAGCGCCCGGCTCGGCGCGATCTCACTCTCTCTGCTTGCCTTGCTGGGGTTCGTGGTCCTGCTGTTCAGCCCGCTGAGCGACAGATTGGCGGCCAACGGAGCGGCAGCATCGGTATCCACCCGGCAGGCGATGTTGTCGAACAGCCTCAACGCGGTTCGGGAGTTCAACCTGGCCGGTTCGGGGTTTGGCACCTTCCAGCGGGTCTACCGCATGTTCGAAGATCCGGAGAACGTGGCCGGCGATGTCGTCAATCACGCCCACAATGATTATCTGGAAGTCGTGATGGAAACCGGTTTGACCGGCGCCATGCTGGTCCTCGTCTTCCTCGGTTGGTGGATGTTGGCTGCCAGACGCATGCTGGCTACTCCCGCCGCTGACGAGTTTGCAATGGCGGGGGCGATTGGGTCCGCCGCCATCCTGCTCCACAGCGCCGTCGATTTTCCCTTGCGGACTAGCGCCATTGCGGTCGCATTCTCAATGTGCCTGGCGTTGATGATCGTTGCACGACGAAGTGCGAGCAGTGAGCGCGATCTTCGTCCGACCCGCCACGTCGTCATCGACTAGCGCCGGCCTGTCACTTCCGCAAAGTCAGATCGGCAAGCTGGCGGCGCGCTTCGGACAATTTGAATGGCCAGCCCGGCGCCAGCAGCAGTTGCGAGCTATGAATTAGGGCGGTGCCAAGTGGTGTTTCGGTCGGCTCCCGCTGGCCCAGCCATCCTGTAAGGTGCAGCCGGCCGACGGCTGCCAGCCAGCGATTTGCGATTTCCGATCGAAGTTGAGTTCCGCAACTCTCCGCCCAGGTCGGTCGCGAAATATCGATGGGAGAGCAAGAGTGCCTGGGCCGACGCGCGTGCCGCTCCCGCCTTGATGGCAGCGTTGTGCAGCCTTGCAATTTCCGATGGGCCGCATCCGCCGATAAGGGCCGCAAAATCGGCCACCCATTTTAGCCGAAACCAGGCGCTGGAGGCGCCGTGAACGCAAAGGTAGGAATAGAGTTCGTCGCTGCCCAGCGTCGGCAGGACAATCCCCTTCGCGACCTCCACTTGCTGTGGCGATGACGTAACGTCGACAAATGGGATAAGGGAGGGGTTGTCTGCCAGGCGGCTGTGGAGATCGATATGGAATTGACCTCCGTCCTTGCGCCACAACGATTCCTTGCGTCGGACGTGCCAGGAAGCAAGCACTTCGTCGGTTGGGCGGTTTGCCGGAACCAGCGCCTGGTAATTCGCGTCCCGAAGAACGCTTGCGGCCTCGGCGATTTGGTTGGACGGTACCAGCAGGTCGATATCCCACCCCATCTTCAGGAATGGATTGCGGTAGGCGAGCGCACCCAAAGTAACGCCCTTGACGAAAAGAAGCGGAATTTCCCGCTGCCGGAACGCAGCGAGAAGGGACGCGGATTCCGCCGCCGTTCTCAGATTATGCCCGACGATACTGGCCGCCTGGCTTGAAAGCGAATGGGCGGCAATGCCCGGAATGTCGGATGGCTGTTTGCCGAGCGCGTCCCAGACCAGAGCCTGAATACGATGCCGTTTGGCCAGGGCCAGGAATTTGGACCAGTCGATGCCGTCGACGGGAAGGGCGTCGGACTTGGGCCGCCCATGTTTGAACGACAAGCGGATCGCGGCGGCCGCCAGCTCGAATTCCGGGCTCATCATCAGGAGTGTCATAAGCGATGGCGGTTGCCTATGACCATGAGGGACTGCGTCCCTGCCAAATTGGCAGGTGTTGCGGAACGTCCGGTGATTATGGCTCTCGACGGCCCTTTGAAGAGTTGAGCAACTGTTATGAGCGTGGTGCCATCGCAAGTGCCTGACAAGGCCGACTATCGTGTCTTTGGCCTGCACATTCGAAGCGCGATCGCGCTTCCTGAACTGCATCAGTCTTCGAACGGCGATGTACCCGATGTCACGATAGTCATTGGCCGCATTCCGGATGAGCCGGATCAGGCGGGAGTGGTTCTCAGCTTCGAAGGGGCGGGGCGCTATTTGGTCCTCGATGGCCAGCATATTCTGGTGGAGCCAGAGGCCGGAGCGCCCGCTGCAAACGTACGGCTCTATCTTCTGGGTTCGGCGATGGGCGTTTTGCTGCATCAACGCGGACTTCTGCCGCTGCATGCCAACGCGATCCGGATCGATAGCCGGGCTTTCGCTTTCATGGGGGCGTCCGGTGCCGGGAAATCCACCCTCGCCGCGCTGTTTCACGATGCGGGATATGAAGTCATCGCCGACGACGTCTGCGTCGTGGGGTTCGACGAAAACGGTCGAGCCATCGCAAGGGCTGGAATACCGCGGCTGAGGCTGTGGGAAGATTTGCTTGCCGCGACCGGCCGGTCCTCCGCGGGCTTCGCCTTGTCCTATGCCGGCGACGATCAGTTCCAGAAGTTCGACGTTCCGCTGATGTCAGCCTCCGGTGCGCAAGAAGCACCCTTGGCTGGCATTTACCTGCTGGACAGGTCGGATGATTTCCGGATCGGTCAGCTTACCGGGGCCGAGGCGGTCGAGGCCCTGTTCGCCAACACCTATCGCGGCGCCTTCGTACAGACCGCTGGCGATCCCCGGGAACATTGGGATGCTGCGCTTCGGCTGATACGCCAGGTGCCGATCTTCCGGCTCTCCAGGCCTTGGAAATTGGCGGGCATGGCCGACCATCTTGCCGAAATCAGCGCCCATGCCCGCCAAGTGGGATTGCCCAGATCCGGTTTCGGAAGGACTGTTAACCCAGTTTAATCGGAAATGATTGAACGGTTATCCATTTATGTTAGATGGACAAAATGCTGTTTGCCGAAAGGCTGGCCGCATGATGTGAAAAGTGTCGAAGGGTATATTATGGTCAATACCAAATTGCGTCGGGCGTGGGTCCGGCCTGAACTCCACCGTATGGATGCTGGCTCTGCCGAAGCGAAACCTTCCGGCACGAAGAGTGACGGCGGGCCGGGGGGCAGCAACAAGTCGTAACATCCTGCCCGCCTATTCACGTCGGGCTTAATTGATGTCGGCGATCGCCGGCTATTGGAATTGAGGCGCGGGGGACTCCCCGGCGGAAGCCTGTAGCCTCATGATGGCTGAATTGTCGGGGTTTGGCCCTCATGGCCGGGCGCAGGCCATGACTGGCGACCTAGCCTTGGGACGGGCGCTTCATCGAACACTTCCAGAAGATGCTTTTGATCGACAGCCGCTTGCCGGGGCGGATGGCCGGATTTTGTTGTGCGCAGATGTCCGGATCGATAACCGCGAAGAACTAGCCGATTATTTTCGGATAGATCGAGATCGCCTGCGAAGGCTCAGCGATGCCGACTTGCTTCTCCAGTCGTGGGAGCGGTGGAAGTCGGGGCTCGCCGTCCATGTCATCGGCGATTATGCAATGGCCGTATGGGATGGCGCACGACGCGATCTTGTCCTGTTGCGCAGCCCGCTCTCGCTCAAGTCTCTCTTCTATCATTCATCGTCGCGATTTGTGGCGTTTGCGTCCATGCCACAGGGGTTATTCGCCCTTCCAGCAATCCCCAAGCGGTTGGACCTCGAACATATTGCTGCGATTTCGGCAGGAGGCTTCATGACCGGGGTCAAGTCGACCATGTTTGAAGGCGTCAAGCCAATCGAGCCTGGTCAAGCGGTGCGTTTCGGTTCTGCCACCGAAGAGATATTTCCGATCTGGCGGTTTGGCGAGGCCGGCGTTTCCACCCTTTCACTGACCCAAGCCGGCGAGGAATTGCGTTCGCACCTCGACCGGGCCGTAAAAGCCCAGTCGCGCCGGGCGAGTGGCCCGCTTTCCTGTCATTTGTCCGCTGGCCGAGACAGCAACGCAGTTGCAAGCAGCGCAGCGCTTGCCTTGGGGACGGCGGAGGAACCGCTGCTAGCTTTCACGGCGGCTCCACGAAGCGGCTTCGCAGCGGAAGTGGCCAGCAGCGATTTGCTTGATGAAAGCGACCTAGCGGCACGAACCGCCGGCCTCTACGAAGAAAGAATCTCGCATTTCACCTGCCGCCCGCGGCCATTCGATCTCGGCTTGATGCTCGATGACATGCACCGGCGCCACTACGGGCCCTTGCTCAATCCTTCCAATCTCTCCTGGTGGGCGCAAATCAATCAGGTCGCGGCCGACCGTGGATCCACGCTGCTCCTTGCCAGTTCCGCCGGCAATTTCTCGGTCAGCGCGGGCGGTAGCGCCGCGCTTGGCGATGTCCTGGCTGAAGAAAGCTTGGGCGCCTGGTGGCGCAAGGCGTTCGAGGTCGCAAACGGCTCTCTTTCAGGTTGGCGAACTGTTCTAAACCAGTCGTTCGGGCCGAGAATTCCTTCTGATATGTACGCCCTTCTTCGGAATGCGACTGGGCGCGACCGGCCAGTCAAGTGTTCGGTGCCTATTTTGCGCCAGCCGATCCGAGGGCGGGCTCAGGCTATTGCCAGTCAGCGGTTTGGCGACCGCCGGCCGCCCCCGAGCTATCGCGCGACGCTTTGCCGGATCGCCAATAGTCTGGATAATTCGGAGCGGATGAGCCTGGCCCGTTGGGGGGTTGAAATTCGCGATCCGACCGCGGACCGCCGCCTGGTCGATTTCGTCCTGTCGCTGCCCTCCGTCATGCTGGCGTCGCCCGAGTTGAGCCGTCCACTATTCGAAGCGGCTTTTGGCCGGAGAATTCCACCGGCCGTGCTTTACGACCGTCGTCGCGGCTATCAAACCGCCGACTGGTCCGAGGTCTTCGCACCGGAAGTCGTTCGGGCGGAGTTCGCACGCTACCGGGAAAATTCGATTGTCCGGGAGTTGGTGGATCAGGGCGCAGTCAATCGGCTAATCGATACGTGGCCAGCCAATGGGGGATTGGACCTTCCGACCATCGATACTTACCGCAACAAGCTGCTCGGCACGCTGGCGCTGGTCAGCTTCATCGATGTTCACTTTCCTGGTTGAGGCGATTTTCTAGACAATCCGCTCAATCAGATTTTCCTGCTCCATTGTGTCGAGCAGGCGCGAAACATCGGCTCGGCACTCTTCAGGGCCAACTTCGTATTGGACCATCAGTTGCTCGCAGATAGCATCAAGATCGATCGGCTGCTCAAGCAGTGCCCAAACCGCAGCGGTGACATTCTCCATGCCGTAACATTGTCCATGCTTGACATTGAGTGCCAGGACATCGCCATCGACCTCGCAATGGATGGTATCGGTTACTCGTCGAAATGTTGGTCGCGACATTCGGTATCTCAATTCCCAGCTGATGCAGGCACGACGTCCATGCCGAAATGCTTTCCGTCGCCCTCGTTCATGAAGAATTTGTCCAGGTAGAAGGCAAGCGCCGTCAGGCGAAGCTTTAATTCCATCTGTAGCGGATCGATGGTCTCGACTGCCGCATCCTTGTCGGCCAGGAGCAAGGAATCTCGCGCGTCAGGGAGGGAGGTGCCCGGCAGCGTCAAGCGCTCCGCCCGTTCGAATAATTCGCGGGCGACGTCTACCCTTTCAATCGCTTCCTCGATGCTCAGTTCACCAGCATCGTAGCTGCTCAAAAGCTTGCATTTATAGCCTCGGCATACCTTCGGACGATCGCCGTAGATTGAGCAAAGCGTTCCCTCCAGCTTTGGGCACGGCAAACGGAAAGCAGGGGGAGAATCTTCGACAATCGGGAGGCCATATCGGCGGGCCAAGGGAATCTCATCCTGGTAAAGCAATGCGATTCGATGCAATGCCCCCCTGCAGCAGAGGCCGCACCTAGTGCAGGGCGTGGGCGACCCATCCTCTGGCGCTTCAAGATTAGTCGTAGGGGGCATAGACGGTCATTTCCCATACGACGGTAACGTCAAGCGCCCGCTATGGCTATCGCGCTCGACCATGCCTAAATCCGGGAGCATGACGGGCCGGCCTCAAAGGAAACGCCGCAGCTATGGCGGTCGAGAGGTCTTGCGGTTTGGTGAAGCGATCGCAGCGCTTGCCATTGCCGGCTTGGCTGTCAGGCTTCTGCCATTCAAAGACCTGACCCGCACGCTTGGTTGGGGTGGCCGCGGTGGCAGGAGGCCAGGAACTGCGGAATCTCTGCATTCTGAGACGGCGCAGGCCGTTTGGCGCGCGTCGCGTCGGGTGCCGTGGCGAACCGTGTGTATTCACCGCGGCCTGGCCGCGCAATGGATGCTGCGCCGGCGCGGCCTCGATAGCCGGTTTCATTATGGCCTGTCCCAAGCGGGCTCCATTCTTAGCGCCCATGTCTGGGTCAGTTTGGATGGATCGATTGTCGTTGGGGAGGAGGAGGCTGCCCGCTTCACTTGCGTAGCAGAATTTCCGCCAAAGACCGAGGATCGGACGCTGACAGAAGCCTAGCCGAACGCTGGACGCTCACGGGTGTAGCACCTAGGAACATGGCGGTGATGGTTGAGGCACCGATGTTCGGGGATCGCTGACTTGTTCGTTTATTGGTCGCTCTTCGCCTATTTCGCGCTTGGCGCGGTGCTGTCCACCGGCAAAGCTGTTCAACGCGATCGAACGTCGATCATGTGGCTTTTCGGCATGGGCCTTATCACCCTTGCCGTCGGGCTGCGCTATCAGGTCGGGGCCGATTGGGTGCCGTACCGGCTCATGTATTCCTTCGCCCGTTACGCCGATCTCGGCAAAATGATGCAGTTTGGTGACCCTGGCTATCAATTGCTGAATTGGACGGTCCAGCGGGCCGGTCTCGGCCTGTGGATGGTCAATCTGGTGAGCGCCATCATTTTCAGCTGGGGTCTGTCGCGCTTTGCACGTCTGCAGTCCGATCCATGGCTCGCCGTTCTGGTCGCGGTTCCCTACCTCATTGTCGTGGTCGCGATGGGCTATACGCGCCAGGCGGTAGCGATCGGCGTCCTGATGGCTGGCCTCGCAGCATTGTTGTCCGGCGCTTCGATCGTGCGTTTCCTGGCCTATGCCGCGGTGGCAACCTTGTTTCACAAGACCGCGGTCGTGGCGGTGCCCCTCGTCCTGTTCTCGGACGAACGCAACCGGTTCCTCAATGTCGTTGGCGGATTGGCCGGCGCCTACGTCCTTTACGATGTGTTTCTGGCCGGATCGGTCGACATTTTCGTTCGAAATTATGTTCAGGCGGAATATAGCGCTCAGGGCGCGGTCGTCCGGGTCGCGATGGACGTGGTGCCCGCGATCCTCTTCTTTCTGTTTAGAAAGCGGTTGGGCTTCCGGCCCAGCGAGGATCGGTTGTGGAGAAACTTCTCGATTGCCGCCTTTGGCGCCCTGCTGTTGCTTCAATTCCTGCCCTCGTCGACGGCGGTCGACCGGCTGGCGCTTTATATTATTCCTTTGCAGCTCGCCGTGCTGCCGCGGCTCGGCCAGATATTGCGAGCTCGGGAGATCGGCATTTTTATCGTGCTGGCCTACTCCTTCTCGGTAATGTTCGTCTGGCTGAACTATGCCCAGCACGCCGAAGACTGGCTGCCCTATCAATTTTATCCGCTTAGCTGAGAGGCGGCGTGGCAATGGGAGCGGAGATTTGAAGGGGATAATCCTGGCCGGCGGTAGCGGAACCCGTCTCTATCCGGCGACAATGGTCGTGTCGAAACAGCTGCTTCCGATCTACGACAAGCCGATGATCTATTACCCGCTCGGCGTTCTGATGCTGTCGGGGATCAGCGAGATCCTGATCATCTCGACCCCCGAGGATCTTCCGCGATTCCGGGCGTTGCTCGGCGACGGCAGTGCGCTTGGTCTGTCGCTCAGTTACGCGGAACAGACAGCTCCCAATGGACTTGCAGAAGCATTCCTGATCGGCCGCGACTTCGTCGGCCAAGATCCGGTGGCGCTGATTCTGGGCGATAACATCTTCTATGGCGCGGGCCTTCGCGGGTTGTGCCGGGAAGCGGCATCGCGAAAAGACGGCGCCACCGTGTTCGCCTATCAGGTCGAGGATCCGCAGCGCTACGGCGTGGTCGAATTCGAAAAGAGAAGCGACCGCGCGCTGTCGATCGAGGAAAAGCCCGCCGCATCCCCGGTCGAACTGGGCGGTGACCGGCCTCTATTTCTATGACAATCAGGTGCTCGATATCGCCCCGGTCGATCAGCCCGTCGGCGCGAGGCGAGCTGGAAATTACCGACGTCAACAAAATTTATCTGGAGAAGGGCGAGTTGCGCGTGATGCGGATGGGGCGCGGCTTTGCGTGGCTTGATACCGGCACGCACGACGCACTCCAGGAGGCTTCGCAATATGTCGCCACGATTGAACGGCGACAGGGTCTGAAGGTAATGGCGCTGGAGGAGATCGCCCTCGAGCAGGGCTATCTCACCGGCGACCAGGTTCTCGCGCAGGCTGATCGGCTTGGGAAGACGGGCTATGCCGCCTACCTTCGCCGCCGCGTCAGGGAAATCTCCGATGAATGAGCAGGCGGAGCGTATTCTGGTTACTGGCGGCGCCGGCTTCATCGGAAGTGCGGTCTGCCGCCATCTGGTGCGAGGCAACGCCGCCCGTGTCGTCAACCTCGACAAGCTGACCTATTCCGGCAACCTCCGCTCGCTCGACGAAATCGCCGGTGATCCGAATTATCGGTTCGTTCAGGGCGACATCGGCGATGAAGAGGCGGTGCTGGATCTCCTCCGGAACGAGCGCATCACGCGGATCATGCACCTTGCTGCCGAAAGCCATGTGGATCGCTCGATCGACGGACCAGCCATTTTCCTTGAAACGAATGTTGTCGGTACGTCTCGATTGCTCGGCGCGGCGTTGCGCTATTTTCGCCAGCTCGACTCTGGAGGTCAGCAATCCTTCCGATTCCATCATGTGTCGACCGACGAAGTGTTCGGCGACCTGCCGATGGATTTCGGCTTTTTTACCGAGCGATCGCCCTACCGTCCGTCGTCGCCTTACTCCGCCTCCAAGGCGGGATCCGACCACCTCGTGAACGCCTGGCATCACACCTATGGCCTACCGGTGATTCTCTCCAATTGTTCTAACAACTATGGCCCTTATCATTTCCCGGAAAAGCTGATCCCATTGGTCATCCTGAACGCCATCGAGGACCGAGCGCTTCCGGTTTATGGGAAGGGCGCCAATGTCCGCGACTGGCTGTACGTCGAGGATCATGCCCGTGCGCTCGAACGGGTGCTGATGGACGGCCAGGTAGGGGAGACCTACGTCATCGGCGGCCGGGCGGAGAGGACTAATCTGCAGGTGGTCGAGGCAATCTGCGCCGCGCTCGACGAGCGTCGACCTCGCGCCGATGGCCGGTCCTTTGCCGAGCAGATCGAGTTCGTCGCCGACCGGCCGGGACATGACCGCCGCTACGCCATCGACCCCACGAAGATCGAACGAGAATTGGGTTGGCGCGCCCAAGAAAGCTTCGAAACCGGCCTGGCCAAGACCATCGACTGGTACCTGGCCCGCGAAGATTGGTGGCGGCCGCTGCGGGAGGAGCGT
Source organism: uncultured Alphaproteobacteria bacterium (assembly GCA_963750385.1). Taxonomy (GTDB): domain Bacteria; phylum Pseudomonadota; class Alphaproteobacteria; order Sphingomonadales; family Sphingomonadaceae; genus Sphingomicrobium. Next base: position 50,654 of record CAVVQJ010000002.1, on the reverse strand, counting down.
TACTCGGGCGAGCGATTGGGGCAGGGCGGCGCGACTGTGTCGCCAGCATGATGATCGCCGATCGCCCGGAAGGCGTTAAGACGATCGTCGAGGGCAGGCGGACCCATATGCGTTTGCTGCGGGATATCGCCGGCACGATCAGCGCTCGCATTTATTCGACGCTGGTCTCGCTTGGAACCCTGATGCTGACCGCGCGCTGGCTTGGTCCCGAGGGACGCGGTGTTGTCGTCGTGATTACCACCTGGGCAGCGCTGGTGGCCGGGATTGCACACCTCAGCCTTGGCCAGGTGCTCGTCCATCGAGCGGCAAATAACGCTGGGAAGGATTGGATTGGGCCCGCCCTCGGCGCCGTCGGAAGCATTACCGCAATTGCATCCGTGATCGGCTGGGTAGCGGTTGCGTTGCTATATTTCCTGTTCGAGGATCAGTTGTTCAGTGGCATCCCCGGCGTTGCGCTCGCCGTCGGCCTCGGTGCGTTACCGTTCCTGATCTGGGAGCAATATGGCAGCGCATTGCTGTCGATCATTGGCCGTATAAGAACTTACAATCTGGCGCAGATCGTCGGTCGTTCGCTTGGTTTGCTGCTTCTGGTCGTAACCATCAAGCCGCTCGGATTTGGCATCTACGGCTTTTTGATTGCCTTCATTTGCGCGCAGATCGTTGTCGCCAGTGCTGGCGTAACCGTGCTCGTCCGCCATGCCGGCCAGCGCTTGCAAGGCGGACTGCAAGCGATTGGCGGCCTGGTTCGCGACGGCCTGAAGCTCCACCTCAACGCCATCGGCGTGTTGCTGTTCAGCGGCGTCGACATCCTGATGCTCCAATATTTTCTTGGACCGGCTGAAGCGGCCGTTTTTCAGCTGCCAATGCAGCTGTTCCTTGCACTGCTTTTGGTGCCTCAGGCCGCTCAACTCGCACTGCAAAGCCGGGTCGCTTCCCTCAACCGCGTCGAATTCTGGCGCGAACATCGGCTGATAATGGCCCTGATCATTGGCGGCATGAGTCTGGTTGCCATGGCGCTCTGGTTGCTGGCGCCGTGGATCGTAACGTTCGTCGGCGGCGAAGATTTCGCGGTGTCGGCGCCGGTTTTCCGCATCTTGCTCATGGGGGTGCCCTGGGCCTGCTTCAACACGCTGATGGCCATCCAATGGATCATGCGCGGCTATTTCTATCAAGCCTCGCTGGTGACCCTCGTTACAGGATCTATCAATTGCTTGCTCAACCTGGCCTTGATCCCTTCCTTTGGAGCTGTTGGCGCCGCCTATGCGGCAGTGATCGGCATGTGCGCCGTACCATTCATTGCCAACGGCTGGCTGGCCATCTTGGCGCAACGCGAATTCTCGGGCGCAAGGGGGGCAAATAAATCGGCGTAGCTCTGACCGCCCGCTCGCGAGCGTCATCATTCCGGCCTTCAATCATGAACAATTTGTCGAAGAGGCCATCCGCTCGGTCCTTGGACAAACGTATCCCAATGTCGAGTTAATCGTCGTCGACGACGCCTCGATCGACGGTACTGCAGAAATTGTCAGCGCTCTGGCGGCTCAACATGATTTCACCTTCATCCGCAACGAAAAGAACCTCGGTATCAACAGGACGCTTGACGTGGCGCTCGAGCGATCGCGGGGTGATTACCTTTCCGTGCTTGCCTCCGACGACATGATCCTTCCCGGCAAGATTAGCGAGCAGGTCGAAATCCTCCACCAAAGTGAGCTCGATGCGGTCTACGGGACCGGCTTTTTGCTGCTCGATGATGGCAGCAAGCTCCTGATCGATCTGGGCGCCCTGGAGCCGCTTTTCGCCAACGGCTCGATCATGGAGCATCTCTACACGGACAGCAGCCATGCTCCGCTGATGCAGTCAGCGCTCATCCGGAGAGAATGTTTTCTGAATCTGAACGATGAAAGGAAATCGTTCAGGTCAGACGACTGGGTGATGCTGATCCGGATTGCCGAGAAATATCGAATGAAATTCGTGAACCGACCCTGGTTTCTGTACCGACAGCATCCTTCAAATACCTATCGGGACTATTGGAAGACCTTGCCCAATCGGGTGGAAGTCCTGGCGATGGTCACTCCCGAGCGCCTCCGCGCGCAAGGGCTCGCCAATATGTTTCGCGACCAGGCACAATATCTTTACATGGACGGCCGGCGCGGGTTGGCGTTCAAGTTTCTGGTCGCTGCGATGGCGTTGCGGCCGTCGCCCCGCTGGTGGGCCATGCTGGTGCTGGATTTGGGCAAGCGCGTAATTCGTCAGGCATGGCGGCGGTTGAGCAACTCGGACACGTAAAAGACAGGCAAGGACGGATAGACGATCCGCCAAAGCGTCATCAGACCAAGGTCTCGAGCCAGCGGATCATCGCCTTGACGAAAAGGGGTTCCCGCCGCAGCGCGTCGGCAAATGCGCTTCGAGCTTCCTTTTTCCGGCCTGTTCCGAGCAATACTACGCCGGGATCGTAGAACAGCCGGCGTACTTCCGCGTAACTGACGGCATTTTCGTATTGCGGGTAGCTGGAGCGCACCAGCTGGAGCCCGCGTCGAACTTCGTCCAGATACCGGAACGGATCGTTGGTCACGTTGCTGGCGTGCTTCCGATATCGGGCGAAGGTCCCGTCGACGTACCCGAACTCGCCGCCGCCCGCGAGTATGTCTGTCCACAGCATATTGTCGGATACCGTGCTCAATTCCTCGCGATAGCCACCTGCCGGCAAGGCGGAAGCTCGGATCATGACCGAGGTCGCGCCGAACGGTTGGTGCCGGATTATCGCGTCGGCGCCGCAGCCGGCGAAAAGCTTGCGGCTGAGCGGATGCGGCGGCCTTGAGCCGTCGTCATAGAAGACCTCTACCTGGTGGCCGCACAGAAGTCTGGCGGGGCTTTCCATGAACCACGCCACTTGCGCGGCAATCTTGCCTGGCAGGAGCACGTCGTCGCCGCCCATGAATGCGATGAAATCGCCGGTGCAATGCTTCAGGGCGACATTTCCGTTGCGAGTCATGCCCAGGTTGGCGGAGTTGAACACGGGGACGGTCCGGTTCGGATAACGGTCAGCGAAATCGCGGATGATTTCCGGTGTGCGGTCAATTGAAGCATCATCGCTGACCACTACTTCGAGGTTTGAATAATCCTGTTGGACCGCACTTTCGATCGCCTCGGCGATAAAGTCTTCCTGGTTGTAGGAAATGATGTGGATCGAAACTTTCGGCTCTGCGGGGAGCGGGCTAGGCATTGAGCATTGTCTCCGGAGGCCGGGGATGGGTAAGCTTGACAGGTTCGTGCCTATAAGGACCGGATTTCACAAGACATTGCCCAGAAAGTCCAACGTGACGGAACCCGAAACCTTCATCCACCCACTCGCCGATGTGCGCAGCGACAATATCGGCACGGGAACCCGGATCTGGCAATTCGTCGTGATCCTGCCCGGGGCGCGGATCGGGCGCGATTGCAACATCTGCGCACACTGCTTCGTAGAGAATGATGTCGTCATCGGTGACCGGGTGACGCTGAAAAACGGGGTATATCTGTGGGACGGGCTATTCGTCGAGGACGACGTGTTCATCGGCCCGAATGCAACCTTTACCAACGACTTGCATCCCCGTTCGCGCCAGCGGCCTGACCAGTTCGCTCAAACCCGGATCGGACGCGGGGCCAGCATCGGTGCGGGAGCAGTCATTTTGCCAGGACTCGAGATCGGCGCCGGTGCGATGATCGGCGCGGGGGCGGTGGTAACCAGGAATGTGGCGGCCGGTGCGACGATGGTTGGCAATCCGGCCCGTCTGCTGGAGGCCTTTTAAAAGGCGCTGCGCACCGCTTCGATAACCGTCTCGACATCGGCATCGCTCATCTGCGGCCCGATTGGCAGGCTCAACACTTCTTCCGCAAGCTGCTCAGCCAGCGGCAGGCTTCCAGCAGGGATGTCCATATCGGCGTATGCGGCCTGGAGATGTGGCGGGATCGGGTAGTGAATGAGGGTCTGGACGCCGGCCGCGTTCAATCGGCCGATTAGCCCGTCGCGATCCGGGCAGCGGACGACATAAAGATGCCATGCCGGATCTGTCCAGTTGGGAGCCGAAGGCAGAATGAGCGGGGTCGCGGCCAGTCCGGCATCGTAGCGAGCGGCGATTGCCTTCCGGCGGCCATTCCAGGCGTCGAGATGACCGAGCTTCACAGCGAGCACCGCGGCTTGAATGGGATCAAGGCGAGAATTCACGCCTTTCATCTCGTTCACATATTTGACGCTCGACCCATAGTTGCCGAGCATTCTAACGCGCCGCGCCAGCTCTGGATCATTGGTTGTGACCGCTCCGCCATCGCCGAGTGCTCCCAGGTTCTTGCCGGGATAGAAGCTCCACGCGACGGCGTCGCCGTGCGCCCCTAGCCGGCGACCCTTGTAGCTCGCGCCATGAGCCTGAGCCGCGTCCTCCAGCAATTTGAGTCCATGCTCCTGGCAGAGCGCAAGCAGGGGATCGAGGTCGGCGCTCTGCCCGTATAGATGCGTCGGCAGGATAACGCGGGTGCGAGATGTGATCGCGGCGGCGACAAGAGCGGGGTCGAGATTGTGGGTCGCGGCGTCAGGCTCGACCGGGACCGGCACCGCGCCGACCATGGTGACGGCCAGCCAGGTTGCGATGTAGGTATTGCTGCTGACGATGACTTCGTCGCCGGGTCCGACGTCCATCGCTCGAAGGGCGAGGTGAAGGGCATCGAGTCCATTGCCGACACCGACGCAATGTTCGGTCTCGCAAAAGTCGGCGAACGCCTTCTCGAAAGCTTCTACTTCAGGTCCGCCGATGTACCATCCGGACGTCAGTACGCGGGCAACGGCGGCGTCGATCGGCGCCTTCAGCGCATCATAGGCCGCCTGAAGGTCGAGGAATTTGACGGTCAAGAAGCCGCTCTGCCGTGAGCAAGCGCCAGGAAATGGTCATATTCCCTGATGTAGTCGGCCTCGTCGTAATGCGCACTGGCTAGGCACATCACGACCGCGCCCTCACTGAAGTCATGCAATTCGCGCCACTCCATTGGCCCAATCCACAGCCCCTGGTCAGCCCTGTCGAGCACCCATTCGCCTCGCTCGAATCCATTATCGACGACCACCCGGCAAGAGCCGGACAGGCAGACAAGCCATTCCTGAAGTTTGTGATGGGCGTGAAAGCCGCGCGGCACGCCTTCCTTGCCGATAATGGTGTAAACGCGCTCAATTCCGAAAGGGACGTGGCGTCCCCCTTCGATCACGACCAACTGGCCGCGATCGTCCACGATTGAGTTAAGTGCGGACACTCGATTGCGTTCCAGGGCTTGCATTGGCGTTTCATCTGTTGTGGTGCCGGGTCAGGATGCCGGCGACGTAGCAAAGGGGACCGGCCAGTGCCACTGCCATTCGGAATTCCCATGAGCAAAGTGTCAGATTGCGAAACGGGGTCGGGCGGCACTTCCGCTCAGCCAAAGCTACTGGTGCTCGACACGAACTACTCGCTCGAGGGCATCCGCGAGCGCAAGATCGAAGCATCGATCACCTGCCGCGACCTTGGTGGCTTCTTCGACCATGTGTGGAGTGTCCATCCGTTCGCCACGTTGGTGACCAGCGATGGATGGGGTCCGCGCTATGGCCGGCCTTCGACCTATGAGATGTCTCCGCGGCATACGATTATCGAGGGTAAGGTCGGCCGCTTCGCCGCCTTGTGCGCAGTGCCGCCGCTCAACTTCATCCTGAGCCAGCTCGGAATGCTGGTCGCCTTGCGGCGCCTCATCCAGCGAGAGGGGATCGACGTGATCAGAGCGGCGAGTCCGCTTTACGTTGGCCTGTTCGGGCTGATCTTAAAATGGCTGACCGGCATTCCGCTGGTCGTCCGGGTCGGCGCCAACCACGACAAGGTGTTCGAGACCACGGGGCGCGCGATGGAGCATCGGCTGACGCGCAGCAGGGCCGTAGAAAAGGCGATCGAGCGATTCGTGTTCAAGCGCGCCGACCTGATCGCCGGCGCTAACCAGGACAATCTTGATTTCGCCATCGCCAATGGGGCGCCGCCCGAGCGATCGACCCTATTTCGCTATGGCAATCTCGTCGATCCAAGTCATTTCGTTGACCCGACTGAGCGCAACCTCGACCCCGCGGTGCCGATGGGCCTCGGGCTAGAGCCAGGCAAATATCTCATTTATGTCGGCCGGCTCGAGCCGGTGAAGCAGCCCGATCATGTGATCGAAGCATTGGCCGCTGCTCGCGAACAAGGCCATGAGGTAATGGCATTGCTTGCCGGAGATGGGCAACTTCGGTCTGCGCTACAGGCCCGGGCCGAGGCGTTGGGGGTTGGCGACGCGCTCGTCATGCCGGGCAATGTAGACCAGCCGAAGCTCGCGCAACTGCTTGCCCAGGCCGCCGTGGTTGTATCGCCACACACGGGCCGCGCGCTCACCGAGGCTGCGCTCGCCGCTGCGGCGATCGTAGCCTACGACGTCGATTGGCAGGGCGAATTGATCGAGACGGGCCGCACCGGAATGCTTGTCCCCCATGGCGACGTCGGCGGCATGGGCAAGGCGGTTATTAACCTGCTCGAAGATCCGGGCCTGCGGCGAAAGCTGGGGCAGGCGGTGCGCCGGCGGACGCTCGAAATGCTCGATCCTGCGGCACTCGACGAACATGAACGGCAAACCTACCGAAAGCTGCTCCGGGACCCGCCGCCGGTCGACAGTTTCTCATAGAGGTTTAGGTACGCACCGCTCATCTGCTTTGCGCTGAAGTGCTCAAAAACATAGCGTTGTTGCGCCTTTGCCAGCCGAGTTCGCTCCTCGGGATTGCAGAGAAGAAACTCGGCCCGGGCCGCGACGCCCTCAACCCCGGTGTCCGACCAGATCCAGTCGCTGTGTCCGCCATTGTAATCGGATCGCGCTTGCAGGGCGATCACCGGCGTAGCAACCGCAGCCGCCTCCAGGCCGGCTATGCCCGTCAATGGTCCGACGTTGATGCTGATATAGAGATCACACGCCTTCATCACATCCAGCGGATTGGAAATCGGGCCTGGCATATGGACGCGGGACGACAGGCCCAATCCCTCAACTTTCGCACTCAGGGGATCAAACAGGGGGCCGCCGCCGCCCAAGATGAAACGGGTCTCCGCCATCCTATTGTGCAAATGTCCGAAGAGTTGGAGCATCTTTTCAGGCTCCCGCTCTTCGACCAGGCGGCCGACCGTTCCGATCAGCAATGATGATGCCGGGACACCCAAGTCTCGCTTCAAGCCGTCCTTATCGCCAAGGCCTGCGGCATCAGGAATCTCGATCCCATTCGGAATCAGTTGGACTGATGTTCGCTTTCGGGCCCTGACCGCAGCGATCAGCTTGGGATCGTCAGCCATCAGAACGAAAGCATCCCGACACCGGGCCATTGCCGCGGTCAGCGTGCGCTTCCATGCCGCCAGTGGCATTCCGGCTGCGTGAAACGTTTCAACGATCCTGGGCCGCTTCGAGCCGAGCATGGCCCAAACTGCACTTCCTGCCACCGTTCCAAACAAAAGGTGGACGTGGATCACGTCCAGTGATTGAAATCTTCTCACGCTGCGTTACGAGGAAGGAAAGCAATCGGGCATATTTGGAAAGCCGCCCGGCATGGGCCCCTGATGTCGAAACCCGTTGGATTTCAGGGCGAAGCTCTCGCGCAAGGCCTGTATTGCCGATCGGGCCAGCGGTGATGATCGTGACGTCGTGGCCCTTGTCGGCCGCATCGTTCGCCAGTGTGACGACGACACGTTCCGCGCCGCCTCGATCCAGTGAAGGGATTATATGGGCGATTCTCACTGCCAGGCTTCGCGGTGGACGCAAGTCACGTTTTGAAGACCAACTCCCGGACGGTCTCGCACAGCTCGATCGCTGCTACGGCGTCCTGACCGCCAGGCACCTCCCCGTCGTTCAGGAACGCCTGCAGCTCAGCTTGCAAGGCCTCCTGCGGTCGAACTTCGATCCGCTCTTCTATCGCGGTTATTCTGTACGGCTCACCCGGTTTTTGAAGCACTTGCGCCTGGCGGCTGACTGTAATTTCGCGGCGCAGCAAATCGCATTCGACAAAGCAGTCGGCACAGGTCGCCTCGACCTTGCGCGACTTGCGGTCCGTGATGCGGCTGGCCTGAACCCGGGACGTGCGACCATTTTCATGACGCAGCGTGGCATTGGCGAAATCGATCATGGTGCCACGGACTATTCCGTCCGCGATCACCTCGTCGACCGGTCCATTGAGGTGAAGCGCGAGGTCAAGGTCGTGAATCATCAGATCGGTCACGACGTCCACATCGGTAATGCGCTCGCTCACCCGATTGGTGCGGAAAAAATCCAGGCTGATGACTTGCTCGCTGGATCGAAGGATATTCGCAAGCTGGTCCAGCGCCGGGTTGAACCGCTCTATGAAACCGACCTGCAAGCGAACGCCGTTATCGTCGGCAAGCCGCGCCAACTCCTTCGATGTTGCCGATCCTTCGGTGAGGGGCTTCTCGACGAAAATGTCCCGGACGCATCCGGCAGCCATTCGGACATAATCGGCGTGGCTCGTCGTCGGGCTGGCAATCACGACCGCGTCGACACCGTTCAGCAATTCCTGCGCTGAACGTGCCGCGCCGGTGGCGTAGCGCGCTGCAACGTCATTGGTCCGGGTGGCATCGACATCGAACACGGCGACCAAGTCCGCACCTTTGATGGTCGACAGAACGCGGGCATGATTTCTGGCCCATCCGGCCGAGGCCGATAATGCCGATGCGCGCCGCCTCGATCATCGCAAGTCCTCGATTTTGTTGCCCATCCGGTCGATGCGCGCGACCGGCCGGGCAGGGTTGCCAATCACCAGCGTGAATTCCGGCACGTCCCGGGTAACCACCGAACCCGCGGCCACCATCGCAAATCTGCCAATCGAAACCCCACAAACAATTGTCGCGTTGGCCCCGATGCTTGCTCCGTCTTCTACCCGCGTGGGAACGACCTTCCAGTCCGGGTTGAATGCGCGCGGGACACGGTCGTTGGTGAAGCATGCGTTGGGGCCGATGAAAACATCATCCCCGATCGTGACGCCCCGATAGATGGATACCCCGTTCTGAATCTTGCAGCCCCGGCCAATTTGAACAGCTTCGTCAACGAAGACGTCCTTTCCCAAGTTGCAGTCGTTCCCGATGCGGGCATGGCTGCGAACCTGTACATTCACCCACAGGCGCGTTCCCTCCCCAATCTCCGCATCGGGCTCGACCATGGCTGATGGATGAATCTGAGGCTCGCTCATTCGGCCATCGCCCTGACGATTTGCTGCACGGTTTCGTCTTCTAGATAGGGATGCATAGGCAGGCTGAATATGCGCTCGGACACCGATTCCGAGACTGGAAAATGGCCTTGGCCGTATCCGAGATGGGCGAACGCCGGCTGCAAGTGGAGCGAAATCGGATAATAAATGGTCGTGGGAACGCCCGCTGCCTGCAACCGATCCCGATACTTTTGCCGATCGGCGGAGGACGGCGCGAGCAACGAATATTGAGCCCAGGCAGATTGGGCGCCGTCGGGAACCCAGGAAGTCACCAGGTTGAGGCCCGCCCGATTGATGGCGTCGGAGTAGGCCACGGCAATGCGCTGGCGGCGATCAAGCTCATCGTCGAATATCTTCAGCTTTTCGAGCAAGACTGCTGCCTGGATCGTGTCGAGCCGACCCGTCAGGCCAATGCGCACATGTTCGTAGCGGTCTTTGCCTTGGCCATGCACGCGAATGGACCGACAAAGGTTGGCAAGTCGATCGTCGTCAGTGAAAATTGCCCCGCCGTCGCCGAAGCAGCCAAGCGGCTTGGCCGGGAAGAAGGATGTGCACGCGACGGGCGCAAGCGACCCGGAGGGCTTTCCATTCAACCGCGCCCCGAAACTTTGTGCGGCGTCCTCGATCACCAGGAGACCTTGGGCGTCGGCGAACTCATGGATCCGGTCATAATCGGCGGGCAATCCGAACAGATCGACCGCGATGATCGCTTTCGGTTCTAGCGCTTTATCCAGTTGGTCAAGGGCATCCCGCAACCGCCGGGGGTCGAGGTTGTAGCTGTGCTCGTCGATGTCGACGAACACCGGTGTAGCCCCGACCAGCGCGATCGCCTCGGCAGTGGCCATGAAGGTGAAGGGCGGGCAGAATATCGCGTCGCCCGGTCCGAATCCTTTCGGCCATCATCGCGATAACCAGCGCATCGGTGCCGGAGGCGCAACTAACGGCGTGCCGAACGCACGCCCGAGCAGCGAGGACCAGTTCGACCTCCTCGACCGCTTTTCCCATGACATATTGGCCACCGCGCAATACGTCGATGACCGACTGCTCGACCCCGTCCCTTATTCTTTCATATTGCGATTTCAGGTCGATGAAGGGGATCATGTACGCACTTTTCCACCTCGAACGCGGATTGTCGGGCCGGCGGATAGCATGGTTGGGGGGCAATTCCAGCGCGTCGGTTTGTCCGGGGCGATTGCTATCTGCCCAAATGTCCGGCTTGCGCTACATTCCTGAAGCACGATCGGTCCCATTATGTGCGGCATAGCCGGCATCGTTGGAGGAGGTGTCGGGGATCACGCCTTGCTTTCACGTATGGGCAATTCGATCCAACACCGGGGGCCCGACGACGAGGGCATTTTCGCCGATCCCGAAGCGGGCGTCGCGCTCATACACCGGCGCCTGGCGATCCTCGACCTGTCGGCGGCGGGCCATCAGCCGATGGATTCGTCCGACGGGCGTTTCGTGCTCTGCTACAACGGGGAAATCTATAATCACCTCAAGCTGCGGCGCGAGCTGGAGGAGGCGGGTCTTACCCAAAATTGGCGCGGGCATTCGGATACGGAGACGCTGCTCGCCGCGATCTCGGCCCTGGGCCTGGACGCAGCGCTGAAGCGGTGTGTCGGGATGTTCGTCTTTGCGCTTTGGGACCGCCGGGATCGAACGCTCCACCTAGCCCGTGACCGGTTTGGCGAGAAGCCGCTCTATTACGGCTGGGCAGGGGCGGACTTCCTATTTGGGTCGGAACTCAAGGCGATGCGATTGCATCCGCGATTCACCAATTCGATCAACCGCCAGGCGCTGGGGCTCTTCGCCGCGCGGGGCTTCATTCCGGCGCCCTGGACCATCTACGACCGCGTCTTCAAGCTTGAGCCGGGTTGCGTTCTGACGGTGTCGCCTGGCGCACCTTCGCGCAGCAATGCTCCGGTTGAGGGATCGCCATCCGATGGGATCAAACTGGAACGCTTCTGGTCCTACCCCGCCGTAGTGCGTTCCGGATTGTTGGAACCGATCGAGGATGAGCAGGAGGCGCTAGAGCGGCTTGAGCATGCGCTGGAGACAGCAATTCGCGGGCAGTCGATTGCCGATGTGCCGCTCGGCGCCTTCCTGTCCGGAGGTATTGATTCCTCAACGGTGGTTGGGTTGTACCAGCGCTTCTCGGCCAAACCTGTACGAACATTCACCATCGGATTCAGCGAAGCGGCCTATAACGAGGCCGACTACGCGCGCGCTGTCGCTAAGGCGTTTGGCACGTCGCACCATGAGCGAATTGTCACCCCCCGCGATGCGCTCGAAGTCATTCCTGACCTTCCGCAAATCTATGACGAGCCCTTCGCGGACAGCTCGCAGATCCCGACTTATCTGGTGAGCCGATTTGCACGGGAGCAAGTGACTGTCGCGCTATCCGGTGACGGGGGCGACGAACTGTTCGGCGGGTATAATCGCTACACCGGCACGGCGCGGGCTTGGGGGCGCATAAAGTCGGTGCCTTGGCCATTGCGGTCGGCGGGCGGGGCGCTGCTGGGACAGCTTCCCGCCCAGGTTTGGGATGCGGCTGGTGCGATCGCCAATCGAGGGAAAAATCCTGGACCGTTCTTCGGCCTGAAGGTGCGCAAGGCGTTTCGCACGATCGGGCGAGCCAGGCACCTGGACGATGCGTTCGTCACGTTGCTCGACGAATGGGCTGGCCTGCCTTCGCCGGTTCGCGGAAGTGGGAATGTGGCTGGGCACCTTCGTCCGACCGAGGAATTCGGGGCCGGGGCTTCCGACGCGCTCAGGATGATGGTCTGGGACGCTATCGATTACCTGCCCGACGACATTTTGTGCAAGGTTGACCGGGCGGCGATGGCGGTGAGCCTTGAGACCCGCGTGCCCTTCCTCGACCACCGAGTTGCCGAGGTCGCGGCACGCATTCCCATTCGGATGAAAATCGAAGGAGGAAACGGCAAGGCGATCATTCGCAAGCTGTTGTACGGCATGGCCCCGCGCCAATTGTTCGAGCGGCCAAAGACGGGGTTCGGGGTACCTGTCGGGGAATGGATCAAGGGGCCGCTTCGGCCGTGGGCGGAAGAATTGCTAGATGAGCGTCGGCTGGATCAGGAGGGGTTCTTTGATGCGCGCGCCATCCGGGGGCGCTGGCAACAGCATCTCGCCGGAACGCGCGATTTAACCGCGGCAATCTGGTCGATCCTGATGTTTCAGGCGTGGCTGGCGAAGGCTGCGCCTAGCCCGTCTCGCGACGCCCATTGAGGATCAGTTCCCCGGCGATGGTCGACCCGTATAGGTCGACACGGCCGTTAATGACGTTCCGGCCCACGTACCGACCGCGGGGATAGCCGGTTTCGCGGCTTGCCTGGGTCATGATGTTGTCCGCGTAGATCGCCTGATGGCTCCAAGGCAGTCGTCCCTTGTGGGTGAGCTCAAAGACACATCGGTTGAACAACACATTGGTGCCGCTGTTGCCACCGAGATCGGCGATCGGCCCGCTGCCCGTTGGATCGTTGAAGAAAACCTTGGCGTCGGGAGCCAGCGCGGGATCATCCCTGAACCTGCAACGGTCAAATTTCGTAGCGAGCATCGGATCAGCGCTGGCGTAGGGATTTGCCAAGGCGCCGATGAACGTACAGCCGAGGAACCGCATGGCCGGCCTGTTTGGCCATGCGGACCAGCTGGTGGTGCCAATCAGGGTGCAGTCCGTGCAAACGATGCCCTCGCTGTCGCCCTCCGCGGCAAGAAGGCCCGGCCCGGAATTGGCGACAAAGCGACAATGGCGAAATGAGATGTCGCGAACTTGCTTTGATTGGCCTCGACATCCACTCCGGCGCCGGGTGCGCTGAAAATCTTGGAGCGGCCGGTATGGCTGAACTCGCAGTTGTCAAAATCATAGCTTTTTCCGCCGACCAGACTGAGGCCTTGCCGACCGTTGTAGCGCGCGATCAGGCGGGTAAGGCGTCCCCGTTCCCGTCGTTGGCCGGAGCCGTTGATGATGACTCCGTCAAGGGGATGGTGATGGCTATGGACGCTGGTGATCATCTCGGCAGAAAGATTGTCGGTCAGGACAAGGCCGCTGCCCGGAAGCTGATGCCCGGTATCGCCATATCCGCCGCCAATCACCATCTGGTCAATGTTCCCATCGAGCTCGACATCGTCGATTTCTATCGGGGCAAGGCAGTCGCTTACCCAAATCATCGCGTCATAGGGAGCGGCTATCCCTTCGGGCCGGTAATTCGGCCCAAGCGAAACCGATGGGCGCAGGCTGTCCTGATCGAATACCCCGAACCTGAGCCCGGGTTCGGCGAGTAGCCGGGCCCCGTTGCCAATGATGCGGAGCGGCTGGCGAAGCTTTTCGAAGCGCATCACGGGCTTAGGAGAAAGGAAGTAACGGCCAACGTTTCGAACCTGGCGTCCCACGACGTAAGTTTTGCCTCTGGCGAGCTCTATGGTTCCGCCACCCCGGGCGTTGACGAAATTGCTCAGCGCCCAGAATGCATCGGTGTCATTCGTCGACCCATTGCCGAGTGCGCCGAAGGCTTCCGGTCCGATCGTGGCCCCTTGGCCCCGGCTCGCCCGCATCGGTAGAACCGAGGCTCCCCCAAGCGCGGCCCCGGCCAGAAATCTACGTCGGTTCAGCAACATGGGTATTGCAACGAACGAAGCTCGCTGGGGCTGCGCGCTAGCGTGACCCAAATCCGGTCAGCATCGTCCGAATTGTGCTGAAGAAGATCAAGGAATTGAGCCAGGGCGAAAAATATTTGATGTAATAGAAGTCATACTGAAGCTTGCGATGCACTTCGTCGACGCCAGCCACGTGGCCCTGATTCACTTGCGCCCAACCACTGATGCCCGGCTTCACCACATGGCGATATCGGTAGAAGGGAATTTCCCCAGTATACCATGTCGAGAGCACCTCGGCTTCCGGGCGCGGTCCGATCCAGCTCATCTCGCCTTTCAGAATGTTAATAATCTGAGGGAGCTCGTCGAGCCGAGTTCGGCGCAGCAAGGAACCAACCTGGGTGATTCGTTCATCCCCGTCCACGGTCATTGCCGACACGCGCTCATTTTCCAGCGCCATCGGAGTCATGGTTCGAAACTTCAGGACGGTGATCGGCTTGCCGGCATGACCCACGCGCTTTTGCCTAAACAGGACCGAGCCCGGTCCATCGAAGCGGATCATGACGGCGACGGCCGCCATGACGGGAAGCGCCAGCGGCAGTAGGGCGAGGCTTACAAGAAAGTCGACGACCGTCTTCAGGTAGAAATAGCCGCGAGCCGGGACCAGACTGCCGAAGCTGTTCTCCGATAAATGATCAATTTCGACGCGCCCGGTCAGTGCTTCGGACAGTTGCTTGACCTGATAGACGACCTTTCCGGCCAAGGCGGCGTCGGCCAGGAACGCTTCCCATTGCGGAGGGAGTTCGGCCGCGAAATCGGCGACGATGGCGTCGCAATCCGCGGTAGCTGCGAGATCGGCGCTGGAAAGGGTCAGCCACTCGACTTGGGGAATGTCCCGGAGCTTTTCGGCCTCGCCATAAGGTACGATGGCGATCCGCCGCGATGTCCGCCGCTGGACGAGCGCATAAAGCCCATAGGACCAGAGGATATGGGCGATCACTCCGACAATCAGGGCGAAACGGTCATATGGCAATCGCGCCATCAACAAGACGGAAATGGCCACCCCATAACCCACGCCGATCGCCGGCAGGATCGTTTTGCCGACCCTGTTGCCGGGATAGGCGTCAATCGACAGCCGTATCCAGAAGGCGATGACGACCGCCAGCGCGTTAACGACCAGCGAATTGATGCTGCTCGGCGGGAACGTCGTTCCGGGGAAGAAATATTCACGCAGCGGTAGCGGCAGCAGAACAACGAGCAGCAACGAGCCGAGGAAATTGAAACGCTGGCGAGTGACCAGGCGGCGTTTGCTACCCGCCTTCATCGGTGCGAAATGCAACATCGGCTCAACGCGCTTCCTGCGAAATACAGCCTCACAGTGACCAACGGTTCAACGTTGGGCTGTCCGGATGATTTCTCCAGATACCCTTGAGGTCGGCAATCGTTCCACTGGGGTTGGCCAATGCGGCGAGCCGGTCAGGAGGCAAGCTGCGAAAGGCGTCATGAGCGACGGCGCCGACCACCAGGTCATAGCTTTGTCCGTTCAAGACGGTGAGGTGCAAGCCATATTGTTCGGCAACCTCGACCGAATCGGCGAGCGGATCAGCGACCTCGACGTCGTGACCGAGATCCACCAATCTCCGGATCAGGTCGACCACGCGGCTGTTGCGGATGTCAGGTACATTCTCCTTGAAGGTAATACCCAACACCAGGGCGCTCCCCGCCTGATTTTTGCGGCTGGCATGAAGTTGGTCCGCAATCCAGGCGCCCATCCCGTCATTGGTTTCGCGCCCCGACAGGATCACGCGCGGATCATGGCCCAACTCCTGCGCCAAAAAGCTGAGGTAATAGGGGTCGACGCCGATGCAGTGACCGCCGACCAGGCCGGGCTCGAACTTGAGGAAATTCCATTTGGTGCCCGCGGCTGCCAACACATCCCACATCGACAAATCAAGCGGCCGAAGAATTTGCGCCACCTCGTTCATGAAGGCGATGTTGATGTCACGCTGGGCATTTTCGATCACCTTGGCCGCCTCGGCGGTCTTGATTGACGCGGCCTTGAAGACACCGCCGGAGGTCATGGTGCCGTAAATGGTCACGAGCTGTTCGAGCACCTCCTCATCTTCGCCGGCGATGACCTTGGGTATCACTTCGACGCGATGCTCGCGGTCGCCCGGATTGATGCGCTCGGGCGAATAGCCAAGGCGGAAGTCGCGCCCCCTGACCAGGTCGTTGCCGCGCTCGATTTCGGGAGCGCAAACGCCTTCGGTGACTCCGGGGTAGACCGTGCTTTCAAAGACTATGGTAGGCCTCTTCGAAGGATCGATAATGCCGCCGACAAACCTGCTGGCGGCAATCACCGCGCTCAGGTCGGGGTTGTTATTTTCGTCGACCGGGGTCGGTACGGTAACGATAAAGACGTCCGCCCCGCGGCAGTCGTCCGCTTGGCCCGTGACCTCGAGCGAAGAACCCGCCAGATCCTCCCTGGAGACTTCGCGGGTTCGATCATGTCCATTGCGAAGATCGTCGATCCGAGCAGCGTCGATGTCGAACCCCATTACGTCGAAATGGCGCGCGAGTGCGACCGCCAGCGGTAAGCCGACATAGCCAAGACCAATGACCACGATTTTCAAATCACACCCGCACAATCCGCTTTATGACGCAGCGACGTTCATGCCGCGATTGAAGGGCGGGCGCCACCATTTCACGCGAACGAGCAGGAAGGCGGTCACTGCACCTCCTCGATCGAGACGATCCGGCCATGGTCCAAGTGTACGACCCTGTCGCAGCCGCGGAGGCTGGTTTGGCGATGGCTGATGACGATGATCGTGCGTCCCAGTTTTTGCAGTTCGTCGAGCGCGTGCATGACCGCCAGCTCGGTCTCGCTATCTAGGGCGTTGGTGGCCTCGTCCAGGATCAGGATTGGCGCGTTCTTGTAGACGGCCCGGGCGATTCCCAGGCGTTGCCGTTGTCCACCCGACAGGCGAACGCCCCGTTCGCCCACGCGCGTATCGAGGCCGTGCGGCAGGCTGGCGATGAAGTCGTCGAGATCGGCGATCCTCGCGGCCTCTCGAACACGATCCATGTCGATGCCTTGCGCCGACTCGCTGACCGCGATGTTCCGCGCGATGCTGTCGTCCGACAAGAAGATCGACTGCGGAACATGCGCTATATCGCGTTGCCACGATTGGCGCGTAGCCCCCGTGAGCGGAATCGCGTCGACCAAAATTGTGCCGGCATTGGGCTCGATCAAGCCCATCAGCAGGTCGGCGAGCGTAGTCTTACCGCTCCCCGTACGGCCAACTAGTGCAGTCCGCGAATTGCGGATGATCTCGAGGTCGATGTTATCAAGGGCGCTGTGCGACCGCTCGGGATACTGAAAGGAAACGCCGGCCATTCGGATCGAGCGGGTGAAGGGAAGGGGCGATGCATCATGCTCTTCGGGCAGAGGAAGCTCCAACAGCATGATCACGTCATCTGCGATGGAGCGATTGGCGGCAATGCCGGACCATGCCTGGTAGAGCTGCTGCAACAAGGGGATAAGCCGCAGCCCGCCAAGTGCCAGGGCGCCAAGCACTGGCAGGGCGGCGGCGAACCCTTCGCCTCCGCGCGACAGGATGACCGCAAGTATCGCAATGACCACCATTGCGGTGGCCTCGATGATGAAACGCGGTGCAGCTGACAGGAAGCCACTGCTCAGCCTGGCGCGCATGAACCGATCATCGATGTCACGAAACTTCTCCAGGTGCGCCGCCTGGCTTTGGTCGAGAATCACATCGCGAATGCCGCCCAGCGTCTCCTGGATGATCTGAATCCTTCGATCATAAGCGCTACCCAGCATTTCCGAATTGAGCGCCAACGTCGGGCTCGCAAGCCGCGAAACAATGTAATAGCTCAGGCCGAAGGACACCGCGGCAATGCCGGCTGCACGGGCGTCGACAAGAAACAGCGCGGCCGTGATAAACAAACCCATGACTAGCGCCGATGCGGCCTGCATCACCTGCAGCAGGACACCCGATGTCAGGATCTGCCCTTTTTCCAGCGAAGCCAGCAGCCGGCTGCTGTTTTGTCCTACATGGTAGCTGTAGGGCTGGTGGATGACGCGGTGCTGGATTTCAACGGCGAGGTCATGCCCAAATCCCAGTGCGAACTTCTGTGTCGACCAACTTAGCAGCAGGCGAAGGCACGCCGCGACCACCGAAACGGCAATGAATAAGCTGGCGTAGCCGATGAGATGGTTTCCGCCCGTCGCGGCTGCGAGCCGATCCAAGATCGGCGCGGCCACTTGCTGCCGGTCCCCGGCCAACTCGGCGAGAAACGGAAGCACGCTGCCGATGGTCGACATTTCGGCAATTGCGCCGGCGATCATCAGGACCGACACCCCGTAGAATTGTCGCCGGCGTGCGCCGCTCATGAGGCCGAAGAGCTTCATCATGGCGGTCCGCGTTCTCACCCGCCGTTGGTTTCATTGCCTGCCAAGGCCGACGGGATCCTGCGGGCGAGCAGGCTCGGCCATCGGCGGGCGCAGAGCATTAACAACGATGGCAAGGCCATTGTAAGGAGGATGTCCTTCATTCCCTCGCCATACTGCATCGCAGGCTGGGGCCATTGTTCGACCCACAAATCCGAGGCCTCGTTGACGAGGAGGAGGCCGAGGACAAGACACCAGGGCCACCAGCTCCGGATCGACCTGCGAAGCAAGGCGGCGAAGCAGATCTGCGCGGCGACACCCACCAGGACGTGAAGCGCGTCCATGCTGATTCCGCTGGCATGTTCGACGAACAGCTTGAACTGGTACCAGATATCCATGGCGAGCATGTCAAACTGACCGCGCCGTCAAAAGCAACTAGCTGGCTTCGAAATGGTCGCGCAAGCCGACGAGTGACGCCTCGTGCGTGAGGTCGAGGTGGAGTGGAGTGATTGCGACAAATCCATCGGCGATGGCTTCAAGGTCCGTCTGGTGGCCCGGTGTTTCCACTGCTGGAGCGAGGCCGAACCAATAGTAGGGATAGCCACGCGGATCGTGGCGTTCGACGATGCGCAGTCGACCATAATCCCGAATGCCCTGCCGAGAGATGCGAACGCCCTTCACGGATTCCGGCGGCAAGGCAGGAAAATTGACGTTGACCAGCGTGCCTGGCGGGAAGGGGGCCTCGATCAGCGGCCGCAACACCCTTTCGCCCCAGGCCTGGGCAGCGGCGAAAGGCACCGTGTCCCCCATGCCTTCACGAGCATATGCCTGGCTCAAGGCTATCGAGCGGACGCCGGCCAACGCGCCCTCCATGGCCGCCGATACGGTGCCTGAGTAGGTCACGTCCTCGGCCAGGTTGGCGCCGCGATTAATGCCCGAGAGGATCAGATCGGGCGGGCAATCCTTCATGACGTGGGCAAGTGCCATCATCACGGCGTCGGTCGGCGTGCCATTTACTGAGAAGCGCCGCTCGCCATGCCGCCGAAGCCGGATCGGACGAGTGAGCGTCAGGGAATGGCCGGCGCCCGATTGCTCTTCCGACGGCGCGACCGCCCAAAGATCGTCCGACAAACCAGAGGCAATAGTTTCGAGCATTGCGAAGCCCGGGGCATGGATGCCGTCATCGTTGGTCAGCAGGATGCGCATGGCCCGCTATGCGGACTGTGCGCTTATGGGACAACCACCTGCGTCCCTTTGGCAACAATCCACAGTTAATTTACCGGGAGGTCGGTCAGTTCTTGTTAAGGCTGACAGGCTTAACTATGAGCGCGTTGGGGACACCGGCTAGCCCGAGCTAAGTATCGGGAAAGTCCAGTGTATTTGCCTCCGGCCGTTACCGGGTGGCCCGGTCGCGGCGGTGGCGGGCGCTTGTGTCGGGGAGGTTGAGATGGCTACCGCTCTTAAAGACCTTTACAGGAACGGTTTCGAACAGTTCGACCAAATATTGCTACCTGAAGGCTATGCCCCTTCGGATGGCGAGGAATTCATGTGCGCAGAGCACCGCGCCTATTTCCTGCAGAAACTTCGCAATTGGAAAGAGTTGATTGTCGGGGAAAGCCGCGCGACCATGGCGCAACTGCAGGTCAACTCGCTGCGCGAGCCCGACATTGCCGACCGCGCGTCGAGCGAGACAGATTGGTCGATCGAACTGCGCACCCGCGACCGGCAACGCAAACTCATTTCCAAGATCGATGCCGCGATTCGACGACTCTATGAGGGCGAATATGGCTATTGCGAAGTGACGGGTGATCCGATTTCACTTGCTCGCCTGGAAGCCCGGCCGATCGCAACTATGACGTTGGAAGCCCAGGAAAAGCACGAACGGATCGAGCGCGTCTCGCGCGACGACTAAGCTTCGCGAACCAGATTTGAAAAGGCCGGTTTCTCCCGTGGGAGACCGGCCTTTTTCGATGGCTTAATGCCCGACCATCGCATCCTTGAGTCTTAGTTTCTCTTTCTTCAGCCGCGTTAGCAAATCATCATCGGGGTGGGGTCGATGCTCCTCGGCATCGATCTGCGCATGAAGCGCGGCATGTTTAGATGCGATTGCCTCCACGTGGGCTTTGTCCATCGGTCAATTTCCTTTCGTTAGCTGACACGTGACATTGGGAATAAATCACGAAACGAACCATTTGTCGCTAGGGATCCGCATCGGCTCGGCGGATCGTCTCGGCGGTTGGCCGATGATGGCTCCGGTTGGTGACGACAACCCGCGCATCCTGTAAGACGGGCCGATGAATGACGATGACCCGCGGGAGTTGCTCGCCTTATTGAAGGTCGAGCATCGCCGACTGGACGAGGAAATCGAATTGCTGCGATCGTCCGGCAATTGCGACCAGCTTGAATTGGCGCGAATGAAAAAGCGTAAACTCGCCTTGAAAGACGAGATTCAGGAACTTTCCGATCGGATTGTCCCGGACATCATCGCCTGACGACCTGTCCAATGTCGGGACAAAAGGCGCTTGCGCGTTGCCCAACCACGGAGTCGGGCGTTTCCTATCGTCATGAGAAATGTCACGATCGACGGCATGAGCGAATCGCCAGACGATATTGGGCCCCAATCGCGGATAACGCCGCGGTTGATCGACGCGCTTTATACCGAGGCGATGCTCCTCGCGGACGAGGCGCGCGCCTATTTCGACGAGGAAGGGCGCGACGACCGGCAGTCGTTGGAACCGTTCGCACGCGTCGGCTTCGCCTGTGAATCGCTCAAGGTTACAACCCGGATCATGCACATTGTCGCCTGGCTGCTGACCCAGCGCGCGGTCGAAAGCGGGGAAATCAGGTCGGGTGACGGGCGACGGCCCGAACGGCGACTGGGCCACGCCAACGACAGCGATCCGCTCGTGGTCGAACAACTTCCGGAATCGGCGCAACGGTTGATCGGGGCCAGCGCTGATCTTTACGCGCGCGTTCAGCGCCTCGACGAGGGCCAAATGATCGACGAGCCGACTCAAAGCCCGGCGCGAGCGCTGATGGGCCGGCTGGAGCGCGACCTTATCTGGAACCGCAACGCCTGAAGCACTAAGGTCGCACCATGCGATCTTTTTCGTTCAATCCCGGGCCCAAGCTCCTCGCCGGAGAAGCGGCCACCGCGCAGCTTGCGGACGTCCTCCCGGAAGGAGCATGCCTCTTCGTCACCGACAAGGATGTCGTAGGCCTGGGGTTGACCGATCGATGCCTGGAAGCGCTCGCCAAGGGCGGCCGGGAAACCATCGTCTTTGACACCGTGGAGGCCGACCCCTCCAAGGAAACTCTCCTCGCAGCGGTCGAGCTCGGGCGACGCCATGACGTCACCCATGTGGTCGGCTTTGGCGGGGGCAGCCCGATGGATGTCGCCAAGCTGGCGGCTTACTTGCTTGGATCGGGTGATGATCTGGATTCCATCTGGGGGGTGGGGCTCGCACAGGGGCGCCATTTGTCGCTGGCGCTGGTACCGACGACCGCCGGGACGGGCAGCGAGGCTACGCCGGTTGCGGTGATTACCTGCGAAGGCGGGGAGAAACGCGGAGTAAATTCCCCGGCGCTTATTGCGGACTGGGCCGCGCTCGACGCCTCGCTGACGCTCGGCATGCCGCGGCCTTTGACGGCCGCAACGGGAATCGATGCCATCGTCCACGCCGTGGAGGCGTTCACATCGGCACGGCTCAAAAATCCGATCAGCGACATGTATGCGAGAGAGGCGCTTCGCCTCCTGTCGGCCAATCTGATAACGGCGTGCGAGCAACCGCAGGATCTGGCGGCGCGTTCGGCGATGCTGATCGGCGCGCATCTGGCGGGTCTGGCCTTTTCCAACGCACCGGTCGCCGGAGTGCATGCCCTGGCTTATCCGCTCGGCGGTATTCATCATTTGCCGCACGGCTTGTCGAACGCCCTGATGTTGCGGGTGGTGCTGCAACATAATGCGGAGGCCGCGCGCGAACACTATGCGGAACTGGCCGAGATCCTGGCGCCGGAATGCGCGGGGCAGGGGAGCCAAGCCAAATGCGCGACGCTGATCGACCGGCTCGATCGCATGGTGGGTGACAGCGGACTTGCGCCGCGGCTGCGCGATCATGGGGTGCCGCAGGATGACATTCCGATGTTGGCGCGCGAAGCGATAAAGCAGCAACGGCTGCTGGTGAACAACCCATGTCCGATCGACGAAGTCGATGCGCGCCGGCTCTACGAGGCCGCATGGTGACCCGGCCGGCGCCGCGCGGGCGCGAAAACTACCGGCAATTCATGACGATAACGACCCGCTGGGCCGACAATGATGCTTACGGCCATGTCAACAACACGGTCTATTATGGATGGTTCGACACGGCTGTGAACCATTGGCTGGTGGGTGAGGGTTTGCTGGATATTGAACAGGGCGATCCGATCGGCCTCGTGGTCGAAACAGGGTGCACCTTTTTCGCGCCGCTCGCCTTTCCCGGCGATGTCGAGATCGGCCTGGCAGTAGAATCGGATCGGAAGCACGAGCGTCACCTTTGGCTTGGGCGTGTTCGCTCCTGGCTCGGCTGAACCGGCGGCGCAGGGTCATTTCACCCATGTCTATGTCGATCGTCGATCCCGGCGGCCAGCAACGTTGCCAGCAGATTGGCGACGGAAGCTCGATCGGCTGTCCTAAAGGCTTAATCGCGCCCGCGCTTCGGAATATTCGCGAGTCAGTCGCGCAATGAGATCGGCCGCCGGCGTGACACGGTCGACAACCCCGATACCCTGGCCCGAACCCCAGATATCGCGCCAAGCCTTCGCGCCGCTCGCGGACTGAAAGTTCATGGCGTCGGGTCCGGGACCGGGAAGATCGTCGGGGTTCAACCCCGCGGCGACGATTGAGGCGCGGAGGTAATTGCCGCTCACTCCAGTGAACAATGCCGAGGTCACGATGTCAGCCGCCCCGCCTTGAGTGATAGCCTGCTTGTAATCCTCGGTGGCTCGCGCCTCGAGCGTCGCAATGAATGGTGATCCGATATAGGCGAAATCCGCGCCCATCGCCTGCGCGGCGAGGATTGCGCCGCCCGTCGCGATTGCGCCCGAAAGGATGAGAGGCCCATCAAACCACGCACGAATTTCCTGGATCAGGGCGAACGGCGACCATTTGCCGGCATGCCCCCCCGCGCCGGCAGCGACCGCGATGATTCCGTCGGCGCCTTTCTCGATCGCCTTTCGGGCGTATCGATCGTCAATAATGTCGTGCAGCGTGATCCCGCCCCAGCCATGAACCGCGTGATTGAGGTCCTCGCGCGCACCCAGCGAGGTGATCACAATCGGCACCTTCCACTTGGCGCAGGTGACCATGTCCTCCTCAAACCGGTCGTTCGAGCGATGAACGATCTGGTTGACGGCAAAAGGGGCGGATGGGGCATCGGGATGGGCGCGGTCATGGTCGGCCAGTGCCTCGGTAATTTGATGAATCCACTCGTCCAGCTGGCTTTGAGGGCGAGCATTCAAGGCCGGGAAGCTTCCGACGATGCCGGCCTTGCACTGCGCAATGACCAGATCCGGATTGGACACAATGAACAGCGGCGCACCGATCGCCGGAAGCGACACTCGATCGAAAATGGCAGGGACGGGCATGCGCGCTCCTTAATTGATATGATGATAGGCTTTGAACCACTCGACGAAACGGGGAATGCCTTCGTCGATGCTGGTGGTCGGCTCGAACCCATGATCGCTCTGGATTGCGCTGATGTCCGCGAAGGTATCCTTGACGTCGCCGGGCTGCAGCGGGTGATATTCCACCTCCGCCTTCCGACCCGTCGCCTTCTCGATTAGCCCGACCATGCGCATCAGCTCTTCCGATCGGTGGTTGCCGATGTTGTAAATGGCGTGCGGTCCCTTGCTGCCGCCATATTTGACGGCGCCGTCATCGGCGGGCGCGCGATCTAGGCAGGCGATCACGCCGCGCACGATATCGTCGATAAAGGTAAAGTCGCGGCGCATGTCGCCATTGTTGAAAATGGTCAGCGGGCGGCCTTCGTACAGTGCCTTGGTGAAGATCCACATCGCCATGTCCGGCCGGCCCCAGGGCCCATAGACCGTGAAAAATCTGAGGCCAGTCATGGGGATTCGAAACAGGTGGGCGTAGCTCTCGCTCATGAGCTCGTCCGATTTTTTGGTCGCAGCGTAAAGCGAGACGGGCTGGTCCACGCGGTCCTCGACACGGAACGGCAGGGAATCGTTTCCCCCGTAAACCGACGAGGAGCTTGCGTAGACGAAATGATTGATCTGCCGCTCCCTGGCCAGTTCGAGGAGGTTGATTTGACCCATCAGGTTGGACCGGACGTAAGCCTGCGGATTGATGAGTGAGTAGCGGACACCGGCCTGGGCGCCCAAGTGGACGATCCGGTCAAAACCGATGTGGCACCGCGAAGGCGGCCAGAGCGTCCTGGTCGCCGAAATCGACCTGCTCGAAGGTGAACGCATTGCCATGGGCAGCGGTCAGCCGATCAAGCCGGGCTCGTTTGAGCGAGGGGTCGTAATAATCGTTGAGATTGTCGATGCCGATGACTTCCTCACCTCGTTCCAGGAGAGATAGAGCGGTAGAGGATCCGATAAAGCCAGCGGCGCCGGTAACGAGAACTGCCATGACGCCCTGCTAGACGAGCGCTGCAATCGAAGCGAGGGGCTTTGCAGCGACGCTACGGCAGCCTAGCTGATAAGAAACTATGGAGGCGCTGGCATGACTGAGGCAGTGTATCCGGTACCCGACCCATGGGCTGAAAAGGCGCTGATCAACTCCGCCCGCTATGAAGCGATGTACCGCGAGTCGATCGAAGATCCCGACAAATTCTGGAGGGGCGAGGCCAAGCGGATCGACTGGATCAAGCCCTTCTACAAGGTCAAGGAAAGCAGCTTCCATGAGGCCGATTTCGGAATCCGCTGGTTTGCCGACGGAACGCTGAACCTGAGCTCCAACTGCCTCGACCGCCATCTTGCTCAGCGAGGCGAAGACGTTGCCATCCTGTGGGAGCCGGACGATCCCAAGGAGGCGGGGAGGGCGATCACCTATCGCGAGCTGCACGAAATGGTGTGCCGTTTCGCGAACGTGCTCAAGGACAATGGCGCGGACAGGGGCAGCCGAGTGACGATTTACATGCCGATGGTTCCCGAAGCCGCCGTGGCGATGCTCGCCTGTTCGCGCATCGGTGCGATCCACTCGGTCGTATTTGGCGGTTTCTCGCCCGAGGCGCTTGCCGGGCGAATTGAGGACTGCAGCTCGACGCTGGTGGTGACCGCGGATGCAGGCATGCGGGGCGGCAAGCCGATCCCGCTAAAGGCCAATGTCGATGAGGCCTTGAAGCATTGCACGACGGTTCAGAAAGTCATCGTTTTTCGCCATACCGGCACCGAGGTCTCGATGCAGACGGACCGCGACGTCGACTGGGCAAGTGCAAGCGCGGCCGTGGACGTCGATTGTCCACCCGAGGAAATGGGCGCGGAGGATCCGTTGTTCATTCTCTATACCTCAGGGTCGACCGGGAAACCCAAAGGCGTGCTCCACACGACGGGCGGCTATGCCGTGTGGGTCTCGATGACCCACCAATATATTTTCGATTATCGGCCCGGCCAGATCTACTGGTGCGCGGCCGATATCGGATGGGTCACCGGGCACAGCTACATCGTCTATGGGCCGCTCGCCAACGGAGCGACGCAGGTGATGTTCGAGGGCGTGCCCAATTGGCCCGACTCCAGCCGTTTCTGGCAGGTCATCGACAAATATGGCGTCGAAATATTCTACACCGCCCCGACCGCCCTTAGAGCTTTGATGCGCGAGGGCGATGAGCCCGTTAAGCGAACGTCGCGCGCCTCTCTCAATTTGCTCGGGACGGTCGGCGAGCCGATCAATCCGGAGGCCTGGGAATGGTATCACCGGGTGGTCGGCGAAGGACGCTGTCCCATCGTCGATACGTGGTGGCAGACCGAGACGGGCGGGGCCATGATCGCTCCGATGCCAGGCGCGACTCCACTGAAGCCCGGAAGCGCGACCAGGCCAATGTTCGGCGTCAGCCCGGCGCTGCTTGAAAGCGACGGCACATTGATTGAGGGCGCTGGCAGCGGAAGCCTGGTCATCGCCGACAGCTGGCCCGGCCAGATGCGCACGGTCTGGGGAGATCATGAGCGATTCTTTCAGACCTATTTCACGACCTTTCCCGGCAAATACTTCACCGGCGACGGATGTCGCCGTGACGACGACGGCTATTACTGGATCACGGGCCGGATCGATGATGTGATCAACGTCTCGGGGCACCGGATGGGGACGGCGGAAGTTGAAAGCGCGCTGGTCGCGCATCGCGACGTCGCCGAGGCGGCCGTCGTTGGCATGCCCCACGACATCAAGGGCCAGGGCATCTATGCCTATGTGACGGTGAATGCGGGCGTCGAGCCGAGCGAAGCCTTGCGCGCCGAGCTAATTCAATGGGTTCGAAAGGAAATCGGTCCGATCGCCACGCCCGACGTCATCCAGTTTGCGCCCGCGCTGCCCAAAACGCGCTCCGGCAAGATCATGCGTCGCATCTTGCGCAAGATTGCCGAAGGCGATGTCTCAAGCTTGGGGGATACATCAACGCTCGCGGATCCGGCAGTCGTCGATCAGCTGATTTCTGCGCGACCGACGCAACCTTAACTCCATCCCCTTGTTAAGCGGGGATATGTATCCCGTACCAGACAATCGCGACCATCCACTCGCGAGCAAATTTATCGATTTCGTCAACGACCGCGCATTTCCCTGTGTCGGGGCGAAAGCGGCGCTTAACCGCAGCGGAATGCGCTTCGTTGTAGCGCGCAACTTCCGTTCCGCGTGGGACGACTTGCGAATCCTTCCAGGCCTCCATGAGCTGGCGGCGAGATATCGGAGAGCTCCGCAGCTGTTTCAGTCGATGGTTGTGCTGTTTGAAGGGGGTCTGCCCCATGACGAGGCGGAATATGAGCGGCTGCTGTGGGAGCGACTGTCATCGCTCAGCGACAAAGACGAATGGCTTGGTCAAAATGCCGACCAGCGCGTCGCGCATGACCCTGGCGATCCGCACTTCGCGATGAGCTTTGGCGGCGAGGCATTTTTCGTGGTTGGCCTGCATCCGCGGTCGAGCCGGCCCGCGCGTCGGTTCGAGGTGCCCGCGATGGTTTTCAATCTTCACGATCAGTTCGAACAGCTTCGTGCCAGCGGTCAATATGACTCGATGAGATCGACCATCATCCGCCGCGATGAAGAACTCGCTGGTTCGGCCAATCCGATGCTGGCTTCGCATGGCTCGGTGTCCGCCGCGCGCCAGTACAGCGGCCGCGCCGTCGAGGCCGACTGGACCTGTCCTTTTGCTGGCCGAGGCAAACGCGATGCCGCATGAAATCGCGCCTCGGACCGGCGTGGCGTTCGAACTTAACAAGGGACAGCGGCTGACGGTTATCGACCCGAACGGCGAACAGGTTGCCGACCTTCTCGCGTTCAATCGCCATGATGTCGCCGAAGCCATATCCTCGGGCCGGACGCTCGACTATGCCAGCCGCATCTACCTGACCAAGGGCGATCCGCTCTACTCTAATCGATCGAATGTCATGCTACGGATCGTCGAGGATGACGTCGGGCGGCATGACTTCCTGCTGACACCTTGCTCCAAGGCCACGTTCCGAATCATTTATGGCGATGAGGACCCGCACCAGGGCTGCTTCGGAAACCTCGCCGCCGCGCTTGAACCTTATGGGGTTGGAGAAGACGCGATTCCCACGGCGTTCAACTGCTTCATGAATGTTCCGGTCGACGGGCAAACGGGTGAGATTCGCGTGCTCCCTCCGCTGTCGAAGGCTGGTGATCGGATTGTTTTCGAAGCTGCAATGGACCTTGTCGTCGGCCTGACCGCCTGCTCCGCGCTACAATCGAACAACGGATCGTTCAAACCGATCCACTGGCAAGTCGACTGACCAAGCGCGGCGCGTGCACGCGTCGGGCACGGTCCATTGGTGGCGGCACGACCGCTGGCCCAGGCAATCGGATCGGCCGTAGCGCCGCCATCATCCCGAGCCACCGGCTAAGCTCGCCCCTACCGCAGAGCGATAGGCAAATATTCGACCAGTGCGCCGGGCTCGGAGGGGGCAGCGCCCGGCGAACGTCGAACCAGGGCGTTGGCGGACGATAGCGGGGTTTGAAGGCCGCTGTCCTGGCGCGAATTCGGTCCTCGCCTGGACCAATCCCGTTGCATCAATTGATACGGTTGCCCGAAGCCAGGCTTCGCGCGCGCCATTTTCCCCCAGCGGATTGGCGAGGATCGCAGTCTGCAGCGTTGTGTCGTCGCCTGGCTCCCGACCGAGCAGCCGGTCGAGCAGCGGTCGGAGCAGCAAATGGGCGCAGACGAATGCCGATGACGGATTGCCAGGCAGTCCCAGCACGGGTCTCCTATCGGGCAGCCGAGCGTGCCAGCTCGGCTTGCCGGGCACCACGTTGATACGACAGAATTGCATCTTAGCGCCGACGGCCTCGAACGCCGGACGAAAGAGATCGCGCTCACCCACCGATGCGCCGCCTAGCGGCACGAAGACATCGATATTATGGTCCAATGCGCGAATTGCCGCGACGGAACGGTTGAGGTCGTCAGGCAGGGCAGGAGCTCGAACCGCAACGGCTCCCCATTCCTCGATCAAGGCGGCGAGGGCAAAGGTTGCGCTGTTGAAGATCGCGCCGGACACTAGCGGAAGTCCGGGTTCTATGAGCTCGTCCCCGCTCGCCAGAATTGCGACACGAGGACGGCGGGCAACCTGGACCTGTGCCAGCCCTGCTGCCGCGGCCAGGCCGATCGCGGCGGGGTCCAGCCAACGGCCCGCGTCCAGCAGAATCTGGCCCGAGGCGAAGTCCATCGCCCGTGGCCGGATAAAGGCCGGTCCGGACACGTGGTCGATCACGACCTCATCGCCGCTGCGAGTGACATTTTCCTGGATCACGACCCGATCGGCGCCGGCCGGCACGATGCCACCGGTCGCGATCTTCACGCATTCGCCGGGCCCGACCTGACCGGCATATGGTGCACCCGCCGGCGCTTCGCCGATCAGCCGAAAATGAGCGCCTTTCGCAACGTCGCGAGCCCGAAGGGCGTAGCCGTCCATGGCCGAAACCGGCGCCGGCGGTTGATCGTGCGTGGATCGAACAGGATCCGCCAGAACTCGTCTCGAAGCGTCGGCGATCGGCACCGCTTCGCTCTCGAGGGCGTGATGGCCCTCGGTCAATATTCGCCGTGCTTGGTCGAGGGAGATTGGCGGCATCATTCGCGACGCCAGATCCCCGACTTGCCGCCACGCTTTTCGATCAGCTCGATCCGTTGGATGCTGATGTCGCGAGCAGCGCTTTTGAGCATGTCGTAGAGCGTCAGGCAGGAAACCGAGACCGCGGTCATAGCCTCCATCTCCACTCCGGTGCGGGCGGTGGTCGCGGCTTCGGCCACAACTTCCAAACCACCATCGATCCGCAGGATCGACATCCGGACGGAATCGAGACCGATCGGGTGACACAAAGGGATGAGATCGGCGGTGCGCTTGGCCCCCATGATTCCGGCCAGCTCCGCGATGGCGATCACGTCGCCCTTGGCGAACGTCCGGCTGGCGATACGGTCGAGCAATTCGCCAGGCACGGATACCACGCCACGCGCGATCGCGACACGCTTGCTTTCCGACTTCGACGAGACATCGACCATGTGCGGCCGCCCGTCATCGCCGAGGTGGGTAAGCTTGCTCATTTTTCCATCAACCGCGGCATGATCTCCACCAGATTGCATGGGAGCGTGCGACGGTCGAGTTGTGGCGCAATGACTTTGGTCCAGCCGTCCCGAACCGCGCCATTTGAGCCGGGGAGGCAGAAAACGAACCGGCCGTTGATGACGCCAGCGCAGGCGCGCGACTGGATGGTCGACAGACCCACGGATTCAAAGCTGACCGAATGCCACACGGCGGCGAACCCATCGATGACCTTGTCGAACAGGGGCATGACGGATTCTGGTGTGACATCGCGGCCGGTAAGGCCGGTGCCGCCCGTCGAGATAACCACGTCAACCGCTTCGTCTCGGCAGAAATCGAGCATTTGCGCCGAAATTCGGTCGGCGTCGTCAGGGACAATCACCCGCTCGGCGAGTTGGTGGCCGGCCGCCACGATCGCGTCGGCGAGATAGCCGCCAGACGTGTCAGTCCCTAACGTTCGGCTGTCGGAGACGGTCATCACCGCAACGCCGACCGGCATGAACCGCTTACCGCTCAATCCTCATCCTCCCATCGGGCGCGGTCGTGGTGATCCGACGGTCGCGCTTCGATCCAATGGTCCACTCCGTCCCGCGTCTCGCGCTTCCAGAATGGCGCTTCGGTCTTGATCCTGTCCATTGCATAATCCACCGCGTCGAACGCTTCGCGCCGGTGGACCGCCGCCGCTGCGACGAATACGATCGGCTCGTCCGGCTCGACAGCCTCCACGCGGTGAATGATCGCCATGTCAATTAGCGAAAAGCGGCGGCGCGTGTCGGCACTTATCCGATCCAGCGCGGCCGGAGTGAGTTGTTCGTGCCAATCTAGCCACAATTGCGCAACGACTCCCCCTTGATTGATGCGGCGCACAAGGCCGGTGAAACTCGCGATTGCGCCGGCTCCGACAGTCTTGGCCGTAAATTCGGCGAGCAGCGCGGCGGGATCGATCGGACCCTTTGAAATCCCGATCATCCGCCTGATACCGGCGGCAGGAAGCTGATTTCGAGCGCCTCGCCAACCGGTTCGTCGGCGACGGTCAGCCGGTCGTCCAAGGCGATGCGAACGGTCGGCTGGAGCAGATCGGGCAGGTCAGTCCCGAGCCACTGGCGAACTGCACCGACGGTCTCAACCCCTTTGGGCAGGACAACGTCGCGCTCGCCCGTTCCGGCATAATCGCGTAGCCGCCCGAAGAAGCGGAGCTTCATCCGCCGGTTACCGACATGTGCCGGGCTGGCGCAAAACCGCCAAGTCCGCCAATGCGGAAGTCGTGGCCCTCAGGCTTGCGGTGGATCGCGACAGCGATCAAATGCTCAAGCGTTTCTGCGCGAGTGTGGTCGCGAAGCAGGGCGCGCAGATCGAGACCGTCTTCCTGGCCCAGGCAGAAACATAACCGGCCGGTGGCGGTGACGCGCACGCGGTTGCAGCCTCCGCAGAAGTTCTCGGTAAGCGGCGTGATGAAGCCGATCGTGCCACCCTCGTCGGTCGTAACGTAGCGCGCGGGGCCCCCAGTTCGCATCGTGCTCGGAACGAGCGTCCAGCGTCGTTCAAGGCGCTGGCGCGCCTCCGTCATCGGCACATACTGGTCGATCCGTTCCTGTTCGACATCGCCCAGGGGCATTACCTCGATGAAGCTGATCGCCGCGCCGCGGCTTTGCGCCCATTCGGCCAGCGCCACGACGTCATCGAGGTTGTCGTCGCGAAGCAGAACCGTGTTGAGCTTGACCGCAATGCCGGCGGCGACCGCCTTGTCGATTCCATCGATCACCCGATCGAGCCGACCTCCGCGGGTAATGCGCTCGAACGTCACGGGATTGAGGCTGTCCAGCGAGACGTTGATCCGCTTAACGCCGTGGCGGGCGAGCGCGGTCGCCTCTGGGGCAAGCTCGGTCGCATTGGTGGTAATCGTCAACTCGTCAAGCACGCCGGCGGACAGGTGTCGAGACAACCGGCCGACGAAATCCACGAACCCTTTTCGCACCAACGGTTCACCCCCGGTCAGCCGGATTTTACGAACGCCCAGCCTGACAAAGGCTGCGGCGACCTGGTCGAGTTCATCCCAGCTGAGCAAATCGCGTCGGGGCTGGAAGCGCATGGCCGCGGGCATGCAATAGGCGCAGCGGAGGTTACAGCGGTCGGTGACCGACAGTCTGAGATAGGTGATCGAACGCCCAAAGCCGTCGATCATGCCGCGCCTCCATGAATCGGGCTCCACCAGCGGATTGCGAGCCGAACGCCGACATAAAGGATCAGGATGGCCGTGACTATGCGCAGGATCTTGGGATCGAGACGCCCGCTGCCAGAGTTCGAGCCAATGAAGCCGCCTACCACCACCGCCGGGAAAAGCAGGGCATAATCGCCGATCACCGCGGTGGCCGCGCCAAGGCCCTTGCTTGCCTGGCCGATCAGACCTGAAATCGAATTGACGAGGATGAACGCCGCGCACGTAGCCGAAATCGCCCTGGGCGACGCCCATCGGAGCAGGTAGAGCAACGGCGCCAGAAAAATGCCGCCGCCAATGCCAACCACGCCCGCCACGAAGCCGAGGGTTCCGCCGGCAACCGGCTCAATCCAGCGCGGTCCTCGCTTTGCCGTATTAGCCTGATGTTCCCAATAGGGCTGCCATAACATCAGCAGTCCGGCGACGAGGAGGGCAGCGGCGAGCAGTCCGATAAACAATGCCTCGCCTACCACCAGCCGTCCGCCGAGCCATGCCGCCGGAACCGACGTAACGAACAAGGGCCAGGATCGCCTGAAGTCAAAGTGGCCGCTGCGGGCGTATCGCCAGGTCCCAACCGTCACGACCGCGATATTGCACAGCAGCGAAACGATCGGCACCGCGCGGTAATCCGTGCCCGTGAGCACCAGCAATGCGGTATAGGTCGAGCCTCCGCCGAAACCCGCCACGGCATATAGCAGGGCTGTGAGGAAGAATAAGCCGGTGAGCAGGATCATCGAGCGGGAGTAATTAAATCAGAGCTTGCGCGCGGAGATGATGGGGCCACCCTTACCGCGTTGCACGAACACTGCTGTGCGAAGGAGCTTGTTGGCGACCGGAGTTAGCGCGAGACGCTTCGCCGGGCCGCTCCAGGTCCCAAGCGGCTTGAGCTCAGTAACAATATTGAGATGCGGCAGCGTCCGGCCATCATTCTCGCCCGCCCGGATCGCGACATTGCGGACCCGAGGGTCATAGGTGACTTGCCACACCGTCGCCGGGGTGGATGTCCTCCCGAAGCCGATAGCAACGTCATTGCCGGCCGCCAAAATCGAAGGGCCGCCCTTTACCGAGCCGGCCCGATTGGCCAGCGCCCGCAAGGCGCCCGCATTGCTGCCCGCAATTGACCCATTGATCACGAATTGCGGCGTAACCACCCGATTGGTTCCAGCTGCATGGGCGAAATCATATTGGCGCTGAGTGAACTCCGGCCGGGCGAACCGGTCCTTCCAGCCAAGCTGATCCCAATAGGTCACGGCGAAACTGAGCGCGAGAACCGCCGGATCGGACGCGATGGCGTTAAGTGCCGCATTGGCCGGGGGGCAAGACGAGCAGCCTTGGCTTTGGTAAAGTTCGATGACCACGGGGGTCGTTCCCCTGGCGACCGCGACCGGAGCCGATCCGCCCGATGAACATGCGAGCAAGGCCACGCTCGCGATCAATGCCGATGCCATGCGCATATTCAAATTCCTGCATACCAGGCGTAATCGCCATTATCTTCCCAATAGCCCCCCTTGCCGCGATAGAGGTCGTCGATCCTTTGCCGAGCCTCGATCCGCATCACGAATTTCGCATGTTTGTAGCCAAGCTGCCTTTCGACCCGAAGGCGGGTCGGGGCGCCGTGCCCGACCGGCAGTTTCTGGTCATTCATGAACAGCGCCATGATAGTCTGCGGATGAAAGGCGTCGACCAGATCGATCGATTTCATAATAGGGCTTCGAACCAATTCGGTCCGCGCAATGAAAGACGATGAAATTGGCCAGGTTCGACAGGCCGGCGGCGCGCAGAATTGCGCCAAGCTGCGGCCCTTGCCATTTCCCGATCGCGGTCCATCCTTCAACGCAGTCGTGCCGGGTAATCTGGGTTCGCTGAGGCAGCCGTGCGAGGTCGGCAAGCGACAGGGCCAGCGGCCGCGTAACCAGGCCGTCAACGACCAGCCGATAATCCGCGAAACCATTTGCCAGCATGGCTGCATATTCGGGTGTGTCAGGCATCGCCGTCCCATTCGTCCGAAAAACCGGCGACATGTCCGAAGCGGGATATTCGATCGCCAGCGAGTGTCGGCCGGCGACCAGGCGCTGAGCGCGATAGTTCAGGCCTTCGGCGCTCTGGAGGATGGATTTGAATGCCGGCGAACGATCGAGCCGATCGCACCCGGCCAGCGCCAGCCCGCCGGATGACGCTAGCCCGGTGACCAGCGTCCTGCGATCGAGCTTCATGCCTCCTGCCCCTTCTTTACCGGCAGTCGATAGCGGCCGGTGATCATTGAACGCAGTTCGTTGATCGGACCCGCAAGCATGACCATCGCGATATGAACGAAGAAAAAGCCGACCAGCAGCCACGCCAAAATGAAGTGGATCGAGCGCGCCGACTGGCGTCCGCCGAACAATGAAACGAGGAATGACCAGCCGGAATCCATTTGCGGCGACATGGTGAGCCCGGTCAGGACCATCAGCGGCAGGAGAAGGAACAGTACGACGCCGTAACTTAGCTTCTGGAGAATATTATAGTTCAGCGCGGCGCGGCCGGTGGGGAAGCGCAGCCGGGCATGGTCCTTGATATCCTGCCAGATGTGCGACGGTCGCACTTCTTCCCGAGTGGGAGCCAGGTCATTCTGGACGTGACGGTTGACCAGCGAAATCAGCAGATAGACCGCCAGGCCAAGAGCGAGGATCCAGGCGAAGAACAAGTGCCACAGCCGCGCGTGAGCAAGGCTGTAGGAGGAAGGAATTGTCAGCCAATAGGGGAAGGCGCGGTGTTGAACCGCCCCATTGGCATCCGGCCATACCCCGAGGACTCCGGTGGTGTTGACCTGTAACTCGCCAAGGCGGGCGAACCCATTGTTGCCATGTGAGCCGATTTCGAACCAGGACTGGTCGAAATTGGCTCCATATTGCCCCCAATAGAGGCGAGGATGGGCGTTGAAGATCATTAGTCCACTAAGTAGCATGACGAACAGAGCGAGGGCATTGGTCCAGTGCCAAAGCCGGGTCGACAGACGGTGCCGCCTGACAAGGTCGCCGCCGTGATCCGGCGAAGCAGGTTCGCCTGGATCGTCGAGATAGTTACCGTTCCCCGGCTGGGAATTTTCAACGGTCTGACCGGTTTCGTCCGTGCCGGGCGCTTGGCTCATTGCAATCGACATCCTTCGAAGCGACTTGCACCATCGCTATTCCTTGATAGTAAGTCGGTCAACTAACTTTTTTGGACGAAGCGATGGGCAGGAAAGCTACGGATAAGCGGGCGCGTTTGGTGCAATCCGCGGTGAAGCTTTTTCACCGGGACGGGTGCAAGCTTCGTCGATCGCCGAAATCGCGCGCGATGCCGATGTACCAGTCGGCAATGTCTATTATTATTTCCGCACCAAGGATGATCTAGTGCGCGCGGTAATCGACCATTGGATCAGCCAGATCGATTCGACGTTCGAGAGGCTGCCACCCGGTGGAGCGCCCGAGCAGCGCCTGCATGCCTTTCTCGATGCATCGGCAGATCGGGCGGAAATCTATGCGTCGGTCGGATGTCCTCTTGTCGGACTGACCCGGGATCTTCGCCTGTCGGGTGGTCCGCTATCTCCCTCGGCGCGAAAAATCATTGGTCGCCAGACAGACTGGATCCGCCAATTGTTCGAAGCCACGGGCTTGAGCACGCGGGACGCTCTCCACCGCGCACGGAATTTGCTGGCAACCCTTCAGGGAAGCTTCCAGCTGGCCTTCGCGATATGCGACCCCGACGTCGTTCGCAGTTCGATTGCCGAGCTTAAGCGCCAATTACCCGAACGCTGACCGCCACGTCGAAAAGGGTGGTGGACCCACTGAGCTCGGACCTTCGCCGCGCTAGATCGACGATGCCGCCTTTCCCGCCAGCAAGCGGAGGACCTGCTGGAATTCCCCAGCAGCAGCACCTACGGCCCTTTCAACTTCTTCGATCGAGAATGTCTCGAATACGAGTGGCAAGTTCCGCGTAGCTGAACGGCTTCGTCAGGAGCTCAACGCCGGGGTCCAATCGTCCTTGATGAACAATGGCGTTCCGTGCGTATCCCGTAGTGAACAGTGTTTTCAAACCCGGCTGAATAGCGGCAGCTTCTTTGGCGAGCACCGCACCAGTCATTCCCGCAGGTAGGACCACATCACTGAATAACAAGTCGATCGTGCCGACCTGCTCGCGAAGAGTTTTTAGTGCGGCCGGTCCATCAGCGGCCTGAAGAACATGATAACCAAGGTCACTCAGAACCTCGACTGAATAAGCGCGCACGTCTTCATCATCCTCGCACACGAGGATGGTTTCTTTCCCAGTCACGCCGGAGAGGACGGTCTCTTGAATGTCATCCTCAGATACGGTCGTGCCGGCCGCGCGCGGAAGGTACATTTTGACAGTCGTTCCTTCACCGGGCTCAGAATAGATTTTGAGGTGACCGCCGGATTGCTTGACGAAGCCATAGACCATCGACAGTCCAAGGCCCGTACCTCTGCCAACCTCCTTGGTGGTGAAGAAAGGCTCAATCGACTGGGCAACTGTGTCGGCATCCATGCCAACCCCCGTGTCCGAGATGCACATTACCACATATTGCCCTTCCGCGACCTCCGGATGTTGGGCGGCATAGCTGCGGTCGAGGTGGGTGTTTTGCGTTTCGATGGTGAGCTTTCCGCCGTCGGGCATTGCATGCCGCGCGTTCACCGCGAGATTAATCACAGTGTTTTCCAGCTGATTTTGGTCAACCTCGACGGACCATAGTCTGGGCGCGAGTACCGACTCGACTTCGATCATTTCGCCCAGAGTGCGGTGAAGCAGTTCCGACATTCCAGCCACTAATCGATTGAGATCGGTTGGCTTCGGCGCAAGCGGCTGACGCCGCGAAAAGGCAAGAAGCCGTTGCGTCAAAGTGGCGGCACGTTGCGCACCGGTTATCGCGCGCTCAGCATATCGCGTTAGATGTTCTGACTCCTGCGTCATTTTCTGGCGCATGATGTCCAGATTGCCGCTGATGATCGTCAAAAGGTTATTGAAATCGTGCGCAATTCCGCCCGTCAGCTGGCCGACGGTCTCCATTTTCTGCGATTGGCGAAGAGCCTCTTCGGCATTCGCCCGTTGCTCCACTTCCTCTTTAACCTTGACCTCAAGTGTCTCGTTCAGTTCTCGGAGGGCCGCCTCCGCCCGCATACGCTCGCCGATTTCCTTTTGCGCTGATTGATAGAGTCTCGCATTGTCGATCCCGACGGCCGCCTGTGCGGCGATCCCGAGCATCAAACGCTCGTGTCGCTCGGTGAAGCGCGCTGCCTCTGGGTGGCCGAAAAATAATCCGCCCAGAACCTCGCCCGATCGGCTGACAACCGGAATCGCAAGATAGGAAATGACCGGGAGGTGACCTTTTGGCATCCCGAAGTACGGCTCGTTTTGGCCGTACCTCGGATCTTTCGTGATATCATCGGAGCGGATCGGCCCTTCACCCGCAAATGTCGGATGGAAAACAGCCGTTGCGCGCGGCATGCCGAAGTCGAACTGCGAGCGCTTGGCGCCTGCCAAAGTGTACAGCATGTACGAGCCGCCCTCGTCGGTCAGGACGTTGTAAAAGAACGCGCCAAATTTTGCGCCGGTCAATTCGACACCGGCGTCCGTCACCATCTGCACTAGGCGCTCAAGGTCGAGCTCGGCAGCCAGCGCCGCCCCGGTACGATTTAACGTCTCGAGAGTCCGACTTTCTTCGAGTAGTGCCTTTTGTGCTTCTTTGCGCTCGGTCAGCTCAACGACAGTGCAGGTTGCTCCGACACGCTCGCCATCGCGATTGATCGGCGCGACCCAATATTCGACCGGCACGGGCGTACCGTCTGCGCGGAAAAAGGCTTCTTCGTCGACGTGTGTCGAGCCGCCCATCTTCGCGCATTGATAAATGGGGCATTCGTCGACGGGGTACGGTGACCCATCAATGTGGCTATGGTGGATCACGCTGTGGATCTTGCGGCCGATTACCTCGCTCTCATCGGCAAACCCCAGCATGTCGAGCAAACCTCGGCTCACCAGGGTGGTGTTTCCTTCAGTGTCGACCGCATAGAGTCCACCCGGCGAGGTATCGAGCACGACGCGCAGGTCCGATTCACGCTCCCGAAGCGCGCGCTCGGCGGCAACTTGGTCAGTGATTTCGGTATTTACTCCAAACCAGCGGGCCACCTGGCCACTGTTATCGCGAACCGGCTGGACCCGCGTCAGAAAGGGGCGGAAAATGCCGTCCGCCCCTTTGAGCGGGAAGGTCATTTCGAAGGGTTCGCCGCTGGCGATGGATTTTTGCCAACGCTTCATAACCGTGGGGAGAACGTCGGGATCATGGACGGATTGCCAGCCCCACCCCTCCATTTCCTCGGGAGTAGTGCCGCAATAGTCGTGCCACTTCGAGTTGTACCAGACGATATAGCCGTCACTGTTTGCCATCCAGCAGAGCGTCGGAATGTGTTCGGCGAGCAGCTGGAATTCATTAGCGTTCAGGGCGCCAGGCTT
Organism: uncultured Alphaproteobacteria bacterium; assembly: GCA_963750385.1. Classification (GTDB taxonomy): domain Bacteria; phylum Pseudomonadota; class Alphaproteobacteria; order Sphingomonadales; family Sphingomonadaceae; genus Sphingomicrobium. The sequence continues at coordinate 11,918 of CAVVQJ010000002.1, read as the reverse complement.
AAGGGGTTGTAGTTCCTGCTGCACTATCGCGGGCGATCCACGAGTATCGAAGCCGGGTTTCAGATTCGCGTTGTCTCGAAAGGATGCCACTCAACTTTTCCCCATCATTCCTAAAAACAGCATCCTTGCTCTCGAACTCCTATTTTAGGGGTTCAGTTCCTCGGAAATGCCCTCGGCGCCCCAACTCAATTTTGGGACGACAGATGGTAGAGGCAATTTTCCTTCTGGATTCGCGATAAAATCTATCGGTCCGGCGGGGCACTTACAACAACTGGATGTCTCGGCGGCAGGCGGGAAGGCAAGGTCCCGATTTGTGGCGGCTAGGTGTGATACCCGTATGGGGGCACCAACGCGACTCAGATAGAGACTTGGTCGTCCAAATATCATTTAATTCATTGAAATAATGAAACGATTGTGGACACACCAGGGCTCGAACCTATTGCCCGCTGATGTTCAATCAGCTCGCCACTCCTGGTTGCCTAGGATCCCGCCGTCCCCAGTTTCCGAACCAGCAGGTTAGACATGTACCTACTATTCGCCCAAGGGTGAATTGGGTCCACTGCAATGCGCCCGAGTTCCAAGGTGAAGAATCATGACGGCTGCCGATAAGTTATCCCCTGAGGAGATGGCGCGCCTGGCCGCAGTCCGGCGCTACGACATACTCGACAGTCCGCCAGATGGAGCATTTGATCGTATCACGGCCCTTGCCGCCCGTCGCCTCAATGCACCAATCGCGATTATCAGCATCGTCGATGAGGACAGAATTTGGTTCAAGTCTCATCACGGTCTGCCAGTTGAGCAGATCGATCGTGAACCCGGTCTTTGTGCATCAGCTATTATGGGAGATACGCCGTATCTCATCGAGGACGCCAAGAAAGATCCTCGCGCGTTGGCTAATCCTCTCGTCGCCGGAGACTTTGGGCTTCGCTTCTATGCGGCAGTCCCTCTCGCAACGCACGATGGTCACAATCTGGGCACCCTGTGCGTGATCGATAAAGAGCCTCGCCCAATAGACGAGGACCAAGTTGAGGATCTGAAAGATCTGGCCAAGATCGTCATGGACCAGATGGAGTTGAGACTCTCGTCTCGGTCGGCGATCGGTCAGGCAAATTTGATGGCAAAGGAGATCGACCACCGAGTCATGAACAGCCTGCAGTTCGTTTCGGGTCTACTTGCGATGCAAAGTCGCTCGGCCGATGTCGGCGCGGGCGCAGCTCATCTTGAGCTAGCCGCCAATCGCGTTGCCGCTGTCGCGCAGGTTCATCGGCACTTTTATGTCGATGCAGCGGAAGAAGTGTCTTGCATCGCGTTTCTGCGTCGCCTGTGTGGCGATCTCGCTGCGATTTTGGATCGGCAAATCTTCGTTGAAGGAGACGACGAATTGGTCCCTTCGACTTGGATCCAGCCGATCGGCCTGCTCACCAACGAGCTTGTGACAAACGCTGCAAAACATGGCGCAGGCAAGATCAATGTTGCCTTCAGAGGGTCGCAGAGCACAAATCGACTAATCGTAAGCGATGAAGGCAAAGGCGTTGGCGAAAATTTCAACCCACACGCGGCGGATGCAGGATTGGGGATGCGCGTGATAACTGCTCTTACTCGTCAATTGCGAGGCACGCTCGAAGTGAGGCCGCGTTCAGCCGGCAAGGGAGCATGCTTTACCGTCAGAATTCCACGTAGCATCTAATGGCATTGTCGGACATGCACCGCCCGTTGAGTAGGTAAGGGCAGGGGAGGGTGCATGCCCCGGCCCCGCGTTCCTGCTTCGTCCTTCCGCGTCATACATTGCGACGCAGCTAAACTCCGCAATTTTTACTAAGTCGCTGAAAAGGGTGGTGGACGCACTAGGGCTCGAACCTAGGACCCGCTGATTAAGAGTCAGCTGCTCTACCAACTGAGCTATGCGTCCATGCCTTTGAGGCAATGCGCGGGCCGCTTGGAGCGGGGGCGCGGGCGGGCCTCTAACAGCGATATCCGGTCCGTGCAACCGCCGTCTGCTTCAGCTCAGAGGTCGAGCGGCGTGCGGGCTTGGCGCTCGAGCGACATCAAGTATGCCCAGGCAGATCATCACCGTCATCACCGCCGAGCCGCCGAAGCTGACCAGCGGAAGCGGGATGCCGACCACGGGCGCCAGGCCCATCACCATCATCAGATTGATCGAGACATAGAAGAAGATGGTCGCCGTAAGGCCGGCGGCGGCGAGCTGGCCGAAGCGGGTCTTGGCCTTCGCGGCTGACCCTCATTCCCCAGCGAATGACCATGCAAGAACGCAAGGATCAGAAGCGCGCCCGCCGACCAGTCCCCATTCCTCGACCATGGTCGCGAAGACGAAATCGGTATGGCCTTCGGGCAGATAGTCGAGGTGGCTCTGGCTGCCGTTGAGGATAGCCCTTGCCCCAGATCCCGCCCGAGCCGATCGCGATCTTCGACTGGCTGATGTGGTAGCCGGCGCCGAGCGGGTCGCTTTCCGGGTCCAGGAAGATCAGGACCCGCTTGCGCTGATAGTCGTGCATCATCGCAAACAGAGATCGGCCGCGGCCACAGCCGCGGCGCCGGCGGCCGCCAGAAAATACCACATCGGCAGGCCGGCGATGAACATCACCGTCACTCCGCCGAGCAGGACCATGGTCGCGGTGCCGAGGTCGGGCTGGACCAGGATCAGCGCCAACGGCACCAGCACCAGCATCGCCGCCGGCCAAAGTCCCCGCCAGCGCGCGACGTCCGCCGCGCGGGCAGCAGGTCGTAGAAGCGCGCCAGGATCAGGACGATCGCGGGCTTCATGAATTCCGACGGCTGGAGCCGGATGAAGCCGAGGTCGACCCAGCGCTGCGCGCCCTTGCCGACGAACCCGACCATCTCGACGACGACACAGCAGGACCACGATCAGCGACATAGGCGGGGAAAGTCATCTGCTTGATGAAGCTTTCCGGCGATCCACGACATGCCGATCGCGAGCCGCAGGAAGAACGAGGATCGTCAGCGCCTGCTTGAGCGCCCACGGCGACATCGACCCGCCGGCCGCCGAATAGAGGGTGACGAGGCCGATCCCGCAGATCGCGCGACCAGCAAGATCAGCCGCCACGGCAGCCGGGCCAGCGGCTGCGGGATGATCGCCGAGGAGATCATGTCCGGCGTTGCGCGCCGCCGATCAGCGGCTTGGCGCCTGGAATGGCTTCGAATTGGGCGGGCTGCCGCGCGGTGCGCTCGGCCAGGGTGCCGCCCCACTGCTGTTCGAGCGGAGCCAGCGCGGCCAGCGCCTTCTGCTGGTCGAACAAATAGGTCATGCGATCCCTGACGATCGGCGCCGCGGCCGAGGCGCCGAAGCCGCCATGTTCGATGATGCAGCCGATGGCGTAGCGCGGCTTGTCGGCCGGCGCGAAGGCGATGAACAAGCGCATGGTCGCGCAGCGCCCAGTTGGACTGGTGGCCGCGCGCGCCCAAGCCGAAACACCTGCGCGGTGCCGGTCTTGCCGGCCATCTGGATGCCGTCGAGCGGCAGTTTCGATCCGACCGCGGTGCCGCCGCCATTGACCACCGCGCACATCGCCTTGCGGACGATTTCGAGATGCTCGGGATCGACGTCGAGGTCGGGCGTCGGCTGGGCGCTGCCCGCCAACAGCAGACGCGGCTGGAGCAGTTTGCCCGACGCCGATGCGCGCCGGCATCACCGCGAGCTGCATGCGGATTGACCAGCACATAGCCCTGGCCGATCGACGTGTTGGCGGAGTCATAGCCCTGCCATTCGCGCTCGTATTTCCTCTTCGAGCCATTCGGGCTTGGGCATCGTGCCGAAGCGCTGGGCCGGGATCGGCAGGTCGAACTTCTCGCCATAGCCGAGATACTGGACCATCTCGGTCGTCTTGCGCGGGATCGGTGATCAGGCCGGTCGCCCAGAAATAGGTGTTGCAGCTGTGCTCGATCGCCGAGCGCATGTCGACCGAGCCGTGCACCGCGTCGCAGCGGAAATAGCGGTTGCCGATCCGGATAGCCGCCGGGACAATGGACCGCGCCGCTTGGGGTCGATGCCCTGCTTGAGGAATGCCAGCGCCATCGCCGGCTTGATCGTCGAGCCCGACGGGTAAAGGCCTTGCGCGACCTTGTTGAGCAGGGGGATGTGATCGTCCTCCGACAGCATCGCCATTCGGTCCGGCCGATGCCGTCGCTGAAGCTGTTGGGATCGAACGCCGGCATCGACACGAAGGCGAGGATGTCGCCGTTGGTCACGTCCATCGCGACCAGCGCGCCTGACTGGTCGCCCATGCGCCGCGCGGCAAATTCCTGCAGCCCGGCGTCGATCGTCAGCTGGACGGTATGGCCGCTGCGGTCGGGCTTGGGGTCGAGTTCGCGGACCAGCTTGCCGCGCGCGGTGAGTTCGACCCGCTGGCCGCCGGGCTCGCCGCGCAGACGGTGCTCGAGCGTCTTTTCGAGCCCTTCCTTGCCGATCTTGAACCCGGGTGATCGAGCAGCGGGTTCTTGTCCTCGGCCTCATATTCCTTGGCATTGGCGGTGCCGACATAGCCGATGAGATGGCGCGACCGCCGGGCCCGTCGGGATAGAAGCGCGAAAAGCCGCGCGTCGGCTGGACGCCGGCAGTTCGGGCAGGCGGACGGTGACCGCGGCATATTGTTCGTAGGGGACGTTTTCCGCCACCTGGACCGGCTGGATAGCCGCGGGCCGCCTTCAAGTCCCTGATGATGCGGTCGACGTCGTCGGGCGTCAGCTCGAGCAGTTGGGCGAGCAGGCGCGAGCGTCTCGCGTCGGCTCGTTCCAGCTGCTGGGGGATGATGTCGACGCGAAAGCTCGGAGCGGTTGATCGCGATCGGCTTGCCGTCGCGGTCGATCGAGCCAGCCGCGCCGCGGCGGGACCGGGATCAGCTGGACCCGGTTGCTCTTCGCGACATCAGCTCGTATTTCTGGTTCTGCGGCGATCGACAGCCAGCCCATCCGGGCGATCAGCACCGCGCCGACCGCGGCCTGCGCGCCGCCGAGCAAGCATCATCCGGCGCGAAAAGGTCATCGACTGGTGGGCGGCGGTGAAGCGGCGCGCCTTCATCGGCCCAGCCTCCAGCGGTCGAGCCGCGCGACCAGGAAGGCGACGACGGGAAAGCAGCAGGATCGACGACGACGATCGCCGGCGCCAGCTGCGCCGAGTGGCACGCGGCGCCCGACCAGTCGGCGACCCGCCACTGAACGAGCTCGGCGAGCGCGATGAAGCAAGGCGGCAAGCACCCATTCGATCCAATAGTCGCGCCACATCGTGCGCCGGTCGATCGACGTCCAGCGCGAGCATGACAGCGCGCCCACAGCGCCACCGAGAACCCGATGGGGGGCCGGTGAACAGGTCATTGACGAAGCCCAGCGGCGCCGCCCACCAGGCCGGGAAGGGGTCGGCGCGAAGCAGCCGCCAGGCGATCAGCATGAGGAAGCCGAAATCGGGATACCAGCCGTGCTCGAGACGATCGGCAGCAGCGACAGCAGCGACCCAGCAACACGATCGACCGCCGGGACGTAATCGGCGCATAGCTCGGCGGGCCCTGGCCGATGCGCCTGCGTGGGTGTCCGAGCGCGGCGCGGACCATCAGGGCGGTCCGGCGCCGTCGGCGCGCGCCGCCACCGCTAGCGCGGCCGGCACGAACGGCGGCTCGACGATGGCGAAACTGATCTCGCGCGGGTCGGCGAGCGGCACCGCGACCGCGCCGTCGTCGTCGAGCCGGACCACCTTTGCCGATCGGCACCAGCGGCGGATAAAGCCCGCCGGTGCCCGAGGTGACGATGATGTCGCCGCGCCTGAACGGGTTGCGGCCGACTTCGAGCGGGCGGACGTCGATGCGTCCCGTCGCCGCGCCCTGGTGGCGATCACCGGCTGGCCGCCGCGCAGCAGCGCGCGGGGACGATGCTGGCCCGGTCGCTGACCAGCAGGACGCGGCTGGCGATGCTGGCCGGCGTCGATGACCCGCCCGACCAGCCCGTCGGCGGCGCGCACCGGCATGCCCACGCGACGCCGTCGCTGATCCCGACCGAGAGGATGGCGAAGCGGCGCGGGCTGTCGAAGGACGAGCCGACGATCCGCCCGGCCGCGACCGCATCCCCGGTCTCGTTCGCGAAGGCCGAGCGCGGCCTTGAGTTGGCGGTTCTCCTGGAGGATCGCCTTGGCCTCGATCATCCGCTGCAGCATCGCGCGTGCGCTCGCGCTTGAGCGTCGCCGTTCTGGTGCGCCGCGTCCCAATAATTGCCGGCGCCGCTGAACACGCCCGTCGACCGTCGCGTTACTTCATGGAGCGGCGCCGGTAATCGGCGCCGGTGACATCGAGCGCGACGCCGCGGACGCGCTCGAAGCTCTGGCGGCGCGACCAGCGAAATGGCCAGCAGGATCAGCCCGACGACGATCCCCGCAATGACCGCGATGAAGCCGAAGAACAGCCCATATTGCGCACGGCGCGACCAGCCGGGGCGCGGTCCGCCACGCTGCCATGCGCCTCGCTAGGCGGTCTGGAGCACGCCGCGGAACTGCTCTTCCTCGAGCGCGCGGCCGGTGCCCAGCGCGACGCAGGTCAGCGGATCGTCGGCGACGGTCACCGGCAGGCCGGTTTCGTCGCGCAGCACTTCGTCGAGCCCCTGGAGCAGCGCGCCGCCACCGGTCAGGACGATGCCCTGGTCGCAGATGTCGGCGGCCAGTTCGGGCGCGGTATTTTCGAGCGCGATGCGGACGCCCTCGACGATCGTTCCGACCGGTTCGCGACAGCGCCTCGGCGATCTGGCCCTGGTTGATCCAGATTTCCTTGGGCACGCCGTTGACGAGGTCGCGGCCCTTGATGTGGACGGTCTTGCCGATGCCGTCGATCGGCGGCTTGGCGATGCCGACTTCCTTCTTGATCCGCTCGGCGGTGGCTTCGCCGATCAGCAGGTTGTGGTTGCGGCGGACGTAGGAGGAAATCGCTTCGTCCATCTTGTCGCCGCCGACGCGGACCGAGGTGGTGTAGGCAAGGCCGCGCAGGGAGAGCACCGCGACTTCGGTGGTGCCGCCGCCGATGTCGACGACCATCGAACCGATCGGCTCGGTCACCGGCATGTCGGCGCCGATCGCGGCGGCCATCGGCTCCTCGATCAGATAGACCGCGCTGGCGCCGGCGTTGGACGCGGCATCGCGGATCGCGCGGCGCTCGACGCTGGTCGAGCCCGACGGCACGCAAATCACGATTTCCGGGAAGCGCCAGGCGCGCATCTTGCCGCCATGGACCTTGTGGATGAAGTGCTTGATCATCTGCTCGGCGACGTCGATGTCGGCGATGACCCCGTCGCGCAGCGGGCGGATGGCCTCGATCTGGTCGGGGGTCTTGCCCATCATCAGCTTGGCGTCGTCACCGACCGCCTTGACCTTCTTGACCCCGTTGATGGTCTCGATCGCGACGACCGACGGCTCGTTGAGGACGATTCCGCGGCCGCGGACGTAGACGAGCGTATTGGCCGTCCCGAGGTCGATCGCCATGTCGTGGGACATCCATTTAAACCAACGCGTCCAGAACATTACTTCCCCGTCCTCGCCTTCTTTTCGAAGTCGCTCCGCACAGCAAGCGCCGGCTTAATTGTCCGTTCATCGTCAGCCTTGTGAAAGCGGCTCTGAATTTCCACGGAAAATTCTGGGCTTCGCCGGGGCGCTCGGATTGGGATAAGACCCTCAACATGTCAATAAGAAGGCTACCTCCGAACTGATCAATCGCATCGCCGCGGGCGAAGTGGTCGAACGCCCGGCGAGCGCGCTCAAGGAACTCATCGAAAATTCGCTCGATGCCGGGCGCGGCCAAGTCGCGGTGCGGCTGGCAGGTGGCGGGCTCGACCTGATCGAGGTCAGCGACGACGGCTGCGGCATGAGCGCCGACGACATGCGCCTGGCGCTGGAGCGGCACGCCACCTCCAAACTGCCGACCGACGCGATCGATCCGGTCACCAGCTTCGGCTTTCGCGGCGAGGCGCTGCCGTCGATCGCCAGCGTTGTCCCGGCTGACGCTCGAAAGCCGGACCGCGAGGGCGGACGGCTGGCGGATCGTCGTCGATCATGGCGAGCCGCGGGCGAAGGGCCGGCCGCGCTTCCGCCCGGCACGCGGGTCCGGGTCGAGGAATTGTTCGACAAGGTGCCGGCGCGGCGCAAGTTCCTGCGCACGCCCCGCGCCGAATATGCCGCCTGCCTCGACGCGGTAAAACGCCTGGCGATGGCGCGGAGCGATGTCGGCTTCACCCTCGACCATGACGGGCGGCGCATCCTGTCGCTCCAGCCGCAGGATGCGCCGGCGCGGGTCGCGGCGCTGCTCGCCCATGAACTCGACCGCCACGGAGTCGGCATCGATTGCGTCCGCGACGGCCTGCGCCTGACCGGGGTGGTCAGCCTGCCGACCTTCAACCGCGGCATGGCCGACCAGCAATATCTGTTCGTCAATTCGCGGCCGGTGAAGGACCGCCTGCTGGTCGGCGCTCTGCGCGCGGCCTATCGCGACCTGCTGGCCCGCGACCGCCACCCGATCGCGGCCCTGTTCGTCGACGTTCCGACGGCGAGGTCGATATCAACGTCCATCCGGCCAAGACCGAAGTCCGCTTCCGCGATCCGCCGGCCGTGCGCGGGCTGATCGTCGGCGGCTTGCGCTCCGCGCTCGACGAGGCTGGCCAGCGCAGCGCGGCGCGAGCAGTTTGCGCAGCCGGTCGGCTGGTAGACGAGCGGTGCCGGTTGCCGAGAAGGGGCTTGGGCGCGGACCGGCCGTTGCCTTTTGGGAGCCCCGGCTGATTCCGGCGATGCCGGAGCGGCGGACGGTCTTGATTTCGGCTCGGCGCCCGCCGCCCGCGCCGAACTCGCGCCGGTCCAGTCCTTCCCGCTCGGCGTCGCGCGCGGGCAGGTCGCAGCGACCTATATCGTCGCCGAAGCCGAGGACGGGCTGGTCATCGTCGACCAGCATGCCGCGCACGAGCGGCTGGTACTCGAACGGATGCGTGCGGCGCGGAAGGCGGGGACGGCCAGCCAGGCCCGCTTGTGCCCGAAGTTGTCGAACTTGAGGAGGTGGAGTGCGACCGCCTCGAAGCGGCCGTGGCGAATTGGCGTCAATGGGGCTTGAGCTCGAGCGGTTTGGTGACAGCGCCATGATCGTGCGCGCGGCCCCGGCGCTGGGTAAGACCGATGTCCAGGCCTGCTCCCCGACCTCGCCGCCGAAATCGCCGAGCTTGGCGGGCGTTGGGCCTGCGCGACCGACTCGATCATGTCGCGGCGACCATCGCCTGCCACGGCTCGGTCCGCGCCGGGCGGGTCCTGTCGGTCGCGGAGATGAATGCGTTGCTGCGTGAAATGGAAGTCACACCGCGCTCTGGCCAGTGTAACCACGGCCGCCCTACCTGGGTGAAACTGGCCCACGCCGATATCGAGAAACTGTTCGGGCGGCGGTAGGCCGTGGTAGACAGGCATGTCCCCGCGGGAGATGGGCCATGAGCGAACAGGACAAAGGCTATTACGCTCGCCGCGCCGCCGAAGAAGCGGATCTGAGCAGCGCAGCCACCGACGCCGAAGCCAAGGCCGCGCATCTCCGCCTGCAGCGTGCCTATACCGAGCGAGCTTCGGTCGGCGATCGCGTCAGACAAGTAGCTGAACCGATCGGCTAATCGAGCAGGCGTCTGCGTGCCTGTTCGACCGGCAGCTGACGAGCGCGAGATCGCGCCTCACGAAGGAGAGGGTAGGCCGCGGCTTCCTCGTTTCGCAACGCGTCGGCAAACTTGCCCGTCCGGACATCTTCCAGGATTGTCCGCATCCGCGACCGAACGCCGTCATCGACGATGCGCGGTCCCCCCATCACCGCGCCCAACTCGGCGGTATTGCTGATCGCCTCGCGCATGCCAGCGATGCCGCGCGTTTCGATCAGTTCGGCGATCAGCTTCAACTCGCCGACGCATTCCATGTAGGCGACTTCCTCGCTGACTCCGGCCGCCACCAGCGTGTCGAATCCGGCAATCAGAATTTCCGGAACGGCGCCCCACACCACCGCTTGCTCGTTGAACAGATCCGCTTCGCATTCCTCGGCGAAGCTGGAAGGCAGAAGCCCGGCGCGGGCGCATCCGATGGCCCTTCCATAGGCGAGCGCCAGCGGTTCCGCCTGGCCGCTTGCATCCTGAGCAACGGCGTAGAGCGCGATCATGCCCTGACCGGCCTCATACAGCGACCGGAGGGCGGAGCCCGGGCCCTTGGGCGCAACCATGAAGACGTCGAGGTCAGGTCGCGGCGTGATGAAACCAAACCGGATCGCAAGGCCGTGACTGAAGCCTAACGCCGCCCCTTGGCGCAATTCCCCTTCAATATCGCGATAGATGGCAGCCAGCGTTTCGTCGGGGGCAAGCAGCATGACCACATCGGCCGTGGCCACCGCTGCGGCGATCGACGATGTTCGCACGCCGTCAACCTCGGCTTTATTCTTGCTTGCAGAGCTTTTGCGCAGGCCGACGATCACGTCGATGCCGCTGTCGCGCAGGTTAAGTGCCTGGGCCCGACCCTGGTTGCCGTAGCCGATAACCGCCACGCGCTTATCCGCGAGGGGGACAGGATCGATTACCGCATCTCGTTTGGCTTCCATATCTTTCGCTACTCCGCCGGCTCCAGGAGTGCCAGCGCAGCATCGATCGCCTCGCCTTCAACCGGTTCGACAAAGCGGGGCCACTCCGCCGGCGGCTGATGCGCGAACCAGGTATATTGTCGCTTGGCATAACGTCGGGTCGCCTGTTGTCCGGCTCCGACGGCCTGCGCGAAAGTCAGCTCGCCGCGAATGGCGGCGGACAGTTCAGGGACGCCGATCGCTCGCATCACGGGCAGGCAGGGATCGAGCCGACGATCGAGGAGCGCCCTGACCTCCACCTCCGCTCCCTGATCGATCATGATTGCAAATCGGCGGTCGCAACGCTCGTTGAGCCAGGCCCGCGGAGGAAGGAGGATCAGCGGGAGAAGCTCAATCTCGCCACCGATCCCGCCTCGACGCTCTTCCTGCCATTGCGCAAGCGTTCGCCCGGTGGATCGTACCACCTCAAGTGCGCGCCCAATGCGCGTCGTGTCGCCGGAATTCAACATAGCGGCGGCAACCGGGTCGAGGGGCATCAACGCGGCTAGATTTTCGGCAACGCCGGCGGCCCGAACGCCGGCACGGACGCCGGGGTCAATCGCCGGCACAGGGGCAATGCCGTCGAGCAATGTGCGCAAGTAAAGACCGGTTCCGCCGACCAGAATTGGAAGTCTGCTTCGTCATTGTGAAGCCGACCGATTTCGTCCTTGGCCATCGTCGCCCAATCTGCCGCGGAGCACGGATCGGCGCCGTCGCGCACGCCGTAAAGCCGGTGTTCGGCACGGCGCATATCAGAGGGGGATGGGGCGGCCGAGAGGATGGGCAGGTCGCGGTAGATTTGCGCGCTGTCTGCGTTGACGATGACGCCGCCTGTCCGTTCCGCGAGGGCCAGTGCAAGCGCCGACTTGCCGCTGGCGGTCGGACCGGCGATGAGGGCGACAGGAGGGAGTGGCGTTACCTTGGCCATCGCAACGCTGATAGCAGCCGGACGGCTGGACGAAAGACTGCTCGCCCAAGCGCTCGATCGCGTGCCCGGCAGCGAGTTCGACCGCTGGATCGACGAAGGCGACGCCGTGGACATCCGCTGCGACGGCGATCCAGTCGTTATTCGCCGGTCGCTCGAAGGGCTCGGCGCGGTCGATGTCGCGGTGCAGGGCGGTCCACGGCCGATACCGCGCATATTCGTTGCCGACATGGACTCCACGATCATCGGTCAGGAATGCATCGACGAGCTTGCCGATTACGCCGGTGTGAAGGCCGAAGTGTCGGCGGTCACCGAGCGGGCCATGAAGGGCGAATTGGATTTTGCAGGAGCGCTTGCGGAGCGCGTAGCGCTTTTGA
>CAVVQJ010000001.1:0-39116 GCA_963750385.1 uncultured Alphaproteobacteria bacterium | reverse complement strand
GTGGTGGACGCACTAGGGCTCGAACCTAGGACCCGCTGATTAAGAGTCAGCTGCTCTACCAACTGAGCTATGCGTCCCACTGCCTTGGGCGCCTGCCGAGGGTCAATCGCTTGGCAGCGTTTGCCGCGGGCGGCGCGCCGGTAGCATGGGCGATATGGTCGCGCGCAACCGGCCTCGATCCAATAGCTCTAGCTCGAGCGTCGGCGCTGGGTCCGCTGCTGCCGCTCGAGCGCCATCAGCAGGCCGAGGCACAGCATCACCGTCATCACCGCCGAGCCGCCGAAGCTGACCAGCGGCAAGCGGCACCCCGACCACCGGCGCCAGGCCCATGACCATCATCAGATTGATCGAGACGTAGAAGAAGATCGCCGCCGACAGCCCCGCCGCGGCAAGCTGGGCGAAGCGGGTCTCGCGCGTTCAGGCTGACCCGCATCCCCCAGCGGATCACCGCACGCGAAGGCGAGGATCAGGAGCACGCCCGCCGACCAGCCCCCATTCCTCGGCCATGGTCGCGAAGACGAAATCGGTATGGCCTTCGGGAAGATAGTCGAGGTGGCTCTGGCTGCCGTTGAGGAAGCCCTTGCCCCACATGCCGCCCGATCCGATCGCGATCTTCGACTGGGCGATGTGATAGCCGGCGCCGAGCGGATCGCTTTCGGGGTCGAGGAACACGTCGATGCGCTTGCGCTGATAGCCGTGGAGCATCTGGTAGGCGATCGGCGCGGCGACCGCGATCGGCGCCGGCCGGCGCGGCGAAAATCCACAGCGGCAGCCCGGCGAGGAACATCACCGTGACCCCGCACAAGCACGACCATGATGCAGGTGCCAAGGTCGGGCTGGAGCAGGATCAGCGCCGCCGGCACGCCGAGCAGCAGCATCGCCGCCGGCCAGATGGCGCGCGCCAGTGCGCGTTTCGCCGGCCGGAACGAGTTCGTAGAAGCGGGCCAGCGCAAGGACGATCGCCGGCTTCATGAATTCCGACGGCTGGAGGCGGATCGGGCCGATGTCGAGCCAGCGCTGCGCGCCCTTGGTGACGAACCCCAGCGCCTCGACCCCGAACAGCATGACCAAGTCACGCCGTAGAGCGGGAAAGGCGATCGCCTTGATGGTCGCTTCCCTGAGCCATGACATGGCGATCGCGACCGCCAGGAAGAAGAAAAAGATCGCGCCCTGCTTGAGCGCCCACGGCTGGCATCGACCCGCCGGCCGCGGAATAGAGGATGATGAGCCCGAAACCGGCGATTCCGGCGACCAGGAAGATCAAGCGCCACGGCAGCCGCGCCAGCGGCCGCGGAATGATCGCCGACGTGATCATGCGACGTGCGCCCCGATGCGCGGCTCGCGGCATGGCTTCGAATCGCGGCGGCCTGGCGGGCATTGCGCTCGGCCAGGGTGCCGCCCCATTGCTTTTCGAGCGGCGCGAGCGCGTCCATCGCCTTCTGCTGGTCGAACAAATAGGTCATCGAATCGCGCACGATCGGCGCCGCGGCCGAGGCGCCGAAGCCGCCATGCTCGATGATGCAGCCGATGGCATAGCGCGGCTTGTCCGCCGGCGCGAAGGCAATGAACAACGCGTGATCGCGAAGCGCCCAGTTCGACTGACGTGGCCGCGTGAGCCCATCCGGAAGACCTGCGCGGTCCCGGTCTTGCCGGCCATCTGGATGCCTTCGAGCGGAAGCTTCGACCCGACCGCGGTGCCATGCTCGTTGACGACCGCGGTCATCGCGTCGCGGACGATTTCGAGATGCGCCGGATCGACGTCGAGGTCGGGGATCGGCTTGCGCTGCCGCGCCACGCAGCAGTCGCGGCTGGAGCAGTTTTCCCGACGCCAGGCGCGCCGGCATCACCGCCAGCTGCATCGGATTGATCAGGACATAACCCTGGCCGATCGAGGTATTGGCGGAATCATAACCCTGCCATTCGCGGTGATATTTCTTCTTCGAGCCATTCCGGGTTCGGCATCGTGCCGTAGCGCTGGGTCGGAATGGGCAGATCGAATTTCTCGCCGTAGCCAAGATACTGGACCATCTCGGTCGTTTTTCCGGGATCGGTGATAAGGCCCGTCGCCCAGAAATAGGTATTGCAGCTTCGCTCGATCGCAGAACGCATGTCCATCGAGCCATGGACCGCGTCGCATCGGAAGTAGCGGTTTCCGATCCGCATAGCCGCCCGGGCAGTCGACCCGCCGCTTGCGGATCGATCCCCTGCTTCAGGAATGCCAGCGCCATCGCCGGCTTGATTGTCGAGCCTGACGGGTAAAGTCCCTGCGCGACCTTGTTGAGCAGCGGGATATGATCGTCCTTGGACAGCATTCGCCATTCGGTCCGGCCGATTCCGTCGCTGAAGCTATTGGGATCGAATGCCGGCATCGAGACGAAAGCGAGCATGTCGCCGTTGGCCACGTCCATCGCGACGAGTGCGCCCGACTGGTCGCCCATTCGCCGCGCGACAAATTGCTGCAGGCCCTGGCTCGATCGTCAGCTTGACGGTCTGGCCGCTTCGGTCGGGCTTGGGCTCGAGTTCGCTCACCAGCTTGCCTCGGCGGTGAGCTCGACTCGCTGCCCGCCGGGCTGGCCGCGCAGGCGGTCTTCCAGGGTTCTTTTCAAGCCCTTCCTTGCCGATCTTGAAGCCGGGAGTGACGAGAAGGGGGTTCTTCTCCTTCTCATAATCTTTTGGCGATCGCGGTACCGACATAGCCGAGCAGATGGCCAACCGCCGGGCCAGTCGGGATAAAAGCGGGAAAATCCGCGCATAGGCTGGACGCCCGGCATTTCGGGCAGACGAACGGTCACGGCGGCATATTGGTCGTAAGGGACATTCTCAGCCACCTGCACGGGCTGATAGCCGCGGGCCGCTTTCAACTCCCTGATGATGCGGTCGACGTCATCGGGCGTGAGTTTGAGCAGCTGGGTGAGCAGGCGCAGCGTTTCCGTCGGTCGTTCCAACTGTTCGGGGATCAAGTCGACACGAAAGTCGGAGCGGTTGATGGCAATCGGCTTGCCCGCGCGGTCGACGATCCAGCCTCTGCGCGGGGGTACGATAATCAGCTGTACCCGGTTGCTTTCCGACAGCAGCCGATAATGCTGGTTCTGCGCAACCGATAGATAGCCAAGACGGGCGACGAGCAACCCGCCAAAGGCCGCTTGCGCACCCCCGACAAGCATCATCCGCCTCGAAAAAGTCATCGACTGGTGCGCGGCCGTGAAGCGGGGCGCCTTCATCGGCCCAGCCTCCAACGATCGATCCGTGCGGCGATGAAAGCCGCCACGGGAAAGCAGAGGATGGATATGATGATCGCCGGTCCAGCCGACATGCCGAGAGGCACGGAAGCACCGAGAATGGCGGCTACGCGCCATTGGGCGAGCTCGGCGAGCGCGACGAAGAGGGCCGCAATCGCCCATTCGATCCAATAGTCACGCCACATGGTGCGGCGATCGAGGATGTCCATCGCGATCATGATAGCCGCCCACAGCGCGATGGACAGGCCAATGGGGTTGCCGACGATCAGGTCGTTGGCGAAGCCGAGCGGGGCCGCCCACCAGGCTGGCCAGGCGTCCGCACGAAGCAGGCGCCAGGCAACCAGCATCATCAACCCCCAATCGGGCCACCAGCCGGTCGCCGAAACAATCGGGAGAAGCGAAATCATCGACCCAAAAATCACGGTGATCGCCGGGATGTAGTCGGCGCCAGCGCGGGGTCCGCGACCGATATGACCTCGTTGTCCCAGCGCAGAGCGGACCATCAAGGCGCCTCGCTGTCCGGCTGCGCCGCCACCGCAAGCGCGGCCGGTTCATAGGGTGGCTCGACGATCGCGAAACTGACCCGCGACGGGTCGGCAATCGGGATGGCGATGGCTCCGTCGTCGTCGAGCCGGATTATCTTGGCGATCGGGACCAGGGGCGGATAGAGACCGCCGGTTCCCGATGTGACAATGATATCGCCGGGCTTGAATGGATTCCTGCCGACTTCAAGTGGCCGAACGTCGATCGTCCCGTCGCCGCGCCCGGTCGAGATGACTGGCTTTCCGCCATTCAGGATGCGCGCCGGCACGATATTGGCCCGATCGGTGACGAGCAAGACGCGGCTTGCGAGCAGGCCGGCCTCGATGATCCGGCCAATCAGTCCTTCTGGCGCGCGTACCGGCATGCCGACGGTAACGCCGTCGCTTTTCCCGACCGAAATCACGGCGAAGCGGCGCGGACTCTCGAATGACGATCCGACCACGCGCCCGGTCGCGATCACCTTGCCGGTTCTTTCGCGAAGCTGGAGAGCGGCCTTGAGTTGCTGGTTTTCCTCAAGGATGGCGCGTGCCTCCACCATTCGGCGCATCAGGGCGTCACGTTGCCGCTTCAGGTCGCCGTTCTGCTTGGCGGCGTCCCAGTAATCGCCGGCGCCGCTGGCAAGGCCGGTAACCGTCGTCGTGACCTCGTTTAGCGCCCCGGTAATTGGAGCCGTAACGTCCAGTGCGGCGCCTCGAACGACGGCGTAGCTTTGGGGGGCAACCAGCGACAGGACCAGCAGGACCAGCCCGACAACCAGCCCGGCGACGACCGCCATGAAGCTGAAGAATAAACTGTATTGAGCGCGCCTCGACCAGCCCGGGCGCGGTCCCGCCGAGGCTGCCATCCTTCAGCGACTCCTAAGCAGTTTGCAGGACGCCGCGGAACTGCTCTTCCTCGAGCGCTCGGCCGGTGCCGAGCGCGACGCAGGTCAGCGGATCCTCGGCGACCGTTACCGGCAGGCCGGTCTCGTCGCGCAATACCTCGTCCAGTCCCTGGAGCAACGCGCCGCCGCCGGTCAGCACAATGCCCTGGTCGCAGATGTCGGCGGCCAGCTCCGGAGCGGTGTTCTCCAGCGCGATCCGGACACCCTCGACGATCGTTCCGACCGGCTCGGAAAGAGCCTCGGCAATTTGGCCCTGGTTGATCGAGATTTCCTTGGGAACGCCGTTGACCAGGTCGCGACCCTTGATGTGAACCGTGGTGCCGATGCCATCAACCGGCGGCTTGGCAATTCCGACTTCCTTCTTGATCCGTTCGGCAGTCGCTTCGCCGATCAGAAGGTTGTGATTGCGGCGGACGTAGGAGGAGATTGCCTCGTCCATCTTATCGCCGCCCACCCGGACCGACGTCGTGTAGGCAAGACCGCGAAGCGATAGCACGGCGACTTCCGTGGTTCCGCCACCAATATCGACAACCATCGAGCCGATCGGCTGGGTTACGGGCATGTCGGCGCCGATTGCCGCCGCCATCGGTTCCTCGATCAAGTAGACCGCGCTCGCGCCCGCGTTGGAGGCGGCATCACGAATTGCGCGGCGCTCGACGCTGGTCGAGCCCGATGGAACACAGATCACGATTTCCGGGAAGCGCCAGGCGCGCATCTTGCCGCCGTGCACCTTGTGGATGAAGTGCTTGATCATCTGCTCGGCGACGTCGATGTCGGCAATGACTCCATCGCGCAGCGGGCGGATCGCCTCGATCTGATCCGGCGTCTTGCCCATCATCAGCTTGGCGTCCTCGCCGACCGCCTTGACCCTCTTGGTGCCGTTGATCGTTTCGATCGCGACGACCGACGGCTCATTGAGCACAATGCCCCGGCCGCGAACGTAGACCAGCGTATTGGCCGTCCCCAGGTCGATCGCCATGTCGTGCGACATCCATTTGAACCAACGCGTCCAGAACATGCTTATCCCGTCTCTCGCTAACTGTTTGAAAGTGAGCCGCCACCCAGCCGGCCCGAATTCACCGCCCATTATCCAAGTCCTTGTGAAAGCAGGGTGAATTTCCTGGGAAATTCCGTGCTTCGCAGGGGACTTCGGATTGGGCTAGGACTGTTAACATGTCAATAAGAAGGCTGCCTTCCGAACTCATCAATCGCATCGCCGCGGGTGAAGTGGTGGAGCGGCCCGCCAGCGCTCTCAAGGAGTTGGTCGAGAATGCGCTCGACGCGGGCGCGGAGAGCATCGCAATTCGCCTGGCCGCGGGCGGCCTCGATCTAGTTGAAGTGACCGACGACGGAAGCGGCATGGAGCAGCCCGAAATGCGGCTTGCCCTTGAACGCCATGCGACGTCGAAGCTGCCGGACGACGCGATCGAGTCCGTCACCAGCTTCGGCTTTCGCGGCGAGGCCTTGCCATCCATTGCCAGCGTGTCCCGCCTTACCCTGGAAAGCCGCCCAAGAGATGCGGAGGGGTGGCGCATCGTCGTCGATCATGGGTCGATCTTAAATGAGGAACCTGCCGCCCTGCCGCCGGGTACCCGGGTCCGCGTGGAAGGGCTGTTCGACAAGGTGCCGGCGCGGCGCAAGTTCCTTCGTTCCCCCCGCGCCGAATATGCGGCCTGCCTCGATGCGGTCAGGCGCCTTGCCATGGCCCGCCCCGATGTCGCCATCAGCCTCGATCATGACGGGCGCCGGACCTTGTCCGTCCAGCAGTCGGATGCGCCCACCCGGGTCGCGGCGCTGCTCGACCGTGAGCTGGAGCGGCACGGCCTCGGCATCGATTGCGTTCGCGACGGCCTGCGCCTGACCGGCGTCGTCAGCCTGCCGACCTTTAATCGGGGCATGGCCGACCATCAGTATCTGTTCGTCAATTCGCGGCCGGTTAAGGACCGGCTCCTGGTCGGCTCGCTGCGGGCAGCCTATCGCGACCTTCTTGCACGCGACCGCCATCCGATTGCCGCCCTGTTTGTCGAGGTGCCGTCGACGGAAGTCGATATCAACGTCCACCCGGCCAAAACCGAGGTCCGCTTTCGCGATCCGGCGGCGGTGCGCGGCTTGATCGTCGGGGGCCTGCGATCGGCGCTCGACGAAGCCGGGCACCGCAGCGCGGCAAGGGAGCAGTTCGCGCAGCCGGTTGCCTGGCAGACCGAGCGCCTTGTGCCGGTTGCCGATAAGGGGATTGGGCGCTTTGAGGGGGCCGGTGTGCCTTTTGAGGGAGACCTGGCATGGACTCCGGCCATGACCGGAGTGGCGGACAGAAAGCTTGACTTCGGATCGGCGCCCGCCGCCCGAGCCGAACTCGCGACTGCTCCAGTGCCGGCCTATCCGCTTGGTGTCGCGCGCGGACAGGTCGCCGCCACTTACATTGTTGCCGAGGCAGAGGACGGTCTCGTGATCGTCGACCAGCACGCCGCCCATGAGCGCCTTGTGCTCGAACGAATGCGAAAGGCTTCGGAAGGCGGGGAGGTTGCCCGGCAAGTCCTGCTCATCGCCGACGTGGTCGAGCTGGACGAGCCGGACTGCGACCGTCTGGAAGGGGCCGCAGCCGAACTGGCGAGATTGGGACTGGAGATCGAACGGTTCGGCCCCACCGCCATCCTCGTCCGCGCCACCCCGGCGCCATTGGGCAAGACCGACATTCCGGGCCTTATTCGCGACGTTGCCGCCGAACTGGCGGAACTCGGCACGGCGCTCGCGTTGCGTGATCGTCTTGATCATGTTGCGGCGACGATGGCCTGTCACGGCTCCGTCCGCGCCGGACGAATCCTGTCGGTGGCCGAAATGAATGCGCTTCTCCGTGAAATGGAGATCACCCCGCATTCGGGCCAGTGCAATCACGGCCGTCCTACCTGGGTGAAACTTGCCCATGCCGACATCGAGAAGCTTTTCGGAAGGCGCTAGGCCGTGGTAGACAGGCATGTCCCCGCGGGAGATGGGCCATGAGCGAACAGGACAAAGGCTATTACGCTCGCCGCGCCGCCGAAGAAGCGGATCTGAGCAGCGCAGCCACCGACGCCGAAGCCAAGGCCGCGCATCTCCGCCTGCAGCGTGCCTATACCGAGCGAGCTTCGGTCGGCGATCGCGTCAGACAAGTAGCTGAACCGATCGGCTAATCGAGCAGGCGTCTGCGTGCCTGTTCGACCGGCAGCTGACGAGCGCGAGATCGCGCCTCACGAAGGAGAGGGTAGGCCGCGGCTTCCTCGTTTCGCAACGCGTCGGCAAACTTGCCCGTCCGGACATCTTCCAGGATTGTCCGCATCCGCGACCGAACGCCGTCATCGACGATGCGCGGTCCCCCCATCACCGCGCCCAACTCGGCGGTATTGCTGATCGCCTCGCGCATGCCAGCGATGCCGCGCGTTTCGATCAGTTCGGCGATCAGCTTCAACTCGCCGACGCATTCCATGTAGGCGACTTCCTCGCTGACTCCGGCCGCCACCAGCGTGTCGAATCCGGCAATCAGAATTTCCGGAACGGCGCCCCACACCACCGCTTGCTCGTTGAACAGATCCGCTTCGCATTCCTCGGCGAAGCTGGAAGGCAGAAGCCCGGCGCGGGCGCATCCGATGGCCCTTCCATAGGCGAGCGCCAGCGGTTCCGCCTGGCCGCTTGCATCCTGAGCAACGGCGTAGAGCGCGATCATGCCCTGACCGGCCTCATACAGCGACCGGAGGGCGGAGCCCGGGCCCTTGGGCGCAACCATGAAGACGTCGAGGTCAGGTCGCGGCGTGATGAAACCAAACCGGATCGCAAGGCCGTGACTGAAGCCTAACGCCGCCCCTTGGCGCAATTCCCCTTCAATATCGCGATAGATGGCAGCCAGCGTTTCGTCGGGGGCAAGCAGCATGACCACATCGGCCGTGGCCACCGCTGCGGCGATCGACGATGTTCGCACGCCGTCAACCTCGGCTTTATTCTTGCTTGCAGAGCTTTTGCGCAGGCCGACGATCACGTCGATGCCGCTGTCGCGCAGGTTAAGTGCCTGGGCCCGACCCTGGTTGCCGTAGCCGATAACCGCCACGCGCTTATCCGCGAGGGGGACAGGATCGATTACCGCATCTCGTTTGGCTTCCATATCTTTCGCTACTCCGCCGGCTCCAGGAGTGCCAGCGCAGCATCGATCGCCTCGCCTTCAACCGGTTCGACAAAGCGGGGCCACTCCGCCGGCGGCTGATGCGCAAACCAGGTATATTGTCGCTTGGCATAACGTCGGGTCGCCTGTTGTCCGGCTCCGACGGCCTGCGCGAGAGTCAGCTCGCCGCGAATGGCGGCGGACAGTTCAGGGACGCCGATCGCTCGCATCACGGGCAGGCAGGGATCGAGCCGACGATCGAGGAGCGCCCTGACCTCCACCTCCGCTCCCTGATCGATCATGATTGCAAATCGGCGGTCGCAACGCTCGTTGAGCCAGGCCCGCGGAGGAAGGAGGATCAGCGGGAGAAGCTCAATCTCGCCACCGATCCCGCCTCGACGCTCTTCCTGCCATTGCGCAAGCGTTCGCCCGGTGGATCGTACCACCTCAAGTGCGCGCCCAATGCGCGTCGTGTCGCCGGGATTCAACATAGCGGCGGCAACCGGGTCGAGGGGCATCAACGCGGCTAGATTTTCGGCAACGCCGGCGGCCCGAACGCCGGCACGGACGCCGGGGTCAATCGCCGGCACAGGGGCAATGCCGTCGAGCAATGTGCGCAAGTAAAGACCGGTTCCGCCAACCAGAATTGGAAGTCTCTTCTCATTGTGAAGCCGACCGATTTCGTCCTTGGCCATCGTCGCCCAATCTGCCGCGGAGCACGGATCGGCGCCGTCGCGCACGCCGTAAAGCCGGTGTTCGGCACGGCGCATATCAGAGGGGGATGGGGCGGCCGAGAGGATGGGCAGGTCGCGGTAGATTTGCGCGCTGTCTGCGTTGACGATGACGCCGCCTGTCCGTTCCGCGAGGGCCAGTGCAAGCGCCGACTTGCCGCTGGCGGTCGGACCGGCGATGAGGGCGACAGGAGGGAGTGGCGTTACCTTGGCCATCGCAACGCTGATAGCAGCCGGACGGCTGGACGAAAGACTGCTCGCCCAAGCGCTCGATCGCGTGCCCGGCAGCGAGTTCGACCGCTGGATCGACGAAGGCGACGCCGTGGACATCCGCTGCGACGGCGATCCAGTCGTTATTCGCCGGTCGCTCGAAGGGCTCGGCGCGGTCGATGTCGCGGTGCAGGGCGGTCCACGGCCGATACCGCGCATATTCGTTGCCGACATGGACTCCACGATCATCGGTCAGGAATGCATCGACGAGCTTGCCGATTACGCCGGTGTGAAGGCCGAAGTGTCGGCGGTCACCGAGCGGGCCATGAAGGGCGAATTGGATTTTGCAGGAGCGCTTGCGGAGCGCGTAGCGCTTTTGAAAGGGCTTGATCGGGATGCGCTGGCCAAGTGCCGGCGAGCGCGAATTCGCCCGAACCCAGGCGCCGAGACACTGGTCAGCACGCTTAACAAAGTCGGGGTCAGCACCAACATCGTGTCCGGCGGGTTCACGGACTTTGTCCAACCTCTCGCCTGCAAGCTGCGGTTCCAGGGAATGAAGGCCAATCATCTCGGCTTCGACGGCGACAAACTGGACGGAACGACCATTGGCCCTGTCGTCGATGGAGAGGCAAAGAGGGAATTTGCCGGGGCCAGGCTCAAGGATGCCGGCGCGGGCCCCGAGCAGCTTGTCGCAATTGGCGACGGGGCAAATGATCGCGGAATGATCGAACTTGCTGGCCTGGGTATCGGCTATCGGCCAAAACCGGCCCTGGACGAAGTCGCGAACGCCGCCATACGCCATCATGATCTAACCGCCGTGTTGTGGATGATGGGCATCCCCCGGTCGGATTGGATTATTTTGCCGAAACCGGGAAGCAGGGCTGGGGCTTGAGCCTGGCGCATGCCGCGTCGGCCGCCGCCTTCGTAGTGAATGGGCCGGCCTGGACGCGAGTCATTGCGCCCACTGGAACATAATAGGCCTGGGCGCCGCCGAGCTTCGCCGACAATCCTTCATAAAGGTGCACGGCCGCGCTCCTGGTGGAGAAGGCGCCGAGTTGGATGCGCCAATCGCCGCTTGCAGACGTGACGGGAGCGGCCGCGGGCGTGGGGGTAGGGGAAGCTTGCGCCGCCACTGTCTTGGGGGGCGTCGCCGCTGCGGATTTGGTCGCGGGCTTTGGGTTAGCGGGTGCCGGCGTGGCGACCTTTTTGCCGCCTGCCATCGCCTGCGCGAGGGCGACGCCTTTCTGGCGCTGTTCGAGGGGCATGATCTGGTCCATGTCGGCGAGGGTCGCCTTGGCGGGCGGCAGGCCCTGCGCCGCGGCGCGGCTGACATAGGCATAGGCCGTCACCGGGTCGGCTGGGACGCCGTCACCATTGTAAAGAGCGGTCCCGACCATCAGCAACGCACGGGGCTCGCCAGCCTGGGCCGCCATTTTCAGCCACCGCATGGCGGTAACCTGGTTGCCATTTTGAAAGAGCAGCAGGCCTAGCGTGGCCGCGGCATCGACATGGCCCTTGCGCGCCGCTCGTTCGAGCCAGCTTTGCGCCTGTGCCAAGTCAATCGGTACGCCTTTGCCCAACCGATAGGCCTGGCCAAGATTGAACGCTGCGTCGGCATCGCCCTTTTCTGCCAGCGGGCGCCATATCGCAACGGCGGCCGTGGCATCGCCTTTTTGCCATGCCTCGATCCCGGCGCGAACGGTTTGGGCAGCGGCTGGAGCAGCGGTGAGCCCAAGAGCCAAGACTATCAACAAGTTACGCATAATATCCCCGTAGGAAAATTCGCTGCTACCTTAAACGCTTACCATTCCCGGCAACAAGGTGCGGACCCTAAGTGGCGGCCTGTTCAATTGATGCAGTTGTATTTTCGCCGCGCGCCCTGCGCCAAGCCACATATTGGCCGGCGATTGCGTATGCGAGCAGGAAGCAGGCAATGCCGGCCGGCGCATCGAGGAAATAGTGCCAACCCAGCAAGAAGGAGCCGATGAAGACCAAGGTGGCAAAGATGAGACTGGTCCAATGGAATCGCATCACGGCGGCAACCCACAATGCCATGGCCACATGCAGCGAAGGAAAGGCCGAAATCCCCCCGCCGGGCACCGCCGTCCGCTCAGTGTAGTTCTGCCAGAGGTAGGCGGCCGTCTTGGGAATACCTCGGAGGTGGGGCTGGCCGGCAAGATCCCCGAAGCGGTCGCCGAACCCAAGCGGCCCATAGAATAATGGTCCAGCCGAGCTCGCCAGAAACGACACAAGGGTCCCGACCATCCATGTCAGCAGATAGGTCAGCATCAGCCGGGTTTTTCGCTCCGACGGCTGCCAGCACACTAGGGCCGCCAGCACGATCAAATGGATAGGTAACCATAATCCGTAAGCGCGTCGGAAAATCTCGGCCGTCGGCCCCACGAGATGCAGCGTCCAGCGCCATGCGGGCATTCCGAACAGCGCTTCGTCGAAATCCGCAAGTGACCGATCCGCCCAGAAGGGCACGGCGGCGGGAAGGATCGACTTCGACCAGGCGAACGAAGCCATATGAAGCGCCAACAGCATTAGTCCGACCCCCAGCATGGCAAACCTTTTGGAGTTGGCCCGAGTGAGAGCGACCAATTCCTGCGCTGGCCGTGGCTGCAGGGCTCTTGCCAGCCGAATGAAGTGCCACACAAAAAATCCGGCGAGCATGAAGCATCCCAAAATGGCGGCAAGCCTGAACTGTGACCCAAATTCGGGCCTTCCAGGATAATCGGTCAGGATTGCCAGCGAAAAGGCCCAAAGCCACTCGATGCCGACCAAAATGGCCGCCGGTATTAGCCAGCTTCGTTCCCCGCTCATGCTTTGATGATATTCGCCAAAACGGCGCCTGTCATGACGCGGAATCGCATCGAATGGCGAACGTCCGTTTACCAATATTTAGGGCCTTTGCTGTCAGGTGGCGTCAGATCACCGTCATTTGGCGAGGGGAATAGAATGCGCGTTCTGGCTATGGCATCGCAGAAGGGCGGGTCGGGCAAGACGACCTTGTCCGGTCACCTTGCGGTGCAGGCGCAGCTGGCGGGCGCCGGCCCCGTCTGCCTTATCGACATCGATCCGCAAGGCTCGCTTGCCGATTGGTGGAACGAACGACAAGACGACATGCCCGCCTTCGCGCAGACAACCGTCGCGCGCCTTGCCGCCGACCTCGAGGTCCTTCGCCAACAGGGTTTTCGCCTGGCCGTGGTCGACACGCCCCCGGCGATCACCATGGCGATCCAGTCGGTCATCGCGGTGGCCGAGCTGATCGTCATCCCGACGCGTCCCAGCCCACACGATCTTCGTGCGGTCGGCGCCACCGTCGACCTGTGCGACCGCGCCGGGAAACCCCTGATTTTCGTTGTCAATGCCGCAACGCCCAAGGCCAAGATTACCTACGAAGCCGCGGTCGCCCTTTCGCAACATGGTACCGTGGCCCCGGTCACGCTTCACCATCGCACCGATTTCGCGGCCTCGATGATTGACGGTCGGACGGTGATGGAAGTCGATCCCAATGGCCGGTCGGCTCGCGAAGTGACCGAATTGTGGGAATATATTTCCGACCGGCTCGAGAAGAATTTTCGCCGGACCGTATTTGCCGCTCCGAACCAGGCGCCGGGCATCGGCGCCACCACGCCGCGTCCCGTCGGTGGCTTCGGCCGCCGCGTGGTTGGCCAGTAAGGAGCGAGCGTGATGGGAGAACCCAAGGCATTTGCGTCACTCTCTTCGGGCCTGTTGGCTCGCAAGGGTGCCGCCCGTCCCGCGATGCGTCCGCAAGGTTTCGGGCAGATTGGTTCCAGTCTGGAAGATCTTGGTTGGGACGACATGGGCTTCGAACCGCCCAAGCCGTCGCTGGCCCCCGTGCGCGACGAAGATCATGATGCGTTCGGGGACGAATTGCCCGATCAGCCGCTACGCAACCCGATCTCCGCCCTCACCCCGATTCCGTCGCCGGTCCACGACCAGCAGGCTGAAATTGCCGACCGCTTCGCGGCCCATGATGAAGATGGGGAAAATGAAGAGGGCGAATATATCGACGAGACTGCCGAGCTCTACGACCCGGAAAGTGAGCCGGAGGCGAAGGATGTCGCAAGCGATTCCGAACCCGCTCCGCTTTCGCTGATCCCGGTGCTTGCACCCAAGCAGGCCTCGATCCCGGTGCGCGCGCCACAAGTGGTGGTGGCGGCTCCGGCTCGGGCACCACGGCCCCGCGCCGCGCCGGGAAGCAAGGGAAAAGCGGCGTTCACGCTGCGTCTCGACCCGGATCGCCATCTGAAGTTGCGTCTCGCCTGTGCCGTAAAGGCCCAGTCGGCGCAGCAACTTGTCACCGACGCGCTCGATCAATTGCTGGGCAACATGCCCGAGCTTGATTCGATGGCCGAGCGAGCCCCGCGCAAGCGAGCCGAGGGCTAAACGAATTATGGGGGAAGTGTCATGACCAAGCCGAACCGTCTGGGTACCGTGCTGACCGCCGCATCGCTCCTCGCGATCGTCACGGCCTGTGCCGGACCGGGTTCCTCGGGGCCGCGCAGCGCCTCGATTTTCGGGGGCAAGGTCGACACCTCCAACATCGCGCTCGCAACGCGGGCTCAGGCCGCGCTTGCGTCGAACGATCTTCAGACGGCCGTGTCGCTGGCCGAACGCGCCGTCGACAATAGTCCGCGCGACGCGGGTTTCCGTGCATTGCTTGGCAATTGTTATCTGGCTTCGGGCCGATTCGCCTCGGCGGAAGCGGCTTATAGCGATTCGCTCAGCCTGGTCGCGAGCCAGCCACAGGTCATCTTGAAACTCGTTCTGGTTCAGATCGCCCAGGGCAAGAGTGATGAGGCCAAAGGGCTGCTTTCGATGGCCCAGTCGGCGCTCGATCCGGCCGATACGGGCTTGGCACTCGCCCTGGCCGGAGACCCGCAGTCGGCCATTGCAGTGCTGGAGCCAGCCGCGCGCGGTGTCGGCGCCGATGCTCGCCTTCGCCAGAACCTCGCACTGGCCTATGCATTCGCCGGTGACTGGGGGCAGGCGCGCATCGTGGCGGCGCAGGACGTTCCTGGTGATCAGCTCGATGGGCGCATCCAGCAATGGATGGCGCTTGCCAATCCGACGCGCTCCTCGGACCAGGTCGCGGCCTTCATCGGCATCCAGCCGGCGGCGAACGATCCCGGTCAGCCGACCCGTCTGGCGCTCAACAAGAACGAGGCGGTCCGCCAGGCATCCGCACAGCCGGTGCCGGTGGCGCCGGAGCAGCCGACGGTGGAACTCACATATGCTGCGACAGTGGACCTGCCTCCGGCGCCGCAACCGGTCTTAATGGCCGCCGCCGAGCCGATTCCTGCCGCCGCTCCGGAGCTTACCGCCCCTGAACCGGTGGCGATGGCTTCCGCGACTGTAGAGCCTGCGCCGGTTGAACTGGCTGCTTCGCCCGCCGCTGCAATTCGTGAAGTACGACCGGCTCTGTCGCCGGCGGCTGTTCGTCTGTCGGAGCCGGTGGCTTCGCTTCGCCCGGCGGCGCTGCCCAAGGCGCGGGGCGGGAACAGCCGTGCCGTTGTCCAGCTCGGGGCCTACTCGTCGCGGGACCGGATCGAGCTGGCCTGGAACCGGGCCATGAGCAGCTATTCGGCGCTTCGCGGATATACGCCGGTCAGCGCGCGTTTCGACAGCGCGAAGGGTCCCGTCTATCGCCTGTCCGTAAAAGGCTTCGAGAGCGACCGGGAGGCGAGAGAGTTTTGCTCGACGCTGAAGCGCAAGGGCCGCGCCTGCTTTGTCCGTTCCGTGTCGGGTGACGCGCCCGTCCAATTCGCGGCACGCTGAACCTGCTCAATTCAGCCGTTCGGCAGCAAGAAGGTCGAGGCAGGCCATTCTGACCGCCACGCCCATCTCGACCTGTTGAACGATCAAGGAGCGAGCGGGGTCGTCGGCCAGCGAGCCTTCGATTTCGACCCCGCGATTGATCGGGCCGGGGTGCATTACGACCGCCGTCGGCGACGCCTTGTCGAAACGGTCCGCAGTCAGGCCGTAGCGGGCGAGATATTCGCCGGGCGCATCGCCCAGATCCTCGTTCATCCGCTCGCGCTGCACTCGAAGCATCATGACGATGTCGGCGCCCTCCACGGCTTGGTCGATGCTCGTTCCGCCTATGTCGTCCGGAATGAGCGACGGTGGGCCCGCAAAGCGAAGCTCCGCTCCAAGCCGCCGGAGCAATAGGGCATTCGAGCGTGCGACCCGACTGTGCTTGAGATCTCCGCAAATAGCGATCTTAAGACCTTCGATCCGCCCGAAACGCTGACGGATCGTCGCGGCGTCGAGCAAAGCCTGGGTCGGATGCTCGCCGATGCCGTCGCCGGCGTTGATCACCGGACAGTCCATGATCTGGGCGACATCCGCCGGCGCGCCGCTGGTGCCATGGCGGATGACCAGAGCGTCGGGACGCATTGCATTGAGTGTCCGCGCCGTGTCCTCAAGCGTCTCACCCTTCTTGATCGAGCTGTGCTCGACCTGCATCGTCACCACTTGAGCGCCGAGCCGATGGGCGGCGATCTCAAAGCTAAGCAGCGTGCGGGTCGAATTTTCGAAGAAGGCGTTGACGATGGTGAGCCCGTCGAGCCGGTGATCGTTGCGCCTCGGCTGGCGATTATAGGCGAACCAGCGCTCGCCCTCGTCGAGGATGGTGGCGATTTGCTCGTCGCTGAGGCTGTCGATCGAAAGCAGGTGCATTAAAGGCGCCACCTAGCCGGAAGGTGGCAAATTGACCAGCGCGTCGATCGCCCCCTGCAATATGTGCGCGGCGGCGTGGGCGTCGATTTTCTCGGCGCGCTTGGCGCGGCTCATGTCAGCTTCGATCATTGCCCGTTCGACCGCGACGGTCGACCAGCGTTCGTCCCACAGGAGAATCGGCAAGTCGAGGGGCCCGAGATTGCGGGCGAAGGCGCGGACCGACTGCGTCCGGGGCGAGTCGCTTCCGTCCAGGTTGAGCGGAAGACCGACAACCAGGCCGACAATGTCATGTCTCCCAACGAACCGCTTCAGCACCTCAAGATCCGCGGTGAACTTGGTCCGCCGGATTGTTTCGGCGGCCGTGGCGAAGCTCCATCCGGCATCGCAGGTCGCGAGGCCGATGGTTTTCGTGCCTACATCGAGGCCCGCGAGCCGGCCCTGCGGCACGGCTGCGGCGAAGTCGGCCAGGCTCAGCGTGCCCGCCACGCCGCTAGCCTTCGTTCCGCGTCGGCGCGGATTGACCCCCAGAAGAGGGCATAGTCATAGACGTGGTAATTGTTGCCCGGGAGCACATAGGGCCCGAGGTTGCGGCAAATCGCCGTCAATCATCAGGAATCCCTTTTCGCAGATCGCCCCGACTTTGCCGACGGCCAGCGCGGCGTTCACGAAATCGCCGTTGGGAACCAGGGTGCCCAGATTGGCGGTCGAGGGTGCCGACCCGCCGGCGGTGCCGGTCAATGGATTGACGCAGACCATGTCGGCCTGATTCCTGTCGATGCCGGTAGGGCCCGCAGTGCCCTTCCACGCATCGAGGATGAGGCGAAAATTGGCGGGCTCCTTGAAGCTCTGCCAGTTCATCACACACCCGATTTGGTCCGCCGAGGCGCAGGGTTCGAGGCCAGTTGCGGGGAGGTCCGCGGTCACCGACAGGGGCCAGCCGGCCACATAGGCGGCAACCAGGCGGCCCTTGAGTGCATCCTTGCGGTCGATCAACAGCCGCGAAAGGTGAAGCGAACCCTGGCTGTGTCCCGCGAGGATGATGGGCTTGTCCGCCGGTTGAGCCGCGAGGAAGGCATCGAACGCGGCCAGCACATCTTGGTACGCAAGCTCAAGCGCCTTGGTTGCGTCTTCGTTCTTGAGCAAGAAGGCGCCAAAGGCCGCCTGGCGATAGCGGGGCGCCCAGATGTCGGACACGGCGTTGAACGCACTCGCCTGGCTTTGGACGAACAGCCGGGTACGGGAATCTACTTCTCCGCCAGCGTTCAGTGGTGCGTTCCAGCGGTCGCGTTCGAGATAGGTGGTGGGATGAATGTAGAAGGTCGCGGCGGGCTCCGCGGTCTTGCTGGTGACGACGCCATCCGGGACCCATCCCGACGGGTCACCGGAGAGTCCCGGCTTCGCCAGCCAACTCGCGTCGCTCGAATAATCGGGTCCGCTAACCTTGGGCGGCTCCTGATAATGACCTTGGGGCGTCGCCTGCTGGATCAGCACCTGATCGCCGAACTGGAAGAGGGCAAAAGCCCCGGCCACGGCGATCAGGATGAGGATGAAGACGAAGATCAGGAACCGGCGTGCACACATGGGCTGGCCAGTTAGGGGAGGGGCATGGCTGGGGCAAGCAGGGCCAGGTCCGATTCGCTGCGCCAACTGGAGAGCAATTCATGGAATTGCTCCAGCGACATGCGGCGAGGCGCGGTGTCACCCTGGGGCGCAGCAATCGGGGGGTTGCAAGCTTCGCAAGCTTTGTCACCCTGGAATTTGCTCTCGCCCGCAGCGCAGGCGGTATCCCAAGCCATGGAAAAGGCGGAATTCCGGGCACGGAGGAGATAGGCGGACTTGCGGCTCATGCCCGCCGAGCGGGCAGCCAGGGTAACAGACTGGCGCGCGGCCAGGGTGACAATGAAGGTAACAGCCTTGGCCTCCGTCCAGTCGCTTGCGCGGCGTGGTCGGTGGGGTCGGGCAAGCTGAAACAAAGCGTCCTCCTTCAGGGTGAACGAAGAGGCAACCACAGGCTATGGCCTGTAGGACAGGATTTTCTTTGGAAAGCACAAATGGGCCGGTGCGACCGCTTGCGGCCCCATGACCCCGCCGCTATCGCGCCGTCATGTCCGTCAACGCAGATCAGGTGCGGCACGTCGCCAAGCTCGCACGCATCGCCATGAGCGATGCCGAGGTCGAGGCGATGGTGCCCGAATTCAACAATATCCTCGGCTGGGTCGAGCAGCTTGCCGAGGTCGATACCGACGGGGTCGAGCCGCTGACGGCGGTGATCGACAATCGGCTTCGCCTACGAGACGACGTCGTGAACGACGGCAATATCCGCGACAAGGTGCTGCTCAACGCGCCCGACGCGCAGCACGGCTTCTTCGCGGTGCCGAAGGTGATCGAATAGTGGGCGAGCTCAATCACAAGACGATCGCCCAGCTTCGCGATGGCTTTCGCGCAGGGGAATTTACGGCGCGTGAGATTGCCGAGAGTTTCAACGCGGCCGTGGAGGCGGGCCGGGTGCTGAACGCCTACACGGTTGAAACGCCAGAGAACGCTCTGGCAGCGGCCGATGCGGCTGATCGGGCGCGCGGCTCCAATGAATTGCGCCCGCTTTCCGGCATTCCGCTCGGCATCAAGGATTTGTTCGCGACCGAGGGCGTCGATTCCACTTCGGGATCGAACATCCTCAAAGGCTTCAAGCCGCCATACGAGAGCACCGTCTCGGGCAAGCTCAAGGCCGCGGGCGCGGGAATGCTGGGCAAGCTCAACATGGACGAGTTCGCCATGGGCTCGTCGAACGAGACCAGCGCCTACGGGCCGGTCATTTCCCCATGGAAACGCAACGATGGCGGCAATGCCGCGCTGACGCCGGGTGGAAGCTCGGGCGGCTCGGCGGCGGCGGTTGCGGCGGGGATGGCACCAGGAGTTACCGGGACCGATACGGGCGGCTCGATCCGCCAGCCCGCTGCCTTCACCGGCATCACCGGGATCAAGCCGACCTATGGCCGCTGCTCGCGCTGGGGTATCGTGGCATTCGCTTCGTCGCTCGACCAGGCAGGACCGATGGCGCGGGACGTGCGTGATTGCTCGATCTTGCTTGAAGCGATGAGTGGGTTCGATCCCAAGGATGCGACCTCGCTGGACTTACCGGTGCCCAATTGGGAAGCGGGATTGTCGAGCGATCTCAAGGGCAAGCGCGTCGGTATTCCCAAGGAATATCGGATTGACGGCGTTCCCGATGAGATCAACACGCTGTGGGATCAGGGCATCGAATGGCTGAAAGACGCCGGCGCGGAGGTCGTGCCGATCAGCCTGCCGCACACCAAATATGCGCTGCCAACCTATTACATCATCGCGCCGGCCGAGGCCTCGTCCAACCTCGCTCGTTATGACGGGGTCCGCTACGGGCTGCGCGAAACGGGGGTGAAGACGCTCGACGACATGTACGCCGCGACCCGCGCCGCCGGCTTCGGCGCCGAGGTTAAGCGGCGGATCATGATCGGTACTTATGTCCTGTCGGCGGGCTATTATGACGCTTATTTCACCAAGGCGCAGAAGGTCCGCTCGCTGATCAAACAGGATTTCCGTGAAAGCTTCGAGCGTTGCGACCTGATCCTGACCCCAACCGCGCCGTCCGCCGCGTTCGGTTTGAATGAGAAGATGAGCGATCCTCTCGCCATGTATCTGAACGACGTATTCGCGGTGCCTGCGAGCCTTGCGGGCCTGCCGGCTATATCGGTTCCTGGCGGGCTCGACAGCCAGGGCTTGCCGCTCGGCCTCCACATCATAGGCAAAGAGCTCGATGAGCAGGGGGTTCTCAACGCCGGCCTTGCCATCGAGGAACGGGCAGGATTCACTCATCGTGCGGAGAAGTGGTGGTGAGCGACTATCGCATCAAAGGCGCCACCGGCGACTGGGAGGTGGTGATCGGCCTCGAGGTCCATGCCCAGGTCGTCACCAACGCCAAGCTCTTCTCTGGCGCTGCGACCGCTTTCGGAGCGGAGCCGAATACGCAGGTGTCGCTGGTCGACGCAGCGATGCCGGGCATGCTGCCGGTGCCCAACCGAGAGTGCATTCGGCAGGCTGTGCGGACCGGGATGGCGATCGAGGCGAAGATCAACAAATGGTCGCGCTTCGACCGGAAGAATTATTTCTACGCCGATTTGCCGCAGGGCTATCAGATTTCGCAGCTTTATCATCCGCTGGTCGGTGAGGGGGAAATCACCGTCCTGACCGACGAAAAGGATGAGGGCAGCGCCAAGTCGATCGGGGTCGAGCGGATTCACGTCGAGCAGGATGCCGGCAAGCTGATGCACGACCAGCATCCGACCATGTCCTATGTCGACCTCAATCGTTCCGGCGTGGCGCTGATGGAGATTGTGTCGAAACCCGACATGCGTTCTCCCGCCGAAGCAGGGGCCTATTTGAGAAAGCTCAGAGCAATACTCCGCTATGTCGGATCGTGCGACGGGAATATGGAGGAAGGCTCGATGCGCGCCGATGTCAATGTCAGCGTGCGCAAGCCGGGCGAGGAATTCGGCACCCGCACCGAGACCAAGAACGTCAACTCGGTCCGCTTCGCCATGGCGGTAATCGAGCATGAGGCCCGCCGCCAGGTCGACCTGATCGAGGAGGGTGGCACGGTCGTCCAGGAAACGCGGCTGTTCGATCCGGATAAGGGCGTGACCCGATCGCTCCGGTCGAAGGAAGATGCGCATGATTATCGCTACTTCCCCGACCCGGACCTGCTTCCGCTCGAGCTTGACGACGCCTTCCTGGAGGAATGCCGCGCTTCGCTGCCCGAACTCCCCGACGCCAAGCGCAAGCGGTTCGAAGCCTTGGGCATTTCTCCCTACAACGCGTCGGTGCTGACCGCCGAGGTCGAGACCGCAAGCTGGTTCGACACGCTGCTCAGCCACGGTGTCGATGCCAAGCAGGCGGCAAACTGGGTCGGAGCCGAGCTTTTCGGCGCATTGAACCGGCTGGGCGTGTCAATCGCCCAGAGCCCGGTTTCGCCCGCCCATGCCGCGGGCCTGCTCAAGCTGGTCGCCGACGGCACGATCAGCGGCACGATTGCCAAGACGGTGTTCGAGAAAATGCTGGCCAGCGGCGATCCCGCCGACGAAATTGTCGAGCGCGAAGGCCTCAAGCAGACCAGCGACACCGGCGCGATCGATGCGAAGATCGACGAGATTCTCGCGGCCAACGCCGACAAGGTCGAGCAGTACAAGGCCGGCAAGGAAGCGCTGTTCGGCTTCTTCGTCGGCCAGACGATGAAGGCGATGGCCGGCAAGGCCAATCCGCAGGTCGTCAACGAACGATTGCGGGCGAAACTCGGTTAGCGGGAGCGGGCGAATGCGTGGGATTGGGGTTTTCGGTCTCGTTGGTGTCATTCTCGCCACTGCCTGTCGAGCAGCGCCTGCGGATTCAGCCAGGCCTCTCGCTCCCTCGGCGCCCAAGCTGGTCGTCGCGATTTCGGTCGATCAATTCTCGGCAGACCTGTTCGACGAGTATCGGCCGCAGTTGCTGGGCGGGATTGGCCGACTGGCGCGGGGGACGGCTTTCCGCAATGGTTTTCAAGGCCACAACTCGACCGAAACCTGTCCCGGCCATTCCACGATCATGACCGGGTCGCGACCGTCGCGGACCGGGATCATCGCCAATTACTGGTACGATCTTGACCAGAAGCGCAGCGACAAGGGCGTTTATTGCGCCGAGGACGAGCGGGTCGCGGGGAGCAGCTCGCTCGCCTACACCGTCAGCCCTTACCACCTGCGCGTTCCGACGCTGGGCGACCTGCTGAAGCGCGCGCAGCCGGGCTCGCGCAACGTCGCGGTGGCGGGCAAGGATCGGGCGGCGGTGATGATGGGCGGGCGCGCCATCGACCAGCGCTGGTATTGGGACGGCAAGACGTTTGTCACCGACCTTCAAGGCAAGGGCATGCCGCGCGCCGTAACCGCGGCGCGGACGGCGGTGGCGCAATCGATCGCGCAGGGGCGGCCCGCGCTGGAAATGCCTGCGCTATGCCAGTCGAAGGCGGCCGTGGTCCCGGTCGAGGGCGGAAGCCCGCCGGTCGGCAACGGGACTTTCGCCCGGAAGGCGGGTGATGTGAGCGGGTTCCGAACCAACCCCGAATTCGATGGCGCGACGCTGGCGCTTGCCGCCTCGCTGATCGAGGAAATGCAGCTTGGCCGGGGATCTTCGACCGACATCATCTCGATCGGCCTTTCGGCAACCGATTTCGTTGGCCATCGCTATGGCACCGAGGGCGCCGAAATGTGCCTTCAGCTGTTTTCGCTCGATCGCGACCTCGGCGATTTCTTCCGCCTGCTCGACGGCAAGGGCGTCGATTATCTGGTCGTGCTGACCGCCGACCATGGCGGGCAGGACATCCCCGAGCGCAAGCGTCTGGCCGGTGTCCCCGGCGCGGCGCGGGTGCCGGCCTCGCTCTATGCGGCCGAAATGGGCAAGGCGGTGGCGGCGAGGCTCGGGCTGAAGGGTCCGATCCTTTACGGCGATGGCGCATTTGGCGACATGTATGTCGATCGCGCACTGCCGCCGAGAGATCGGGCAAGGGCGCTGACCGCCGCGGTCGCCGCTTATCGCGCCGAACCGATGGTGGAGGCGGTTTTCACTCACGATCAGCTCAAGGCCGCGCCGCCGCCCACCTCGTCGCCGGACCAGTGGAGCCTGATCGAACGCGCGCGCGCCTCGTTCGACGACGAGCGGTCGGGCGATTTCGTTGTGCTGCTGAAGCGCGACATCACTCCGATCGCGGACACCAAGAGCTATATCTCCACGCATGGCAGCCCGTGGGATTACGATCGGCGCGTGCCGATCCTGTTCTGGCGTCGCGGCATGGCGGAAACCAATCGCAATGAGTTGATCGAAACGGCCGACATCATGCCGACGCTGGCTGCGTCGATGGGACTGCCGATCGACATGAGCAAGATCGACGGACATTGCCTTTCGATCCAGGGTGTGGCCTGCCCGGCTCGCTAGCCGCTTGAAACGCTTGCCTTTTTACAAGAGTTGCGCCAGTCATCCATCCTGAGGTTGGATCGGGGAGAAGGCCTTATGCGCCGGTTGGGTTTCGCGCTTGTTGCGTCGCTTGCGCTGGCGGGGTGCGTCCAGACGCGGCAGTTCGCCGATGTCGAATTCGCGCCGCCGCAGGGCGATTACAAGCTGTTGGTCATGCGGCCCGACGTAACGGTCGGATCGGTCACTACCGGGGGCCTGGTCGAACCGCGCGCCGACTGGACGGAGATGGCGCGGGCCAATCTGCTGGCGGCGCTTCGAGCGCAGCAAGGGACCCGGGGCGGCAATGTGCTCATACTCGACCGGCGTGATTCGCTGCCGGGTGTCGATGCCGACACCATCGCCGAGCTCGAGCGCCTTCATTACGCGGTCGGAAGCTCGATCGCGCTTCACAAATATTCGGGCGCCTATCTCCCCACCAAGCGCGGCAAGGGACTCGACTGGACGCTGGGCGAAGACGCGGTCGCGCTCGGCCGGCGCACCGGATATGATTATGCATTGTTCCTCCATGCCGAGGACAGCTTCGCCTCGACCGGCCGGGTGGCGCTGCAGGTGCTGGGCGCGGCGGGTTGCCTCGTCGGGTTCTGCGCGCCCAATATCGGCGGAGCGGGACAATTCGCCTACGCCAGCCTGGTCGACCTTCGAACCGGCGAGGTCGTCTGGTTCAACGTGCTCCAGGCTGGCAGCCAGGTGGCCGGAATCAAGATGGGCGACATCAGGACCGATGCCGGCGCGGCCCAGATGGTCGATCGCCTGCTCGATCGGATGAAGCCCGGCCGCGACGTCCGCCGTCGGCAGAAGGCGGCGCAGTGAGCGGCGCGCTTTCCCGCCGAGCCGTGCTGGGCGGAGGCGGCGCCCTGACGGCCGCGATGGCCACCGGCATCGCCCAGGCGCGCATCCTGCCCAAGGACATGGTTCCACTGATCGGGCCCGGCTACCGCGCGGTCGACCAGGACGAAAAAGGCCTGTGGCAGCAGATGGAGCGGGTCGAGGAGGAGGTCGCCGGCTCCAATCTACTCATCAAGGATCCGGCGCTTACCCGCTATCTCGGTACCCTCATCGGCAATGTCGGCGGACCGGCGGCCAAGGATATGCGCATCTATCTGGCGCGGATTCCCGAATTCAACGCCGTCATGTTTCCGACCGGCTTCGCGGTGGTATTCTCCGGCCTGCTCCTGAGGATGCGCAACGAGGCCCAGCTGGCCGGTGTGGTTGCCCATGAAAGCGCGCACTTCCTGCGCAAGCACCAGCTTCGCCAGTGGCGCGACGTCAAGCGCAAGACCGATATTTTCTCCTTCCTGGCAATGGGCGCGGGCGTCGCCGGCGGAGCGGCGGGGGTTTATTCGGGCGACCTCGTCCGGCTCGCGCAGTTCGGGACGATCCTGTCGCTGCTCAAATACAACCGCACGCTCGAAGCCGAAGCCGACGCCATGGGTATCCGCCTGCTCGCCGAAGCCGGTTATGACCCCATGGCGATGAGCGAGACGTGGCAGCAGCTGATTGGCGAACTCGACCTGTCGGCCAAATACCGGCGCAAGCACCGCGACCGCGATTTCTCGCTTTTTTCGACCCATCCGGCCCCCGAATTGCGCATGAAGGATCTCGCCATTTCCGCGACGGAGGCCAAAGTGCCGGGCAAATCCTATGACGCCTATCGCGATCGCTACCTTGCCGCCTTGGCCACGATCAGGCCGACCCTGCTCGACGACCAGGTCAAGCTCAACGACCCAGGGGCCAGCCAATATGTCGTCAACACGCTGGCCAAGGATGGCTGGAACGGATTGCTGCGATTTCATGAAGGCGAAATCTGGCGATTGCGCAATCGCGAGGGCGACGATGTTCGAGCGGCCCAGGGGTATGCCGCCGCGATCCTCTATCCCGATGCGCCCGCGGATGCCTGGCGCTGGCACGGCATCATGCTGATGAAGCAGGGCCGGGGGACAGAGGCCCGGGCCGCCTTTGCGCGCTATCTGCAAATGGCGCCCAATGCGCCCGATGCAGCCTTCGTCCGCCAGATGATGGCCAGTTGAGGAGGTTGGAAATGCGTTTGCGAAGGGTCATCCTTATTGGCTTGTCAGCGATCTCGCTGGCTTCCTGCAACTCGGTGGGCGGTGGCGGGTTCGGCTACGGCGGTTATTCGCTGGTCCGGGCCAAGGAAGTGAAAGTCGGCAACGGATCGGTAGCGGTCACTCCGCCGCGCGAATGGAACAAGCAATCTACCACGTTGTTCGACGACATCTCGACGGTCGAGGACTGGACTCTAGAACGGGCCCTATCTCGACACGATCAGCTTCGTCACGGGCATGAAAGACGGCAAGGCGGTGGTCCGACAGCGCAGCCGCGACGACCGGCAGGTGCCCAAATTCCGTTCCAATATGACCGCGCCCGAAATCGCTTCGATGATCGAAAGCCTGTTTCGCGTCCGGGGCGGAACGGTCGATTTCAAGACGACCGGTCTCGCGCCTCGCACGTTTCTAGGCGTCAACGGCTTCCAGCATGATTTCGAACACCTCGACAGCGACGAAGTGCGCCGTGAGGGGCGCGCGGTGGGCGCAATCATCGACGGGCGGCTCTATCTCGTGCTGCTCGACGCGACGAAGTCCCACTATTTCAAGGCATCGCTTCCCGATTTCGAGGCGATCGTCCGCTCGGCGCGGCGCACGCGTTAAAGCTATACCGGATCGGGCGGGGGAGGCGGCTCGGGCTCGCCGGGCAAGGGCGGCACCTGGCCAGGCTCCTCAATGGGCGGCGGGGTCGAGCCGGGCCGGGGAGGGCGGCTGGCCATGATCAACTCCGAGCGCCCGGCGCAGGAATGTCGACGTCCGGCGGCGGCGGGGGCGCTTCGGCCGGCGGGACCGTCGGTTGCGCCGGCTGGCCTGGTTGCGCGGGCTCCGTCGGTGGCGGCGGCGTTTCGGGAGGAGGGGAGTTGGGGCGTGGCGTGTCCTGCATCATAAGCTACTCCTTTAAATGACATAACCTTGGCGCGGCCACGAAGTTGCTCGTCCCGTCGCTCTTGCTCCGGCGGCGATCCTTGCTATAGGCCCCGCACTTTCAAGGCGTCCGCGCGGGCGTGGCGGAATTGGTAGACGCGCTGGTTTTAGGTACCAGTATCGAAAGATGTGGGGGTTCGAGTCCCTTCGCCCGCACCAGTCCGTAGCGCAGCCAGTCCGGGGGACTGGCGAGAACGGGCTCCGGCAGACAGAATTTTACGAACAGGAAACACCGGCAGTGACCATGAAGACCGTCGAGACGGAAAACAAAGGCCTGAAGCGAGCCTACAAGCTCACGATCCCCGCCAAGGATATCGACGCCCGCGTCGACGGCGAGATCAAGCGGATCGCGCCGACCGTGCGAATGCCCGGCTTCCGTCCCGGCAAGGTGCCGCCGAACCTGATCCGCAAGATGCATGGTGAAGCGCTAATGCGTGACGCACTGAACACGGCCGTGCAGGACAGTGTCCAGCAACTCCTGGCGGACAAGAAGATTCGCCCAGCAATGCAGCCGGAAGTCGAACTCGACGAGGCCTATGAAACCGGCAAGGACGCCGAAGTCAGTGTCCGACTGGAAACGCTGCCCGATGTGCCCAAGCCCAAGATCGACAAGCTGAAGCTCGAGCGGCTGACTGTCGAGACCGACGAGAAGGCGGTTGACGAACAACTGAAGCAGCTCGCCAGTTCACAGGCGCGCTACGAAGACGCGAAGAAGGGCCACAAGGCGGCCTCGGGCGACCAGGTGGTGATCGATTTCGTCGGCAAGGTCGACGGCGTCGCCTTCGAGGGCGGGACGGGCGAAGGCATGGCGGTAGTGCTCGGCTCAGGCCAGCTGATCCCCGGCTTCGAAGATCAGATGGTCGGATTGAAGGCGGGCGACGAAAAGCAGGTCAAGGTAACGTTCCCCGACGATTACGGCGCCGACAATTTAAAGGGCAAGCCGGCGACGTTCGACGTCAAGGTCAATTCGGTGAAGGTCGCCGGGGAAACCAAGCTTGACGACGAATTCGCCAAACAGCTTGGCCTCAACGATCTCGAGCAGTTGAAGGGACTGCTTCGCGATCAGCTACAGCAGGAGCTGAACGGGCTGACCCGCACCCACATGAAGCGCCGCCTGCTCGACCAACTCGCGGCCGATCATGACTTCGACGTTCCTCCGTCGATGGTGGATGCGGAATATGAAAACATCATGGCCCAGCTTCGCCACGAGGCGAGCCACGAGGCCGACCCGGCCGCTGCGCTCAAGGAAATCGAGGGCGACGCCGATGATTATCGCAATATCGCGGTTCGCCGCGTTCGCCTGGGCCTGCTGTTGTCGGAGATTGGCGCGGCCAACGGCATCGACGTCACCCAGCAAGAGATGAATCGCCTGGTCGGGCAGGCCGCGTCGCAATATCAGCCGAAAGACCGCGACGCCTTCGTTCGCTACATCCAGCAAACCCCGATGGCCGCGGCGCAACTTCGAGCGCCGCTTTATGAGGACAAGGTCGTCGATTTCCTGTTCGACAAGGCCGACGTCACCGAGCGTAGCGTGACTTGCGCCGAACTCGAAGCGGATCTGGAAAGCGAAGAGGGGCATGTTCACGGGCCGGGCTGCGGCCACGACCTGGGCGAGACCAAGTCCGCGAAAAAGCCCGCCGCCAAGAAGGCCGCGTCCAAGAAATCCGCGCCGGTGAAGGACGAGCCGGTGAAGGCCGAACCCAAGAAGGAGGCGGCCAAGAAGTCCGATACACCTTCAAAAACGCAGAAGGCGGGCGTTAAGAAGGCGCCGACCACGAAAACCGCGGCCAAAAAGCCCGCAGCGAAAAGCTGAAGCAATCTCCGCGGCCACAGGCAAGAGAGCCAGGCGTGACACGGTAAAGGTCTGCGCCGAACTCGCGATCGCCGAGCATCAGGCACGTCGGTCTTGTCGATGGCCGCGCCAAATCAGCCTAGCGAAGCGCGGCCATCCCTCCCTATAAGCTGTCCAACCGACCAGAGGGGGATCGTTTGACAAGCCTGCCATCGCCGCGCCTTGCCGTCCTTTTGCCATGCTACAACGAGGAAGCGGCGATTTCGGAAACGATCGCCGGCTTTCGGACGGCGCTGCCCGAGGCCGCGATCTACGTCTATGACAATAATAGCAGCGACCAGACGGTGAAGGTTGCCATGGCGGCCGGAGCAACCGTGCGTACCGAGCGGCAGCAGGGCAAGGGGAATGTGGTTCGCCGCATGTTCGCCGACGTCGACGCCGACATTTACATCATGGCCGATGGCGACCTGACCTACGATCCCAAGGCCGCTCCGGAAATGGTGCGGATGCTGGTCGACGAACAGCTCGACATGGTGGTCGGCACGCGCCAGCATGAAGTGGCCGAGGCGTATCGCGGCGGCCATGTCATCGGCAATCGGCTGTTCACCAGCCTGCTGTCGGGTCTGTTCGGGCACAGCTTCACCGACATATTCTCCGGTTATCGCGTTTTTTCGCGTCGATTTGTCAAAAGCTTTCCGGTTCTGTCCGCGGGGTTCGAGATCGAGACCGAGATGAGCGTCCACGCGCTTGAGCTCAGGATGCCGGTTGGGGAGCTGGAAACCTCCTATGGCGCACGGCCGGAAGGGTCGGCATCGAAATTATCGACCTATCGCGACGGCTGGCGAATTTTGAAGACCATCGGCACGCTCTATCGAGTTGAGCGGCCGGTACTGTTTTATGGCGGCCTTGGAGCGCTGCTGATCATCGCCGCGGTCGTTCTCGCGATTCCGCTGGTGGTAACCTATCTGGCGACCGGGCTCGTGCCGCGCTTCCCGACCGCAATCCTGGCGACCGGCATGGTGATCGTCGCGGTCCTGAGCTTCTTCGCCGGGCTAATCCTGGATACGGTTACCCGGGGGCGCCGCGAAGTGCGGCGGCTCGCTTATCTTGCGCACCGTCCGCCCACTGTGACCGAAAAGTAACAGCAGGAAAACAACAGTGCGCCGTTCGTCGAGGCGCGTTTCTCTTGACCACCCAGTTTGTTACTGTCCCGTTTCAGTGAAAGACCTAATTGGTCTTCACTTAATGGGGAGATAATGAATGGGCCGTTTCGCCACTGGGCTTCGTTCGGGAGCCGGCTTGCTCGCATTGGTCATCGGTAGCGCGGCCGCAGCGCAAAGCACCTTGCCGCCGCCCGATGCGCCGGAAACGCCGGCCGCGGCCTCCGAACCGAGCTCAAGCGGCGAAATCGTCGTTACCGGATCGCGCATCCGGCGTGACCCGCTAAGCCAGGACTTGCCCGATCGTCTTCGTCGACCAGGCGGACATCGCCAAGACCGGCCTGAACTCGGTCAATGATGTGCTGCAGCGCTTGCCCAGCGCCGGCGGCGGTCTCAACGGCAAGTTCAACAACTCCGGCAATTTCGGCAATCCGCCGGACGGCGGCGGCGTCGGCGCCGGCGCCGCGGAGATCGATCTTCGCTACCTTGGCTCGAAGCGCACATTGGTGCTGGTCGACGGCCTGAGGTTCGTCAATGCGACATCCGCCAGCGGCGTTCCGGGTTCGGTCGATCTCAATTCGATCCCGGAAAGCATGATCGAGCGGGTGGAAATCCTGCAGGACGGCGCATCGGCGATCTATGGCTCGGACGCGATCGCCGGCGTGGTCAACATCATCACCAAGAAAAGCCAGAAGGGACTGCTCGCCTCGCCCAGATCGGCGGTTTATGACGACGGCGACGGCAATTCCCAAAACTATCAATTCAGCTGGGGCAATGGCGACGACAGCGCGACGCAGATCGTGGTCGGCGGCAATTATGTAAAGCAAAAGCCGATCAGCTCGGGCGATCGTGACATTTCGCTTTTCCCCAATCCGTTCCTGACGACGGCATGATCCGGCGGGCGGATGCAGTTCCGGCACGCCCCTGGGCGCGTTATCATCTTCGCTCGGTCAGTCGATCTGACGCTGCGGGGACCGGTGATCGGCGTCCGGTCGATCTACAATCCGCCCGACCCGACCGACCCGGCCGATTATCGCTCGTTCACCACCGCCGATCGCTTCAACTTCGCGCCATTCAACTTCATCCTGACGCCGCTCGAGCGGCTGCGGCGGTTTTGTCAATGTCAAGCAGGAATTCGGTCCGCGACATCAATCTGACCGCGCAAGATTATCCGCAACCGCCGCAATTCGAAGAACCAGGCGGCGCCGCTGCCGCTGTTCGTCGGGCCCGACGCCGGCAACGGCAATCTGCTCGACACCATCTCGATCGACGCCACCAACCCGTTCAACTCCGTTCGGGCGTCTGACGACGTCGAACCTGGCCAATTTCGCCTTCATCGGCCGCCGCGTTGATCGAAGGCGGACCGCGCCGCTACAACCAGAAGGTCAACACGCTATACGGCACCGCGACGCTCGACGGCAAGTTCGGCGCTCGCTGGCAGCGACTGGTTCTGGGACATCAACGGCCTCTATGGGCGCAACAAGGCCAACCAGACCGTGTTCGGCAACATCAACGCCGCCAACCTGTCCCAGGCGCTCGGACCCGGTCGCATCCTGCACCGGGGCCTGCGTTCCGCTTCAACATCTTCGGCGGGGCCGGCTCGATCACTCCGGGAATGCTCGACTTCGTCAGCTTCACCCAGCACGACAGCAGCCAGCAGAAGCATGTGGGGCGTCAGCGCCAATGTTTCGGGCAACCTGTTCGACCCTTCCGGGCGGCGACCTTGGCCTCGCGGTCGGACATCGAGCATCGCGACTATAAGGGCCGCTTCGATCCCGATCCGATCGTTGCCGCCGGCCTTGGCTCCGACATTCCGGCGCTGCCGACCAGTGGCGGCTACAACGTCAACGAGGCCTATGCCGAAATCAATGCGCCGATGCTGGCCGATCGGCCCTTCTTCGAATTGCTCGAGCTCAACGGCGCGGTGCGCTTCTCGGATTATTCAGACCTCGGGTTCGCACGACGACGTTCAAGGGCGGCGTCAACTGGAAGCCGATCTCCGATCTGCGCCTGCGCGGCAGCTATTCGGCAGGGTTTCCGGGCGCCGACCATCGGCGAATTGTTCGGCACGCCGTCGCGCTTCGACCAGGAACTCGCCGATCCCTGCTCGGCCGACCAGAATCCAACGCGGCGCCGTCGCTCGCCAATTGCACCGCGCAGGGTGTTCCGGCGGGCTATCAGCAGAATAATCCGCAGATTTCGGTGATCACCGGCGGCAACGACGAACCTGAAGCCGGAAACATCGCAAGGGCTGGAACTTCGGCGCGGTGTACAGCCCGGGCTTCATACCGCGCTTCTCGATCGAGGCGAACTATTACAACATCAAGATCAAGGACGCGATCCA
Source organism: uncultured Alphaproteobacteria bacterium (assembly GCA_963750385.1). GTDB lineage: Bacteria > Pseudomonadota > Alphaproteobacteria > Sphingomonadales > Sphingomonadaceae > Sphingomicrobium. Next base: position 7,361 of record CAVVQJ010000001.1, on the reverse strand, counting down.
GCCGCTCGACGCCGCGACGATCCTGCATCGTTGCGTGGTCGACAATCGACCCGGTCGCCTGCGCCGCCGTCACTCGCGACCGCATCGGGCCAGATCGCCCAGATCTCAGGGCGTTCTTGCAGAACATCGACGGCATCAACACCGACGGCCTCGACGTCAATTTCGCCTATCGCACCGCCGCCGGCCGAGCTGGGGCACGCTTGGCTTCACGTTCAACAACACCTTCCTGTTCAACTATGACGTCATCGTTCCGACGGCCGACCGGGATCGCCAAGATCAGCCGCGAAGGCACCGAGCAGGGCAGCCCCGACCAGGCATTTCCCAAGCACAAGGCAATCGGCATCATCGATTGGACGGCAAGGCCATTCGGCGCTGACGTTGACCGGACGCTACATCAAGAGCGTGACGGAATCAGCAGAACGGCAACAAGCTGAGCTCGCGATTCTACACCGATGTCCAGCTGCGCTTCACCGCGCCGAGCTTCGCCGATCGGTTCGGCTTCGCGCTGGGCGTCAACAACCTGTTCGACAAGGATCCGCCGGGCTGCATCAGCTGCGGCCTCAATAATTACGATCCAGGCACCTACGACGTTCCGGGACGCTATTTCGTACGCTCGGGCGAAGCGTGAAGATGTAACGGCGGTCCTGACGATCGCCAAACAGGGGAGGGCGGCCGGGCATGTCCCGGCCGCTCTTTCATTTGGCTGCGCCAGTGGCGGCTTGAACATTGCGCGATTCCGCCCGATGTAGGGCCGCACGCAACGCAAGGACCTGCATTTCCTCATGGACCATCAGGACATCGTCTCGCGGCCTCGTTCCCATCGTCATCGAGCAATCGAACCGCGGCGAACGCAGCTTCGACATCTATTCGCGGCTGCTGCGCGAGCGGATCATCTTCGTCACCGGCGCGGTCGAGGACCACATGGCCTCGCTGATCACCGCCCAGCTGCTCTTCCTCGAGTTCGAGAACCCGAAGAAGGACATCTTCATGTACATCAACTCGCCCGGCGGCGTGGTCACGGCGGGCCTCGCGATCCACGACACGATGCAATATATCCGCCCCAAGGTCGGCACCGTCTGCATCGGCCAGGCCGCGTCGATGGGCAGCTTCCTGCTCGCCGCGGGCGAGCCGGGGATGCGCGTTGCGCTGACCAACAGCCGGATCATGGTCCACCAGCCGTCGGGCGGCGCCCAGGGCATGGCCGTCGGACATCGAGATCCAGGCGCGCGAGATCCTGCGCATGCGCACCCGCCTCAACGCGCTCTATGCCAAATATACCGGCCAGCCGATCGAGGAGATCGAGAAGGCGATGGACCGCGACAAGTTCCTCGAGGCCGACGAGGCCAAGGAATTCGGCCTGATCGACGAGGTGTTCGACAAGCGTCCCGACGCGGGCGAGGGCGACACGCACCGGCGCGGCCGACGTCACGCCCGCGTAACCAAACCGTCATTTTTCTTGCGGGCGGAATGCGCTCGCATCTAGGCCCCGTCGCGCGTCTGCGGCGGGGCCTTTTGCTCGCTGCCTCGATCAGGGGAATTCACGCCATTCGCCAGATTGCCGCCTTGCCCTATCGCAATGTCGGACCGCGCGCTCGATGCGCCCGTGCAGATCCTGCTGGTCACGTAGCCGCGAGACCGAAGCGCTGGGTCATTCCGAAGGGCAACCTTGCCGCCGGCGCCGACCCGCATCCGCGCCGCCGCGATCGAGGCGAGGAGGAGGCCGGCGTGCGCGGCGTCGGTCTGCCCGACCTGCTCGGCAGCTATCGCTATCGCAAGCGGCGAGGGCAGCGGCGCCTCGCTGATGGCCGACGTCGAGGTCTTCCCGCTGCGCGGTCAGCGAGGAGCTGGACGACTGGAAGGAGAAGGACGAGCGCGAGCGGCGCTGGTTCAGCCTGGCCGAGGCCGCCGACGCGGTCGAGGAACCCGATCTTGCGCGATCTGATCCGCTCGTTCGGCGCATCCGAATTCAACAAGGCGGCGCGGCGCACCGGCATGCTCGGGCTGGTCGCCGAAAAATCGAAAGTGGGTCCGATGTTCGCCTGGTTCCAACGCCTGCTGCCCAAGACCGGCGGCTTCTTCGAACTGTTCGAAGCGCATGCCGTGGCGCTGGTCGCGGCCGCCGACGCGACCGGCCGGCTGTTCCAGGGCGGCGGCAAGCGGCCGAGCATATCCGCGAGATCTTCGAGCGCGAGCATGACGCCGACGAGATCATCCGCGAAGTGCTGAAGACCGTCCGCCAGACCTTCCTCACGCCGTTCGACCGCAGCGCGATCACCGCGCTGATCGGCGCGATGGACGATGCGATCGACGAAATGCAGTCGGCGGCCTCGGCGGTCGACGCTCTACGAATTCGACAGTTTCGACGCCGGAAATGCGCGACATGGCGGCGATCGTCGTCGATGCCGCGCGGCTTGGTGGCCGAAGCGCATGCCGCTGCTGCGCGATGTCGGCAGCAATGGCGCGCGCTTGCACGAACTGACCGAGCGGCTGGTGCGGATGGAAGGCCATGCCGACGAAATCCACTCCGCCGGGCTCAAGAAGGCGTTCCAGGCGCATCGGGACGGCCAAGCGCGATCGACTTCATCGTCCAGCGCGAAATCTTCAAGCATCTCGAGCGGATCATCGACGCGTTCGAGGATGTCGCGAACGAGATCGACGGCATCGTCATCGACCACAGCTGAAGGTCGGGCTGAACGATGCACGAACTCGCTCTTCCGCTGCTGATCGGCCTGATCGCCCTGGCGCTGGCGTTCGACTTTCTGAACGGCCTGCATGACGCCGCCAATTCGATCGCGACGGTGGTCGCGACCAAGCTGCTCGGCCCGGTCCAGGCGGTCGCCTTCGCCGCCTTCTTCAACTTCGCGGCCTATTTCCTGACGCTTGCCTGGTTCCCAGCTCCTGCACAAGGTCGCCGACACGATCGGCAAGGGACTGATCGACAAGGATCTGGTGACGCCGGCGGTGGTGTTCGGCGCGCTGGTCGGGGCGATGTTCTGGAACGTCGTCACCTGGCTCAAGGGCATCCCGTCGTCGTCCAGCCATGCGCTGGTCGGCGGGATCGTCGGCGCCGGCGTCGCCCACGCCGGGCTTGGACCGGGATCCAATGGACCGGGCTCAACAAGACGCTGCTGTTGCGATCCTCTCTGTCGCCGACTGCTCGGCATGATCCTGGCGATGCTGGTCATGCTGCTGTCGCAGCTGGCTGCTGGTCAAGGCCAGCGCGCGAGGGGGCGGAGCGCACCTTCCGGGCGCTCCACCTCGTCTCGGCGGCGGCCTATTCGCTCGGCCACGGCCTCAACGATGCCCAGAAGACGATGGGGATCATCACCGTGCTGCTCTATTCGACCGGCTATCTGCATCGGCGATTTCGATGTTCCGCACTGGGTCGCGATCAGCTGCTATATCGCGATCGGCCTTGGCACGCTGACCGGCGGCTGGCGGATCATCGAAACGATGGGCAGCCGGATCACCAAACTGTCCCAGCACCAGGGTTTCGCCGCCTCGACCGGCGGGTCGATCATGCTGTTCGGCGCGAGCGCGCTGGGCATTCCGGTATCGACCACCCACACCATCACCGGCGCGGTCATCGGCGCCGGCGTCGCGCGGCGCGAGTCGGCGGTGCGCTGGGGCGTCGCGCAGAATGTCGTGATGGCCTGGGTCATCACCATTCCGGCCTCGGCCAGCGTCGCCGCCCTTTCTACTGGCTGACCACGCTGTTCGCCTGAGCCTTACGGCCCTTGCGCCTGTGCCCCTGACGCTCCATATTCGGGACAGGCGACTTGGGCGTGGGGACGCGCGTTAACCCTCTAACAGTTTGATTGTGCGAAAAAGCGGGCTAGCATGGCCGGCCGGCGGCGATGCGCGGCCGTGAGGACGACAAGGGACTTTATGACCAAGCTTTCGCGGCGGCGACAGCAAGAGCACGCTCTACTGCAGCTTCTGCGGCAAGTCGCAGCATGAGGTGCGCAAGCTCATCGCCGGGCCCGACCGTGTTCATCTGCGATGAATGCGTCGAGCTGTGCAACGACATCATCCGCGAGGAGACCAAGTCGGCGCTGGTCAAGACCCGCGACGGCGTTCCGACGCCGGCGGAAATCTGCAAGGTGCTCGACGATTATGTGATCGGCCAGCAGCGCGCCAAGCGCGTCCTCTCGGTCGCGGTCCACAACCATTACAAGCGGCTCAACCACGGCGCCAAGACCGGCAACGAGGTCGAGCTCGCCAAGTCGAACATCCTGCTGATCGGCCCGACCGGCTGCGGCAAGACGCTTGCTCGCCCAGACGCTGGCGCGGATCCTCGACGTGCCCTTCACCATGGCCGACGCGACGACGCTGACCGAGGCCGGCTATGTCGGCGAGGATGTCGAGAACATCATCCTGAAGCTGCTCCAGGCGTCGGATTATAACGTCGAGAAGGCGCAGCGCGGGATCGTCTATATCGACGAGATCGACAAGATCAGCCGCAAGTCGGACAATCCCTCGATCACCCGCGACGTGTCGGGCGAGGGCGTCCAGCAGGCGCTGCTCAAGCTGATGGAAGGCACCACCGCCTCGGTCCCGCCGCAGGGCGGCCGCAAGCATCCGCAGCAGGAATTCCTGCAGGTCGACACGACCAACATCCTGTTCATCTGCGGCGGCGCGTTCGCCGGTCTCGAAAAGATCATCGGCGACCGTTTGCAGGGCAAGTCGATCGGCTTTGGCGCGCATGTCGCCGCGCCGGATGAGCGCCGCACCGGCGAGGTGCTGCAAGTCGACCGAGCCCGAAGATCTGCTGAAGTTCGGCCTGATCCCCGAGTTCATCGGCCGCCTGCCGGTCATCGCGACGCTCGAGGATCTCGACGAGGACAGCGCTGGTCAAGATCCTGATCGAGCCGAAGAACGCGCTGGTGAAGCAATATCAGAAGCTGTTCGACATGGAGGATGTCGAGCTGGACTTCTCCGACGACGCGCTGCATGCGGTCGCCAAGAAGGCGATCGAGCGCAAGACCGGCGCGCGCGGCCTGCGCTCGATCCTCGAAGGCATCCTGCTCGACACGATGTTCGACCTGCCGTCGATGGAGGGCGTCGACGAGGTCCATATCGACAAGGACGTGTCGAGGGCCGCAAGGATCCGGTTCGGGTCTATGCCAAGAAGGAAAAGTCGGCGTCCTCCGGCGGCGACGCGGCAGCTTAATCGGTGGCAACGGCCCAGCCGTCTGCCCGGCTCCTCGATGACAGTTTCCTGAATTCCTGCCGCGCCGCTGCGCGAGCCGCGGCGGGCGTGGCTGGCGATTCGTCGCCGGCTGGCTGCTAAGCTTGGTCGGCAGCATTGCTCTCGCCACGGTCGTCGGAACGATCGCGCCGGAGCTGGCGAAGCCGGATTTCAAGGGAATCAGCGGATTGACCGCGATCCTGCTGCTCGTCGTTGTTCGCGCCATCGTCGAAACGCTGATCATGGCCGGGGTGCTGGAGTGCTGCAGCGCTTTCTGTCACCCGCCCTCGCCATCGCGACGAGTGCGCTTCTGTGGGGAGCGGCACATTCGTTCGGTGCGCCGAGCTGGGGCTTCATCATCTGGTGGCCTTTCCTGATTTTTTCGACCCTGTTCGTTGTCTGGCGCCAGCGCGGATTGTTGGACGGCAATCGGGGTCGCGGCCGCAACGCACGCGCTGCAGAATCTCGGCCCCGGCACTGCTCGTTGCCTACGGCTGACCTAGATCGGGCTTGCGCCGCAGGCTGGGCGCTGCCCATATGAGCGGTCATGACCACTCGTACGCTTCCCGTTCTTCCGCTTCGCGACATCGTCGTTTTCCCCATCGCATCGTCCCGCTGTTCGTCGGGCGCGAAAAGTCCGTGGCCGCGCTCGAGGCGGCGATGGCAGCGACAAGGAGCTGTTCCTGGTCGCCCAGCTCGATCCCAGCGAAGACGATCCCGATCGCGACGCGCTTTATGATCTTGGCGTGATCGCCACGGCGATGCAGCTCCTGAAGCTGCCCGACGGCACGGTGCGCGTGCTGGTCGAGGGCGCACGGCGCGCGCGGCTGATCGACTTGCGCGAACGACGACGGTCATCTGGTGGCCGAGGTCGAGCTGGTCGAAGAAGAGGAAACCGAGGGGCCCGAGGCCCAGGCGCTGATGCGGTCGGTCATCGACCAGTTCGAAAATTATGCCAAGCTCAACAAGCGGCTTCCCGCCGAGACCTCGATGCAGCTTGGCGAAATCGACGATCCTCGATGCTGGCCGATGCGGTCGCGTCCAACCTGTCGATCAAGGTCGCCGACAAGCAGGCCCTGCTTGGCGAGCTTCACGCCGCCGCGCCGGCTCGAGATGGTGTTTGCCTTCATGGAGGGCGAGCTTGGTGTGCTGCAGGTCGAAAAGAAAATCCGCAGCCGCGTGAAGCGCCAGATGGAGAAGACCCAGCGCGAATATTATCTGAACGAGCAATTGAAGGCGATCCAGCGCGAGCTGGGCGAGGGCGAGGAGGGCGGCGACGAGCTCGACGAGCTGGCCGCCAAAATCCGCAAGACTCGCCTGTCCAAGGAAGCGCGCACGCAGGGCCAATGCCGAGCTTAAGAAACTGCAGGCATGGCGCCGATGTCGGCCGAGGCGACGGTAGCGCGCAACTATCTCGACGTGCTGCTCGGCCTGCCGTGGGGCAAGAAGTCACGTCTCAAACGAGACATTGCCGAAGCCCAGCAGGTTCTCGACGAGGACCATTATGGCCTTGAAAAGGTCAAGGACCGGATCGTCGAATATCTCGCCGTCCAGGCGCGCACCAACCGACTGAAGGGCCCGATCCTGTGCCTGGTCGGGCCTCCCGGCGTCGGCAAAACCTCGCTCGGCCGGTCGATCGCCAAGGCGACGGGCCGCGAGTTTGCGCGGCAATCGCTGGGCGGCGTTCGGGATGAAGCCGAAATTCGCGGCCATCGCCGGACCTATATCGGCTCGCTGCCGGGCAAGATCATCTCCAATCTCAAGAAGGCCGGGACCAGCAATCCGCTATTCCTGCTCGACGAGATCGACAAGCTTGGCCAGGATTTCCGCGGCGATCCCGCCTCGGCGCTGCTCGAAGTGCTCGATCCCGAACAGAATAATCGGTTCCAGGATCATTATCTGGAACTCGACTATGATCTTAGCGATGTGATGTTCGTCACCACGGCCAATTCGCTCGACATGCCGCAAGCGTTGCTCGATCGGATGGAGATCATCCGGCTGGAAGGCTATACCGAGGATGAGAAGGTCGAGATCGCCAAGCGCCACCTTATCCCCAAGCAGATCGAGGCGCATGGGCTCAAGGATGGCGAGCTGGAGTTTACCGACGAGGGCCTGCGCGCGATCATCCGCCATTACACGCGCGAAGCCGGCGTCCGAACGCTCGAGCGCG